>NZ_JBIBKD010000011.1:0-300417 GCF_042959065.1 Streptomyces sp. NPDC007929 | reverse complement strand
TTCCTCATCGCCGTGCCGACCGGTGTGAAGTTCTTCAACTGGATCGGCACGATGTGGAAGGGCTCGTTGTCCTTCGAGACACCGATGCTCTGGGCGACCGGCTTCCTGATCACCTTCACCTTCGGTGGTCTGACCGGTGTCATCCTGGCCTCGCCGCCGATGGACTTCCACGTCTCCGACTCGTACTTCGTGGTGGCGCACTTCCACTACGTCGTCTTCGGCACCGTGGTGTTCGCGATGTTCTCCGGCTTCCACTTCTGGTGGCCGAAGTGGACCGGCAAGATGCTGGACGAGCGCCTCGGCAAGATCACCTTCTGGACGCTGTTCATCGGCTTCCACGGCACGTTCCTGGTCCAGCACTGGCTGGGTGCCGAGGGCATGCCGCGTCGTTACGCCGACTACCTGGCGGCCGACGGCTTCACCGCGCTGAACACGATCTCGACGATCAGCTCGTTCCTGCTCGGCATGTCGATCCTGCCGTTCTTCTACAACGTGTGGAAGACGGCCAAGTACGGCAAGCCGGTCGGCGTCGACGACCCGTGGGGCTACGGCCGCTCCCTGGAGTGGGCCACCTCCTGCCCGCCGCCGCGGCACAACTTCATCACCATGCCGCGGATCCGCAGCGAATCCCCGGCGTTCGACCTGCACCACCCGGAGATCGCAGCTCTCGACCAGCTCGAGAACGTGGGCCACGGCGACAAGGCCCTCGCTGGCGGCAAGGAGGCCGGCAAGTGAAGATCCAGGGCAAGATGTTCATGTGGCTGAGCGTCTTCGTGCTCGTCATGGCGGTCGTCTACGGCTTCTGGTCGAAGGAGCCCGCCGGTACCACAGCCCTCTTCCTGGCCTTCGGCCTGTGCATCATGATCGGCTTCTACCTGGGCTTCACGGCCAAGCGGGTGGACGCCGGTGCGCAGGACAACAAGGAGGCGGATGTCGCGGACGACGCCGGCGAGGTCGGGTTCTTCAGCCCGCACAGCTGGCAGCCGCTGTCCCTCGGCATCGGAGGCGCCCTCGCCTTCCTGTCCGTCGCCATCGGCTGGTGGCTGATGTACTTCTCGCTGCCGATCATCCTGATCGGCATCTGGGGCTGGGTCTTCGAGTACTACCGCGGTGAGAACCGCACCCAGTAGCACGCGTCGAGCGTTCAGGGGCCCGGACACTCCGAGAGGAGCGTCCGGGCCTCCGCTTTTCGCCCCAACTCCTGTCACTCGTACGAGTCACTCGGCGTGCCGCCGTTGACGGGGCTTCCTAGCGTGAGCTCATGAGCCACACAGCGATATCCCGCCCCCGCACCGCCGTCAGCTGCACGCTGCTGGTGACAGCCCTCTGCGTGGGCGTCACCGCCTGCGGCTCGGACGGCAACCCGCTCGCCGCCCGCCCCTACGACGCGGCCGACCAGATCTCCTTCAACGCCCCCGACGGCGGCCGCCAGAAGGCCGACCCGGACAAGCCCCTGGAGGTCGTCGAGGACTCCGACGGGCGCATCACGGACGTCACGGCCCATGACGCCTCAGGACGCTATGTGGCGGGCGAACTCGCCGCCGACGGCAGCCGCTGGCACAGCACCACCCCGCTGGCCGCCAATGCCAGCTACACGGTCCGGGTGAGCACCGAGGACGAGGACGGGGCGCCCGGCCGCAAGGTCGTCACCTTCGACACCGGCAAGCCCACCACCAAGAAGCGCCTGGACGTCTCCTTCGGCCCCAAGGCGGGCACCTACGGCGTCGGCCAGCCCATCACGGCCGAGCTGAGCCAGCCCGTCAAGGACACGGCCCAGCGGGCCGTCGTGGAACGCGCCCTCAAGGTCTCCTCCACGCCCGCCACGGACGGCGCCTGGCACTGGGTGGACGACAAGAAGCTCCACTACCGCCCGAAGGACTACTGGCCCGCCCAGGCGACCGTCCAGGTCCACAGCAACCTGGAGGGCATCAAGATCGGCGACCGGATGCGGGGCGGCAAGGCCAAGCCGCTGACCATCACCACCGCGGACAAGCTCATAGCCGTCACCGACGCCGCCGCCCACCAGATGACCGTCTACAAGAACGACGAGGTCGTCCGGCAGATACCCGTCACCACGGGCATGCCCGGCTACGACACCCGCAACGGCGTCAAGGTCGTGCTGGCCAAGGAGGGCACCGTCCGCATGACCAGTGCCAGCATCGGCGCCTCGGACTTCTACGACCTGATCGTCCACCACTCCGTGCGCGTCACCAACAGCGGCGAGTACGTCCACGCCGCCCCCTGGTCCGTCGGCTCCCAGGGCTTCGCCAACGTCAGCCACGGCTGCACCGGTATGAGCACCGAGAACGCCGCCTGGTTCTACGACACCGTCCGCGAGGGCGACATCGTCAAGGTCGTGAACTCCGGCGGCGACACGATGGCCCCCTTCGGCAACGGCTTCGGCGACTGGAACCTCGACTGGGCGAAGTGGCGCACCGGCAGCGCGCTCCTGGGCGGCACCGCGGACGGCCCCACAGAGGCCGACAGGGCCCGCCTGAGGCCGCAGAGCGTCTAGACGCCCTCAGGGGCATCGCCCTTCAGGGGCGCGGGGAACTGCGCGAACAACCCCCACGCGCCCGCAGCCGCCGAACAACAAGGCGAACCGAGCCGCTAGGCGTTCAAAGCCGCCTTGTCCCGCAACAGAGAAGCCAACGCGGCAGCGAACTCCACCGGCTCCACCGGCAGGGTCACCGCGGCCTCGGCCCGGCTCCACGTCGCCAGCCACGCGTCCTGGGGCCGGCCGATCAGCAGCAGCACCGGCGGACAGTCGAACACCTCGTCCTTGATCTGCCGGCAGACCCCCATACCCCCCATCGGCACGGCCTCGCCGTCCAGCACACAGACGTCGATCCCACCCCGGTCGAGTTCCCGCAGCACCGCGTCCGGAGTCGCACACTCCAGGAACTCCACCACGGGGACGTCCGGAGCCGGCCTCCGTCCCGTGGCGAGGCGCACCTGCTCGCGGGTGTTGGAGTCGTCGCTGTAGACCAGCACCGTGGCGGTCGGCTGCATTGTTCCTCCGTGACGTCAGCGTCGTAAGGACAGGCCCGTTGGGCCGGATGCTACTCCCTTGAACACCACGTCAACACCGGTACGACCGGGGAAGACACTCCGAACGGCACCCCCCGGAGTGAGGGCGGGATAAGCGACCGACATAATGTCGGTCGTGGCGACAGCAACGACAGTAGAAACCGGGCACGCGCACCCGTCGGTCAACCGGCCGAACCTCACCAGCGTCGGAACCATCATCTGGCTGAGTTCCGAGCTGATGTTCTTCGCGGCCCTCTTCGCGATGTACTTCACCCTGCGATCGGTGACGGGTCCCGATCACTGGAAGGAGATGGCAGCCCATCTCAACTTCCCGTTCTCGGCGACGAACACCACCATCCTGGTGCTCTCCTCGCTCACCTGCCAGCTCGGCGTCTTCGCCGCCGAGCGCGGTGACGTGAAGAAGCTCCGGATGTGGTTCATCGTCACGTTCGTGATGGGTGCGATCTTTATCGGCGGTCAGGTCTTCGAGTACACGGAGCTGGTCAAGGAGGCGGGCCTGTCCCTGTCCTCCGACCCGTACGGCTCGGTGTTCTACCTGACCACCGGCTTCCACGGCCTGCACGTGACGGGCGGTCTCATCGCCTTCCTGCTGGTCCTGGGACGGACCTACGCGGCCCGGAGGTTCACCCACGAGCAGGCGACGGCCGCGATCGTCGTGTCCTATTACTGGCACTTCGTCGATGTCGTCTGGATCGGTCTCTTCGCCACGATCTACATGATCAAGTAGCAGGGCCCGCATCCGCGCGTGCTCGACGAAGCGCGCATCCCAGAAGCATCGACGCAGAAGATCCTGACACCGGGGTAATCCGTGAAAAAGCTCTCCGCACGACGACGCCACCCGTTGGCGGCGCTCGTCGTCCTACTCCTCGCGCTGGCATGCACCGGGGGGCTGTACGCCGTGTTCGCACCCGCGGACCAGGCGAAGGCCGACGAAACCGCCCAGTCCCTCACCATCGAGGAGGGCAAGAAGCTCTACTCGGTCGGCTGCGCCAGTTGCCACGGCACCGGCGGTCAGGGCACCTCCGACGGGCCGAGCCTGGTGGGTGTGGGCGCCGCGGCCGTCGACTTCCAGGTGGGCACCGGCCGGATGCCGGCCGCCACCTCCCAGGGCCCCCAGGTCCCGGCGAAGAAGAACATCTACTCGCAGGCCGAGATCGACCAGCTCGCGGCGTTCATCGCCTCGCTGGGCGCCGGTCCGTCCGTGCCGACGGAGGAGCAGTACGGCCCCGAGGGTGCCGACATCGCCAAGGGCGGTGAGCTGTTCCGCACCAACTGCGCGCAGTGCCACAACTTCACCGGCAAGGGCGGCGCGCTGACGCACGGCAAGTACGCGCCGACCCTCGAGGGCGTCTCCCCGAAGCACATCTACGAGGCCATGCAGACCGGCCCGCAGAACATGCCGTCCTTCCCCGACACCACGCTGTCGGAGAAGAACAAGAAGGACATCATCGCGTACCTCGACGCGGTCAACAGCGAAAAGACCGAGAGCCCCGGCGGCCTCGAACTGGGTGGCCTCGGGCCGGTCAGCGAGGGCCTGTTCGGCTGGATCTTCGGTCTCGGCGGTCTGATCGCCGTCGCCGTGTGGGTCGCCGCCCGGACCGCAAAGGCCAAGAAGTCATGAGTAGCCAAGACATTCCAGAAGAGAACCTGCCTGCCGCGCAGTCCGCAGGCCATGACGAGCACGGGCACGGCGCGGTGAGCGTCGCGGACGACAAGAACCCGTTCGCCGACCCGGGCCTGCCTCCCCACGAGCACCGGGTCCAGGACGTCGACGAGCGGGCCGCCAAGCGGTCCGAGCGCTCGGTCGCCTTCCTGTTCACCCTGTCGATGCTGGCGACGGTCGGCTTCATCGCCTCCTTCGTGGCGATCCCGGTCGACAAGTCGGTCTTCATCTTCCCGCTCGGCCACATCAGCGCCCTGAACTTCGCACTGGGCATGACGCTCGGCATCGCGCTGTTCTGCATCGGCGCCGGCGCCGTCCACTGGGCGCGCACCCTGATGTCCGACGTGGAGGTCGCCGACGAGCGGCACGCGATCGAGGCGACGCCCGAGGTCCGCGAGAAGGTCTTCGCGGACTTCAAGCAGGGCGCCAAGGAGTCGGCGATCGGCCGCCGCAAGCTGATCCGCAACACGATGCTCGGCGCGCTCACGCTGGTGCCGCTCTCCGGCGTCGTGCTGCTGCGCGACCTCGGGCCGCTGCCGGGCACCAAGCTCCGCCACACGCTGTGGTCCAAGGGCAAGCTGCTCGTCAACATGAACACCAACGAGCCGCTGCGTCCGTCCGACGTCGTGGTCGGTTCGCTGACCTTCGCCAAGCCCGAGGGCCTGGAGGAGCACGACCACGACTTCCAGAACGAGATCGCCAAGGCCGCCCTGATGATCGTCCGGATCCAGCCGGACAACATCAAGGACAAGCGCGAGCTCGAGTGGTCGCACGAGGGCATCGTCGCGTACTCGAAGATCTGCACCCACGTCGGTTGCCCGATCTCCCTGTACGAGCAGCAGACGCACCACGTGCTCTGCCCGTGCCACCAGTCCACCTTCGACCTCTCCGACGGTGCCCGAGTGATCTTCGGTCCCGCCGGTCACGCCCTGCCGCAGCTCCGCATCGGCGTGAACGACGAGGGCTACCTCGAGGCGCTCGGCGACTTCGAAGAGCCCGTCGGCCCTGCTTTCTGGGAGCGCGGATGAGCACTGCACAGACACGACGCAAGGCGCCCGCGGGTGAGCGGGTCGCCGACTGGGCCGACGGCCGCCTGGGGATCTACTCCCTGGCCAAGGCCAACATGCGCAAGATCTTCCCGGACCACTGGTCCTTCATGCTCGGTGAGATCTGCCTGTACAGCTTCATCATCATCATCCTCACGGGTGTGTACCTGACGCTGTTCTTCCACCCGTCGATGAACGAGGTGGAGTACCACGGCAGTTACGTCCCGCTCCAGGGGCAGCTGATGTCGGAGGCGTTCGCCTCCACGCTGGACATCAGCTTCGACGTCCGCGGCGGTCTGCTCATCCGGCAGATCCACCACTGGGCGGCGATCATCTTCCTCGCCGGCATGTTCGTGCACATGATGCGCGTCTTCTTCACCGGCGCGTTCCGCAAGCCGCGCGAGATCAACTGGATGTTCGGCTTCCTGCTGTTCGTCCTGGGCATGTTCACCGGCTTCACCGGCTACTCGCTCCCGGACGACCTGCTCTCCGGCACCGGTGTCCGCTTCACACAGGGCGCGATCCTGTCCGTGCCGATCGTGGGCACGTACATCTCGATGTTCCTGTTCGGCGGGGAGTTCCCGGGTACCGACTTCGTCGCCCGGTTCTACTCGATCCACATCCTGCTGCTGCCGGGCATCATGCTCGGGCTCGTGGTCGGCCACCTGATCCTGGTCTTCTACCACAAGCACACCCAGTTCGCGGGTCCCGGCCGGACCAACAAGAACGTCGTCGGCATGCCGCTGCTGCCGGTCTACATGGCCAAGGCCGGAGGCTTCTTCTTCCTGGTCTTCGGTGCCATCTCGGCCCTCGCCGGCATCGCGACGATCAACCCGATCTGGGTCCTGGGCCCCTACCGGCCCGACCAGGTGTCGACCGGTGCCCAGCCCGACTGGTACATGGGCTTCGCCGAGGGCCTCATCCGGGCGATGCCCGGCTGGGAGATCAACCTCTGGGGTCACACCCTCGTCCTGGGCGTGTTCATCCCGCTGGTGCTGTTCGGTGTGTTCCTCGGGATCATCGCCCTGTACCCGTTCATCGAGTCCTGGGTCACCGGGGACAAGCGCGAGCACCACATCCTGGACCGTCCGCGCAACGCCCCGACCCGTACCGGTGTCGGTGTCGCGTGGGTGACCGGGTACATCATCATGCTGATCGGCGGTGGCAACGACATCGTCGCCACGCACTTCCATCTGTCGATCAACTCGGTCACCTGGTTCGTCCGGATCGGGTTCTTCCTCGGACCGGTCATCGCCTTCGTGATCACCAAGCGCATCTGCCTCGGCCTGCAGCGCCGGGACAAGGAGAAGGTGCTGCACGGCCGCGAGTCGGGCATCATCAAGCGCCTGCCGCACGGTGAGTTCATCGAGGTGCACGAGCCGCTCAGCCAGGAGCAGATGTACACGCTCACGGCGCACGAGCAGTACAAGCCGGCCGAGATCGGCCCGACGGTCGACGAGAACGGTGTCGAGCGCAAGGTGAAGGGCTCCGAGAAGCTGCGCGCCAAGCTCAGCGACGCCTACTACGGCGAGGGTGCCCAGATCCCGAAGCCCACCGCCGAGGAGTACCGGGAGATCACGAGCGGCCACGGCCACCACTGATCACTGCTTCGCCACGCCACACGAAGGGCCCCGTCCGTCCCCCAAGCTCAAAAGAGCAGGGGGTGCCCCCAGCCGGACGGGGCCCTTCGCCGTGTCCCGGGCTGGATAGGGTGGACCCCGTTGAGACTCTCGTCCCGCAGTACGGGACGCCTGACCCTGGAGCGGCTTATGAGCGCTGTGACCCCCGCTGGAGGCGACACCGCGGCGGGCCGCTCCTGGCCCCTGCTGCTGAACGGCCTGCTGGACGGCAGGCACCTGAGCGCCGACGACACCGCCTGGGCGATGGACCGGATCATGCGCGCAGAGGCGACCGAGGCGCAGATCGCCGGGTTCGTCGTGGCCCTGCGCGCCAAGGGCGAGACCGTCGAGGAGATCAACGGCCTGGTGCGCACGATGTACGAGCACGCCAACGTCATCGAGGTGCCCGGGGCGACGGTCGACATCGTCGGCACGGGCGGTGACGGCGCCAAGACCGTCAACATCTCCACGATGTCCTCGATCGTCGTCGCCGGCACCGGTGCCAAGGTCGTCAAGCACGGCAACCGCGCCGCGTCCTCGGCGTCCGGGGCCTCCGACGTGCTGGAGAAGCTCGGCGTCAACCTGGAGCTGCCCCTGCACCGGGTGACGGAGGTCGCCGAGGAGGCCGGGATCACCTTCTGCTTCGCGGTGAAGTTCCACCCGGCGCTGCGGCACGCGGGCGCCGCCCGCGGCCAGTTGGGCATCCGCACGGTCTTCAACGCCCTCGGTCCGCTCACCAACCCGGCCCGGGTCCGCTCCCAGGCCGTCGGCGTCGCGGACCCGCGCATGGCGCCGATCGTCGCGGGCGTCTTCGCCGAGCGCGGCAACTCCTCCCTGGTCTTCCGGGGCGACGACGGTCTGGACGAGCTGACCACCACGGCCACCTCCCGGGTGTGGATCGTCCGGAACGGCACGGTCACCGAGGAGGCCTTCGACCCGCGTGACGTGGGCCTCGAACTGGTCCCCGTGGAGGCCCTGCGCGGCGCCGACGCCTCGTACAACGCCGAGGTCGCACGGCGCCTCCTGGACGGCGAGACGGGGCCGGTGCGGGACGCGGTGGTGCTGAACTCGGCGGCGGCCCTGGTGGCCCTGGAGCCGACGGACGCGCCGCTGGCCGAGCAGATCCGCGCCGCGATGGTGAAGGCGGCCGAGTCGATCGACTCGGGCGCGGCCAAGCGCACGCTGGAGCGCTGGGTGGCCGCGAGCAACCGGTAGGGAACCACCGGACGGCGTCCCGCGATCCGGACTCGGGTTGCGGGACGCCGATCTCTTCGCGTACGTTCCTGATCAGGTCATGAGTGACAGTCACAAGGCCCCGGCCGACTGTCCGGCAACCCTCCGTCCGTGGCGGGGTGCCCCGGGTGAAGACCGGGCCGCAGGCAGCGAGGTCTGTGGCAAGCGCGTGACGAGGAGTCTTCCGTGAACCAGCGAATGCGATAGGGCCGCAGAGCCCCGCCTCCGCACCCCCTTTCCCCTTCCTTCCCCCGCTTGAGCCGTACGCGCTCGCGGGTGGATTCCACCTGCCTTCACGGGAGTTCCGCCATGTCTGTCTCCACCCTTGCCGCCGACCGGTCCGTTTGTGCCCCGCTGCCCGTTCTGGGGCGGGATGTCACCGTGCCGCTCGTGACCGGCGGTGAGGTCACCTACGCCGCCCTCGACTACGCCGCCAGCGCCCCGGCGCTCCAGCGGGTCTGGGACGACGTCGCCGCCTACGCGCCGTACTACGGCAGCGTCCACCGCGGCGCCGGGTACCTCTCCCAGCTCTCCACCGAGCTGTTCGAGAACGCCCGCCGGACCGTCGCGGAGTTCCTCGACTGCCGCGAGGACGACCAGGTCGTGTTCACCCGGTCCACCACCGACTCCCTCAACCTCCTCGCCGCCGCGCTCCCCGCCGACTGCCAGGTCTTCGTCTTCGAGACCGAGCACCACGCCGCCCTGCTGCCCTGGCGCGGCGCCGGGGTGACCTACCTCGACGCGCCGCGCAGCCCCCGCGAGGCCGTCGAGACCCTGGAGCGCGCCCTCGCCGACCGCGACCCGCACGGCCCCGCCCTCGTGTGTGTCACCGGCGCCTCGAACGTCACCGGTGAACTGTGGCCCGTGCGGGAGCTCACGGCGGCCGCGCACGCCCACGGTGCGCGCATCGTCCTGGACGCCGCCCAGCTGGCCCCGCACCACCAGGTCTCCGTCGCCGGCCTCGACGTCGACTGGGTCGCCTTCTCCGGGCACAAGCTGTACGCGCCCTTCGGCTCGGGCGTCCTGGCCGGGCGGGCCGACTGGCTGCGCGCGGCCGAGCCGTACCTCGCGGGCGGCGGCGCCAGCCGCAAGGTCGGCCGGCGCCAGGACGGCGCAGTGGACGTGGAGTGGCACGACAGCGCCGTCCGCCACGAGGCCGGGTCACCGAACGTCATCGGCGCCTACGCCCTCGCCTCGGCCTGCAAGGCGCTGACCGAGGCCGGCTTCGACGCCCTCGTCGCCCGTGAGCAGCACCTGGTCCAGGTGGTGCGCGACGGCCTCGCCGACGTCCCCGAGGTGCGGTTCCTGTCCCTCTTCGGGGACGAGGCGCCACGCGTCGGGGTGCTCTCCTTCGTCGTCGAGGGCTGGAACAGCTCCCACTTCGCCGCCGCCCTGTCCGCCGAGTACGGCATCGGCGTACGCGACGGGCTGTTCTGCGCCCACCCGCTGCTGCGCACCCTGCTCGGCAGCGACCCGCAGACGCAGGGGGAGTGCGGGGCGCCGGAGGCCGCGCCCGGGGAGAAGTCGCTCAACGCCATCCGGGTCAGCTTCGGCGCCGGCACGCCGGACGAGCACGTGGAGCGCTTCGTGCGGGCCGTGAAGGAGCTCGTGTCGGACGGGGCGAAGTGGAACTACCGCACGGAGGACGGGCGCTGCGTGCCGGACACCTCCGCCTGAGCCGGCAGCCGGGCGCCCAGGACGATCATCCGCAGGGCCCGTTCGGTGGCGTCCGTGAGGAGTTCGCTCGCGCGCAGCAGGGCCTCGGCAAGCTCCATCGGGGCGGGCAGGATGCCGTGACAGGCGTCCACGCCCGGCACGTCGCCCGCGCCCTCGCCGAGTGTCCCGGCCAGGGCGAGGACGGGCCGGCCGTGCAGCTTGGCGCGGCGGGCCACCTCGGCGGGGACCTTGCCGCGCGGCGTCTGGTGGTCCAGGGCCCCTTCGGCGGTGACGACCAGGTCGGCACGGGCCAGCCGGGCGTCCAGGTCGAGGTGGTCCAGCAGCACGTCGAAGCGGGGGAGCAGCCGCGCGCCCAGGGCGGCAAGCCCCGCCCCCAGACCGCCGGAGGCTCCCGTACCGGGCCCTGAGCGCAGGTCGCCGCCCGGTACGGCGGCGTCGCGGGTGAGGACGAACGCCCAGTTCTCCAGGGCCGCCGACAGCTCCTCCACCTGCGCGGGCGTCGCGCCCTTCTGCGGCCCGAAGACCCGGGCCACGCCCCGCTCACCGCACAGCACGTTGTACGGGTTGCAGGCGACGAGCAGCTCCACCTCCGCCAGCCGGGGGTCGAGGCCGGTGTGGTCGACGCGGTGCAGGCGCGTCAGCGCCCGGCCGCCGTGGGGGAGTTCGCGCCCCTCGGCGTCCAGCAGCCGCGCCCCGAGCGCCTGGAGGGCGCCCGCGCCCCCGTCCGAGGTGCCCGAGTCGCCGCAGCCGACCAGGATCCGCCGCACGCCCGTGTCGAGGGCGGCGCGGATCAGCTCGCCGACGCCGTACGTGGTCGTGACGCCCGGGTCGCGCAGGCCGCGCGGGACGAGCGAGAGGCCGGCGACCGCCGCCATCTCCACCACGGCGGTGTCCCCGCCGCCGAGGAGGGCGAAGTGCGCGGCGAGGGTCTCCCCGACCGGGCCGGTCGCCGGGGTGGGGACGATGCGTCCCCCGGTCGCGGCGGCCAGGGCGAGCGCCGTGCCCTCACCGCCGTCCACCAGCGGGACGAGGTCGATCTCGGCGCCGGGCAGGACCCGGCGCACGCCGGCCGCGATGGCGTCGGCGGCGGCCTCGGCGGACAGGGACTCCTTGAAGCCGCAGGGGGCCACGACGACACGGTTCAGCATGAGAGCTCCTCAGCGGGTGACGGAGACGCCGAGCAGCGGCCACACCGCCACGGCGAAGAACAGGACGAGCGCGGCGGTCAGCGGCGCCAGGACGGCGGACAGCCGCAGCAGGTCGCGCGGCGTGTAGGTCGGGGTGCCGGGGAGCTGCGCGAAGAGCGCCACCGGCTTGGCCGAGGCGGGCAGGGTGTGGCAGAAGCCGGCGGCGGCGGTGGAGGCGAGCGCGGCGGCCACCGGGTTGACCCCGGCGCCGACGGCGGCCGCCACGACCAGCGGCACCAGTACCGACGAGCGGGCCGAGCGGGACTGCAGGACCAGGTGGGCCGCGGTGCTCACGGTGATCACGGCCCCCAGGAACACCATCGGGGACACACCGCCCGGCAGCCCGGAGACCAGCCACTTCGCCGCTCCCGAGTCGGCGAGCGCGACCCCCATCGCCATCGTCGCGGCCATGAACAGCAGCAGCGACCAGGGGACGGTCTTCAGCGCGTCCTTCAGCCGCACGGTGCCCAGGGCGGGCGAGGCGGCGATGACCGCGCCGATCAGCGCGACCAGGGCCGGCGGCACATGGTGCAGCGGCTCACCGCACCACAGGGCGATCACGGTGGCCAGCAGCAGGGCGCAGCGCTTCTCGGCCTGGCTCCAGGCGCCGGTGACCGGCTGTTCGCTGTGCCGCTGGATCTGCTCGGGGGTGATGTGGACGGGGCCGGTGCGGTCCTCGCGCCGGGTCGTCGTCAGCAGCACCAGCTCCGCCGCCAGATGGGAGGAGGCCACGGCCAGCGGCAGGCCCAGCAGCAGCCACTGCGTGAAGCCGATGTGCTGTCCGGTCGCCTCCCACAGCACCGACACCGTGATCAGGTGGGCCCCCGCGCCGATCAGTGTCGCCACCGCCGACAGCAGGATCACGGTCGGGAACAGCAGGGCCAGCATCACGACGAGTCGCTTCCGGTCGGTCAGGACCTTGGCGAGGGCGAGGAACACCGGCAGCGCGAGCGCGGCCCGGCCGGAGGTGGCGGGCACCGCGAACGCCGTGACGACCAGGGCGGCCGTCGTCAGGTGCACCAGCTGCCGGACGGTGCGCGCCCCGCTCACCAGGAACACCGCCGCCCGCCCCGCGAGCCCGGTCCGGCTCACCGCGGCCGCCAGCACGAACGCGCATATCAGCAGCCAGACGGTGTCCTCACCGAGGGTCCCGAACAGGGTGTCGCTGCTGATCACCCCGGTCACGGTGAGCGCGAGCCCGGCGCCGAGCGCGATGTACGTGTCGTCGATCGGCGTCGCGATCCAGGCGCAGGTCGCGAGCACGAACACGACGAGCGTGAGCCGCGCGTCGCCGCCGAGTCCGGGGAAGTTCGTGGGAACGGCCAGGAGCGCACACAACGACAGGGCCACGCACAGGGCGGCGGCGGAGCGCGGATTCAGGGTCACGCCATAGACGATCGGTGACGGCTGTGAGCCCTCCATGAGCCTTGCATGAAGGAGTTCTCACGCGCCCTCAGGGGCGTAGGGCAGCCGATACCCCATCCCCCGCACCGTCTCCACCCGCTCCGCCCCGAGCTTCTTGCGCAGCGTCCGTACGTACACGTCCACGATGTTGGACCCCGGATCGAAGTCGTACCCCCACACATGGGACAGGATCTGCTCCCGCGACAGCACCTGCCCCGGATGCCGCAGGAACAGCTCCAGCAGCACGAACTCCCGGGCCGTCAGATCCACCGTCCGCTCCCCGGAACGGGCCCTGCGCGTACGGAGATCGAGGCTCAGGGAGCCCGACCTGAGCACGGTCACCTCCGGCGCCCGCGCCGCCGTCCGCAGCCGCAGCCGCACCCGGGCCAGCAGCTCCTCGAACCGGAACGGCTTGGTCATCCAGTCGTCGGCGCCGCCCTCCAGACCGGCCACCGTGTCCCGTACGGAGTCCCGCGCCGTCAGCACGATCACCGGCACCGACACCCGCGCCTCGCGCAGCTCCCGCAGGATCGTGAAACCGTCCCGGCCGGGCAGTCCGATGTCCAGGACGACGAGGTCGAAGCCGCCGGTCAGGGCGTACTCGTAGCCCGCGTCGCCGTCGGTGACGACGGTCGTGGTGAAGCCGTTGGAGCGCAGGCCCTTCTCCACGAAGGAGGCGATGCGCTCCTCGTCCTCGACGATGAGGATGCGGTTCACGTGGGGTCCCCTTCCGGTGCCCGGGGTGCGTGCAGGACGAGGGCGAAGGTGGCGCCGCCGCCGGGTGTGCCGTGCAGCCGTACCCGGCCCCGGTGCCCCTCGGCGATGGCCTTGACGATGGACAGCCCGAGTCCGGCGCCGGAGCCACGGGCGCCCCGGCGGGCCGTGCCGCGCCGGAAGCGTTCGAAGATCACCTCGGCGTCCTGCGGCTGCACACCGGGCCCCGAGTCGGCCACGTACAGCTCCAGGTCCGGGCCGTCGGTGCGGGAGCCGATGCGGATGGTCTGGCCGGGCACGGTGTGCTGCACGGCGTTCTGCGCGAGCTGCACCATGGCCTGGGTGATGCGCTGCGGATCCAGTTCGGCCTCCAGGTCGGCGACCGCGTCGAGCCGCCAGTCGCGGTCGCCCAGGGTGCGGGCCTTGACGTAGACGTCGGCGGTGAGTTCGGCGACCTGGAACGGCTCGGGGGAGACGAAGTCGGGGCGTTCGGCCCGGGCGAGCAGGAGCAGGTCCTCGACGATGCGGCTCATCCGGTCCAGCTCGTCGGTGACCAGCCGGACGGTCTCCTCGCGTTCGGCCGGGTCGTCGCCCATGACCTCCAGGTGCCCGCGCACGATGGTGATGGGGGTGCGCAGTTCGTGGCCGGCGTCGTCGACGAACTCGCGCTGTGCGGCGAAGGCCCGCTCCAGCCGGTCGAGCATGCCGTTGAACGTCTCGGCGAGCGCCGCTATGTCGTCGTGGCCGTGCACCGGGATCCGGCGGGTGAGGTCCTGCTCGGTCAGCTGCGCCGCCGCGGCGCGCACCACCCGCACCGGTTTGAGGATCCGCCCGGCGACCGCCCAGGCGATGCCGACGGTCAGCAGCAGGGCCGCTCCGGAGATGCCGAGCAGCGTGCGGAACACGCTGTTCACCCGGTCCTTCTCCCGCTCGGGGTGGAACGCCACGACGAACGCGGCGTTCGGCCCCAGGCCCGGCTGGGCCACGGTGACCTTCGCCCAGCGGATCTCGCCCTGCGGCCGGTCGAGCACGCCGGAGGACCCGGCCGAGCCGAAGACACGGGCCCGGGCGCCGGCGTCCTTGTGCAGGGGCAGGGTGACGGGCAGGTCGTGCGGCTGGCGGATCTGCCGGGGGCCGGTACCCACCCGGCCGACCAGGCCGATCAGCTCCTCGTCCGCGTCGGGGTACTGCCGCTCCAGGAACACCGTCAGCAGCCGGTTCGCGTCGGTGAAGGGGCGGCCCGTGCGTGGATCGGCGCCGCGCTCCACGAAGTTGGCGAACTCGCCGGTCTCCTGGGTGAGCAGGCGGTCGACGCGGTGGTCGACGTCCCGCAGCAGCAGCGAGCGTGTGGTCATGGCCACGGCGGCGAGCGCGAGCGCCATCACGAGCAGCAACCACAGCAGGATCCGGACCCGGGCGGAGACCCGGCGGCGGCCGGTGTCAGCCGTCGTCGCCCGGCCCGTCGTCGCCCGGCTCGTCGTCGCCCCGTCCGTCGTCTCCGCTGCCCTGGCCGCCGTCGTCGTCATCGTCACTCGCAGAGCTGTCGGTCACCGGAGGCCGCGACACGACCTCGTCACCCGGTGTGGCCTTCTGGCCGGGCCGGAGCGTGGGGGTGGGCGAGCCGTGCTCCAGCTCCACCTTCTGGGAAGGCACTCTGGGCGACTCGGGGCGGTCCGCGAGGGCGTAGCTGGTCGCGGCGATGCCGAGCGGAATCAGCACGACGGCGGAGAGCGCCGCCATCCGGCGAGAGAAGACCATGCGCCCGATCCTGGGCACGGAACCCGGGCAGCGGGATGAAGCCCGGATGAAGAACTCTTCATCCGGGAGCTGCCATGCGGGATGGGGACCCGCCGAGCGGGATCCGGCCCCACCGGCCCGGACCCCGCATCCAGGGCCCCGCATCCAGGACCCCGCATCCAGGGCCCGCCCCAGACCCGGAACAGCCCCTAGTTGTCCAGCCCGATCGAGAACGCCGCCTCCAGGTCGTGCTGGGAGTACGTACGGAACGCCACGTGCGTGTCCGTGCCCTCCACCCCGGGGATCTTGCTGATGCGGCCCGGGATGACCTCCGCCAGGTCCTCGTGCTCCTTCACCCGGACCATCGCGATCAGGTCGTACGTGCCGGTCACGGAGAAGACCTCGCTGACGCTGTCCAGCGCCGCGATCGACTCGGCGATCTCGGGGATCCGGTCCACGCTGGTCTTGATGAGGACGATCGCGGTGATCACGGCTGGTTCTCTCCCTCGGGGGCCGGAGCAGGGGCGGCCTTCACTCTAGTAGGGCCGGTGGGGCGGCCGTAGCGGACCGACGCATAGCCGAAGCCCAGGGCGAATCCGATCAGGTGGGCGAGGTAGGCCACCCCCGGCCCGTCCGTGGCCCGCCCCGCCGCCAGCCACTGGAGCGCCGCCCAGAACGGCAGCACGACCCACGCCGGGAAGCGCACCGGAAGGAAGAACAGGAACGGCAGCAGACTCGTCACCCGGGCCCGCGGAAACAGGTACAGGAACGCGCCGAGCACCGCCGAGATCGCCCCCGAGGCGCCGACCAGGGACTGCTCGGAGCCCGCGTTGGCCACGGCGTAGCCCAGCAGGGCGAGGTAGCCGCAGCCGACGTAGAACAGGGTGAACTGCACTCGCCCCATCCGCTCCTCGGCCATCGCCCCGAAGACGTAGAGGAAGAGCATGTTGCCGAGCAGATGCACCCAGCTGCCGTGGACGAAGAGCGCGGTCGCGGGGGTGAGGGCCGGCCTGGCGGACCCTTCGAACAGTTCTGCGGGGATCACCCCCCAGCGCCGGAAGTAGGCCCGCTGCACGGCGAGCAGTTCGTCGCCCGTGCCGTACGCCGGGTTCAGGCCCGAGGCGGGTCCGGCCAGGAAGGCCAGGCAGCACAGGGCGATCAGGGTGTACGTCACCGGCGCCGACGACCGCCCGACCGATCTGCCGGCCCGGACGATCGACGTACTCCACTTGCGGATCATGAATACAGAGCATGACGTAACCGGACGCAACCGCCCAGACCGCCTCGCCGCCGTGGACGCGCGGGCGGGGGGTACCCGCCAGGCCGTAGGGTTACGGACCACACGCACCGGGGATGCCGGTCGCGTCACGGACACTAGAAGGAAAGAGAACAGGTCACGATGACGGTTCCCCTGCCGACCGCCGAGACGCGGTGGCGCTGCACCCTCTGCGGCAACCTCACGAGGTTCGACGTGACCCGCTCGTCGAAGGTCGTCGAGTACGTCCACCTCGACCTGGCCGGAGAGCCAAAGGTCGAGGAGCGCGAGGTCCTCAGTGAGACCATCGAGTCGGTGCGCTGCCGCTGGTGTAACGCGGTGGACCAGGTGGAACTCGTGGACAGGCCGGGCGCCGGCTCCTGAGCGGAGCAGGCCCCCGCACAGGCATTGGGGTGTGACGGATGGTGGAGACCACGGGCGGGGGGCCGGGCGACGGCGCCGCCGAGGTGCTCGACCGTCCGCTGCCCGACGGCGTGCGCCGCAGGGTGGTGCAGATCGTCTCCGACGGCTTCGGCTCGCTGACGGTCGGCGAGCTGCCCGCGCAGCTGAGGCAGTACGCCCGGTTCGCCCCGAACCGCCGGGCGAAGTTCGCCGGCAACGCGATGGCGGCCGCGCTGGAGACCGATCCACTGTTCCGGCAGCGCATCGCGGAGAAGCTCAGAGAGACCCAGCCGGAGCTGACCGGCGCCCTCGACTCAGGCTCCCCGCCCCCGGCCGCGGACCCGCTCGATGTGGCGGCCGCGGCCTACGTACTGCGGCCCCTCGGGTGGGTGAAGCTCGTGACCGCCGCCGGCGAGGAGGCCCAGCGGGCCGACGCCGAGCGCGCCGACGAGGAGAGCCGGGCCGAGGTGGAGCGGCTGCGCGCCGAGCTCGACCGGGCCCGTGACCACACCCGGGCCGAGACCGAGCGGCTGCGCACGGAGCTGGAATCGGCCAAGAAGGAAGCCGAGTCGCTGCACCGCAAGCTGCGCGCCGCCCTCAGCGACGTCAAGCGCGGCGAGGCCGCCCTGCGCAAGGCGCAGGGCGAGATCGAGGCCGTCCGCGCCGAGGGCCACGCCCAGGTCTCCGCCGCCGAGAGCGAGACCCGGCGCCTCAAGTCCCGCCTGGGCGAGAGCGAGGCCGCCCTGGAGGCCGCGCGCCGGGCCGCCCGCGAGGGCCGCAGCGTCGAGGACATGCGGGTCCGGCTGCTGCTGGACACCCTGCTGGACGCCACCCAGGGGCTCCGCCGCGAACTGGCCCTGCCCCCGGTGTCGGTGCGTCCCGCCGAGACCGTCGACGCCGTCGAGCCGGGCCGGATGAGCCCGAAGGACATCGCCGCCCGCGCCCTGTCGGAGGACGACCCGCAGGTCCTCGACCAGCTGCTGGCGCTGCCGCAGGCCCATCTGGTCGTCGACGGCTACAACGTCACCAAGACCGGCTATCCGCAGATGCCGCTGGAGAAGCAGCGCCTGCGGCTGCTCGGGCAGCTCTCCCAACTGGCCGCGCAGAGCGGCGCCGAGGTGACCTGCGTCTTCGACGGCGCCGAGCTGGCCGCGCCGGTACTGCTCGCCCCGCCGCGCGGCGTGCGCGTGCTGTTCTCGAAGCCCGGCGTCACCGCCGACGAGCTCATCCGCCAGCTGGTGCGCGCCGAACCGCCGGGGCGCCCGGTCATCGTTGCGTCCACCGACCGCGAGGTCGCCGACGGCGTGGCCCGGGCCGGTGCCCGCCCGGTCGCCTCCGCGATGCTCCTCAGGCGGCTTTCACGGGCCTAGGGGGTGTACGCACCATCCGTAACGTCCGGGCGTGATGCCCGAATTGGTGTGACCTGTGGGCCACGGTGTGTCAAGTGGGTCTCACCGCCCGTGAGTCCAGAGGAAAAGATGGCCTACCGTGACGCGATTTTTCATCTGAGGATTTGAACTGATCACAGGAAGGTCACTAGGGTCGGGCCGAACCTCCGCTCGGGTGATCACTCATCGGGAGAGACGGCGGAGGGGCCAGAAGGAGCTTGTCACCCGTGGCGTCACACCGTCGTCCGAAGCAGCCGAGCCGCGCACGTGTGACCGTGCTGACCACCGCCGCCGCCGCTGCCGTCGCCTTCAGCTCGCAGGCCGCCAACGCGGCGCCCAGTGAGAAGCCGAGCAAGGACGAGGTCAAGACCAAGGTCGACAAGCTCTACGAAGAGGCGGAGCAGGCCACCGAGAAGTACAACGGGGCCAAGGAGAAGCAGGAGAAGCTCCAGAAGGAGATCTCCACCATCCAGGACAACGTGGCCCGCGGCCAGGAGGAGCTGAACGAGCTCCGCGACAGCCTGGGCCTCGCCGCCGCGTCGCAGTACCGCACCGGCTCCATCGACCCCTCCGTGCAGCTGTTCCTCTCCGCGAACCCCGAGGACTACCTCGACAAGGCCTCCACGCTCGACCAGTTGAGCAGCCAGCAGGTCGAGGCGCTGAAGAAGGTCCAGGAGAAGCAGCGCGAGCTGGCCCAGGAGCGCGCCGAGGCCTCCGAGAAGCTCAAGGACCTCGCCTCCACCCGGACCGAACTCGGCAAGAAGAAGAAGGAAGTCCAGGGCAAGCTCTCCTCCGCGCAGAAGCTGCTCAACAGCCTCACCGCCGCCGAGAAGGCCGAACTCGCCGCCGAGCAGAGCCGCGCCAGCCGGGCCAGCGAGCGCGACGCCCTCGACGTCAACGTCCCGCCCGGCTCGGGCCGCGCCGCCGCCGCCTTCGCCTTCGCCCAGAGCCAGCTCGGCAAGCCCTACGTCTACGGCGCCACCGGCATGAGCTCCTTCGACTGCTCCGGCCTCACCTCCCGGGCCTACGCCGCCGCCGGCATGCAGATCCCGCGCACCTCCGAGGCGCAGTCCCAGATCGGCACCAAGATCTACTCCACCAGCCAGCTCAAGGTCGGCGACCTGGTGTTCTTCTTCAACGACCTGCACCACGTCGGCCTCTACGCCGGCAACGGGCAGATCATCCACGCCCCGCGCACCGGCACCGTCGTCCGCTACGAGTCGATGGGCACCATCGGCGGCCCGTTCATGTTCGGCGTCCGGGTCTGACGACCGGCTTCCGCAACGCTTGAGAACAGGGCACCGTGTCCGCCGTTCGGGCGAATCACGGCGGCCCCGAGTGAGCCCACGCCCCGCCATTGACCTGCGTCAGCGGCGGGGCGCCGTGCTGGATACCCACGGATGGCCGTTGGCGGCCCCCGGTCGCGGGGCTACTGTCTGCCGCGTTCCAGTCCGCCAGCGGAAGGAGAGCGGCTTCCCGTGGGGTCCCATCGCCGTCCTGCACCGTCCGGGTTCGACCGGGGCGCCGGTGCCGCGGTCAGCATCCTGTCCGTCACGGCCGCCGCCCTGGGCGCGGTACCGGCAGCCGCCGCACCGCACGACGATACCCGGGCCACCGTGGACCGCCTCTACGAGCAGGCCGAGAAGGCCACCGAGGCGTACAACGCGGCCGACGAACGTGCCGACCGGCTGCGTGCCGAGGTCGGCATCGCCCGGGACCGCGTCGCCCGCCAGCAGGAGCGCGTCAACTCCATGCGCGAGTCCCTCGGTTCGCTCGCCGGCGCCCAGTACCGCTCGGGCGGCATCGACCCGTCCCTCGCCCTGCTGTTGTCCGACGACCCGGACGACTACCTCGACCACGCCTCCCGGCTCGACCGTCTCACCGCCCACCAGGCAGGTGAGCTGAAGGCGCTCCAGGGCGCCATGCGCGAACTCGCCCAGGACCGGGAGGAGGCCGCCGGGAAGCTCCGCGAGCTGGAGACGAGCCGCAAGGCCGTGGCGGACCACAAGAAGACCGTCGAGCACAAGCTCGCGGCGGCCCGGCGGCTGCTCGGCTCCCTGCCGGACGCCGAGCGCGACGCCTACGGCCGCGCCTCCCGCTCCGGCCGCCCCGGCCTGCCCGATCTCGGCGGTGACGCCGCCGCCTCGGCACGCGGCTCGGCCGCCGTCGCCGCCGCCCGCAGCGCCCTCGGCAAGCCCTACGTCTGGGGCGCCAACGGACCCTCCGGCTTCGACTGTTCGGGGCTGATGCAGTGGTCGTACGCGCAGGCAGGGGTGGCCCTGCCGCGCACCTCGCAGGCCCAGCGGTACGCCGGCCGGCAGGTGCCGCTGTCCCAGGCGCGCCCCGGTGACCTGGTCGTCTACCGGGGCGACGCCAGCCATGTCGGGATGTACATGGGCAACGGCCAGGTCATCCACGCGCCCTACCCCGGCGCGCCCGTGCGCTACGACCCGGTCGGGATGATGCCCGTCTCGTCGGTCACCAGGGTCTGACCGGCCGGGCCCGGCGCCCGTACGATCGGGAACGTGGCTGGTCGAAGGTCGGGGTCCGCGCTGGTGGCGCTCGTCGTGCTGCTCGTCGCCCTGGCCGGGTGCGGCGGGCGGCCCGCGGCCGACAGTGCCACGGCCGAGGTGCAGCGGCTCCTGGACCGGCGGGCCGCGGCGGTCGTCGGCCGTGACGCGCGGGCCTATGAACGCACGGGCGCGGGGACTGACTTCGCCGACCTGCGCGCGGTGCCCGTGGCCGCATGGTCCTACCGGGTGACCGCGGTGCGCCGCACCGGCGACTCGGCCACCGCCGACGCCGAGCTGCGCTACCGGGTCGCCGGGTACGACCAGGCACCGGTGACCACGGGGCGCACCCTGCGGCTGAGCCGGGACGCGGACGGGCGGTGGTCCGTCGTCACCGACCGGCCCGCGAAGAAGTCGGCGCAGCAGCTGTGGGACCAGGGGACGGTGCACCTCGTGCGGGGCCGGAGCAGTCTCGTGCTCGGCGTCGGCCGGTCCGGGCAGTCGCTGCGGGACTTCGCGGACCTGGCCGACCGTGCCGTGCCGGCCGTGTCGGACGCGTGGGGCACCGACTGGGACCGGCGGGTCGTGCTGGTCGTGCCGAAGTCGCTGGAGGGGATGGCGGGGCTGCTCGGCTCGCCCGCCTCGTCCTACCGCGGGATCGCGGCGGTCACCACCGGCGAGACGGGGTCCCGGACCCGGGCGCCGGCGGACCGGATCATCGTCAACCCGGACGCGTTCGCGCTTCTCGGCGATCTCGGCGAACAGGTCGTCGTCACCCACGAGACCACCCATGTCGCCACCCGCGCCCGCACCACCGCGGCCACGCCCCTGTGGCTCTCCGAGGGGTACGCCGACTGGGTCGGCTACCGCGCCGCCGGCCGCACCCCCGCCGAGGCCGCTCCCGAGCTGTCCCGCGCGGTCGCCGACGACCGGGTCCCCACCGCCCTCCCGGCCGACGAGGACTTCGGGTTCACCGGCGACGCGAGCCGCCTGGCCCGCTCCTACGAGAGCGGCTGGACGGCCTGCCGGATGATCTCCGACCACTGGGGTGAGGACCGGCTCGGCGCGTTCTACCGGGCCGTCGGGGAGCACCGCGAGCGGGCCGGGGCGGTGGAGGAGGCGATGCGGAAGGTGCTGGGGACGACACCGGAGGCCTTCACCGAGCAGTGGCGCGAGTATCTGCGGCAGCAGCTGGGCTGACCCGGGCCCGGGGCGTGCGCGCTCTCACTCCGGCCGGTCGAGCAGTTCGACGGCCTCCCGCAGCCAGGCCCGTTCGGCCTCGCCCGTCGCCCGGGCCACGCGCAGCATGCCCTGGCGGAACAGGTCGTCCGCCTCCTCGGCGCGCACCGGTCTGCCGGAGTCGTAGAAGAAGCTCGTGGGGGTCTCCAGGAAGTCCAGCCGGCGGCGCAGCACCGCGGCCTGCTCGTGCCGGTCGGGCAGGTGGCGCAGGAACGCGAGGACGGTGTTGAAGCGCACCTGGTCGGTGATCTCCGTCTGCTTCAGGTCGCGCAGGCGGGCGAGCAGTTCCTCCCGGCCCTGGGCGGTGAGGGCGAGGATCCGGCGCGGGGCCGCGCCGGCGCCCGGCTCGGTGTGCTGGTCGAGCAGACCCGCCGTGGTCAGCCGGGTGATCGCCGGGTAGAGCGCGCCGTCGCTGACCGGCCGCACATGGCCGCTCAGCGCTTTGATGCGTTCCTTCAACTCATAGCCGTGCAGGGGCTCTTCGGCCAGGAAGCCCAGGATCGACAGCTCCAGCATGGTCCTCCTTGCGGGTGGTCGACACCGCATGCTACCTCTTAACGAGCTACCTCGAAACGAGCTATCGCGGATCGAGGTAGCTCGTATCGGGATAGCTCGTTCCGATGTCCGCATCCAGATGTCCACATCCAGCCGGCCGGATCCAGGGGGACCCTCACCGTGAACGCGCACCGCGCCCAGCTCGTGCTGCTCGCCCGGCCCGTCTACTTCTCGCTCCTGGCCTCCGTCGCCGCCGGGATCATCAACACCGTCTGGGTCGCCCGGCTGGGCGGACCGGCCGTGGCCGCCGTCGCCGTGGCGACCACCACGGAGAACGTGCTGCTCGGCATCGCCCTGGTCTTCGGCTCCGGCACCACCGTGCTGGTCGCCCATGCCCGGGGCGCCCGCGACCCCGCCGCCGTACGGGCCGCGGTGCGGGGCGGATGGGCGCTGTGGGCGCTGGTCACACCGGTGGTGGTGGTCTGCGGCCTGCTGGGGCGCGAACCGCTGGCCCGGTTGGTGCTGGGCGGGGCCGACGGCGCCGCCCTCCCGCTCGCCGTCGCCTACTTCACGCTCTCCATGCCCGGCCTCGCCGTCTTCTTCGCCCAGCAGCTCGTCGACGGCATCCTCAAGGGCACCGGCGACACCCGCACCCCGATGCGCCTGGCCCTGCTGGCCAACGGTCTGATCCTGGTGCTCGACCCGCTCTTCATCCACCTCCTCGGCGTCCGGGGCGCCGCCGCCGCGACGGTGCTGGCCCGGTGTGCGGCGCTCGGGGCCGGACTCGTCGCGCTGCGGCGCGGCACCGCGCTGCGCACGGCCCGCCGGGCCGCACCGGGCGAGCGCCTGCACGTCTCGCTGCGGCGGACGCTGCGGACCGGCCTGCCGATGTCCGCCGACTTCACCGTGCGGCAGACCGGCGCCCTGGTCCTGGTCGCGATCGTGGCCCGGCTCGGGGTGACGGCGGTGGCGGCGTACGCGATCGCCTACAAGGTGATGTACGTGGCGACCATGGCCTTCTACGCCGTCCGGCAGGCCGCCTCCATCCACACCGCGCACACGCGGGGCGCGGGCCGGGACGCCCGGCGGGCGATCGGACGGCAGGCCGTGATGCTCTCCGGCGCCCTCGGGCTGGCCGCGGCCGTGCTCCTGGCCGTCACGGCCCCCTGGATCATGGCCGCCTTCGGCGCCGGGCCCCGGGTCGCGGGCGAGGGCGTGCTGTTCCTGCGTTGCGTCGGGCCGTACCTGGTACTGCTGGGCTGTCTCATCGCGCTCGGCGGGGTCTTCGAGGGCGCCGGGCGGGCCTCGGTACTGCTGCGGGTGACCGTGCTCGGGACGGCGCTCCAGCTGGGACTCGCGTACGCCCTCACGGGGCTCGGGCTGCCGGGGGTGTGTCTCGCGGTGGCGCTCGCGGCGGGCGCGCAGTGCGCGGCGGCGGGGCTGCTGTTCCGGTGGGACCCGGCTCAGGAGGAGACGGTGGTCCCGTCGGTGCGGACGGGCTGAGCGGGCACGGGAGCCGGGAGGGCGCCCGGCACCGTCGCCTTCCACAGGGCGCGGGCCGCGATCAGCGCGGCGGCCACCAGCAGGCCGTTGCGCAGGAACAGCAGGGTGAGGCCGAGACCGTCACTGGCCACCACGTTGGCGAAGTAGTACGGGAACTCCAGCACCGTCACGAAGCACGCCACCAGCACCAGCGCCACCGGCAGGCGCATCCGGCTGCCCGGGAAGTACAGGCACACCGCCGCGAGCCCGACCAGCCACACCAGGTACTGCGGGCTGATCACCCGGCTGGTGGTGGTGAACATCAGCACGGCGACGAAGGCCGCGTCGGCCAGCGTGTGCTCCTCGAACCGCCGGGCCAGCAGCCGCCACAGCACCAGCCAGCCGAAGGCCGCCCCGGTCAGGAACAGCGCGCCGGTGCTCACCTCGCTCACATACGGCCCGAGGAACTCGATCGAGCCGTAGTTCAGCCGCACCTCGCCCTGCCAGCCGAAGTGCCGGGCGACGTGGAAGACCAGCGCGCCCAGCGACTCCACCTCGGTGCCCCGGTCGCGCTGGAAGGTCAGGAACGCGAACGCGCCCGGCATGGCCAGCGCGAACACCCCCGTCACCACGGCGCCGGTCACCAGGGCCGACACCCAGGCGCCGGGCCTGCGGGCGGCGAGGAGCAGCATCGCGGGCCACACCTTCAGCAGCGCTCCGAAGGCGGCCAGGGCCCCCATCGCCCTCGGGTGCCGGGCGCCCGCGAGCAGTGCGGCCATCGCCACGGCCGTGACCATCACGTCGTAGCGGGCGTACACCGTCGGGCCGAGCAGCGGGACGCCGATCACCCACACCCAGGCGCCGCGCAGCGACCGGCCAGGGCGGCGGCCCGCGTAGGTCATCAGGGCCAGCACGGCCAAATCGGTGACGCAGACCAGGACGTAGAACGCGGTCGCGTAGTCCAGGAACGGCAGCAGGCCGGGGGAGAGGATCGCCAGCGCGGCGGCGGGCGGGTACTGCCAGGTGACGTCGTGCAGCGGGAACGTTCCGGTGCTCAGGACGTCGAACCAGCCCTGGTAGATCACCCGCACGTCGCTCGTCACGTCCGGGCCCGGGAAGACGTACACCTTCAGCACGAACAGCAGCAGCACCAGCCTCGTGAGAGACCAGACCACCGGCAGCAGCCATGCTCGGAGCCGCCTCGTGCCCGTCGTCTTCACGTCGTGATCCCTGCCCGTTCGCCTGCCGTGTCGAGGGGGCCATGATGGGCCCGTCAGCTGTGAGCGTGCCATACGCGCTGCCGCCCAGGGCGGCGAGGGCGGTTCGGTAGGGTCGGCGGCGTGCGCAAGACCCTGATCGTGACGAACGACTTCCCGCCCCGGCCCGGCGGCATCCAGGCCTTCCTGCACAACATGGCGCTGCGGCTGGACCCGCAGCAGCTGGTCGTCTACGCCTCCACGTGGAAGCGGACCCGGGAGGGCGTCGAGGCGACCCGCGCCTTCGACGCCGAGCAGCCCTTCACCGTCGTACGCGACCGCACGACCATGCTGCTGCCGACGCCGGGTGCCACCCGGCGGGCCGTCGGTCTGCTGCGGGAGCACGGCTGCGCCTCGGTGTGGTTCGGGGCGGCGGCCCCGCTCGGCCTGATGGCCCCGGCGCTGCGCCGCGCGGGCGCCGAGCGGCTGGTCGCCACCACGCACGGCCACGAGGCCGGCTGGGCCCAGCTGCCCGCCGCCCGGCAGCTGCTGCGCCGGATCGGCGACGCCACGGACACGATCACCTACCTCGGCGAGTACACCCGCTCGCGCATCGCCCCCGCCCTGACGCCCGCGGCGGCCGCCCGGATGGCGCAGCTGCCGCCCGGCGTCGACGAGAAGACCTTCCACCCCGGCTCGGGCGGCGACGAGGTCCGGGCCCGGCTCCGCCTCACGGACCGCCCCGTGGTGGTCTGCGTCTCCCGGCTGGTGCGGCGCAAGGGGCAGGACACCCTGATCCGGGCCCTGCCCCGCATCCTCGCCACCGAGCCGGACACCGTCCTGCTGATCGTCGGCGGCGGCCCCTACGAGAAGGACCTGCGGCGGCTCGCGCACGAGACGGGCGTCGCCGCCTCCGTCCGCTTCACCGGCGCCGTGCCCTGGTCGGAGCTGCCCGCCCACTACGGCGCGGGCGACGTCTTCGCGATGCCCTGCCGCACCCGCCGCGGCGGCCTCGATGTCGAGGGTCTCGGCATCGTCTACCTGGAGGCCTCCGCGACGGGCCTGCCGGTCGTCGCCGGCGACTCCGGCGGCGCCCCGGACGCGGTCCTCGACGGCGAGACCGGCTGGGTGGTGAGAGGCGGTTCCCCCCAGGAGACCGCCGACCGCATCACCACGCTCCTCGGCGACCCCGAGCTCCGCCGCAGGATGGGGGAGCGGGGCCGGGAGTGGGTCGAGGAGAAGTGGCGCTGGGACCTGCTGGCGGAGCACCTCAAGAACTTGCTGTAGTGCGGTCGCCCCTCAGGGGCGCGGGGCTGTATCGATGTGCGGCTCCGCCGCGAGGGCGCGAACGACCACGGACCACCTGCACCCGCCGTCAAGGATCTAGGCGCACCCCACTAGGCGGAACCGCAAATTCCGCCGATGCTGCGCCCATGACATCCAACCTGACGCATCGTCATCTGACAAGACGTCAAATCCTCGGCATGGCGGCTCTCCAGACGGCCGCCACCCTCGGCTTCACCCGCGTCGGCCTCCAAAGCGCCAGGGCCGCCCAGCCGGACGCGGTCGACACCGCCCCGGCCATCGTCGTCGGCTCCGGCTACGGCGGCGCGGTCGCCGCCCTCCGGCTCGGCCAGGCCGGCATCCGCACGATCGTCCTGGAGATGGGCCGCCTCTGGAACACCACCGGCCCCGACGGAAAGGTCTTCTGCACCACCAGCGCCCCCGACCGCCGCTCCATGTGGTTCCGCACCCGCACCGAGGCCCCCCTGTCCAGCTTCCTGTGGCTGGACGTGGTCAACCGCGACATCGACCCCTACCCCGGCGTCCTGGACCGCGTGCACTTCGACCAGATGTCCGTGTACGTCGGCCGCGGCGTCGGCGGCGGCTCCCTGGTCAACGGGAGCATGGCGGTCACCCCGCCCCGGTCGTACTTCGCCGAGCAGTTCCCCACCGTCGACGCCGACGAGATGTACGGCACGTACTTCCCGCGCGCCCGCGCCGCCCTCGGCGTGAACACCGTCGACCCCGCCTGGTTCGAGTCGACGGAGTGGTACCGCTTCACCCGGGTCTCCCGCAAGCACGCCGAGAGGACGGGCCTGCGGACCACCTTCGTGCCGAGCGTCTACGACTTCGGCCACATGCGGCGCGAGGCGGACGGCACCGCTGTGAAGTCGGCGCTCGGCGGCGAGGTCATCTACGGCAACAACCACGGCAAGCGCAGCCTCGACAAGACCTACCTCGCCACCGCGCTCGGCACCGGCAACGTCACGATCCACACCCTGGAGAAGGTGCGCGCCGTCAGCCGCGCGCCGGACGGGACCTGGGTCCTGACGGCCGACCGCATCGACGAGACCGGCCGGGTCGTCCAGACCAAGGAGTACGGCTGCACGTACCTCTTCCTCGGCGGCGGCAGCCTCGGCACCACCGAACTGCTGCTGCGCGCCCGGGAGACGGGCACCCTGCCCCGCCTCGACGCCCGTGTCGGCGCCGGCTGGGGCACCAACGGCAATGTGATGCTGGGCCGGGCCAACCACCTGTGGGACACGGTCGGGGCGAACCAGTCGACCATGCCGGTCATGGGCATCGACGACTGGGCGAACACCGCCAACCCGGTGTTCGCCGAGATCGCCCCGCTGCCGATGGGCCTGGAGCACTGGGTGAGCCTCTACCTGGCGATCACCAGGAACCCCGAACGGGCGTCCTTCTCCTACGACACCGCCTCGGGCCGGTTGCGGCTGGGCTGGACGGCGGCCCACTCGGCGGTCTCGGTCGCCATGGCCAAGAAGCTCTTCGACCGGATCAACGCGGCCAACGCCACGATCTACCGCTACGACCTGTTCGGTTCGAGGAGCAAGGTCTTCGCCGACGACTTCACCTACCACCCGCTCGGCGGCTGTGTGCTGGGCCGGGCGACGGACGACTACGGCAGGGTCAGGGGCTATCCCCGGTTGTACGTCACCGACGGCTCGCTCGTGCCCGGGTCGCTCGGGGTGAACCCCTTCGTCACCATCACCGCGCTCGCCGAACGCACGATGGCGCGGGTCCTCGCCGAGGACACCGCGCCATAACCCTGCGGGCCGTGGGTCACTTGGCGTAGATCGCCTCGACCTCGTGCGCGTAGTCCTTCGCCACCACGTTCCGCTTCAGCTTCAGCGAGGGCGTCAGGTGGCCCGACTCCTCCGAGAACTGGGAGGACAGAATGCGGAACTTCCGCACCGATTCCGCCTTCGACACCGCGGCGTTGCCGTCGTCGATCGCCGCCTGGATCGCGGCCAGCAGGTCCGGGTCCTCGCTCAGCGACGCCGCGGTGGAACCCGCCGGCTTGCCGTGGTCGGCGCACCAACGGCCCAGGAACTCCTCGTCGATGGTGACCAGCGCGCCCACGAACGGCCGCCCGTCGCCCACCACCATGCACTCCGCGACCAGCGCGTGCGCCCGGATGCGGTCCTCGATCACGGCCGGGGCGACGTTCTTGCCGCCCGCGGTGACGATGATCTCCTTCTTGCGGCCGGTGATCCTGAGGTAGCCGTCCTCGTCGAGGGTGCCGATGTCACCGGTGTGGAACCAGCCGTCGGCCAGCGCCTCAGCGGACGCGCCGGGGTTGTTCCAGTACTCCTTGAACAGGTGCTCGCCGTGCAGCAGCACCTCGCCGTCGTCGGCGATCCGCACCACCGAGCCGGGCAGCGGCTGGCCGACCGTGCCGATCTTCTGCCGGTCCCAGGGGTTGAACGCGGTGGCCGCGCAGGACTCGGTCAGGCCGTAGCCCTCCAGGACCGTGAAGCCGATGCCGCGGAAGAAGTGACCGAGGCGCTCGCCGAGCGGGGCGCCGCCGGAGATGGCGTACTCGCCCCGGCCGCCGAGGACCGCGCGGAGCTTGCTGTAGACGAGCTTGTCGAAGGTCTTGTGCTTGATCTTCAGGCCGAACGACGGGCCCGAGGGGGTGTCCAGCGCCTTGCTGTACGCGATCGCGGTGTCGGCGGCCTTGTCGAAGATCTTGCCCTTGCCGTCGGCCTGCGCCTTGGCGCGCGCCGAGTTGTAGACCTTCTCGAAGACGCGCGGCACGCCGAGGATCAGCGTCGGGCGGAACGCGGCCAGCTCGTCGGTGAGGTCCTTGATGTCCGGGACCGTGCCCAGCTTGATCGGCGCCATCATGGGCGCGATCTGCACCAGCCGGCCGAAGACGTGCGCGAGCGGCAGGAAGAGCAGCACCGAGCACTCGCCGGTGCGGAACAGCGGACGCAGCCGCTCGACGATGTTGCCGCACTCGGCGAAGAAGCTGCGGTGGGTGAGCACACAGCCCTTGGGGCGGCCGGTGGTGCCCGAGGTGTAGACGATGGTCGCCGGGTCGTCGGCCTTGGCGAAGGAGCCGCGCTCCTCGACCGTCTGGTCGGTGACGTCCTGGCCGAGCCGGCCCAGCTCCTCGACACCGCCGCCGTCGATCTGCCACACGTGCTTGAGCGCCGGCAGCCCGTCGCGCACCGACTCGATCGCGGCGGAGTGGGCGTCCGACTCCACGACGCAGGCGGTCGCGCCCGAGTCGCCGAGGATCCACCGCACCTGCTCCGGCGAACTGGTCTCGTACACCGGCACGGTCACCGCGCCCGCGCTCCAGATCGCGAAGTCCAGCAGCGTCCACTCGTACCGGGTGCGGGACATCAGCCCCACCCGGTCGCCCGGCTGCACCCCGGCGGCGATCAGCCCCTTCGCGGCGGCGTGCACCTCGGCGAGGAACGCGGTGGCCGTGACGTCCTGCCAGCTGCCGCCGACCTTGCGGGCGATGACGGCGACGTCCGGGTGCTGCGCGGCGTTTCTGCGGACGATGTCGGTCAGATTTCCGTCCGCAGGGACCTCGTACAAAGCCGGAAGGCTGAACTCGCGCAAGACTGCTGCTCCTCATAGGGCGCCGGCGCCACGACGGTGTGTGCTGCGACGGTGCGGTCCAAGGCTCGGGGAGGTGCTCGGGCATTCACTTGTTGAAATGCAGAGCACGACTGGACTGCCCGGACGTTACCCGTCGGTATGGCTTCTCCGACAGGGGGTCCCGTCGAGATGTTCGCTGCGTCACACAGTTGGGTATTCCTTCGCGCACAGTAGTCCACGGACTAACTGACTGGCCAGTAACCGCAGGTCCGGCCGCCACTGTTCACGTCTGCCGCACACGCTTACGCTTGATCGTCATGGCACCCACACCAGCCCGCAATCACCGGACGCGCGTCCACGTGGTCAGCGACGTGCACGGCAACGCCCGCGACCTGGCCAGGGCCGGGGACGGCGCGGACGCCCTGGTGTGCCTGGGCGACCTCGTGCTGTTCCTCGACTACGCCGACCACTCCCGTGGCATCTTCCCCGACCTGTTCGGCGTCGAGAACGCCGACCGGATCGTCGCGCTGCGCACCGAGCGCCGCTTCGAGGAGGCCCGCGTCCTCGGGGCCTCGCTGTGGGCCGGCCTCCAGGAGAACCGCGCCACGGTGATCGAGGAAGCGGTGCGCAAGCAGTACGCCGAGTTGTTCGCCGCGTTCCCCACTCCGACGTACGCCACCTACGGCAACGTCGACATGCCGCCCCTGTGGCGGGAGTACGCCGGCCCCGGCACGACCGTCCTCGACGGCGAGCGCGTCGAGCTCGGCGGCCGGGTCTTCGGCTTCGTCGGAGGCGGCCTGCGCACCCCGATGCGGACGCCGTACGAGATCAGCGACGAGGAGTACGCGGCGAAGATCGAGGCCGTCGGCGAGGTCGACGTGCTCTGCACACACATCCCGCCCGAGGTCCCCGAGCTGGTCTACGACACCGTCGCCCGCCGCTTCGAGCGCGGCAGCCGCGCCCTGCTGGACGCCATCCGCCGCACCCGGCCCCGCTACTCCCTCTTCGGGCACGTCCACCAGCCGCTGGTGAAGAGGATGCGGATCGGGGCGACCGAGTGCGTGAACGTGGGGCACTTCGCGTCGACCGGGACGCCCTGGGCGCTTCAGTGGTGAGGACGCCCCAGGTCGGGTGAGATCCGCGGGTCCCGTGCGCGGTAGCCTTCACGCTGCACGCACCTGCGCACGACCTCATACCGGCCCGCATCTGGAGGAGCCACGGCGATGGCGGAACACACCAGCTCGAGCATCACCATCGAGGCGGCCCCGGCCGACGTCATGGCGGTCATCTCCGACTTCGCCCGCTACCCCGACTGGACCGGCGAGGTGAAGGAGGCCGAGGTCCTCAAGACCGACGCCCAGGGCCGCGCCGAGCAGGTCCGCCTCGTCATGGACGCGGGCGCCATCAAGGACGACCAGGTCCTCGGCTACACCTGGACCGGCGAGAACGAGGTGTCCTGGACGCTGGTGAAGTCCCAGATGCTCCGGTCCCTCGACGGCTCCTACATCCTCAAGCCGTCCGGTGCGGGCGGTACGGAGGTCACGTACCTGCTGACCGTGGACGTCAAGATCCCGATGCTCGGCATGATCAAGCGCAAGGCGGAGAAGGTCATCATCGACCGGGCGCTGGCGGGGCTGAAGAAGAGGGTCGAATCGGGCCAGTAGGAGCCGCGCCGCAGGGGCCCGCGTCCGGTGCCGGGTGCGGGCTCGTCGTGGCTCGTCGCGCCCGCGCGGCGGAGCCGCATGTTCAGCACAGCCCCGCGCCCTTGGCCCGCCCCGGGGTACGTTCAACCCCATGCGCACCCTCCTGATCACCGGCCCCGGCGGCAGCGGTCGTACCACCCTCGCGGCCGCGACCGCCCTGGCCGCGGCGGCCGAGGGTGACCGCACCCTCGTCCTCGGCACCGACCGCACGGACAGCCTCGGTGCCGCCCTCGGGGTCACGACCGGCCCCGACCCGGTCCGGGCCGCCCCGCACCTCACCGCCTGGCGTCCCGACGCCGCCCAGGACTTCCGCCGGGACCTCGTCGCCCTCCAGGACCGCGCCTCCTCCGCCCTGGACCTGCTCGGCGCCGCCCGCCTCGACGCCGAGGAACTCACCCCCCTGCCCGGCGCCGAGGAACTCGCCCTGCTGCGCGCCCTGCGGGACGCCGCGCTGTCCGGGCAGTACGACACCCTCGTCGTCGACCTCCCCCCGGCCCCGCAGGCCCTCGCCCTCCTCGCCCTGCCCGAGGAACTCCGCCGCTACCTGCGCCGCCTCCTGCCGCCCGAACGGCAGGCCGCCCGCGCCCTGCGCCCCGTCCTGGGCCGCCTCGCCGGCGTCCCCATGCCCGCCGAGTGGCTCTACGAGACGGCGGCCCGCTGGGACCTCGAACTGGCCGCCGTGGAGGCGGTCGTCGCCGACCGCGGCACCGTCGTACGACTGGTCGCCGAGCCCGGCCCCGCCGGTGCCGACGCGCTGCGCACCACCGGCCTCGGCCTCGCCCTGCGCGGTCTCGCCACCGACGTCGTGGTCGCCAACCGCGTCCTGCCCGAGGCCACCCCGGACACCTGGCTCGCAGGCCCGGTCGCCCAGCAACGCAAGACCCTGGAGGAGTGGCGCGAGTCGTACGACGTGCGCACCGTCGCCCACCTCGGACACGACCCGCGCGGCGCCGACGACCTCACCGCCCTCGCCGTGCCCGGCGTCACCGAGCGGGCCCCCGCCGCCGACTGGCCGGTGACCGACCGGCTCGGCGAGGACGGCGTGCTCGTCTGGCACATCCCGCTGCCCGGCGCCATACGCGACGAACTCGACCTCGTCCGGCGCGGCGACGAACTCGTCGTCACGGCCGGGCGCTTCCGCCGGGTCGTCCCACTACCCTCCGTGCTGCGCCGCTGCACCGTCGACGGCGCCGCCCTGCGCGACGGCGAGCTGCGGATCCGCTTCGCGCCCGACCCGCGGCTGTGGCCGCGGGACCGGTGAGACAGCGGCGCGCAGCGGCCCGGACACAGCCCGTCCCGGCCCGTGAACCCGGTACGCCCGTTCGGGTAACGTCGTAGGGACGAACCGTAGTCAGGAGTCCGTCATGAGCGAAGAGCTCCCCCCGTCCGACGCCGCCCGCGCAGAGGCCGCGGACGAGGTACGGGCGAACGACGCCGACGCCTGGGCGACCGCGTGCGCCGAGGACCTCCAGGCGGAGAAAGCCCGCCGCCGCGCCGAACACGGCACACCCCCGGGCTCCGCCGCCGAGGAACTGAAGAAGCTCGTCGACGCCGTCGCCGAGAAGCTGTCCGGCGTGCAGTCCCCGCTGCTCGGCGCGGTCGCCGGACCCGCCGCCCAGCAGGTCGTACGGCAGGTCGTCCAGCAGGCCAAGGACGCCGTCGAACCCGTCATCGAACGCAACCCGGACGTCTTCGACCACCTGGCGGCGGCCGGGAACGAACTGCTCGCGGCCTACCGCTCCGCCGTACAGGCCCAGGAGCGGCGCTGGACCGGCCGCGACGACCAGGGCGGCCCCCGTGACCAGGACGAACGCCGGGACGACGGCGACGGCACCGGCCCCGGGCAGCGGATCGACCTGGACTGAGCCCTCCGGCAGGGCCGAGCGGGACCCCCGGCGGGCCTTCCGGGGGTGCCCAGCGTGCGGACGTCAGCGAACCCGGGGGCAGGGCTCGGGTACCGTTGGCCGTAGCGGGGCTCGACCGAAACTGAGGGATTCATGGGACTCACCATCGGCGTCGACATCGGCGGCACGAAGATCGCGGCCGGCGTGGTCGATGAGGAAGGCAACATCCTCTCGACCCACAAGGTGCCGACCCCGGGCACGGCCGAGGGCATCGTGGACGCCATCGCCTCGGCGGTGGACGGAGCACGTGTCGGGCACGACATCGTCGGCGTGGGCATCGGTGCCGCCGGCTATGTGAACCGGCAGCGCTCCGAGGTCTACTTCGCGCCCAACATCCACTGGCGCAACGAGCCGCTCAAGGAGAAGGTCGAGGCCCGCGTGGGCCTCCCGGTGGTCGTGGAGAACGACGCGAACGCCGCGGCGTGGGGCGAGTACAAGTTCGGCGCGGGCAAGGGCCATCGCAACGTCATCTGCATCACGCTGGGCACCGGCCTCGGCGGCGGCATCATCATCGGCAACAAGCTGCGCCGCGGGCACTTCGGCGTGGCCGCCGAGTTCGGCCACATCCGGATGGTGCCGGACGGCCTGCTGTGCGGCTGCGGTTCCCAGGGCTGCTGGGAGCAGTACGCCTCCGGCCGCGCGCTCGTGCGCTACGCCAAGCAGCGCGCCAACGCCACCCCCGAGAACGCCGAGACCCTGCTCGGCCTCGGCAACGGCACACCCGAGGGCATCGAGGGCAAGCACATCTCCATGGCCGCCCGCCAGGGCGACCGGGTGGCCGTCGACTCCTACCGCGAACTGGCCCGCTGGGTCGGCGCGGGCCTGGCCGACCTGGCCTCCCTCTTCGACCCGTCCGCGTTCATCGTCGGCGGCGGCCTCTCCGACGAGGGCGAACTGGTCCTGGGCCCGATCCGCAAGTCCTACAAGCGCTGGCTGGTCGGCGGCAACTGGCGCCCGGTGGCCGAGGTCCGCGCGGCGGAACTGGGCAACAAGGCGGGCCTGGTAGGAGCAGCGGACCTGGCGAGGGAACCCGACCCGGTCATGTAAACCCCCTGAGGTTCATGCCCCGAGGGGCGCGGGGCGGTATCCCTGTGCGGCTCTGCCGCGTGGGCGCGACAAGCCACGAACGACCGGCACTCGCGCACAACCCCGCGCCCCGCCCCTTCGGGCGTAAATTGATCACATGTCGCTGCTCCCCAACTCGCGTACAGAACCCGACGGTTCCGTAGTCATCAGGGTCCTCAGCTACAACATCCGCAGCATGCGCGACGACACCGACGCCCTGGCCCGCGTCATCAAGGCCTGCGCACCCGACCTCGTCCTCATCCAGGAAGCCCCCCGCTTCTTCCGCTGGCGCAAGAAACTCGCCCGTCTGGCCCTCGCCTCCGACCTGGTGATCGTCACCGGCGGAGCCACCACCACGGGCCCGGCCATCCTCAGCTCACTGCGCGCCGGCGTGGAACGCACGGAGGACATCCTCCTGCCCCCCACCCCCGGCCTGCACCGCCGCGGCTTCGCCACCGCCGTCCTCCGCTTCGCCGGCGCCCGTCTCGGCGTGCTCAGCTGCCACCTGTCCCTCCAGAAGGACGAGCGCTACGAGCAGTCCGGCATGCTCCTGGACCGGCTCGCCGCCCTGGGCGTGGAGCACGCGATCGCCGGCGGCGACCTCAACGAACGCCCCGAGGGCCCGGCCTTCCGCAGGCTGGCGGGCCGACTGACCGACTGCCGGGCCGCGGCCCCCTGGGGCGGCGAGCACACCTGGACCCCCACCGACCCCTACCAGCGCATCGACGCGATCTTCGCGACCGCCGGCATCGAGGTGCTGGGCTGCGGCGTGCCGACCGGGCAGCCGGGCGTGTCCGAAACGGACCTGAGGGCGGCCACGGACCACCTCCCGGTCCTGGCCGCCCTCAGAATCCCGGCTTCCTAGACGACCGCACCCCGCCCGGGGTCGTCGTCCTCCTCGTCGTCCGTCCGCATCCGCATCACCAGCGTCGCGAAGCCGCCGAGGAAGCCGCCGATCCCCAGCGTCGTCAGCCACCAGGTCATGTCCCAGCCGAGCAGCACCGCCAGCAGGAGCAGCACCGGACCGCCGAGCACGCCGAGCCAGGCGAACTTGGCGGTCGGGTCGGCGGTGGGCAGCGGGGGCGGCTCCGGGGGCACGAAGTGGCCTTCGTCGTCCTCGTCGAAGTCGTCCTCGGCGGGCTCGGGCGTGGTGTAGTCGCGGGGGCCGACGCCCGGCGCGAAGGACACCGACCCGCCCAGGGGCTTCACGGGCGCGTCCCCGGGCCCCTCGGCCTCCTGCGGCTCGGCCGGCTTGACGGCGTCCCCGGACTTCACGGCCGTATCGCCCCGGTCGCCGTCGAACCCGGCGTCGTTGGGCCCGGTGGCCGGCAGGGCCAGGTCCTCGATCGACTTGAACGGCTTGGCGCCCGGCGGGTCCGGCGGCTCCTCGCCGTACCCGGCGACGATCGCCGCCCAGGCCGCGTCCTCGTCGAAGGGGACACCCTTCTCTTCCGGCTCCCGCCCCTCGCGGTCGGAGTCGTGCTCAGCCACCTGCGGTCGTCCCTTCCTTGCCGAGCCCGGGCTCCTCGCCGAGGCCGGACGCGATGCGGCCGATGAACGCGAGGCTCTCCTCGTGGATCCGGTCCGCGTCATGGTCCAACGTGGCGACGTGGTAGCTCTGTTCCAGGATGACCTCTTTCACGTCCGTCGACGAGATGCGGCTGAGGATCCGGGCGGAGTCCACCGGCGGCACCACATGGTCCTGCGGGCTGCGCATCAGCAGCACCGGCTGAGTGACCTGCGGCAGCTCGCGGTCGGTGGCCTGGAAGAACTGCCGCAGCGAGTGTGCCGCGTGCAGCGGCACCCGGTCGTAGCCGAGCTCCTGCCCGCCCGGCTTGGCGATGTCGCTGGCGATGCCCTTCGTCGCGGGGACCAGGTGGCGCACCACCGGGAGGGCGTGGGCGGCCAGGCCGTGCACCTTGTTCGCGGGGTTGACGACCATGACACCGCGGACGGCGTCGCCGTGCTTCGCGGCGAGCCGCAGGGCCAGCGCGCCGCCCATGGACAGGCCCGCGACGAAGACCGTCTCACGGCGCTCGCACAGCAGGCGCAGCGCCCGGTCCACCTCCGCGTACCAGTCCTGCCAGCCCGTGATCCGCAGGTCCTCCCAGCGCGTGCCGTGCCCGGGCAGCAGCGGCAGGGAGACGGTCATGCCGTGCTCGGCGAGGTGCTCCGCCCAGGGGCGCAGCGACTGCGGTGATCCGGTGAAGCCGTGGCAGAGGAGGACGGCGACCTCTCCGCCCTCGTGGTGGAACGGCTCGGCTCCGGCAAGGACCGGCACCTTCGGCCTCCTGGTCGTGAGAAGGGACTGACACGATCACGGAATGTCACGGAACGTCATGGAAGGGGTGCGCGCGGCGTGCGCGGGACCTTCACCGTACGCGACCGCACTGACACCGACCAGGGCCGTCGGCGCCTTTGACAGTGCTCCGGGTTAAGGTCTCATCGACACACACAGGAGGCACTCGGTTGTTGTACGGCGCGATGAAGGTCACCATCGGGGGTCCGCTGAAGCTCGCCTTCAGGCCCTGGGTGGAGGGCCTGGAGAACGTACCCGCCGAGGGCGCAGCGATCCTGGCGAGCAATCACCTGTCGTTCTCCGACTCCTTCTTCCTGCCCGCCGTCCTCGACCGCAAGGTCACCTTCATCGCCAAGGCCGAGTACTTCACGACGCCCGGTGTGAAGGGCCGGATGACGGCCGCCTTCTTCAAGGGGGTCGGGCAGCTCCCCGTGGACCGCTCCGGTGCGCGCGGCGCGGGTGAGGCCGCCATCAAGAGCGGCATAGACGTGCTGGAGCGCGGTGAGCTGTTCGGGATCTACCCGGAGGGCACGCGCTCGCCCGACGGGCGGCTCTACCGGGGCAAGCCGGGCGGCCTCGCGCGCGTGGCGCTCGCCACCGGCGCCCCCGTCCTGCCCGTCGCCATGATCGACACGGAGAAGATCCAGCCGCCCGGGAAGGTCATGCCGAAGCTGATGCGCCCCGGCATCCGCATCGGCAAGCCCCTGGACTTCAGCCGCTACCAGGGCATGGAGCACGACCGGTTCGTGCTGCGCGCGGTGACCGACGAGGTCATGTACGAGATCATGAAGCTCTCCGGCCAGGAGTACGTCGACATGTACGCGACGGCCATGAAGCGGCAGCTCTCGGAAGCGGCGAAGGCGGAGAAGGAAGCCGAGAAGGCAGCCAAGGCCGCTCTCGCACGCGCGGAGAAGGAACAGGCCGAGAAGGAAAAGGCCCAGCAGGAAGCGTGCAAGGCGCAGCAGACGGAGCAGCGGCGGTCCGAGCCCTAACCGGGGCTTCGCCGGGGGGCAGGGGGAGATGGCCAAGCGCGAGCGTGTCATGAGGATGTCGGTCGAGCAGCCGCTGTGGCGTGCGCTCACCGCCTACCGGGTGCTCACGATGCTGTACGCGGTCGGCCTGTTCGCCACCGCCTACGACGAGTTCGTCCGCCCCTGGGTCGCCGTCGCCTACTACGCCGTGCTGTGCGGCTGGACCCTGGCCACCCTGCCCCGGGTCGCGAGCGCCGCCCGCTGCACCAAGCGGTTCCTCGCCGCCGACCTCACCATCGCCGTCACCGGCATCCTGCTCACGACCGTCGCCGACGCGCACGAGCGGGTCCAGGCGGGCGGCCCGACCCTGCCGTCGATATGGACCGCCGGTTCCGTCCTGGCCTTCGCCATCAAGGGCGGCTGGCGCTGGGCGGCCCTCGCCTCTTCTCTGGTGGCCGTCGCCAACCTGGTCGAGCGCGGCACCCCGGCCCGCGACACCGTCCACAACGTCATCCTGGTCTGCATCGCCTCCATCGCCATCGGCTACGTCGTCGAGGTCGCCCGCGCCTCCGAGCGCACCCTCGCCCGCGCCCTGGAGATCGAGGCCGCCACGCGCGAGCGCGAGCGCCTGGCCCGGGACATCCACGACAGCGTGCTCCAGGTGCTGGCGATGGTGCAGCGCCGCGGCGCCGTGATCGGCGGAGAGGCGGCCGAGCTGGGCCGGATGGCCGGCGAGCAGGAGGTCGCGCTGCGCACCCTGGTCTCCGGCGGGCTCGTCCCGGTGTCGCGGGTCTCGGAGGACGCCGCCGAGGGCGCCCTCGTCCGAGCCGTGGAGGAGGAGCCGGAGCCGGGCGGCCCCGTCGACCTGCGCGCCCTCCTCGCGCCGTACGCGGGGGCCCGGGTCAGTCTCGCCGAGCCCGGCGCGCCCGTGCCGCTGGCCCCGGCCGCCGCCCGGGAAGTGGCCGCCGCCGTCGGCGCGGCCCTGGACAACGTCCGTCGGCACGCCGGTGAGGACGCCCGCGCGTGGATCCTGGTCGAGGACGAGCCGGACGAGGTGATCGTCACCGTCCGGGACGACGGGCCCGGCATCCCGGAGGGGCGGCTCCTCCAGGCCGAGGGCGAGGGCCGGCTCGGTGTCGCCCTGTCGATCCGCGGCCGGCTGCGCGACCTGGGCGGCAGCGCGGAACTGATCTCGGTGCCCGGCCAGGGCACCGAGGTCGAACTGAAGGTACCGAAGGACGTGACGGAAACCCGGGGGAAGGCGGAGCAGCGATGACGGAGACGAGTGCGGACCGGCAGGACCCGATCAAGGTCATGGTCGTGGACGACCACCCCATGTGGCGCGACGCGGTCGCCCGCGACCTCGCCGAGTCGGGCTTCGAGGTCGTCGCCACCGCCGGCGACGGCGACCAGGCCGTACGCCGCGCCAAGGCCGCCGCGCCCGACGTCCTCGTGCTCGACCTGAACCTGCCCGCCAAGCCCGGCGTCCAGGTCTGCAAGGAGGTCGTCGCGGCGAACCCCGCCCTGCGCGTCCTCGTGCTGTCCGCCTCCGGTGAGCACGCCGACGTCCTGGAGGCCGTGAAGTCCGGCGCGACCGGCTACCTGCTCAAGTCCGCCTCCACCGGGGAACTCCAGGACGCGGTCCGCCGTACGGCCGTCGGCGACCCGGTCTTCACCCCCGGCCTCGCCGGACTGGTCCTCGGCGAGTACCGCCGTCTGGCCTCCGAACCCGCCCCGGCCCCCGACACCGGCGAACCGAAGGCGCCCCGGCTCACCGACCGCGAGACCGAGGTGCTGCGCCTGGTCGCCAAGGGCCTGAGCTACAAGCAGATCGCCGAGCGTCTGGTCATCTCCCACCGCACGGTGCAGAACCACGTCCAGAACACCCTCGGCAAGCTCCAGCTGCACAACCGCGTGGAGCTCGTCAGGTACGCGATAGAGCGTGGCCTCGACGACGAGTGAGGCGCACGTCACACTGACTCCTCGTCAGGCACCTGCGGCGAAGGGACTGTTCCATGCGCGTCGGAGTACTGACCGGAGGCGGCGACTGCCCCGGCCTCAACGCCGTCATCCGGGCCATCGTCCGCAAGGGCGTGCAGGAGTACGGCTATGACTTCACCGGCTTCCGGGACGGCTGGCGAGGCCCCCTGGAAGGCGCCACCGTCCGGCTCGACATCCCGGCCGTGCGCGGCATCCTGCCCCGCGGCGGCACGATCCTCGGCTCCTCCCGGACCAACCCGCTGAAAGTGGAGAACGGCATCCGCCGGATCAAGGAGACCCTCGCCGCTCTCGAGGTCGAGGCGCTCATCGCCATCGGCGGCGAGGACACCCTGGGCGTGGCCGCCCGGCTGTCCGACGAGCACGGCGTGCCCTGTGTGGGCGTACCCAAGACGATCGACAACGACCTGTCCGCCACCGACTACACCTTCGGCTTCGACACCGCCGTCGGCATCGCGACCGAGGCCATCGACCGCTTGCACACCACCGCCGAGTCCCATATGCGGGTCCTGGTCGTCGAGGTGATGGGCCGGCACGCCGGCTGGATCGCCCTGCACTCGGGCCTGGCCGGCGGCGCCAACGTCATCCTCATCCCCGAGCAGCCCTTCGACGTCGAGCAGGTGTGCGCCTGGGTGACCTCCCGCTTCCGGGCGTCGTACGCGCCGATCGTCGTCGTCGCCGAGGGGGCCGTGCCGAAGGACGGCGACATGGTCCTCAAGGACCAGTCGCTGGACTCCTTCGGGCACGTCCGGCTGTCCGGGGTCGGCGAGTGGCTCGCCAAGGAGATCGAGAAGCGCACGGGCAACGAGGCCCGCACCACCGTCCTCGGGCACGTCCAGCGGGGCGGCACTCCGAGCGCGTTCGACCGCTGGCTCGCCACCCGCTTCGGACTGCACGCCATCGACTGCGTCCGTGACCGCGACTTCGGCCGGATGGTCGCCCTGCGCGGCACGGACATCGTCCGCGTGCCCATCGCGGACGCCACGGCCCGGCTGAAGACGGTGGACCCGGCGCTGTACGACGAGGTCGGGGTGTTCTTCGGCTGACCGGGACGCGGGTGTCCGGGGGCGGCGGCCCCCGGACGGCTACACGGTCGTGTTGCGCAACCGGCCCATCAACTCCCGCACCACGGCCGTGCCGTTCAGCGTCAGGACCGACTCCGGGTGGAACTGCACCCCGGCGAACCCCGGCCCCCGCACGGCATGCACCTCCCCGTCCGCGGCCCTGCTGACCTCGACACCGTGCGCGGCCAGCTCCCGCGCCTCGTCGTCGTCGCAGCGCGCCACGAAGCTGTTGTAGAAGCCGACCGTCTCCGGCCGCCCGAACAGGTCGATCTCCGTCTGCGCGCCCTGGTACGGCACGTCCTTGCGCACGATGTCCAGCCCCAGCTCGGCCGCGATCAGCTCGTGCCCGAGGCAGACGCCGAGCACGCCGTGGCCGGTGCCGCGGATCACCTCGGCGGTCAGCGAGCGCAGGAACCGCATCTTCGGATCGGTGAGATCGGCCGGGTCCCCGGGCCCCGGGCCGAGCACGACGGGTCCCTGGTGCGTGAGCACCGCCTCCCGCAGCCCGTCCTCGTCGTAGCGCCGCACGGACACCTCCAGGCCGCCCGAGCGCAGCACATGCGCGAGCATCGCCGTGAAGGTGTCCTCGGCGTCGACGACCAGGGCGTGTCCGGGGACCCGCTCGGACTGCTCCTGCATCCGCAGCCAGAAGGGCGCCAGCGACGCCCGGCGTCCGTCGAGCGCGGCCCGCACCCGGGGGTCGTCGGCCAGCCGGGGCCGCACGGACTCCTCGCGTGGCCTCGACGGACGTACGCCCAGCGCCGCCAGCACACCCGCCGCCTTGGCGTGCGTCTCGGCCACCTCGCCCGCCGGGTCCGAGCCGCGCACGAGGGTCGCGCCGACCGGCACCCGCAGGTGCCCGGCCGCGTCGATGTCGGCGGTACGGATCAGGATGGGGGAGTCGAGGGTCTGGGACCCGCCCGTGTCCCGGCCGATCAGGGCCAGCGCACCGGCGTAGTACCCGCGCCCGCCGCTCTCGTGCCGCTCGATCACCCGGCAGGCGTTCTGCACCGGCGAGCCGGTCACGGTCGCCGCGAACATCGTCTCCCTCAGCACGTCCCGCACGTCCAGCGAGGACTTCCCGCGCAGCTCGTACTCGGTGTGCGCGAGGTGCGCCATCTCCTTCAGCCGGGGCCCGATCACGACCCCGCCCATGTCACCGACGGTGCACATCATCTTGAGCTCCTCGTCGACGACCATCGACAGCTCCTCGATCTCCTTGCCGTCGGCGAGGAAACCCAGCAGGTGCTCGGGGGTGGGCCCCTCGGCGGGGTAGCGGTAGGTGCCGCTGATCGGGTTCATGACGACCGTGCCGCCGGACATCCGCACATGCACCTCGGGGCTGGCCCCGACCAGGGTGCGGTCCCCGGTGTGCACCACGAACGTCCAGTACGCCCCCCGCTCACCCTCCAGCAGCCGCCGGAACAGCGCCAGCGCGTCGGCCCGCCCGAACCCGGGGATCTCACCCTCGTATGTCCGCCGGATCACGAAGTTCGCGCCCTCGCCCCGCCCGATCTCCTCGCGCAGCACGCGCTCGACGATCTCGCCGTACTCCTCGTCGGCCACGTCGAAACCACCGCCCTCGACGCGCACCTCGTGCGCCGGGAGCTGCGCCAGGGCGTCGGCCAGCGGCACGCCGTACGACTCCTCGGGGGTGAGGGCCAGCAGGGGGGTGCCGTCGTCGCGGACGTCGAAGCCGCGCTCGCGGATCTGCCGGAAGGGCACCAGAGCGAGGCTCCGCTCGGGCAGGTCGGCGAGACGCTCGTGCGCGGCGACCGGGCCGATCAGGACCTCGACCAGATCCTGGTCGTGGCCCGGGGTGCGGCGGCGCAGCAGGGCGAACGGGCGGGGGTCGTCCAGCAAGCCGAGCAGGTTCATGGGTCCGTACTCCATCTCGGTGAGAGAGGAACGGACCCCGGGAAACGCCGAAGGCCGCCCCTCGGGCGGCCTTCGCGAAGTCTTGAGTACGCGCAGTCAGCGGGCCGCCGGATGAGCGGTCCACCACCAGGTCTGGGTCGAATGCGCGAACATGCGACGCACCCTACCCCACGTCCGCGGAGCGTACGGCGTGTCTCAATTGCTGGGCATGGGTCTGGACGCCCGACACGACCCCGTAATGTTGAGGTCGTGACCGTGAACGCTAAGACCAGCGCGAGTGCTGGCAACACCTGGCGAGACCTGCCCGCGGCGCAGCAGCCCGAGTACCCCGACACCGAGGCTCTGCGCGCAGTCGTTGCGGAGCTGGAGTCGTATCCGCCGCTCGTCTTCGCGGGCGAGTGCGACCAGCTGCGCGCCCGGATGGCGTCCGTCGCCAAGGGAGAGGCGTTCCTCCTCCAGGGCGGCGACTGCGCCGAGGCCTTCGACGCGGTGTCCGCCGACCACATCCGCAACAAGCTGAAGACGCTGCTCCAGATGGGCGCCGTGCTCACGTACGCCGCGTCCGTGCCGGTCGTGAAGGTCGGCCGGATCGCCGGCCAGTACTCCAAGCCGCGCTCCAAGCCGACCGAGACCCGCGACGGCGTGACGCTGCCGACGTACCGCGGCGACTCCGTCAACGGCTTCGACTTCACCGAGGCCGCGCGCGTCCCCGACCCCGAGCGGCTGAAGCGGATGTACCACGCGTCCGCCTCCACGCTGAACCTGGTGCGCGCCTTCACCACCGGCGGTTACGCCGATCTGCGCCAGGTGCACGCCTGGAACCAGGACTTCGTGAAGTCATCCCCGTCGGGCCAGCGCTACGAGCAGCTGGCACGCGAGATCGACAACGCGCTGAACTTCATGCACGCCTGCGGGACCGACCCGGAGGAGTTCAAGACGGTCGAGTTCTACGCCTCGCACGAGGCGCTGCTGCTCGACTACGAGTCCGCGCTGACCAGGGTCGACTCGCGCACCGGGCAGCTGTACGACGTCTCCGGGCACATGGTGTGGATCGGTGAGCGCACCCGGCAGCTGGACCACGCGCACATCGAGTTCGCCTCGAAGATCCGCAACCCGATCGGCATCAAGCTGGGTCCGACGACGACGGCCGAGGACGCGCTCCAGTACATCGACCGCCTCGACCCGGACCGCGAGCCGGGCCGGCTGACCTTCATCGTCCGCATGGGCGCCGACAAGGTCCGCGACAAGCTCCCGGAGCTGGTCGAGAAGGTCACCGCCTCCGGCGCCACCGTCGCCTGGATCACCGACCCGATGCACGGCAACACCTACGAGGCGGCCTCCGGGCACAAGACCCGCCGCTTCGACGACGTGCTCGACGAGGTCAAGGGCTTCTTCGAGGTCCACAAGGCCCTCGGCACCCACCCGGGCGGCATCCACGTGGAGCTCACCGGCGACGACGTCACCGAGTGCGTGGGCGGCGGCGACGAGATCTTCGTCGACGATCTGCACCAGCGCTACGAGACGGCCTGCGACCCGCGGCTCAACCGCAGCCAGTCGCTCGACCTGGCGTTCCTCGTGGCCGAGATGTACAGGGACCAGTAACGGGTCCGCCTGTTACCGGAGCATGGACTGGGGCGCGGATCACACGATCCGCGCCCCTCACCACTTTTGTGCTCCGGACCCGGCGGGTAAGGTTAGGTTAGCCTCACCGATCAACGGGGACGGCGCATCCGAGAACGACCCGTCGGGAGGTGAACCGCGTGTACGTCTGCAGTTGCTTCGGGATCACCGAGCAGCAGGTCAAGCAGCACGCGGACGGCGGCGCCTGCACCCCCCGCCAGATAGCCTCCGCCTGCAAGGCGGGCACGGACTGCGGGTCCTGCGTACGCCGTATCCAGGCGATCCTGGGCAGGGGAGCCTGCCCGCGCCGTGACCTGGCCGACCAGGGCCGGCCGGTGCTCTCGGACCTCGAGGACGCCGCCTGACCGCAGCTAGCTCGGCTGCTCGATCTGCTGCGCGATGTACAGCGCCTCGCCGAGCTTTTCGATCAGCTCCAGCTGTGTGTCCAGATAGTCGATGTGGTGCTCCTCGTCCTCCAGGATCGACTCGAAGAGGTTCGCGGACGTGATGTCGCCCTTGGTGCGCATCACCTCGATACCGCGCTTGAGCCGGTCGATCGCCTCGACCTCGACCTGCCGGTCCGCCTGGAACATCTCGGTGACCGTCTGGCCGACCCGTACATGGAAAAGTCGCTGGTAGTTCGGCAGGCCGTCCAGCATGAGGATGCGCTCGGTGATCTTGTCCGCGTGCTTCATCTCATCGATGGACTCTTCACGCGTGTACTTGGCGAGCTTGGTCCAGCCCTTGTTGTCCTGGATCCGGTAGTGCAGCCAGTACTGGTTGATCGCCGTCAGCTCGCCGGTCAACTGCTCGTTGAGGAATTCGAGGACCTCGGGGTCGCCCTGCATCGCAGAGGCTCCTTCCGCGCGGGGGAACTGGCAGGTTGCGCCGCATGATTCCACTGGCGGAGAAGATCGTCCAGTAAGTCTCCACTTAGTAAGTAAGGGCATGCTTAGTCGACTTTGCCCGTTTTCGAAGTGGGTCCGGTCAGGGGCATCACCCGGGGTCTGTCAGGATGGAGTCATGGGTCAGCCGCTGGAACACGAATCGGGAGAAGGGCGCGATCCAGCAGGAGCGACGCAGCCCGACCTGCCCCCGGGACAGCGGTTGCAACGCGGCTGGCCGGTCACGCACTACGGCCCCGTCCCCAAGTTCCGGCCCGAGCGCTGGGAGTTCCGGGTCTTCGGCGCCACCGCCGACGGCGGCAAGCACTGCTGGACCCACGAGGAGTTCACCGCCCTGCCCCACACCACCGTGGTGGCCGATCTGCACTGCGTCACGAAGTTCAGCATGCTGGGCGCCGAGTGGGGCGGCATCCCCGCCCGCACGCTCCTCGACCTCGCCCCGCCCGCGGACGATGTCACCCATGTGATGGTGTGGGCCGAGTACGGATTCAGCTCCAACCTCCGGCTCTCCGACTTCGCCGGCGAGCAGGTTCTCTTCGCCACCCACAAGGACGGCGAGCTGCTCACCGCCGAGCACGGCTTCCCGCTGCGCCTGATCGTTCCCCACCTCTACGCCTGGAAGGGCCCCAAGTGGGTGCGCGGTGTGGAGTACATGACCGCCGACCGGCGCGGCTTCTGGGAGGAGCGGGGCTACCACAACATCGGCGACCCCTGGCAGGAGCAGCGCTACTCGTACCAGGAGCTGCCCGGGGACGGGCCCGACCTCTAGACGGGCCGGCCGTCCGACGGACCCGGTCGGCGGGCTCAGCCGTCGCGCAGCTTCTTCAGCCGCTCCACGTCGGCCGCGTGCCCCTGCTTGCCGCCCGGCGTCTCGATGATCAGCGGCACGCCCTCGGTCGCGGGGTGCGTCATCAGGGCCCGGAACGGGTCCTCGCCGATGTGACCGACGCCGATGTTCTCGTGCCGGTCCTTGTGGGCGCCCACCACGTCCTTGGAGTCGTTGGCGTGGATCAGCTTCAGCCGGCCCTCGCCGACCGTGTCCACCAGCAGGTCCAGTGTCTGGTGCATGCCGCTGGGGCCCGTCAGGTCGTGCCCGGCTGCGAAGATGTGGCAGGTGTCCAGGCACACGCCGAGCATCGGGTGGGCGTCCAGCGCCTCGAAGTACGGGCCGAAGTCCCAGGTCCGCGAGCACAGGGAGGCGCCCTGGCCAGCGGTCGACTCCAGCAGCAGGAACGGGTCGTCGTCGTGGGTCAGCTCGTCCAGCAGGGGCAGCAGATGTTCGCGCACCTGCTTCAGCGCCACCGACCGCTCCCGGCCGCCGGTCGCGCTGCCGGTGTGCACGACCACGCCCAGCGCCCCGATCTCCCGCCCGCGCCGCAGCGAGTGCCGCAGCGACTCCACCGACCGCTCCACGGTCGCCTCGGTGTGCGAACCGAAGTTGATCAGGTACGGGGCGTGCACATAGGCCGGGACGGACTCGGCCGCGCACGCCGCGCGGAACGCCTCGTCCTGCCGGGGGTTCCCGGTCGGCGTGGCCCAGCCGCGCGGGTTGGCGACGAAGACCTGGACGGCCTCCGCCTTCAGATCACGGGCGTACGACAGGCCCACGGAATGGAGCCCACCGGCCACGGGGACATGGCCGCCCACCGGGTTGCGGGAGGCGCCGGACAGCTGACTGTTCACCCGTTCAGGGTGTCATGCGTCCGGCCCCGCCCCGTCCACGGGCTCCCGCCCGCCGTCGTCACCTGATCTTGATGGTGATCGTCGAACCCTTGGGCGCGGTCCGGCCGCCCTCGACGGACTGGCTCTTGACCTCGTCGCCGAAGAGCCCGAGCAGCCCGCGGTCCTCGTCGACCTCGAACCCGGCGCCCTCCAGCGCCTGCCTGGCGTCGTCGACGCTGTCCCCGACCACGTCCGGCACCTCGATCATCTCGGGGCCCTTGGACAGCGTCAGCGTGACCGTGTCGCCCTCGGCCGCGGGGCCGCCGGAAGCCGGGGACTGCCGGACGACCTGGCCCTTGTCGTACTCGGAGGAGGTGACCCGCTCGGGGGCGATCTTCACCTTGAGGCCGGCCTCCGTCAGCTCGGCCCGCGCGTCGGCCTCGTCGACGCCGGTGACATCGGGGACGTCGATGCGGGCGCCCTTGCTGACGACCAGCGCGACACCCGTGCCCGCGCGCACCTTGGTGCCGTCCGCCGGGCGCGCGGTGATCACCGAGCCGCGCGGCACGTCCTCGCTGAACTCCCGGGTGACCATGCCCGGCTCCAGCCCGTCCTCCTTCAGCAGGCTCCGGGCCTTGGCCAGCTTCTGCCCGGCCAGGGCGGGCACCCGCACGGTCTCGGGGCCGTCGGAGATCGTGATGCCCACCGCGTCGTTGCCGCGGATGCGCGTCCCGGCCTTCGGGTCGCTGCTGATGATCTGGCCGCGATCGACGGTGTCGCTGTAGGCGTGCTTCACCTTGCCGAGCTCGAGACCGGCGTCGCGGAGCCGGTCCTCGGCCTGCTCCTGGGTCTTGGCCAGCAGCGGGGGGACCTCGGTGAACTGGCCGGAGTTGATGTACCAGATGCCGGCGCCGAGGCCCAGCACCAGCAGGACGGCGACGACGATCGCCACCGGGCCGCGCCGGGAGCCCGGGCGGCGGCGGGCCGGCGGGGGCGGCGGGGACGCGAAGCGGCTGGTGCGGTTGAGCGCGGCCCCGGAGACCTCGTCGTCCTCATGGACCGGCAGCGGGCGCGGGGTGGTCAGGGCGCGCGGGATCACCGTCGTCCGGTCGTCGCCGTTGTCGTGGTCCACCGCGAGCGCCTGCGGCGGCATCGCGTCGAGCTGGTCCTCGCTCAGCCGGCCGCGTCCGTCACGGACCTGCGCGAGCAGCGCCACCGCGTCGTACGGGCGGACGGCCGGGGTACGGGCCGTCGCCGAGGCCACCATCTCGTCCAGCTCGTACGCCATGCCGGGCACGGCGGCGGAGGGCGGGGGCACGTCCTCGTGCAGGTGCTTGTAGAGGATCACGGCGGGGGAGTCCCCGTCGTGCGGCTTGTCGCCGGTCAGCATCTCGTACAGCATCACGCCGCAGGCGTACACGTCGACGCGAGGGTCGGCGGTGCCGTCCTCTATCTGCTCCGGGGCGAGGTACGACACGGTGCCGAGGACGGTGCCGGTGGTGTTCGTCACCGTGTCCACGGCGCGGACCAGCCCGAAGTCGGCGACCTTCACCCGGCCGTCGTCCCCTATCAGGACGTTCTCGGGCTTCATGTCCCGGTGCACGAACCCGGCGCGGTGCGCGGCGCCCAGCGCGGCCAGCACCGGCTCCAGGATGTCCAGGGCGGCCCGCGGCTGAAGGGCCCCGCGCTCGCGCAGCACGTCCCGCAGGGTGCAGCCCGCGACGTACTCCATCGCCAGATACACGTACGAGCCGTCGGTGCCCTGGTCGAAGACCTGCACCACGTTCGGGTGGGCCAGCCGGGCCACCGACTTCGCCTCGCGGATGAACCGCTCGACGAACGAGGCGTCGACGGCGAGCGAGGGGTGCATCACCTTGAGCGCGAGGACCCGGTCGAGCCGGGTGTCCACGGCCCGGTAGACCGTGGCCATCCCGCCGACCGCGATCCGCGCGTCGATGCGGTACCGGCCGTCGAGCACCTGCCCGACCAAGGGGTCCTGAAGGGTCGTGTCCACGCAGGCGAGTGTACGAGCCGACACCGACAGCTCTCCCGCCCCGCCCGTTTTCGGGGCGCGACTGCAGCCGACCTGTGACGTGTGGCCCCGGCTGCGGGCATGCGTGCCGTCAGGGCGGCACCCGTCCCGAGGAGACCTCGCTACGCCGGGCTGCGAAACGCCCCGCCCCCGCACATGCGCGGGTCACTGAAAGGCCGGCCGCTCCGGATCGAGCACGGCCATCCCCTCACCCGGCGAGGACGCCTGCGCGAAGTGCCGCCGGGGAATTCGCCCAGCGCGATACGCCAGCCGTCCCGCCTCTACCCCGTTCCTCATCGCGGCGGCCATCAGCACCGGCTCCTGCGCCCGCGTCACCGCCGAGGCGAGCATCACACCCGCGCACCCCAGCTCCATCGCCAGCGCCGCGTCCGAGGCCGTACCCGCGCCCGCGTCCAGGATCACCGGCACGCGCGCGTGCTCCACGATCAGCTGGAAGTTGTGCGGGTTGCGGATGCCGAGCCCGGAGCCGATCGGGGAGCCGAGCGGCATGATCGCCGCGCAGCCCACGTCCTCCAGCTTCCGGGCCAGCACCGGATCGTCGTTGGTGTACGGCAGCACCGTGAACCCGTCGTCGACCAGGCTCTCGGCCGCCTCCAGCGTCTCGATCGGGTCCGGCAGCAGCGTGCGCTCGTCTGCGATGACCTCCAGCTTGACCAGGTCGGTGCCGAGCGCCTCGCGTGCCAGCCGGGCCGTGAGGACGGCCTCGCCCGCGGTGAAGCAGCCCGCCGTGTTGGGCAGCACCCGGATGCCCAGCCGGTCCAGGACGGACAGCACCGAGCCGTGCACCGAGGCGTTCACCCGGCGCATCGCGACGGTCGTCAGCTCCGTCCCCGAGGCGACGAGCGACCGCTCCAGGACATCGAGGCTGGGCGCCCCGCCCGTGCCCATGATGAGCCGGGAGCTGAACGACGTACCACCGAGGACGAACGGATCGTCGGCCATGGTCAGCCTCCTTGGACGGCGGTGAGGACTTCCACGCGGTCTCCCTCGGACAGGGGCGTGGCGGACCACCGGGTGCGTGGCACCACGGTTTCGTTGAGGGCGGCGGCCACCCCCGAGGGCGAGGCGGTGAGCGACCTCACGACGGTGTCGAGAGCCGTTCCGGGCGAGACGTCCCGGGGCTCCCCGTTGACGGAGATGTTCATGCGGGCTGCTCCGAGAGTGCGGTGGCGGGACTGAAGCGCTTCGGCGTGAAGGGGCGCGCCTCCTCGGGGAGTTCACCCGTCGCGAGGGCGTGCGCCATGGCGTCGCCGGTCACGGGCGTGAGCAGGACGCCGTTGCGGTAGTGGCCGGTGGCCAGCAGCAGCCCCTCCAGGCCGGTGGGGCCGAGCAGCGGCGCGTTGTCGGGGGATCCGGGCCGCAGCCCGGCCCGGGTCTCGGTGAGCGGCAGCTCGGTGATGCCCGGGACCAGTTCGTGCGCGTCCCGCAGCAGTTCGTAGACGCCGCCCGCGGTCACGGTGGTGTCCCAGCCCTGCTCCTCGCTGGTCGCCCCGACGACGAGTTCGCCGTTCGCGCGGGGCACCAGGTAGACGTGGCTGCCGCGCACCACCGCGCGCACGGTCCGGCTCAGGAACGGCCCGTGCCGCCGCGGCATGGTCAGCCTCAGGACCTGCCCCTTCACCGGCCGCACGGGAGGCAGCACGTCCCGCGGGACGCCCGCGAGCCGCCCGCTGAGACTGCCCCCGGCCAGCACCACCTGCCCGGCGGCCGTCGCGGTCCCGTCGGCCAGGACGACACCGGCGGCCCGGTCCCGGGAGACGGTCAGCCGGTCCGCCCACGTCCGGTGGAAGACCACGCCCGCCCGCTCGCACGCGGTGACCAGCGCTCCGGCCAGCCGCCGCGGGTCGATCTGGTGATCGCCGTCGACTCGCAGCCCGCCGCGCACGCCCGGCGCGAGCATCGGCTCCAGGCGCCGGCACTCGCGCCCCGACAGCCACTGCGACTCCAGCCCCGAGCGCTGTTGCAGGGCGTGCAGTTCACGCAGGTGGGCCCGGTCGTCGGCGTCCAGGGCCACGGCGACCGTGCCGCAGCGGCGGTAACCGAGGTCCTGCCCGGTCAGTTCGCTGAGCTCGGCGGCGAAGTCCGGGTAGCGGCGGGCCGAGGCGAGGTTCAGGCCGAGCAGGGTCTGCTCGCCGTAGTGCAGTTCCGTGACGGCGGCCAGCATGCCGGCCGCCACCTGTGCGGCTCCGCCGCCGGGCTCGGGGTCGACGACGGCGGTGGCGAGACCGCGCTGCGCGGACCGCCACGCCGTGACGAGGCCGATGATCCCGCCCCCGACGACCAGGACGTCTGACGGTGCGGACATGGATGTGGACGTACGCGACATGGGCGTCCAGCCCCTCCCTTCGCCGGCATGACCCGGATCAGGTTCGTACGGTCGGAGGCCGCCAGCCTCCCTCTCAGCCCGGTGCGTCCGGGCTCCCGCGAGTGCTTTACGTTGGCCACCCTAGCCCGATGCCGTATCCCGCAGTAAGGGAGCCTCCGTCCATGGCCCGATCCCTCGACGGTCTCGTCCTCGCCCCGGTCGCCGACCAGGCACCCGGTCAGGTGGGCACCCGCACCCGGTTCACCTACCACGAGCGGCAGGGCGAGATCTGGGCCGAGTACACGGGCGGCGACGTCGTGCGCGGGCACCTCGTGGGTACCCGGGAGGGTGACCGGCTGGACTTCCGGTACGTCCAGCTCAAGCGGGACGGGACCACCTCCTCGGGGCACTGCGTCTCGACGGTCGTGGAACTGCCCGACGGGCGGGTGCGGCTGGAGGAGACCTGGGAGTGGGAGTCCCAGCGAGGCAAGGGCACGAGCGTTGTGGAGCAGGTCACGGCGCATGAGCACTGACTGACCATTCGTCAGGTGTCTATGGTGATCAGGTGAGCGAGCAGACGCAGCAACCAGGTCCGTCCGCGCCGCGGCGCGTCGTCGTGGCGGGCGCGGGCATGGCCGGGGTGCAGACCGCCGTCGCCCTGCGCGAACAGGGCTTCGCCGGGGACCTGGTCCTGATCGGCGCCGAACCCCACCAGCCGTACGACCGGCCCCCGTTGTCCAAGGCCGTTCTGCTCGGCAAGTCCGAGGGCTCCGCCTTCGACATCGACTTCGAGGCCCTCGGCATCGAACTGCGGCTCGGCTGCGAGGTGCTGGGCCTGCGCCCCGCCGACCACGAGCTCGACACCGAGGACGGGCCCGTGCCCTACGACGTCCTGGTCGTCGCGACCGGCGCCGAACCGATCCGGCTGCCGGGCGCGGAGGGCGTGCCCGGCGTGCATCTGCTGCGCACCCTGGACGACGCCGAGCGGCTGCGGCCGGTGCTGGCCCGGCGGCACGACATCGTGGTCGTCGGCGCGGGCTGGATCGGCGCGGAGTTCGCCACGGCCGCGCGTGAGGCGGGCTGCGCGGTGACCGTCGTCGAGGCCGCCGAACGGCCGCTCGCCGGGGCACTGCCCGCCGAGGTCGCCGCCCCGATGGCCGACTGGTACGCCGACGCCGGCGCGGTCCTGCGGACACACGCGCGCGTGGAGCGAGTCGAGCCCGGTGCCGTGCTCCTCGACGACGGCACGCGGCTGCCCGCGGACGCCGTCGTCGTCGGCATCGGCGCCCGCCCCGCCACGGCCTGGCTGGTCGGCTCCGGGGTCGAGCTCGGCGCCCACGGCGAGATCGTCGCCGACGAGCATCTGCGCTCCAGCGCCGCGGACGTCTACGCGGTCGGCGACTGCGCCTCCTTCCCCTCCGGGCGCTACGGCGAGCGCCTGCTGGTCCACCACTGGGACAACGCCCTCCAGGGGCCGCGCGCGGTGGCCCTGAACATCGTCGGCCGGGCCGCGGGGGAGACCCCGGCGGTGTACGACCCGGTGCCGTACTTCTGGTCCGAGCAGTTCGGCCGGTTCGTCCAGTACGCCGGGCACCACGCGCACGCCGACACGACCCTGTGGCGGGGCGACCCCTCCGGACCGGCCTGGACGGTGTGCTGGCTGCGTGGGGAGCGGCTGGTCGCGCTGCTGGCGGTCGGCCGGCCCCGGGACCTGGCGCAGGGCCGCCGCCTGATCGAGTCGGGCGTCCCGATGAACCCGGTGCTGCTGAGGGACCCGGCCAGACCTCTGAAAGCGGCCACGGCATAGGCGCCCGACTTCCGACTGTCAGTGGTAAATGGCAGGCTGGTTTCCGTGACCGAGATTGACGCAAAGATCGATGCTCTCGTCCCCGCCTGGCTCACCCTCCCCGACATCGCCGAACAGTTCGGCGTCGAGGTGACGCGTGTGCGGCAGCTGGTCAAGGACGGCCAGCTCATCGCCGTACGCCGAGGTGAGAACCGCGCGCTGCACGTCCCCGCCGCCTTCATCGACGGGGACAAGGTGGTCAAGGGCCTGTCCGGGACCCTGACGCTCCTGCGGGACGACGGCTTCACGGACGAAGAGATGCTGGAGTGGCTCTTCACCCCGGACGACAGCCTGCCCGGCACCCCCGCGCAGGCCCTCAGCGAGAACCGCGGCACGGAGGTGAAGCGCCGCGCCCAGGCGCTCGCGGTCTGACCCGGCCGCGACGGGAGAAGCGTCCGGTGCCGTGTCGGCGGGGCCGGACCTGAACAACCGCCGACGGGGGCCGTGACCCGGTGGGTCACGGCCCGGGTGGCTCGCGCGCGGTGTGGCCCGGGGGCTGGCGTAGGGTGCCCGAGGTGTCCACGACGGACGGGGCGCTGCGTCGCCACCGCCGCCGACGCTCCGGCGCCCACCGCTGACGCTCGTGTGCCGCTCGCCCGGTGGGCGGTCGCTCCCGCGGGCGTCCGCGAGCCGCCCGTCCGGCGATCGGGTGCTCCAGCGCTCAGGAGCCGCCCGGCCCGGCAGACCAGTGCTCCGGAGCCGGGGAGCCGCCCGCCCGGCAGCCACGGCCTCCGGACCGGGATCCGCCGGTCCGCGGGCACATCCGCACCGGCATCCGAACCCGCACCAGTACCCGTATCCGATCCCCGCACCAGTACCGACCCCGCACCCTCTCCTGCACGCCACCGCCACCGCCACCGAACCCTGGGGGACACGCATGACCGGCACCGCAGCCGTCGCCGCCACCGCACGGGCCCAGCTCGCCGACGCCCGGGTCTACCTCTGCACCGACGCGCGCAAGCGGCAGGGCGACCTCGGGGAGTTCCTCGACGCCGCGCTGTCCGGCGGCGTCGACATCGTGCAGCTGCGGGACAAGGGCATGGAGGCCGGTGAGGAGCTGGAGCACCTGGCCGTCTTCGCCGACGCCTGTGCCCGGCACGGCAAGCTGCTCGCGGTCAACGACCGGGCGGACGTCGCCCACGCCGCCGGTGCCGACGTCCTGCACCTCGGCCAGGGCGACCTCCCGGTCCCCGCGGCCCGCGCGATCCTCGGCGATGACGTCCTGATCGGCCGCTCCACCCACGCCGAGTCCGAGGCCGCCGCGGCCGCCGTCCAGCAGGGCGTGGACTACTTCTGCACCGGCCCGTGCTGGCCGACCCCCACCAAGCCCGGCCGCCACGCCCCCGGCCTGGACCTCGTCCGCCACACCGCGGGGCTCGGCACCGACCGCCCCTGGTTCGCCATCGGCGGCATCGACCTCGGCACCCTCGACCAGGTCCTGGAAGCGGGCGCCCGGCGGGTGGTCGTCGTACGGGCGATCACGGAGGCCGACGACCCGGGCGCCGCGGCGGCCGAGTTCGCGAAGCGGCTGCGGGGGGCGTAGCGAGGACGGTTTGTCCAAAGGATGGACAACAAGGGGACAATTCGGGCAAAAATCGGTCCCCGGTTGGGGGACCGACCACCCCTGGCTAACCTGCCGGTATGGCCCTCGGCACCGCATCCATCAGGTCGGACCACGCCCGCACCGTCCGCGACATGCTCGCGGCCGGCAAAACGACGTACTCGTTCGAGTTCTACGCCCCCAAGACCCCGAAGGGCGAGCGGAACCTGTGGAACGCCCTGCGCCGGGTCGAGGCCGTGGCGCCCGACTTCGTCTCCGTCACCTACGGCGCGGGCGGTTCCACCCGCGCGGGCACGGTCAAGGCGACCGAGGCGATCGCCTCCGACACCACCCTCACCCCGATCGCCCACCTCACCGCGGTCGACCACTCGGTGGCCGACCTGCGCAACATCATCGGGCAGTACGCCGACGCGGGGATCCGCAACATGCTCGCCCTGCGCGGCGACCCGCCCGGCGACCCGATGGGCGACTGGGTGCCGCACCCCAGGGGCCTGGCCTACGCCGCCGAACTCGTCGAGCTGATCAAGGCCTCCGGCGACTTCTGCGTGGGCGTCGCCGCCTTCCCGGCGATGCACCCGCGTTCCGCCGACTGGGACGCCGACGTGCGCCACTTCGTCGACAAGTGCCGGGCGGGCGCGGACTACGCCATCACGCAGATGTTCTTCCAGCCGGAGGACTACCTCCGGCTGCGCGACCGGGTCTCGGCCGCCGGCTGCGACACCCCGATCATTCCCGAGGTCATGCCGATCGCGAGCGTGAAGACGCTGGAGCGGATCGGCTCGCTCACCAACGCAGCCTTCCCGCCCGCCCTGAAAGAGCGGATCCTCACAGCAAAAGACGATCCGGCCGCTGTACGCTCCATCGGTATCGAGTTCGCCACGGAGTTCTGTGCGCGGCTGCTCGCCGAGGGCGTGCCAGGCCTGCACTTCATCACGCTCAACAACTCCACCGCGACACTCGAGATCTACGAGAACCTGGGCCTGCACCACTCACCGCAGGCCTAGACCGTTCGCACCGGTATACGACACACTGCGTAACGGCCACTGGGAGAGGGGCGTACATGGGCTGGGCGGTCCTCTACATCGCGTTCGGCATCGTCGCGCTGTGGCTGCTGGGCGAGGTGCTGCTGCAGTACAAGGCGCGGCTGCGCTGGCGCCTGCTGGCCTTCGTCGGGTTCCTCGGTGTCGTCGTCGGTGTCCTGATTCCGTCGGTCGTCGTGATCGGGCTGGGCGCGGCCGCCTTCGCGGTCGGGCAGACGTACGTCACCCTGTCGTTCCGCAGCGGCTTCGCGTCCGGCTGGGCGATGAACGCGCCCGCGCTGGGCGGCGGCAAGGGCCGCCGCGGTGAGCGGGGCCGCCAGGAACCGACCCTCGAGGTCTCCGGCCTGGAGGCCGAGGGCGGCTACGACGACGGGGCCGCCGACGCCTACCGCCGCGACCCCACCGCCTACGGCCAGGACGACGACTACGACCGCGACGACGTCTTCACCCCCGCCCGCCCCGCCCACGACCCGACGGCCGCCGAGACCACGGCCGTCTACGAGCCGCAGCCCATGCCCGAGGACACCGGCTCCTACGGTGTCTACGGCAACGGCTACCAGGACGCGGGCCAGCAGCCCCAGGACCAGTACGCGGCCCAGACGGCCGACCAGTCGTACTCCTACGACTACTCCGGCTACGGCCAGCAGCAGGGCTACGACGCCACGGGCCAGCAGCAGTACGCCGCCTACTCCGACCCGTACATCGGCTCGTCGAACTACGGCCAGGGCTCCTACGACACCACCTACGGTGACCAGCAGTACTACGGCCAGCAGGGCTACACCCAGGACCAGTACACCGGCACCTACACCGGCGAGACCCCGCCCGGCGGGGTGTGGGTCCCGCAGCAGCGCAACACCGACGAGTACGGGCAGGAACTGCCGCCGGAGCAGCCCTACCCCTACCAGGGCGGACAGCAGCCGCAGGGGAACGGCTTCGACGAGCAGTACCGTTTCTGAAGCCTGATCCCGGCCGGGGCAGCGCGCTCACTGCGAGCCGCGGAACTCCGGCCCCTCCACGATCAGCCCCGCCACCAGCGCGCCCGACATGCCCGCGTGCGGCAGTCCGCCGCCGGGGTGGGCCCAGCCGCCCACGGTGAACAGACCGTGCACCCGCGTGCTGTTGGACGGGTGCAGCAGCCGCCCGCCGCCCGCCGCAAGGGCCGGCACGGGCACCGCCCCGCCCTCCGCGCCCGTCGCGTCCGCGATGTCGGCCGGGGTGCGCACCTCGTGCCACAGCAGACGGTCCCGCAGGCCGGGGAAGGCCCGCTCGGCCACGGTGATCACCTGGTCGGCGAGGTCGTCGCCGGGCCGGTCGGGCCGGGCGGGCACCACCGTGGTCAGGGCGACCGACTCGTGGTCCCGCGGGGCGAGTCCGGGGTCGTCGGGCCGCAGCACCGTGACCGTGGGGTGCGCGTCCCGCGCCGCCGTGCCGAAGAGGGCGTCCAGCTCCGCGGCACGGTCGCGCGCGTGCACCACCGTGCGGTGCGCCGTGCCCTCGGGGCGGGCCCCGCGCAGGGCGAGCAGCACGGTCAGCCGGCTGGCCGCGGCGGGCTGGGGCGGCACCTCCCCGTCTCCGCGCACCGCGGTCCCCGCCGTCAGACGGTCCAGGACACCCGGCGCGACACCGGCCACCACGAAGTCCGCCTCCGCGACCGACCCGTCGGCGAGTTCCACCCCCGACGCCCGGCCGTCCTTCTCCCGCACACCGGTGACCTCGGCGCCGAAGTGGAACTCGACCTTCCGGGCCAGACACCGCTCGTACACTGCCCGCGCCAGCTCGCGCAGACCGCCGCGCACGTACCAGGTGCCGAAGGCGTGCTCCAGGTACGGCAGCACGGCCGCGCTCGCCGGGGTGACCCGGGGATCCAGGCCGTGCCCGAGGGCGTGGCTCTCCAGCAGCGCCGTGAGCCGGGGGTCGCGCAGCTCCCAGGCGCCGATCTCGGCGAGGGTGGCGGCCCGGCGGGTGCGCAGCAGCTTCTTGTGGGGCACCGACGGGTAGGGCTCACGCTCGGCCAGCACCTGCCAGTTCGGCCACAGCGGCTCCTCCAGCAGCGGGCGGCGGGTCCGGTCCCAGGCCTCGCGAGCCCGGACCAGGAAGTCGCCCCAGCGCTTCCCGGCGCCCGAGCCCAGCGCCTCGTCCAGGGCGGCCACGACGCCCGCGCGCGAGGCGTTCGGCAGTGAGACCTCGGTGCCGTCCGCGAACACGTGCCGGGACGACGGGTCGACCTGGACCAGCTCGACGCAGGACTCCAGCGGCTCCTTGCCCGTCTTGACGAACAGATCGCGGTAGACGGCCGGCAGCGGCAGCAGGCCGGGGCCCGTGTCGAAGACGAACCCCGCGCGCTCGAAGCGGCGCAGCGCTCCGCCGTAGGTGTCCGTCCGCTCGTACACCGCCACACGGTGGCCCGCCACGGCCAGCCGGGCGGCAGCCGTCAGCGCGCCCATCCCTGCGCCGATCACTGCAATCCGTGCCATGCCCGCGACTTTATCGGCCACCACCGACAGCCCCGGCCCGCGGCCTCGCGAGTACGGGCGCGGACGCGGACGTGACCAGGCGGCGGGGGACCGTCGTGGGGCCCGGTGCCCAGGGCTGAGTACGGGTACCTAGCCGGGGAGTTGAGTACGCGCGCGGATGGGGCAGGACCCGCGCGGACGAGAGAGTGGAGGCACGGAGAGGGGCACGGCTCCGGCACCGGCGACACGGGGCGCCGGAACGGAGCCGGCCCACGATCCGCTCCTTCCGCCGGCGGTGTCGGCGGGAGCGAGGCACGGGGGATACCGGGGGACGACCGAACGGGGGTCCTGCGGGGGGACGCACGGGGGAACACGGAAGGCGCCGGTTCGAGGTGGCCCGCGGGGGACGCGGCCACATCGGACCGGCGCCTTCACCTGTGCGCCGGGAACGCGCTCAGCGGCAGCCGCTGACCCGCCCCTGGAGCAGCCGGGACAGCGCCGCGTGGACGTCGTCCAGGGAGCGTTCCGCCTGGAAGGACTTCCAGTCCAGGGCGGCCACCAGGACCATGCCGACCAGCGCGGACGCCGTCAGCGGGATGTCGATCTCCTCGCTGAACTCCCCGCCCGCGACGCCGTCGCGCAGCACGTCCTCCACGACCGCGACCGCCTGCTGCCGGACCACCATCAGCGTGGACTGCCAGGTGCGGTTGGTGCGCCACAGCTCGGCCACGTAGAGCTGGGTGAAGGCCGGGTAGCGGTCGATGAAGACCAGCCCCGCCCGGATCATCGCGTCCAGCGCGTCGACCTTGCCGCCGCCCTCCCGCGCGGTGCGGTCGGCCGCTTCCCGCAGGGAGGCGGTCAGCAGACCCACTCCGTGCCGCAGCAGTTCCTCGAAGAGGACGGACTTGCTCGCGAAGTTGTAGTAGACCGTGCCCTTCGCGACCCCGGCACGCTCGGCGATCTCGTCCACGGTCGTGGCGGAGAACCCCTGCTCGGCGATGAGCGTGACGGCCGCCTCGTAGAGCTTCTGCCGGGTGGCCTCGCGGCGCGTGCTGCCGCCCGACGCGGCACTGCTGCTTTCCATGGCCCTGATTGTCACAGGAACCTCTCCGGGGGACGTGACGGTGGGGCTCACAGGCTCAGCTCCGGGTGCAGCCGGTCCAGCGTCCAGACCTGGCGACGGCGGGCCGCCACGGCGGTCAGGGCGAGCGCACCCGCGGTGAACGCCGTCAGCACCACGCACGCGTGCCACACCGGTTCGAGTCCACCGCCGGTGATGAGCCGCCTGAGGGCCTCGACGACGTAGCTCATCGGGAGGAACGGGTGGAGCGCGTTGAAGAACCCGGGGCTGGTCTGCACGGGGTACGTGCCGCCCGCCGAGGTCAGCTGGAGCATCAGCAGGGCGAGGACGAGGATCCGGCCCGCCGCGCCGAAGCGCGCGTTCAGCCACTGCACGATCGCCGCGAAGCACGCCGTCACCAGGAACAGGAATCCCACCGTCCCGGCCGCCCGGGCCATCTGCAGGCCGATCGCCCAGTGCAGCACCGACATCAGCGCCACGGTCTGCAGCACCCCGATCGCCACCACGGGCAGCCAGCCCGACAGCGCGATCCGCCACGCCGGGGCGCCCGCCGCGAGCGCGCGCCGGTTCATGGGCGCGATCAGCATGTACGCCACCATCGCGCCCACCCACAGGGACAGCGGGATGAAGTACGGGGCGAACCCGGTGCCGTAGTTGGGCGCCTTGTGCAGGTCCTGGGAGGCGAGCCGCACGGGATCGGCCATCACCTCGGTGCGCCGGTCGCGGTCCTGCTCGTCGTAGTCGGGGATCTTCTCCGCCCCGTCGTGCAGCCCGCCGGCGAGCTTGCCGGAGCCGTCGACGAGCTTGTAGATGCCGCCGTTGAGGTCGTCGGCGCCCGTCTTCAGCTTGCCGACGCCCTTGTCGAGGTTGACGGCACCCGTCTTGGCCGAGCCGATCCCCTTGTGCAGCTTCTTCGCGCCCGCGGCGACCTCGGCCGCGCCGTCGTTCAGCTTGTTGATCTTCTTGACGGCGTCGGCGAGGTCCTCCGAGAGGTGCGGTGCGCGGTCGGCGAGGGCCTGCGACTGCTTCTGGAGGGTGGCGAGGTTCTTGTCGAGCTTGTCCAGGTCGCCGTCCTGGTCCGCGATCAGCGTGTTGAGGTCGTTCGCGATGAGGGTCACGTCGGCGGCGGCGTCCTTGGCCTTCTTCAGGTCGGTGCAGGCCGCGTCGGGCAGGACGGGGTCGTCGCAGCGCCGGGCGTAGACGTCGGCCAGCTTGCCGGAGGCCGCCCGGGCGCCCTTGGCGGCGGTCGGGGCCGTCTTCACCAGGGTGTCCAGGTGCTTGCGGATCACCCCGGAGGAGTCGGCGACCAGCTGGGCGGTGTCACCGATGGTCTTCTCGTTGCCCTTCAGGAAGGGGCCGACCTTGTCGGAAGTGCCGTTGACCCGGTCGGCGAGCTTCTGCGTGCCCTCGGCGACCTGCTTGGAGCCGTCCTCCAGATCGCCCGCGCCGGTGTGCAGCTTCTTCAGGCCCGTGGAGAGCTTGCCGCTGCCGGACTTGGCGTTCTTCAGACCGTTCGCGAGGTCCTTGGAGCCCTTCTCGGCCTTGTCGATACCGCCGTTGAGCCGGTCGGCGCCCTTGGCCGCCTTCACGGTCTTGCCGTGGATGTCGGAGAACGACACGAAGATCTTGTCCAGGAAGGACCGGGACGTCTTCGTGGACGCCGCCTGCCGCACCTCGCCGAAGACCGTCCGGGAGATCTGCCCGACGATGTAGTTGTTCGCGTCGTTGGTACGCACCTGGAGGGCGCCGGTCTCCGGGGTGTTCCCGGAGCTGGAGGCGATCCGCTCGCTGAAGTCGGCGGGCAGGGTGAGCGACAGGTAGTACCTGCCGTCCTCGACGCCCCTGCGGGCCTCGGCGGCGCTCACCTCCTGCCAGTCGAAGGTCTTGCTGTCGTGCAGGCCCTCGGTGATGTCGTCGCCCGCCGTGATCTTCTTCCCGTCGGCGGTCGCCCCCTTGTCGGCGTTCACCAGCGCCACCGGGATCTTGTCCAGACGGCCGTACGGGTCCCAGAACGACCACAGGTACAGCGCGCCGTACAGCAGCGGCAGCACCAGCAGCGCGACCAGGGCGGCACGCGGCAGCTTGCCCCGCCCGAAGCGGCGCAGCTCAAGCGCGGCCAGTCTCGGTGAGCGCATCGGCCTTCTCCTCTCCGTGGTGGGCCTGGTGGGGCTGGTCAGCGCGGTCGGCTACTTCGGACCCTTCGGCCACGTCGGCCTCATCCGCCTCGTCGGTGGCGTCCTCGGCGGGCGGCTCCTCGCGGCTCTCCGCGGTGGAGACCCGGACCGCGCCCTCGGGAGCCTCGCTGCACACCGCCACGACCGTGATCCCGCCGTCGGCCAGCGACCTGAGCAGCGCCCAGACCTCGTCGCGCGCACCGTCCGCGAGCTTGAGGTCGGTGTCGTCGACGCCGAGCAGCCGCGGTCCGCCGACGAGGGCGAGCGCCACCGACAGCCGCAGTGCCTCCACACGCTCCAGGTCCCGGACGGCCGTGCGCGGGCCCTTGGGCAGGGCCTCGACGTCGAGGCCGGCGGCTTCGAGCGCCGCCTCGACGCGCCGCCCGGCCTCGGCCGCCCGCTCGCCGCGGGGCCGCAGCAGTCCGCGCAGCGACGCACCGAACCGCCGCTGGAGCAGCGCCCGTTCCCGCAGGTGCTCGGCGACGGTCAGCGCCGGGTCGAGGTCGGTGACCCCCGGGACGTGCGCCAGCGCGCTGAGGCCGCGCACCGCCGCCATCTGCTTCGGCAGCCGCGCCTCGCCCACGGCGGCCGTGCCCTCGGAGACCTTCATCCGCCCCGTCAGCGCGAGCAGCAGGCACGTACGGCCGGACCCGGACGGGCCCTCGACCGCGATCAGCGCACCCGGCTCGGCGTCGACGGAGATCCCGCGGACCGCCCACCCCCGTGGCCCCTTCACCCCGAGGCCGTCGGCGACGATCCGCACCCCTCCCGCCTGTTCCCCCACGAGTCTCCCCTGAATTTGAACTGACTGGTCAGTGCAAAAACTACTCCGAACCTACGAGCGAAGCAAAACAGCAGGTCAGAACGGATTGTCAGTGCCATACCTCACGATGGGTCACATACGGCACCCCGTGACCGGACGTGCCGTCACCCAGACGACAGGAGGTTCGTCATGGCCAGCTACCACGCAGCAGCCGCGAGTCGGCGCCGCGCCACCGGCCCTGCCCCCTCACTGAGCGGCCCGGCGAGCGACGTGCACCCCGTCCTGCGCCGGGCATCGGCCCCTCCCGCCGCCCTCGACCTGCTCGCCCAGGCCCGCGCGAGCCTCGACGAGGCCACCGCCCTGGAGACCCCCAACGAGCGCTACGCGACGGCCCACCTCGCCGCCCTGCGCACGGCCGCAGCGGTGCTCGCCGCCCGGGGGCGTCCGGAGACCTCGCCCCGGGCCCGGGCCAAGATCCGGAGCGCCTGGGAAGTGCTCCCGGAGATTGCGCCCGAACTGGCCGAGTGGAGCGCGCTGTTCGCCTCCGGCGCCCGCCGCCGGGCCCGGGCCGAGGCCGGCATCCAGGACGCGGCCACCGGCCGGGACGCGGACGACCTGATACGGGACGTGTCGATGTTCCTGCGCCTCGTCGAGCGGATGCTGGTCCTCCAGCCCGTCCTCCCGCAGCCCCGCCCGGACCAGGACCGCCCGAACCAGGACCGGCCGGACGGCCCCGGCGCGGGGAGGGGCATGCCGGACGCGGGCTGAGCGGAGCCCGTGCCGGCCTGACCCGCGGGGGTATCCCAGGGCCCGGGGCCGCCAAATCCGCGGGGTATCTCCGGCCCGGGGCCGCCAAATCCGCGGGGTATCTCCGGCCCGGGGCCGCCAAACCCGCGGGGTATCCCCGGCCCGGGGCCGCCTGACCCGCGGGGTATCCCCGGCCCGGGGCCGCTTGGCCCGCGGGGGCACCCCCGGCCCGGGGCCGCCTGGCCCGCGGGGGTATCTCCGGCCGGGCCCGACCTCTGACCCGGGAGTCGTCCCGGACCGGGTCATCCGGACGCCGTGGCCGAGGCAATAGGGTGGGGGACGCTCGAAGTCTTCCCTCCCCGAGGCCGGGGCCGGGGGAGACGCACCATTCGCGCCGCCGTGCCAGAGGCGGTGCCGCGCCGAGGAGTCAACTGCCGTGTCGGACCCGATGCGCCCCCGCGCCGCACTCCGTACCGCCGTGGTCTGGGAAGTCCTCCAGGACGCCCTGGACCGCCGGGTCAAGGCCACGGGTCGGGAGTCGCTGGACGTCCTCGACACCGGGGGCGGCAGCGGCAACTTCGCGGTGCCCGTCGCCCGCCTCGGCCACCGGGTCACCGTCGTCGACCCGAGCCCCAACGCGCTGTTCGCCCTGGAGCGCCGCGCCGCCGAGGCCGGCGTCGCCGACCGGGTCAAGGGCGTCCAGGGCGACGCCCACGGTCTCTTCGACGTGGCCGAGCGCGGTGGCTACGACGCGGTGCTGTGCCACGGCGTCCTGGAGTACGTGGACGACCCGGCCGAGGGTGTCCGCAACGTGGTGGCGGCCCTGCGCGCGGAGGGTGTCCTCAGCCTGCTCGCCGCCGGCCTCGGCGGCGCCGTGCTGGCCCGCGCCCTCGCCGGGCACTTCACGGAGGCCAAGCAGGCGCTCGACGACCCGAACGGACGATGGGGCACGGGTGACCCCGTGCCGCGCCGCTTCACCGCCGAGCAGCTCACCGGACTGGTCGAGGGCGCGGGCCTGCGCGTCGGCGCCGTGCACGGCGTGCGGGTCTTCGCCGACCTCGTCCCCGGCGTCCTCGTGGACACCGAGCCCGGAGCCCTCGAAGCGCTGCTGAAGCTGGAGGAGGCCGCGGCCGAGCTTCCCGCGTTCCACTCGGTGGCCACACAGCTGCATGTGCTGGGTGAGACCGGTGGGGCCGCTGTGACAGGTGGGGCCGCAGAGGCCGATGGGGCCGTCGAGGCATGAGCCGCTTCCTGGGGTACCGCCGCTGATCAGCGCCTTGGCTGCGCATGGAGTACGCCACAGGCCCCCCGAACGGGGGCGGCGCGCCGTATGATCGAGGGAGACCGTTCCGGCATGACGGGTCGGCCGCCGGGGAATGGAAGCCTCAGCGAGCCGGGATCGGCCATGGCGGGTTCCGGTTGGTCAATTGGCGCAGAGGGGCGGGTTTCACGGGGGCGATTCCCTGCCTATCCTGAAGGGACCCCCCGGGTCGCCCCGGCGACTGCACGATGAGGAGGACTCCGTGCCGCTCTCGGAGCACGAGCAGCGCATGCTCGAGCAGATGGAGCGAGCGCTGTACGCCGAAGATCCCAAGTTCGCGACAGCGCTTGAGGGAAGCGGGCTGCGCACGTACACCCGGCGACGGGTCTACCAGGCGGTCGCCGGCTTCCTCGTAGGTATCGCGCTCCTCATGGCTGGAATGGTCGCCAAGCAGGTCTGGCTCAGCGTCGTGGGCTTCCTCGTCATGCTGGGCTGTGCGGTGCTCGCCGTGACCGGCTGGCGCAAGGCTCCCAAGCCGGGCGAACAGGCCGGCGGTGCCGCGGGGCCCCAGGCTCGCCGACAGGGTCGGCAGCGCCGCTCGGTGATGGACCGCATCGAACAGCGCTGGCAGAAGCGCCGCGATGAGCAGGGCGGCCATTAGCCCGCCGCGCAGCCTCTCCAGGACTACGTGAACACGTACGTCAGGGGGTGACCACCGAATCGGTGGTCACCCCCTGACGTATGCCTGTGCAGGATCGCGAGCAGCCCCTGCCGGGCACGGGCACAGGCACGCACGGGCACGGCAAGGCCGGCCGGTGCACCCGCACCACCGGCCGGCCTCAGCCGCAGGTACCCCAGTCCCTCAGCCCTGCTGCCCCGACGTCTTGCGCCACGTCGGCCGCAGCGCCACCGCGCGCTCCCGGACCCGCGTCCACCAGGCCGACGCCGACCACAGCACACGCGCGGTGGAGCGAGGGGCGAGAAGGGCGCGGAGTCGTGCCGCGCGGCCGGCCGCCGCGCCGAGGCCCGCCGCCGCCCGGCGTGCGTCCTCCGCGAGGCCCGCCACCGGGCGGGGATGCGGTGCGTACAGGACCTGCTCCACCGCGTTCGCCACCCGGTGCACCGAGGCCGCGGCCGTCGCGTCCAGGTCCCCGAGGCGGACGATACGGGCGGCCGCCTTGCGCGCGGTCTGCGACTCGTCCGGTGTGATGCCGTAGTCCCACGCCGTGTCGGTCAGCTCCTGCCAGACGGCCAGCGTGTGCGGTGCCGTGTCCGCCTCCCCGCGGCCGTGTGCCCCGAGCCGGGCCGCGCGCGTCCGCAGCCGCCACAGCATCGGTGCCAGCGGGAGCGCCAGGACGGCGAGACCCGCGAGGGCCCACACCAGGAACGCGTACCACTTCGGGCCGTCACCGCCTGTGGGCAGCGCCGCCTGGGGCGACTCGCTCGCGCAGCCGCCGTCCAGCTTCTTCTGCTCCGGCGTGCAGGCCTCGCTCGCCGAGGGCGCCGTGGAAGGCGCGGTGGACGTCGACTGGGACGGCCGCGCCGGGTCGGGCACCGAGCTGTCGGGGCTCTCGGGCAGGGTGTACGACGGGATCGAGCCGCGGTTGGGCGTGGGCTCGAAGCGGGTCCAGCCCACACCCTCGAAGTACAGCTCGGGCCAGGCGTGCGCGTCCCGCAGCCCTACGGACACCGAGCCGTCCGCCTGCGGGGAACCGGGCGCGAAGCCCACCGCGACCCGGGCCGGTATGCCCAGGGAGCGGGCCATCGCCGCCATCGTGAAGGAGAAGTGCACACAGAAGCCCTCCTTGTCCCTCAGGAAGCGGGCGATCGCCTGCGAGCCGCTGCCGACCTGCACCTGTGTGTCGTACTCGAAGCCGCCGGTCACGGCGAAGAAGTCCTGGAGCTTGACCGCCTGGTCGTACGGATCGGCGGCACCCGCGGTGACCTTGCGGGCGGTGCGGCCCACCACCGAGGGCAGCGAGTCGGGCAGCGCGGTGAAGTCGCGCACGATGTCCGCGGGCGGCGGCCCCGCCGAGGCGAGCTGCTCCGCCGTCGGCCGCACGTCCAGGCTCTTCACCTGGTACGTCAGCCCGCGTGTGTTCTGCCCGTGGTCGCCGACCAGCGTCATGCCCTGCGGCTCGTACCGCCAGTTGCCGCTGATGCGCACGCCGCTCGGCGGGTACGGCATGGGCAGCCAGTCCTGGGCGTACCAGTCGGCGGCCGTGATGCTGGTGTCGATCTCCGTGCGCTTGACGTCCGGGCTGAGGCCGACCGGGTCCGGGAAGGGGCCGTCGGGGACGGCGGTGATGGAGCGCCGGGACGGCTTCCACGTGGTGCCGTCGAAGTCGTCCAGGGACACGATCCGCAGATACAGGTCCGAGACGTCCTCCATCTTGGTCCGTACCGACAGGACCTGCTGGTCCTCGTCCGCGTTCAGACTGTCCCGCAGCGACACCAGGGGGTTCACGGCGGAGATCGTGCCCCCGCCGCCCGGGCCACCGCCCGCGCCCGCTCCCACCGAGTCCAGCAGGCCGCCGTTCATCGCGGGCAGGCCGAGCGGCACCACCAGGGCGATGCCCAGCGCGACCACGCCGATGCGCCGGCCGGTGCGGATCGGGGCGAGCGCTCCGCCCGGCTCCCCGCCACCCGGGCGCGGGGCACCGCCGAAGACCCGGCCCCACTGCGAGAGCCGGTCCCGCCCCTCGGCCAGGAGCAGCATCAGATAACCGGCCGCCGCCAGCAGGAACCACAGCCAGTCCGCGCCCCCGTCGGACAGCCCCGCGGCCACCGAGTACAGCGCGAGCAGGGGCAGACCGGCCGGAGCGGCGCTGCGGAAGGTCACCGCGAGGGTGTCCACCAGCAGCCCGATGATCAGGACCCCGCCGATGAGCATCAGCCGGATGCCGTCGGAGTCCAGGGGCGCGGGGATCGCGTACCGCGCGATGTCGTCCCCGCCCTGCTGGAGCAGCAGCGCGAAGCGGTCGATGGCCCGCGGCCCCGGTATCAGCCCGGCCAGGGCCTGCTCGCGGGCGAAGACGAAGGTCAGCAGCGCGACGGTGACCACGGCCTGCGCCGCCACCGTCAGCGGCCGGGCCAGCGGCACCCTGCGGGCGGCGACCCCCACACCCGACTGCAGGGCCAGCAGGAACGCCGCCTGGACGATCCAGGTGGCGGGCCTGACCAGGGGCAGCAGGGCGCACGCGGCCATCAGCGTGGCCGCCCAGGCGCCCAGCGTCAGTCGTACCCGCCCGCTCATCACGGTCCCTCCCCGCCGCTCGCGGCGGCCACGCCCCTGCGCTCCTGGTCGGCCCGCCGCCACAGCTCGTCCATGGAGGCGCCCCGCGGCACGGGCAGGGCCGTCCACCCCGCCTCGCGCAGCATGCGCAACCGCTCCCCGCTCCCGTCCAACGGACCGGGCACATCGCTCGGTTCCCGCACCCAGGCGTCACTGTCCAGCACGAAGGCGACCGCCCCGGGGCTGCGCTGCCGCATCCGGCCCAGCACGGCCGCCTGGTCCTCGTCCAGGTCGCCGAGGAAGGCCACCAGCAGCCCCTCGTTCCCGCCGCGCAGCACGTCGTAGGCCCGGGACAGACCCGCGCCGTCGGAGTGGTCGATCACCGCGAGGGTGTCCATCATCAGCCCGGCCGCGTCCGCCGACCCCTGGTTCGCGCCGGCGAAGCCGTCCCCGCCCTCGCCGGGCACCGCGTCCCCGGTGTCCGTCAACAGCCGTACCGAGTAGCCCCGTTCGAGCATGTGGACCAGCACGGACGCGGCGCCCGACACGGCCCATTCGAAGGCCGAGTCCGGTCCCGCGCCCGCGTAGGCGATGCCGCGGGTGTCCAGCAGCACCGTGCAGCGGGCGCGCTGCGGCTGCTCCTCGCGGCGCACCATCAGCTCGCCGTAGCGGGCCGTGGAGCGCCAGTGCACGCGGCGCAGGTCGTCGCCGTAGCGGTAGCCGCGCGGAATGACGTCGTCCTCGCCGGCCAGGGCGAGCGAACGCTGCCGTCCGTCGCCGTACCCCTTCGCCTCGCCGCTGAGGCGCACCGGCGCCAGCGGCTCCACGCGCGGGATGACCGTGAGGGTGTCGTACGTCGAGAAGGAGCGGGTGAGCTCGCACATGCCGAACGGGTCGGTCAGCCGGAGCTGGAGCGGCCCCAGCGGGTAACGCCCGCGCAGGTCGGAACGGACCCGGTAGGACACCTCGCGCCGGCCGCCCGCCTCCACCCGGTCGAGCACGAAACGCGGCCGGGGTCCGAGGACGTACGGCACCCGGTCCTGGAGCATCAGCAGGCCCGTGGGCAGCCGCGAGACGTTGTCCATCCGCAGGTGGACCCGGGCCTCGCTGCCGGCGGGTACCCGCGCGGGGGAGAGGCGGCGGCTGCCCGCGACCCGGTAGCGCGTGCGGTACAGCACCCCGGCGCACACCAGCGGCAGCACCGCCAGCAGCAGTCCCACGCGCAGCAGGTCGCTCTGGCCGAGCACGTAACTGCAGATCGCGGCCGCGATGCCGGCGGCCAGGAAGGAGCGTCCGCGGGTGGTCAGACCGGCCAGGGCGGTGCGGATGCCGCCCTTCTCGCCCCGGTCGGCCTCCGCCTGCCCCGCCCCCGCGGTGGTCATCACAGCCTCCGCGGCGGCTGCTCGGGATACGCCGGCGCCGTACGGCCCAGGCCGCCGAAGCCGCTCTGCTGCTGCGCCGCCGGCACCGGGGTGCGCTGCAGGATCTCCTCGACGACCTGCTCGGCGGTGCGCCGGTTGAGCTGGGCCTGGGCGGTGGGCAGCAGCCGGTGGGCCAGGACGGCGACGGCGAGGGCCTGCACGTCGTCCGGCAGTGCGTACTCCCGGCCGCTCAGGGCCGCGGACGCCTTCGCCGCGCGCAGCAGGTGCAGCGTCGCGCGCGGAGAGGCGCCGAGTCTCAGGTCGGGGTGCGTGCGCGTCGCGCCGACCAGGTCGACCACGTAACGACGGACCGGCTCGGCGACGTGCACACCGCGCACCGCCTCGACGAGCTTGAGGATCTCGTGGGCGTGGGCCACCGGCTGGAGGTCCTCCAGCGGCGAGACTCCGCCGTGCACGTCCAGCATCTGCAACTCGGCGTCCGCGCTCGGGTAGCCGACCGACACCCGCGCCATGAAGCGGTCGCGCTGGGCCTCCGGCAGCGGGTAGGTGCCCTCCATCTCGACCGGGTTCTGCGTCGCCACCACCATGAAGGGGCTGGGCAGTTCGTAGGTCTTGCCGTCGATGGTGACCTGGCGCTCCTCCATGGACTCCAGGAGCGCGGACTGCGTCTTGGGCGAGGCGCGGTTGATCTCGTCGCCGATCACCACCTGCGCGAAGATCGCGCCCGGCTTGAACTCGAAGTCGCGGCGCTGCTGGTCCCAGATGGACACACCGGTGATGTCCGACGGCAGCAGGTCCGGCGTGAACTGGATGCGCCGCACCGAGCAGTCGATGGACCGCGCCAGCGCCTTGGCCAGCATCGTCTTGCCGACTCCGGGGACGTCCTCGATCAGCAGATGTCCCTCGGCGAGCAGCACGGTCAGCGAGAGCCGTACGACCTCGGGCTTGCCCTCGATCACGCCTTCCACCGACTCCCGCACGCGCTCCACGACGGCGGTCAGATCATCCCCCACCCTCGAATACGCTCGGTCGGGGACGCCCCCATGGCTCGCACGATCCTCATAGGTCGTCACCCGGCCCTCCTCGGCCTTTCCCGTGCCTTTCGAGAAGCACGGGATACCCCATTTTCCCGGGCCGACGCCGCATGACGCGGGCCGGCCCACCCCGAACCACGGACACCACGCGTGAAGACTTCCGCGCGACGTCACTCCCGCATTCTTGCTGCCGTTACCGTTTCGTGTCACTCGACTGTGGACAACTGGCCGCGATATGTCGGTCTTGCCGCCATTCGAACGCGTGACTGACAGGATCTTGACAGCTACCGCAGGTGGCCTTCGGGGCGGGCGGCCCGTCGCGCCCTGCTCGGCGGGCCGGGATCAGGAGGCCGGGTCGACTTCCCGCAGCAGGCCGGTGTGCACGTCGAACACGAATCCCCGCACGTCGTCGGTGTGCGGCACGAACGGCGAGGTGCGCACCCGCTGCATCGACTGGCGCACGTCCTGGTCGACGTCCCGGAAGGACTCCACGGCCCACGCGGGGCGCTGGCCGACCTCGGCCTCCAGCTCGTTGCGGAAGTCCTCGGTGAGGCTCTCCAGGCCGCAGCCGGTGTGGTGGATGAGCACCACGCTGCGGGTGCCCAGCTTGCGCTGGCTGATGGTGAGGGAGCGGATCACGTCGTCGGTGACGACGCCGCCCGCGTTGCGGATGGTGTGACAGTCGCCGAGTTCGAGCCCGAGTGCCGCGTGCAGGTCGAGACGGGCGTCCATGCAGGCCACGACGGCGACGTGCAGCACGGGTCGGGCGTCCATACCCGGGTCGGCGAAGTCCTCGGCGTACCGGGCGTTCGCCGCTACGAGACGGTCGGTGACCGTGTCGCCGCCCTTCATGGCGCTCTCCGAACCCGTGGGGACCGATGCAGAAGTCGTCATAGGTATGACGTTACTGGTCACACCCCGGCCAGGCCTCCTGTGGAAGTGAACAAAGAATGCCGTCGGATGGGGTGTGTGAGGCACTCCACAAGGACGGTGCCCCGGCTCCCTGTGAACGGCGGCGACGCGCAGGCCGGTTGATTGACCGGGCGACAGGGTGGACTAAAGTGACGCGAAGCGGGAGGCGAGACTCTCCCCGCTGGACTGATGTTCTTCCGAGACCCGGCGACGACCGGTGATCTCCCCGCGTGCGCGGCGCGTACGTACGGCTCGGCCTCCTCCCGCTCCCGGTCGGCTGACGCTTCCGGCGCCGGCAGGCCCCCTGTCCTTGAGCGGGCGGTGACCCGGCGGTGCGCAGGGCCGCGCCGGATCTGAGAGGGCCCCTTGAGCGAGAGTCGACACGTCCCGGTGATGCTCCAGCGGTGCCTGGATCTGCTGGCACCCGCCCTGGAGGGCCCGGACGCCGTGGTCGTCGACTGCACCCTCGGCCTCGGCGGCCACAGCGAGGCGCTCCTCGCGCGGTTCCCCGAGGCCCGCCTCGTCGCCCTCGACCGCGACAAGGAGGCCCTGCGCCTGTCCGGCGAGCGCCTCGCGCCCTACGGCGAGCGCGCCACCCTCGTCCACGCCGTCTACGACGAGCTCCCCGAGGTGCTGGACCGGCTCGGCATCGCGCGCGTGCGGGGCGTCCTGTTCGACCTGGGCGTCTCCTCCATGCAGCTCGACGAGGCCGACCGCGGCTTCGCCTACGCCCAGGACGCCCCGCTCGACATGCGCATGGACCAGACGACCGGCGTCAGCGCCGCCGAGGTCCTCAACACCTACCCGCCGGGCGAACTCGTGCGCATCCTGCGGGCCTACGGCGAGGAGAAGCAGGCCAAGCGAATCGTGAGCGCGATCGTGCGGGAGCGGGACAAGGAGCCGTTCAGCAACAGCGCGCGGCTCGTCGAGCTGATCCGGGACGCGCTCCCGCAGGCCGCCAAGCGCACCGGCGGCAACCCGGCAAAGCGCACCTTCCAGGCCCTGCGCATCGAGGTCAACGGCGAGCTGTCCGTCCTGGAGCGGGCGATCCCCGCCGCGGTGAAGACACTCGACGTGGGCGGACGGATCGCCGTGCTGTCGTACCACTCGCTGGAGGACCGGCTGGTCAAGCAGGTCTTCGCGGCGGGCGCCGCCACCACCGCGCCGCCCGGGCTGCCCGTCGTCCCCGAGCGCTACCAGCCCCGGCTCAAGCTCCTCACGCGCGGTGCCGAACTCCCCACCGAAGAGGAGATCGCCGAGAACCGGCGGGCGGCACCGGCGCGGCTGCGCGGCGCCCAGCGCATCAGGGAGGACGTCGAGTGAGGCGTGAGCAGGCCGGACCGAGGGAGCGTGCGTGAGCGGCAAACCCGAACTGAAGGGGAGGGCCGCCCGACTCGCGCGGCTCCTCCCGACCGGCCGCGGGCAGGCGGCCCGCACACCTTTCGTCCTGCTGGTCGTCCTCCTCCTCGGTGGCGGCCTCATCTGCCTGCTGGTGCTGAACTCGGCCCTCAGCGAGGGCGCGTTCGAACTCGACGACCTCCAGCGCGGGACGAAGAACCTCACCGACGAGGAACAGGCCCTCCAGCGGGACATCGACGCCTACTCCGCTCCCGACGCGCTGCAGCGCCGTGCCCGCGAGCTCGGCATGGTGCCCGGCGGCGACCCCGCTTTCCTCGGCCCCGACGGCACCGTCAAGGGCGTCCCCAGCCCCGCCCCCGGCGTCCGGCGGCCCGCCTCCCACACCCCCCTGGTCCTCGCCCCCGAGGCCATGACCGACGGCCCTACTCCGACCGGCAGGTGACGGAAGTGTCCGACAGGGAACCGCCCCGCCGCCGGGTGCCCGGCCCCGCCAGGCCCGCCCGCCCCGACGCCCGGCGCCGTTCCGGCCCCGGCGCGCGTCCCGGCCCCGGTGCCCGTCCGGCCCGGCGGCCGGGGCAGGCCCGCCCCGCGGCGCCCAAGCCGCTGCGGCTCGGCAGCCCCCGCCCCCGTCTGCGCCTGGTCGGACTCGCGCTGACCCTGGTCCTGACCGCCTTCGTCGTACGGCTCTTCCAGGTGCAGGCCGTCGACGCGAGCACCTACGCCTCCAAGGCCGAGCAGAACCGCTATGTGGGGCAGGTGCTGGCCGCGGACCGGGGCGAGATCACCGACCGGTCCGGCGTGGCCCTGGCGACCAGCGAGGACGCCTACGACATCACCGCCGACCCCACCATGTTCGCGCCGGGCTTCCTGAAGATCGGGGACGGGCCCGAGCAGGCGGCCGCACTCCTCGCGCCGATCCTCGGCCAGGAGCAGGAGGACCTGGTCAAGAAGCTCCGGCCGAAGAACGAGGCCCTGCGCTATGTGAAGCTGGCCTCCCGCCGGACCCCGCAGGTCTGGAAGCAGATCAAGGACCTCAAGTCGGCGCTCGCCAAGAAGGCCGAGTCCGACAAGTCCACCCCCAACGTCCTCTCGGGCGTCTTCTCCGTGGCCACCAGCAAGCGCGTGTACCCGGGCGGTGACCTGGCCGCCGGGATACTGGGCTGGGTCAACGCCGAGGGCAAGCCCGGCGGCGGCATCGAACTGCAGCTGAACAAGCAGCTCGCCGGCAAGGACGGCAAGATCCGCTACGCCCAGTCCGGCGGCCGTCTCGTGCCCACCGCGGGCTCCACCGAGACACCCGCCGTCCCCGGCAGCGACGTCGAGCTCACCATCGACCGCGACATCCAGTGGGCCGCCCAGAACGCCATCAGCGACCAGGTGAAGGAGTCCGCCGCCGACCGCGGCTACGTCATCGTCCAGGACACCCGCACCGGGCAGGTCCTGGCCATGGCCAACTCGCCCGGCTTCGACCCGAACGACCTGTCCGACGCCGACCCGGCCGCCCTCGGCAACGCCGCCCTCCAGGACGCCTTCGAGCCCGGCTCCACCGCCAAGGTCATGTCGATGGCCGCGGTCCTCCAGGAGAACGTCGCCACCCCCGGGACCCATGTGGTCGTACCCAACCGGCTGCACCGCGGGGACCGGCTCTTCAAGGACGACATCAACCACCCGACCTGGTACCTGACGCTCAACGGCGTCCTGGCCAAGTCCAGCAACATCGGCACCATCCTCGCCACCGGGCAGCTCGGCAAGACCCAGGCGCAGGCCAACAAGGTCCTCTACGACTACCTGCGCAAGTTCGGCCTCGGCAGCTACACCGGGCTGGGCTTCCCCGGCGAGACCAAGGGCATCCTCGCCCCGCCCGACAAGTGGTCGACCTCGCAGCAGTACACGATCCCTTTCGGCCAGGGCGTCTCCATCAACGCCATGCAGGCGGCCTCGGTGTACTCGACCATCGCCAACGGCGGGGTCCGTGTCGAGCCCACCCTCGTGCGCGGCACCAAGGGGCCCGACGGGCGCTTCACACCCGCCCCGAAGCCCGCGAAGGACCGGGTCGTCGACGCGAAGACGGCGAAGACCCTCGCCCGGATGCTGGAGTCCGTCGTGGACGACGAGGAGGGCACCGGCACCAAGGCGCGCATCCCCGGCTACCGCGTCGCGGGCAAAACGGGTACCGCCAACCGAGTGGATCCGGCCACCGGGAAGTACCACGGCTACACCTCGTCCTTCGCCGGGTTCGCACCCGCCGACAAGCCCCGCGTGACCGTCTACTGCGCCATCCAGAACGCCACGCAAGGCAGCTACTTCGGCGGTCAGATCTGCGGGCCCGTCTACAAGAAGGTCATGGAGTTCGCACTGAAGTCCCTCCAGGTCCCCCCGACCGGCGCCGAGGCCGCGAAGCTGCCCGTCTCCTTCAAGCAGTGATCACCGCAGCGGTGATCGGCGCCGACCGCCCTGATCAGCACTCAGCCCCACCGAGCCACCAGGAACGCCTCCGTGACAACGATCACCCCCGAGCCCGGCAACCCGAGCAGCCCCGGCCCCTCACTTCGCCCGGAGGCGGGTACGCCCGGTACGCTCACCGCCGTGCCACACGCTGATCAGTCCCAAACCACCCAGAAGGGCCATCCCGTGACATACCCCGGGCCGCCCAGGCCGGTGCAGGTCTCCGCCACACCCCTCGCGGAACTCGCCGATCAGCTGGGTGCTTCCGTACCGGAGAACGCCGCCGAGGTCACCGGCATCACCCACGACTCGCGAGCCGTGCGCCCCGGCGACCTGTACGCCGCCCTGCCGGGGGCCCGGCTGCACGGTGCCGACTTCGTCAACCAGGCCGCGGGCCTCGGCGCCGCCGCCGTGCTGACCGACCCGACCGGCGCCGAGCGCGCCGCCGCGTCCGGGCTGCCCGTCCTGGTCGTCGACGACCCGCGCGGGCGGATGGGTGAGCTGGCCGCCACGATCTACGGCCACCCCGGCCGGGACCTGCTCCAGATCGGCATCACCGGCACCTCCGGCAAGACCACCACGGCCTACCTGGTCGAGGGCGGTCTGAAGACGGTCCGGTCCACCGGCCTGATCGGCACGGTCGAGATGCGCATCGGCGACGAGCGCATCAAGTCCGAGCGCACCACCCCCGAAGCCACCGACCTCCAGGCCCTGTTCGCCGTCATGCGCGAGCGCGGGGTCGACGCGGTCGCCATGGAGGTCTCCAGCCACGCCCTGGTCCTCGGCCGGGTCGACGGCTGCGTCTTCGACATCGGCGTCTTCACCAACCTCAGCCCGGAGCACATGGAGTTCCACTCCGACATGGAGGACTACTTCCAGGCGAAGGCGCAGCTGTTCACCCCGAAACGCGGCAAACTCGGCGTGGTCAACGTCGACGACGAGTACGGCCGCAGGCTGGCGAAGGAAGCCACCGTCCCGGTCGTCACCTACTCCGCCGAGGGCCACCCCGACGCCGACTGGCGCGCCGAGGACGTCGAGGTCGGCCGGCTGGACTCGACGTTCACCGTCGTCGGCCCCAAGGGCGAGCGGATCAGCGCCACATCGCCGCTGCCCGGGCCCTTCAACGTGGCCAACACCCTCGCCGCGATCGTCGCCCTGGCCGTCGCCGGCCTCGACCCGCAGGCCGCCGCCGACGGTGTCGCCGCCGTCCCCGGTGTCCCGGGCCGGCTGGAGCGCGTGGACGCCGGGCAGTCCTACCTCGCGGTCGTCGACTACGCCCACAAGACCGACGCCGTCGAGTCCGTGCTGCGCGCCCTGCGCAAGGTCACCGAGGGCCGCCTGCACATCGTCCTGGGCTGCGGCGGCGACCGGGACCGGACCAAGCGCGAGCCCATGGGTGCCGCCGCGGCGCGGCTCGCCGACACCGCCGTGCTGACCTCCGACAACCCCCGTGGCGAGGACCCCCTCGCGATCCTCGCCACCATGCTTCAGGGAGCGGCGTCCGTGCCCGCGCACGAGCGCGGCGAGGTGCAGGTCTTCGAGGACCGGGCCGCCGCGATCGCCGCCGCCGTCGCCCGCGCCGAGCCCGGCGACACCGTGCTGGTCGCGGGCAAGGGCCACGAGCAGGGCCAGGACATCGCCGGGGTGGTCCGTCCCTTCGACGACCGCCAGGTGCTCCGCGAAGCCATCCAGAAAACCCAGGGATGAAAATCCAGAAGACCCAGGGGATGAACTTGTGATCGCCCTCTCCCTCGCCGAGATCGCAGAAGTCGTCGGCGGGCAGACGCACGACATACCGGATCCGTCCGCCCAGGTCACTGGCCCGGTCGTCCGGGACTCCCGCGAGGCGGGGCCGGGCAGCCTGTTCGTGGCCTTCGCCGGGGAGCGCGTGGACGGCCACGACTTCGCGGCGTCGGTCGTCGAGGCGGGAGCGGTGGCCGTGCTCGGCACCCGCCCGGTCGGCGTGCCCGCGATCGTCGTGGACGACGTCCAGACCGCCCTCGGCGCCCTCGCCCGGCACGTCGTACGGCGCCTCGGCGCCACCCTCGTGGCCCTCACCGGCTCGGCGGGCAAGACCAGCACCAAGGACCTCATCGCACAGGTGCTGCGGCGCAAGGCGCCGACGGTGTTCACGCCCGGCTCGCTCAACAACGAGATCGGGCTGCCGCTGACCGCGCTCAGCGCGACCGAGGAGACCAGGTTCCTCGTCCTGGAGATGGGCGCCCGGGGGATCGGGCACATCAGCTACCTCGCCGGTCTGACGCCCCCGAAGGTCGGCCTCGTCCTCAACGTCGGCAGCGCCCACATCGGCGAGTTCGGCGGCCGCGAGCAGATCGCACAGGCCAAGGGGGAACTCGTCGAGTCCCTCCCCGAGGACGGGACGGCCGTACTCAACGCGGACGACCCCTACGTACGGGCCATGGCCTCCCGTACGAAGGCGAAGGTGATCTTTTTCGGAGAGTCCGGCGAAGCGGACGTCCGTGCCGAGAACGTGCGACTCACGGACACCGGACAGCCCTCGTTCAGGCTTCACACACCCTCCGGTGCAAGCGATGTGACCATGCGCCTGTACGGTGAGCACCACGTGTCGAACGCGCTCGCCGCGGCCGCCGTCGCCCACGAGTTGGGCATGTCCGCTGACGAGATCGCCGTGGCGCTCTCCGAGGCGGGCTCCCTCTCCCGCTGGCGGATGGAGGTCACCGAGCGCCCGGACGGCGTGACGGTCGTCAACGACGCCTACAACGCGAATCCCGAGTCCATGAAGGCCGCGCTGCGCGCGCTGGCGGCCATGGGCAAAGGACGCCGTACGTGGGCGGTGCTCGGCAAGATGGCCGAGCTCGGGGACGAGGCTCTCGCCGAGCACGACGCGGTCGGACGGCTCGCCGTCCGGCTCAACGTCAGCAAGCTCGTCGCGGTCGGCGGCAGGGAAGCCGCCTGGCTGCAACTGGGCGCATATAACGAGGGTTCGTGGGGTGAGGAGTCGGTGCACGTGTCCGACGCACAGGCGGCGGTCGACCTGTTGCGCAGCGAGTTGCGCCCGGGAGACGTCGTACTCGTGAAGGCGTCCCGTTCGGTCGGCCTCGAGAGCGTGGCGCAGGCGCTCGTCGAGTCCGGTGCCGAGGGTGAGGTTTCCGCCCGATGATGAAGCAGATCCTGTTCGCAGGAGTCATTGGTCTCTTTCTCACGCTGGTCGGCACCCCGCTGCTGATCAAGCTCCTCGCACGCAAGGGCTACGGCCAGTACATCCGCGACGACGGCCCGCGCGAGCACGCCAGCAAGCGCGGTACGCCGACCATGGGCGGTATCGCCTTCATCCTGGCGACGGTCGCCGCGTACTTCCTGGCCAAGGTGATCACCGGCTATCTGGACCCGGACGTCGACGCGGCACCGACCTTCTCGGGTCTGCTGGTGCTCGGCCTGATGGTCGGCATGGGCCTGGTCGGCTTCCTCGACGACTACATCAAGATCGTCAAGCGCCGTTCGCTCGGTCTGCGCGCCAAGGCGAAGATGGCCGGCCAGCTGACCGTCGGCATCGCGTTCGCGGTGCTGTCGCTGCAGTTCGCGGACAACCGCGGCAACACCCCGGCCTCCACCAAGCTGTCGTTCATCACTGACTTCGGCTGGACGATCGGCCCCGTGCTGTTCGTGGTCTGGGCACTGTTCATGATCCTCGCGATGTCGAACGGCGTGAACCTGACCGACGGTCTGGACGGCCTGGCCACCGGCGCCTCGGTGCTCGTCTTCGGCGCCTACACCTTCATCGGCGTCTGGCAGTTCCAGGAGTCCTGCGCCAACGCGCAGACCCTGACCAATCCGGGCGCCTGCTACGAGGTGCGGGATCCCCTCGACCTCGCCGTGGTCTCCTCGGCGCTGATGGGTGCCTGCCTCGGATTCCTCTGGTGGAATACATCGCCGGCCAAGGTCTTCATGGGGGACACCGGTTCGCTCGCCCTCGGTGGTGTGCTGGCCGGTCTCGCGATCTGCTCGCGCACCGAGCTGCTGCTCGCCATCCTCGGCGGCCTGTTCGTCCTGATCACCATGTCCGTGGTGATCCAGGTCGGTTCCTTCCGCCTCACCGGGAAACGCGTCTTCCGGATGGCGCCACTCCAGCACCACTTCGAACTCAAGGGCTGGTCCGAAGTGCTCATCGTGGTCCGCTTCTGGATCATCCAGGGCATTTGTGTGATCGTCGGACTCGGCCTCTTCTACGCAGGATGGGCAGCGGACAAGTGACCTCCTCGGAGCCCTTCGACTTCCAGGGCAAGCACGTCACCGTCGCCGGGCTCGGCGTCTCCGGCGTCCCGGCGGCCAAGGTGCTGCACGGCCTCGGCGCGCACGTCACGGTCGTCAACGACGGTGCCGACGAGCGCGCGCGGGCGCAGGCCGCCGAACTGGAGGCGCTGGGCGTCACCGTGCGCCTCGGCGACGGCGACACGCTCCCGGAGGGCTCCGAACTGATCGTCACCGCGCCCGGCTGGAAGCCGGACAAGCCGCTGTTCACGGCCGCCCGGGAAGCGGGCGTCGAGATCTGGGGCGACGTCGAACTCGCCTGGCGGCTGCGCGGCCCCGACGCCGCGCCCTGGCTCGCCGTCACCGGCACCAACGGCAAGACGACGACCGTCCAGATGCTCGTCTCGATCCTGAAGGCGGCGGGCCTGCGCACGGCCGCCGTGGGCAACATCGGCGTCTCCCTGCTCGACGCGGTCCTCGGCGAGGAGCGCTACGACGTCCTGGCCGTGGAGCTGTCCAGCTACCAGCTGCACTGGGCGCCCTCGCTGCGCGCCCACTCGGCCGCGGTGCTGAACCTCGCCCCCGACCACCTCGACTGGCACGGCTCCATGGAGGCGTACGCCGCCGACAAGGGCCGTATCTACGAGGGCAATCGCGTCGCCTGCGTCTACAACGTCGCCGACAAGGCGACCGAGGACCTGGTCCGCGAGGCCGACGTCGAGGAGGGCTGCCGCGCCGTCGGCTTCACCCTCGGCACCCCGGGCCCCTCCCAACTCGGCGTCGTGGAAGGCCTCCTGGTCGACCGCGCCTTCGTCGAGGACCGGCACAAGAACGCCCAGGAACTCGCCGAGGTCGGCGACGTCGATCCGCCGGCCCCGCACAACATCGCCAACGCGCTCGCCGCGGCGGCCCTCGCCCGCGCCTACGGCGTGCCCGCCAGGGCCGTACGGGACGGGCTGCGGGCCTTCACCCCGGACGCCCACCGCATCGCGCACGTGGCGGACGTGGACGGGGTCGCCTACGTCGACGACTCCAAGGCCACCAACACGCATGCGGCGGAAGCCTCGTTGGCGGCGTACGAGCCGATCGTGTGGATCGCCGGCGGGCTTGCCAAGGGCGCGGCCTTCGACGAACTGGTCGCCAAGTCGGCGAAGCGGCTGCGGGGCGCCGTACTGATCGGCGCGGACCGGGCGCTCATCGCCGAAGCCCTCGCGCGACACGCCCCGCAGGTACCCGTCGTCGACCTCGACCGGACCGACACTGGGGCGATGCGCGCGGCGGTCCAGGAGGCGCGGCGACTCGCGCAGGCGGGCGACACGGTGCTGCTGGCCCCGGCCTGTGCCTCCATGGACATGTTCGCCAACTACAACAAGCGCGGGGACGCTTTCGCGGACGCCGTCCGTGAGCTCGGCTCCGCCGACGGCTGACCCGGGTCCGCCTCGCCCGGCGGCGGTGCCGGGCGTACCTGGGAGGGACGCGTGACACGGATGTGGCTGGTGCCCGAGCGGTCTGGGGGCGTGCACCGCGCGGCGCTCCCCTCCGGCAAGGCAGGGTGAGCGGCGATGCCCACCAGCCGCACCGGACGGCCCCCGACCCCGCGCGCCCCCAAACGCCCCGTCGCGCCACGGCTCGCGCGGGAGAACCGCGTCCTGAGCCTCTACACCCGCGCGCGCAGGAACTGGGACCGGCCGCTGACCGCCTACTACCTGATCCTCGGCGGCAGTCTGCTGATCACCGTGCTGGGACTGGTGATGGTCTACTCGGCCTCCCAGATCACCGCGCTGCAGATGTCGCTGCCCGGTTCGTACTTCTTCCGCAAGCAGTTGCTCGCGGCGGGCATCGGCACCGGTCTGCTGCTCGCGGCCTCGCGGATGCCGGTGAAGCTGCACCGGGGGCTCGCCTACCCCATCCTCGCGGGCGCCGTCTTCCTCATGATCCTGGTGCAGGTCCCGGGGATAGGGGTGTCGGTCAACGGCAACCAGAACTGGATCGCCCTGGGCGGCTCCTTCCAGATCCAGCCCAGTGAGTTCGGCAAGCTCGCCCTGGTGCTGTGGGGCGCCGACCTGCTCGCCCGCAAGCAGGACAGAAGGCTGCTGACCCAGTGGAAGCACATGCTGGTGCCGCTGGTCCCGGCCGCCTTCATGCTGCTCGGTCTGATCATGATCGGCGGCGACATGGGCACCGCGATCATCCTCACGGCCATCCTGTTCGGCCTGCTCTGGCTGGCCGGCGCCCCCACCCGGCTGTTCGCCGGAGTGCTGTCGATCGCCGCCGTCCTCGGCCTGATCCTCATCAAGACCAGCCCCAACCGCATGGCCCGCCTCCAGTGCCTGGGCGCCACCGAACCCCAGTCGGGGCCCGTCGACTGCTGGCAGGCGGTGCACGGGATCTACGCCCTCGCCTCGGGCGGAATCTTCGGTTCCGGGCTGGGTGCGAGTGTGGAGAAATGGGGCCAACTCCCCGAAGCCCACACCGACTTCATCTTCGCCGTCACCGGTGAGGAACTGGGCCTGGCGGGGACGCTGTCGGTGCTCGCCCTCTTCGCGGCTCTAGGCTATGCGGGTATCCGCGTGGCCGGACGCACGGAGGACCCCTTCGTGAGGTATGCCGCGGGAGGCGTGACCACCTGGATCACGGCCCAGGCCGTGATCAACATCGGTGCGGTGCTCGGTCTGCTGCCGATCGCCGGTGTCCCCCTCCCGCTGTTCTCCTACGGGGGCTCCGCCCTGTTGCCGACCATGTTCGCCATCGGGTTGCTGATCGCCTTCGCGCGTGAGGACCCCGCTGCGCGGATGGCGCTTGCGATGCGGCAACCCCGCTTTGGTAGAAAGCGGGGGGCGGGGGGCACCGGTTCCGGCCGGAGTCCCCGGAGATGGAACACGATGCGACGGCGTGCCTCGGCGGCGCGCTCGTCCGGAGAGCGGTGAATTTCGGTGCATGTCGTACTCGCCGGCGGAGGAACCGCGGGCCACATCGAGCCCGCGCTCGCCCTCGCGGACGCCCTGCGCAGGCAGGACCCGAGCGTGGGCATCACGGCCCTGGGCACGGAGCGCGGCCTCGAGACCCGTCTCGTACCCGAGCGCGGGTACGAACTCGCGCTGATCCCCGCCGTTCCGCTGCCGCGCAAGCCCACCCCCGAGCTGATCACCGTCCCGGGCCGGCTGCGCGGCACGATCAAGGCGACCGAGCAGATCCTGGAGCGCACCAGGGCGGACGCCGTGGTCGGCTTCGGCGGCTACGTCGCCCTGCCCGGCTACCTCGCGGCCAAGCGCCTGGGCGTGCCGATCGTCATCCACGAGGCCAACGCCCGCCCGGGCCTGGCCAACAAGATCGGCTCGCGCTACGCCAGCCAGGTCGCCGTCTCCACGCCGGACAGCAAGCTGCGGGGCGCCCGCTACATCGGCATCCCGCTGCGCCGCTCCATCGCCACGCTCGACCGGGCCGCCGTACGCCCCGAGGCCCGGGCCGCGTTCGGGCTCGACCCCAACCTGCCCACGCTGCTGGTCACCGGCGGCTCCCAGGGCGCCCGCCGCCTCAACGAGGTCGTCCAGCAGGTCGCGCCCTGGCTCCAGCAGGCCGGGATCCAGATCCTGCACGCGGTCGGGCCGAAGAACGAACTGCCGCAGGTCCACCAGATGCCGGGGATGCCCCCCTACATCCCGGTAAGTTACCTGGACCGGATGGACCTCGCGTACGCCGCGGCCGACATGATGCTCTGCCGCGCGGGCGCGATGACCGTCGCCGAACTCTCCGCCGTCGGGCTCCCGGCCGCCTACGTCCCGCTGCCCATCGGCAACGGCGAACAGCGGCTCAACGCCCAGCCGGTGGTCAAGGCCGGCGGCGGACTGCTGGTCGACGACGCGGAGCTGACCCCCGAGTGGGTCCAGCAGAACGTCCTGCCCGTACTCGCCGACCCGCACCGGCTGTACCAGATGTCCCGCGCCGCCGCCGAGTTCGGCCGCCGGGACGCCGACGAGCTGCTCGTCGGCATGGTGTACGAGGCGATCGCCGCCAGTCGTGCACACCGATAGGACTGTATGACGGAAGGCAGGGAGCGTGGCCGGATCGACCACCGCCGAACGCGGTGAACGCCAGCGGGAGTCGTCCGGCCCGCCGCCCCGCCCGAGGTCGCGGCGCGCCCGGCTGCGCGCGATCGTCCTGCTGGGCCTCGCCGTGGTCTTCCTCGGCATCCCGGCCGTCTGGCTGCTCTACGGCTCCGACTGGCTGCGCGCCGAGCGCGTCTCGGTGTCCGGCACCCGGGTGCTGACACCGGCTCAGGTCGAGGCCGCCGCCGAGGTCCCGCTCGGGAAGCCGCTGATTTCCGTCGACACCGATGCGATCGAGACGCGACTGCGCCGGAAATTGCCCCGAATCGACTCGGTTGACGTGGTCCGTTCCTGGCCCCACGGAATCGACCTGAAAGTGGTTGAACGGACTCCGGTTCTGATTGTCCAAAAGGGCGGAAAGTTCGTGGAAGTGGACGATGACGGTGTCCGCTTCGCCACGGTTTCCGAAGCCCCGAAAGGCGTCCCCGCACTGGAATTGACGCCCTCCCGCGCCGGCTCCGCGGCGGCGAGCCTGCGCCGCTTCGGCGAACCCCGGCTGGTGCGCGCCGCGGTCGGCGTCGCCCGCGCGGTTCCGGAGGCCGTCGCGCACGAGACACGGACCGTCAAGGTCCGTTCCTACGACGCCATCTCGCTGGAGTTGCGCGGTGGCCGCACGGTCCTGTGGGGAAGCAGTGAGAAGGGCGCCGCGAAGGCCCGCACACTCACCGCTCTGATGAAAGCAACGCCCGATGCGCGGTACTTCGACGTGAGCGTCCCCACCGCGCCCGCGTCATCAGGGAGTTGACGCACATCCGCGCAGGCCAGCACCCTGGTTGGGCAGTGCTACGGCTGATCACATAGGGTGAAAAGAAAAACGGGAGGTTCGGCGTGTTCGTTGAACGTGCGCCACTTGTCGACTTAGTGTCCTGTTCAGAAGACTCCAAGGAACAGACACACTGGTAACCCTAAACTTCAGGGTTAGGGTTCGGGTCGGCGATACGGACCGTCCCATTCGGCATCAGTCGTCGGGTCGCGGGGCGCAGGGCGTCACGCTGATCCGCCGACACGTAACTCGAGGCGAGAGGCCTTCGACGTGGCAGCACCGCAGAACTACCTCGCAGTCATCAAAGTCATCGGTGTCGGCGGCGGTGGTGTCAATGCCATCAACCGGATGATCGAGGTCGGTCTCAAGGGCGTCGAGTTCATCGCCATCAACACCGACGCGCAAGCTCTGTTGATGAGCGACGCCGACGTCAAGCTGGACGTCGGCCGTGAACTCACCCGCGGACTCGGCGCCGGAGCCAACCCGGCCGTGGGCCGCAAGGCCGCCGAGGACCACCGCGAGGAGATCGAGGAGGTCCTCAAGGGGGCCGACATGGTCTTCGTGACAGCCGGTGAAGGCGGCGGCACCGGCACCGGCGGCGCGCCCGTCGTGGCCAACATCGCCCGCTCGCTCGGTGCCCTCACCATCGGTGTGGTCACCCGCCCGTTCACCTTCGAGGGACGGCGTCGTGCGAACCAGGCCGAGGACGGCATCGCCGAACTCCGCGAAGAGGTCGACACCCTCATCGTCATCCCCAACGACCGGCTGCTGTCCATCTCGGACCGCCAGGTCTCGGTGCTGGACGCCTTCAAGTCGGCCGACCAGGTCCTGCTCTCCGGTGTCCAGGGCATCACCGACCTCATCACCACCCCGGGCCTCATCAACCTCGACTTCGCCGACGTCAAGTCGGTCATGTCCGAGGCCGGCTCGGCCCTGATGGGCATCGGCTCGGCCCGCGGCGACGACCGCGCGGTGGCCGCCGCCGAGATGGCGATCTCCTCGCCGCTGCTGGAGGCGTCCATCGACGGCGCCCGCGGTGTGCTGCTCTCCATCTCCGGCGGCTCCGACCTCGGCCTGTTCGAGATCAACGAGGCCGCCCAGCTGGTGAGCGAGGCCGCCCACCCCGAGGCCAACATCATCTTCGGCGCGGTCATCGACGACGCCCTCGGCGACGAGGTCCGGGTCACCGTGATCGCGGCCGGCTTCGACGGCGGCCAGCCGCCCGCCAAGCGGGACAACGTCCTGGGCTCGTCCTCGGCCAAGCGCGAGGAGCCGGCCCCGGTACGGCAGACCGAGAGCCGTCCCTCCTTCGGATCGCTCGGCAGCGTGACCCCGAAGGAGGACCCGGAGCCCGCTCCGGAGCCGGTCAAGGACATCCCGGTCGCCCCGCCGGTCCCGCCGGCGCCGCGGACCTACTCGGACAGCGCGGCCGAGGAACTGGACGTACCGGACTTCCTCAAGTGATCCTTCAGTCGTGATAGGACAGCGCGAAAGCGCGAGCGGCGCGCACTTCGGCTTCACCGACCGGTGGGGCGGGGTGAGCGCCGCTCCGTATGAGGAGCTCAATCTCGGCGGAGCGGTCGGCGACGACCCCGACGCCGTACGCACCAACCGGGACCTGGCCGCGGGGTCCCTCGGCGTCGAGCCGGACCGGGTCGTCTGGATGAACCAGGTGCACGGGGCCGAGGTGGCCGTGGTGGACGGGCCGTGGGGATCTTCGACCGCGATCCCGTCGGTCGACGCGATCGTCACCACACGCCGGGGGCTCGCCCTCGCCGTACTCACCGCGGACTGCGTGCCGGTGCTGCTCGCCGACCCCGTCGCCGGGGTCGCCGCCGCGGCCCACGCGGGCCGGCCCGGCATGATCGCCGGAGTCGTCCCGGCCGCGCTGCGCGCCATGACGGAACTGGGCGCCGAACCCTCCCGGATCGTCGCCCGCACCGGGCCCACCGTCTGCGGCCGGTGTTACGAGGTGCCCGAGGCGATGCGCGCCGAGGTGTCCGCCGTCGAGCCGGCGGCGTACGCCGAAACCAGTTGGGGCACATCGGCGGTCGACGTGAGCGCCGGAGTGCACGCCCAGCTGGAACGACTCGGGGTGCACGACCGGGAGCAGTCGCCGGTGTGCACGCTGGAGTCGCACGATCACTTCTCGTACCGCCGCGACCGCACCACCGGTCGGCTCGCGGGTTATGTGTGGCTGGACTGATAAGGGCATGACGGACCGCAAGGACGAACTCGCCGCGAATCTGGCGAAGGTGGAACGGCGCATCGCCGACGCGTGCGCGGCCGCGGGGCGGGCACGCGACGAGGTGACCCTCATCGTGGTCACCAAGACCTACCCCGCGAGCGATGTGCGGATCCTCGCGGAACTCGGCGTGCGGCACGTCGCCGAGAACCGCGACCAGGACGCGGCCCCCAAGGCCGAGGCCTGCTCGGATCTGCCCCTCACCTGGCACTTCGTGGGTCAACTCCAGACCAACAAGGTGCGATCGGTGGTCGGTTACGCGAATTTCGTGCAGTCCGTCGACCGTTCCAAGCTCGTCACGGCCCTGTCGAAGGAGGCGGTCCGGGCCGGGCGCGAACTGGGGTGCCTGCTCCAGGTCGCACTCGACGCGGGGGAGAGCGGCAGGGGTGAGCGGGGAGGCGTCGGGCCCGGCGGGGTCGAGGAGTTGGCCGGACTCGTGGCCGGCGCCCCAGGGCTCCGGCTCGACGGACTGATGACCGTCGCACCGCTGACCGGGGAGTACGCGGGCCGCGAACGGGCGGCCTTCGAGCGGTTGATGGATTTGTCGACCGACCTGCGCCGGAGTCATCCGGCTGCCACCATGGTCTCGGCAGGGATGAGTACGGACCTCGAACAGGCCGTGACGGCCGGAGCGACACATGTGCGCGTCGGCAGCGCGGTACTCGGAGTCCGCCCCAGGCTCGGGTAACGTCGCCAAGAAGTCGGACCACAGCAGAAAATATGGTCATTGCCGCCGATAGGCGGATTCAAGGACCTCGTGGATCGCGGGCACTTGGCAGTCGTCAGCCGATCCACCACAGAGCGGAGGACTCAGAGCATGGCCGGCGCGATGCGCAAGATGGCGGTCTACCTCGGCCTCGTGGAGGACGATGGGTACGACGGCCGCGGATTCGACCCCGACGACGACTTCGAACCCGAACTGGACCCGGAGCCCGAGCGGGACCACCGACGGCACGAGCCGTCCCACCAGCCGCACGTCTCACATCAGCCCCAAAGGGACGAAGAGGTACGAGTCGTACAGCCGCCCGCGCCTCGCGAACCGGCCGCCCGTTCCGCTTCGCTCCCCGCGGAATCCAGCCGCCCGGCGCGTATCGCGCCCGTGGCATCCATCACACAAGAACGCGCAAGTCTGGAGAAGAACGCACCGGTGATCATGCCCAAGGTCGTGTCGGAACGAGAGCCTTACCGGATCACCACGCTTCACCCACGGACCTACAACGAGGCCCGTACCATCGGGGAACACTTCCGTGAAGGCACTCCGGTGATCATGAATCTGACTGAGATGGACGACACAGATGCGAAGCGACTTGTCGACTTTGCGGCCGGTCTGGTGTTTGGTCTTCACGGCAGTATCGAGCGGGTGACGCAGAAGGTGTTCCTGTTGTCGCCTGCTAACGTCGATGTCACGGCGGAGGACAAGGCCCGCATCGCAGAGGGCGGGTTCTTCAACCAGAGCTGAGACGCACCACCGGAACAGCAGTACCGAGCAGGGCACAGGGGAGAGGGAAGCAAGAGGTCATGAGCGTGGTCCTGGATGTCGTCTACATCGCGCTGATGTGCTTCCTCATCGTGCTTATCTTCCGGTTGGTCATGGATTACGTCTTCCAGTTCGCCCGCTCATGGCAACCCGGCAAGGCGATGGTGGTCGTTCTGGAGGCCACCTACACTGTCACTGATCCACCGCTCAAGCTTCTGCGGCGGGTCATTCCGCCGCTGCGTCTCGGGGGCGTGGCGCTAGACCTGTCCTTCTTCGTACTGATGATCATCGTCTACATCCTGATCTCGATCGTGAGCCGGCTGTGATGAGCGATGTGACCTACCGTCTTGCCGAATGCCGACGACTACGTTGAGGTGAAGAGATGCCGTTGACCCCCGAGGACGTGCGGAACAAGCAGTTCACGACCGTCCGCCTCCGAGAAGGCTATGACGAGGACGAGGTCGATGCCTTCCTCGATGAGGTCGAAGCCGAACTGACCCGCCTGCTCCGTGAGAACGAGGACCTGCGCGCCAAGCTGGCCGCGGCCACGCGCGCTGCCGCGCAGAATCAGCAGAACATGCGCAAGCCTCCGGAGCCCCAGCAGGATCAGCAGCAGCAACAGCAGCAGCAGGGCATGCGCGGTCCGGGTGGTCCCGTCCCCGCCGGCATATCGGGCCCGCCGCAGCAGCAGATGGGTGGCCCCATGGGTGGTCCGCCCCAGCTGCCGAGCGGTGCCCCGCAGCTGCCCGCCGGCCCCGGCGGTCAGGGTGGACCTCAGGGTCCCGGTCCGATGGGCCAGGGTCCGGGTCCGATGGGCCAGCCCCCGATGCAGCAGCAGATGGGCGGCCCCATGGGCGGCCCCGGCCCGATGGGCGGTCCGATGGGCGGCCCCGGTCAGCAGGGTCCCGGTGGCGACAGCGCCGCCCGTGTCCTCTCGCTGGCCCAGCAGACCGCCGACCAGGCGATCGCGGAGGCCCGTTCCGAGGCCAACAAGATTGTGGGCGAGGCGCGTTCGCGTGCCGAGGGTCTGGAGCGTGACGCCCGTGCCAAGGCCGACGCCCTGGAGCGGGACGCGCAGGAGAAGCACCGCGTCGCGATGGGCTCCCTGGAGTCCGCCCGCGCCACGCTGGAGCGCAAGGTCGAGGACCTGCGCGGCTTCGAGCGCGAGTACCGCACGCGCCTGAAGTCGTACCTGGAGTCGCAGCTGCGCCAGCTGGAGACCCAGGCCGACGACTCGCTGGCTCCGCCGCGCACCCCGGCGGCCGCGTCGCTCCCGCCGTCCCCGGCGCCCTCCATGGCTCCGGCCGGTGCGAGTGCCCCGTCCTACGGTGGTGGCAACCAGACGATGGGCGGCGGCCCTTCGCCGTCCGCTCCGTCCTACGGCGGCCAGCAGCAGATGTCCCCGGCGATGACCCAGCCGATGGCACCGGTCCGGCCGCAGGGTCCGTCTCCGATGGGGCAGGCTCCGTCTCCCATGCGTGGGTTCCTCATCGACGAGGACGACAACTGACGGTTGGTAGTACGCCGTAGGCGTTGGCAGCGTTCAGGGCGGGGCCCCGGATTTCGATCCGGGGCCCCGCCCTTTTGCTACGCGTGTTCACGTGGTTCGCGGTGTTTGTTCGGACGTGGGTGGAGTGTCCGACGCACGCAACGCCGAAGGCCCGGACCCTGAGATTTTCGAAGTACTCGGGGTCCGGGCTGAGGTCGGGGCATCACGCAGCCCGGCGCCAACGGGGTGCCGCCCGCGCCCACCCGTGCCGCCCCAGCGGCACGACTGCCCGCAGGCTGCGCCGACGGGCCCAAGGGGCACGGGGAACTGCGCGATCAGCCACGGCGTGCCCGCAGGCGCGGACCGAGCGGGCCCGGCATGCGCGACCGCGTGCCCCAGTGGCGCAGGGGGTTTTAGGGGCGCGGGGAACTGCGCGATCAGCCACGGCGTGCCCGCAGGCGCGGACCGAGCGGGCCCGGCAGGCGCGACCGCGTGCCCCAGTGGCGCAGGGGGTTTTAGGGGCGCGGGGAACTGCGCGATCAGCCACGGCGTGCCCGCAGGCGCGGACCGAGCGGGCCCGGCAGGCGCGACCGCGTGCCCCAGTGGCGCAGGGGGTTTTAGGGGCGCGGGGAACTGCGCGATCAGCCACGGCGTGCCCGCAGGCGCGGACCGAGCCGACCCGGCAGGCGCGACCGCGTGCCCCAGTGGCGCGGGGAACTGTGCGGTCGGCTGTGGCGCGCCTGCGGTGCCGAGCGAGTCGGCCCCGCAGGCGCGACCGCGCGCCCCGGCCGGTGCTACGCCTTGCGCAGGCGGAACGTCAGGGTCAGGCCCTCGTCGGTGAAGGCGGAGCCATACGTGTCGTCCGCCTCGCCCTGGGCGAAGTCCGTCGCCAGAACCTCGTCGGCGATCAGGCCCGTGTGGTCGGTCAGAGCCTCCACCGTCGCCCGGTCCGTGGCCGTCCAGCGCAGTGCGATGCGGTCGGCCACGTCGAGGCCGCTGTTCTTGCGGGCCTCCTGGATCAGGCGGATCGCGTCACGGGCCAGGCCCGCCCGGCGCAGCTCCTCGGTGATCTCCAGGTCCAGCGCGACCGTCGCACCCGAGTCGGAGGCCACCGACCAGCCCTCGCGCGGGGTCTCCGTGATGATGACCTCGTCGGGAGCCAGCGTGATGGTCTCGCCGTCGACCTCGACCGAGGCCGTGCCCTCGCGCAGGGCGAGCGACAGGGCGGCCGCGTCCGCGTTCGCCACGGCCTTGGCCACGTCCTGGACGCGCTTGCCGAACCGCTTGCCCAGCGCACGGAAGTTGGCCTTCGCCGTGGTGTCGACCAGGCTGCCGCCGACCTCGCTCAGGGTGGCCAGCGACTCGACGTTCAGCTCCTCCGTGATCTGCGTGCGCAGTTCGGCGTCGAGCGTCTCGAAGCCCGTCGCCGCGATCAGGGCGCGGGAGAGCGGCTGGCGCGTCTTGACGCCCGACTCCGCGCGTGTGGCACGGCCCAGCTCCACCAGGCGGCGCACCAGCACCATCTGCCTCGACAGCTCCGGGTCGATGGCGGTGAGGTCCGCCTCCGGCCAGGACGACAGGTGAACCGACTCGGGGGCGCCCGGGGAGACCGGGACGATCAGGTCCTGCCAGACCCGCTCGGCGATGAACGGGGTCAGCGGGGCCATCAGCTGCGTGACCGTCTCGACGACCTCGTGCAGGGTGCGCAGGGCCGCCTTGTCGCCCTGCCAGAAGCGGCGACGCGAGCGGCGCACGTACCAGTTCGACAGGTCGTCGACGAACGCGGACAGCAGCTTGCCGGCCCGCTGGGTGTCGTAGGCGTCCAGTGCCTGGGTGACCTGGTCGGTGAGCGCGTGCAGTTCGGACAGCAGCCAGCGGTCCAGGACCGGCCGGTCGGCCGGGGCCGGGTCGGCCTCGGACGGCGCCCAGTCCGACGTACGGGCGTAGAGGGCCTGGAAGGCGACCGTGTTCCAGTACGTCAGGAGCGTCTTGCGGACGACCTCCTGGATCGTGCCGTGGCCCACCCGGCGGGCCGCCCACGGGGAGCCGCCGGCCGCCATGAACCAGCGGACCGCGTCGGCGCCGTGCCGGTCCATGAGCGGGATCGGGTCCAGGGTGTTGCCCAGGTGCTTGGACATCTTGCGGCCGTCCTCGGCCAGGATGTGCCCGAGACAGACCACGTTCTCGTACGAGGACTTGTCGAAGACCAGCGTGCCGACGGCCATCAGCGTGTAGAACCAGCCGCGGGTCTGGTCGATGGCCTCGCAGATGAACTGCGCCGGGTAGCGGGCCTCGAACAGCTCCTTGTTCTTGTACGGGTAGCCCCACTGCGCGAACGGCATCGAACCCGAGTCGTACCAGGCGTCGATCACCTCGGGCACGCGCGTGGCCGTCTTGCCGCAGCCGCCCTGCGGGCAGGCGAAGGTGACCTCGTCGATGAACGGGCGGTGCGGGTCCAGGCCCGACTGGTCCGTGCCGGTCAGCTCGGACAGCTCCGCGAGGGATCCGGCGCAGGTGAGGTGGTCGTCCTCACAGCGCCAGATCGGCAGCGGGGTGCCCCAGTAGCGGTTGCGGGACAGGGCCCAGTCGATGTTGTTGTTCAGCCAGTCGCCGTAGCGGCCGTGCTTGACCGTGTCGGGGAACCAGTTGGTGCCCTCGTTCTCCGCGAGGAGGCGGTCCTTGAGCGCGGTGGTGCGGATGTACCAGGAGGGCTGCGCGTAGTAGAGGAGCGCGGTGTGGCAGCGCCAGCAGTGCGGGTAGCTGTGCTCGTACGGGATGTGCTTGAAGAGCAGGCCGCGCTCGTCGAGGTCGGCGGTGAGCTTCTCGTCGGCCTTCTTGAAGAAGACGCCGCCGACGAGCGGGACGTCCTCCTCGAAGGTGCCGTCGGGGCGGACCGGGTTCACGACCGGGAGGCCGTAGGAGCGGCAGACCTTGAGGTCGTCCTCACCGAAGGCGGGGGACTGGTGGACCAGACCCGTGCCGTCCTCGGTGGTGACGTACTCGGCGTTGACGACGAAGTGGGCCTCGGCCGGGAACTCGACCAGCTCGAAGGGGCGCTGGTACGTCCAGCGCTCCATCTCCGCGCCGGTGAACGACTGGCCGGTGGTCTCCCAGCCCTCGCCGAGGGCCTTGGCGAGGAGCGGCTGGGCGACGACCAGCTTCTCCTCGCCGTTGGTCGCGACGACGTAGGTGACCTCGGGGTGCGCGGCGACGGCGGTGTTGGACACCAGGGTCCACGGGGTCGTCGTCCACACCAGGAGGGCGGCCTCGCCGGCGAGCGGGCCGGAGGTGAGCGGGAAGCGGACGAAGACCGACGGGTCGACGACCGTCTCGTAGCCCTGCGCCAGCTCGTGGTCGGACAGGCCGGTGCCGCAGCGGGGGCACCAGGGGGCGACGCGGTGGTCCTGGACCAGCAGGCCCTTGTTGAAGATCTCCTTCAGCGACCACCAGACGGACTCGATGTACTCGGGGTCCATCGTGCGGTACGGGTCCTGGAGGTCGGTCCAGTAGCCCATGCGGGTCGTGAGCGCCTCGAAGGCGTCCGTGTGCCGGGTCACCGACTCGCGGCACTTCGCGTTGAACTCCGCGATGCCGTACGCCTCGATGTCCTGCTTGCCGGAGAAGCCGAGCTCCTTCTCGACGGCGAGCTCGACGGGCAGGCCGTGGCAGTCCCAGCCGGCCTTGCGGGCCACGTGGTAGCCCCGCATGGTGCGGAAGCGGGGGAAGACGTCCTTGAAGACGCGCGCCTCGATGTGGTGGGCGCCGGGCATGCCGTTGGCGGTGGGCGGGCCCTCGTAGAACACCCACTCGGGGCGGCCCTCGGACTGCTCCAGGCTCTTGGCGAAGATCTTCTGCTCGCGCCAGAAGTCGAGCACGGCGTGCTCGAGGGCGGGCAGGTCGACCTGGGCGGGTACCTGGCGATACGTCGGCGATGTCATCAGCGGGCTTCCTCCGGCGGACTTGCTGCCTTCCGTCCGGAGGGACGAGAGCCGTGTCTTTCGTACGCCGGTTTCGGCGCGCTCCCGCGGTACCACCCTCCTTGGCCCTCCGGCACGGGGTGTGCGCCGGTGAGCCCCCTCATTGGGGTCGCGATGCCGGGTCTACTGGCCTGTGCCTTTCGGCCGGGGGCTTTCTTCCGGCGGCTCCGGGGTGATCTTCACGTCGCGCTCGCCCCCGGGCTTCCACCGTCCCCGGGTCGCTCTGGGCTGCGTACGCCGCTACTCGTCCCCATCCACGCTTTTCGCTCCGCCCAGTGTACGGCGCCGGGCGAACGGCGGCGGACCGGTTTTCGGGGCGGGTGGGGGTGGAGGGACTCGTGGGAGGCGGTCCAGGTCCCAGTGGGCAGGCGGTATGGGTTTGATGACCCGAATAACACGGTATAGGTGTTCGGATCCTGGGACGTCCGGCTCGGCGGATTACCGGGCGGGCAGCTGGGCACAACGGATGCAGGTCGCCGCGCGGCGTGCGCGAGCGGGCGAATCGGGCGGTGTGCCCCGTTGCCGCGGGACTCGAGTCGATTTATCGTCCCAGCACGATTCGCGAGCAAGGTCACAATGTCTGAAGGGGCCGCGGCCATGGTGGCGAAGAAGACCGCCGTACAGCACTCGGCGTCCGGCAGGTCCGCGGAGGCCTCCGGCGGCGCGGCCAAGGACGTGGGCGGGAAGAAGGCGACAGCCACGAAGACCTCCCCGGTCCGGCACGCCGGGAAGAAAACCACCGCCAGGAAGACCTCCCCGCCCCGGCACGCCGCGAAGGAGAAGGCCGCGGCCGAGCGGACCTCCCCGGCCGGTGAGGCGACCGCCGGGAAGAAGACCACGGCCAGGAAGACCTCCCCGCCCCGGCACGCCGCCGAGGAGAAGGCCGCAGCCAAGCGGACCTCCTCCGCGGCCGAGGGCTCCACGGGTGGGAAGAAGGGCGCGGCCCGGAAGTCTTCCCCGGTCGGGGATGCCGCCGAGGCGTCCCAGGCCAGGAAGACCTCCCCTGCTGGGGATGCCGCCGAGGAGAAGAGCACGGCCCAGCAGGCCTCCCCGGCCGGTGAGGCGACCGGCGGGAAGGCCGGGGCCAAGACGGCGGGTGGCAGGCGGACCGCCGCGGAGCGGCCTCCGGCCGAGGGAGCCGGTGGCAAGCGGGCCGCCGCCGGGCGGTCCCCGGCCCCGGCCCCGGCTGGGGAGACAGTCGGCAAGCGCGCCGCCGCGGAGCGGAGCCCGGCTGAGGAGACTGCCGGCAAGCGGGCCGCCGCCGAGCGCACCCCGGCCGAGGAGACAGCCGCCCAGCAGACCCCAGCCAAGAAGGCCGCCGCCCAGCGGACCCCAGCCAAGAAGGCCGCTGCCCGCCGGACCACGGCCGATAAGGCCGCCGCTCAGCGGACCCCGGCCGGAAAGGCGGGCGGCAAGCGGACCCCGGCAGGAAAGGTGGGCGAGAAGGGGGTCCCGGCCGGGAAAGCGGGAAGCAAGCAAACCCCGGGCGAGAAAGCCGGGGGTGAGCAAACCCCGGGCGGGAACGCCGGGGGCAAGTCAACCCCGGGCGAGAAGGCCGGGGGCAAGCGAACCCCGGGCGAGAAGGCCGGAGGCAAGCGCACCCCAGCCGAGAAGGCCGGGGGCGAGCAAACCCCGGGCGGGAAAGCCGGGGGCAAGCTAACCCCGGCTGGGAACGTCGGGGGCAAGCGCAGTCCGGGCGGGAATGCCGGAGGCGAGAGCACCACCAGGAGCGCGGTCGGCGAGGGCGTTGCCCAGGCCGGCGCGGTCACACAGGACACGGCCGGCAGTACGGCCACGAAGGCGGGTGCGGCCGAGGCCGCCCGGCAGACGGGAGCGACGACGGTGGTTGCCAAGAAGACTCCTGGCACGGCCACGGCGGCGAAGACCGCCGTCCCGAAGGCGCGGATCGCCGCGGCGGAACCCGGTGAGCTGGCGGTACGCCCGGGCGAGGACCCCTGGACGGCGGAGGAGGTCGAGGAGGCCCGGTCCGAGCTGACGTCCGAGGAGACCCGGCTGCGTGAGGAGATCACGTCGTCGGAGCGGTCGCTGGCCGGTCTGATGCGGGACTCCGGGGACGGCGCGGGCGACGACCAGGCGGACACCGGCACCAAGAACATCACCCGCGAGCACGAACTGGCCCTGGCCGCCAACGCGCGGGAGATGCTGATCCAGACCGAGCGGGCCCTGGAACGCCTGCACGCGGGCACCTACGGCCTGTGCGAGAACTGCGGCAACGCCATCGGCAAGGCCCGTATGCAGGCCTTCCCCCGGGCCACCCTCTGCGTGGAGTGCAAGCAGAAGCAGGAGCGCCGCTACTGACCGGCCGCCGAATGCCTCCTGAGCACGTGCGACGTACGGGGTGTGCCGTACCCTCGTCCTCAGTCAGGCACCTAGGTTGAGGGACTCACGTGGCAGAGGCGGAGCGCATCATCGGTACGCCGGACACACCGGACGCGACCGGGGGCGGCAAGGAGCGGCCCGACTCCGGGGACACCCCGGCGACCGGCGGGCCCGGCTCCGGCCCCGCGGGAGCGTCCGGTACCGGCGAGGCGGAGGACACCGCCGCGCGGCCGCGGGGCCGGCGCCGGATCGCGGTGCTGTTCGCCGTCGCCGCGTTCGCCTACGCCCTCGACCTGATCAGCAAGCTGATCGTGGTGGCCAAGCTGGAGCACCACCCGCCCATCGAGATCGTCGGGGACTGGCTGAAGTTCGAGGCGATCCGCAACGCGGGCGCGGCCTTCGGCTTCGGCGAGGCCTTCACCGTGATCTTCACCATGATCGCGGCGGCTGTGATCGTGGTGATCGCCCGGCTGGCCCGCAAGCTGTACAGCCTGCCCTGGGCGATCGCGCTCGGCCTGCTGCTCGGCGGTGCGCTGGGCAACCTCACCGACCGGATCTTCAGGGCGCCGGGCGTCTTCGAGGGCGCGGTCGTGGACTTCATCGCGCCCAAGCACTTCGCGGTGTTCAACCTGGCCGACTCGGCGATCGTGTGCGGCGGCATCCTGATCGTGCTGCTGTCCTTCCGGGGCCTCGACCCGGACGGGACCGTCCACAAGGACTGAGCGCGCGTACGGGCCTGTCGGTGCCGTCCGGCATACTCGACGGGTGAGCACGCTTCCCGAGATCCGTACCCTGCCCGTGCCCGACGGCCTGGAGGGCGAGCGCGTCGACGCCGCCATCTCCCGCATGTTCGGCTTCTCCCGTACCAAGGCGGCCGAGCTCGCCGCCGCGGGGAAGGTCACGGTCGACGGGTCGGTGGTCGGCAAGTCGGAGCGCGTGCACGGCGGCGCCTGGCTGGAGGTCGAGATGCCGCAGGCGCCCGCGCCGGTGCAGATCGTGGCCGAGCCGGTCGAGGGCATGGAGATCGTGTACGACGACGATGACGTGGTCGTCATCGTCAAGCCCGTCGGCGTCGCCGCGCACCCCTCTCCGGGCTGGACCGGGACGACCGTCATCGGAGGCCTGGCCGCCGCCGGGTACCGCATTTCCACCTCCGGCGCCGCCGAGCGCCAGGGCATCGTGCACCGGCTCGACGTGGGCACCTCGGGCCTGATGGTGGTCGCCAAGTCGGAGCGCGCCTACACCTCGCTCAAGCGCCAGTTCAAGGAGCGCACGGTCGACAAGCGGTACCACACGCTCGTCCAGGGCCACCCCGACCCGACCAGCGGCACCATCGACGCGCCCATCGGCCGGCACCCCCAGCACGACTACAAGTGGGCCGTCACCGCCGAGGGCAAGCCGTCCGTCACGCACTACGACCTCATCGAGGCGTTCCGCGCGGCCTCCCTGCTCGACGTGAAGCTGGAGACCGGCCGTACGCACCAGATCCGCGTCCACATGGCCGCCCACCGCCATCCCTGTGTCGGCGACCTGACCTACGGCGCCGACCCGACGCTCGCCAAGCGTCTCGGCCTGACCCGGCAGTGGCTGCACGCGGTCAGGCTCGGTTTCGAGCACCCCGGGGACGGTCAGTGGGTGGAGTTCTCCTGCGACTACCCGGAAGACCTGAGCAAGGCTCTCGACCAGGTCCGCGAGGAGACCTACGCGTGAGCGCCCCGTGCCGGGTGCGGGTCGCCGAGGGCCCGGCCGACCGTGAGGCGTGCTTCGCGGTGCGCAAGGAGGTCTTCGTCGGCGAGCAGGGTGTGCCGGAGGACCTGGAGTACGACGCGTACGACGCCGGAGCGGTCCATGTGCTGGCGGTCGGTGAGGACGGTGTGCCGCTCGGGACCGGGCGGCTGCTGCACGGGGAGGCGGCGGTCGCGCAGACCGGCGCCGACCCGTCCGTGGGCTGCCTCGGCCGGCTCGCCGTGGCGGGCGCCGCGCGCGGACTCGGTGTCGGCGCCGCCCTGGTACGGGCCATCGAGGACGCGGCACGCGCGCGCGGGCTGACGGCCGTGGACCTGCACGCGCAGACGCACGCGCTGGGCTTCTACGAGCGGCTCGGCTACGAGCCCTATGGACCCGAGTATCTGGAGGCCGGCATTCCGCACCAGGGGATGCGGCGTTCGCTCTAGCCTCTCGTGGTGGGTGCCGAAACGGTTTGTCCCGGGAGCCGCGTGGCAGGCTTGAGGTCAGTCGTGTGAACCTCTGACCTCCCGGAGTGCTGACCGTGGATCAGTTGGCCCTGCTGTTCGTGCTGCTGCTCGGGGCCGTGATCAGTGTCCCCCTGGGCGATCGGTTCAAGGTGCCCGCGCCGGTGCTGATGACGCTCCTGGGGATAGTCCTCGCGCTGCTGCCGTTCGTACCGAACGTCGAGATCGCGCCGGACCTGATCCTGCCGCTGCTGCTGCCGCCCCTGCTGTACGCCGCCGTGCGGCGCACCTCCTGGCGGCAGTTCGCCGCCAACAAGCGGCCGATCTTCCTGCTGGCCGTGGCCCTGGTGTTCGTCACCATGGCCTGTGTGGCCGCCGTGGCCGACGCCATCGTGCCCGGGCTGCCGCTCGCGGCGGCCTTCGCGCTGGGCGCGCTGGTGGCGCCGCCGGACCCGGTCGCGGCGACGGCCGTGGCCGGGCAGCTGGGGCTGCCGCGTCGGCTGGTGTCGATCCTGGAGGGCGAGGGGCTGTTCAACGACGTCACGGCCATCGTCCTCTACCACGTGGCGATCGCCGCCGCAGTCAGCGGAACGTTCTCGCCGTGGAAGGCCGGGCTCGATCTGGTGCTGTCGGCCGTGGTGGCGGTGGCCGTGGGCCTCGCGCTGGGCTGGGGCGCGAACAAGCTGATGGAGGTGCTCGGCGACGCCACCCTGCAGATCGGGCTGACCCTGCTGGTGCCGTACGCCTCCTACGTCATGGCCGAGGAACTGCACGGCTCCGGTGTGCTCGCCGTGCTCACCACCGCGCTGTTCCTCGCGGAGTACGGCTCGGACGCCGACGACGTCATGACCCGGCTGGCCGGGCACACCTTCTGGAACATCGTCGACACGCTCGTCACCGGCGTCGCCTTCGGGCTGGTCGGGCTCGAACTGCACAACGCCATCAACACGGCCTCCGGTCGGTGGGGCGAACTGCTGGGGTGGGCGGCGATCGTGGTGGTCGTGGTCGTCCTCGCGCGGCTGCTGTGGCTGCTGCCGGCGACCTGGCTGACCAAACGGCTGCACGCCCGGCGGGACTACGACGAGGACATCCCGGTCAGCTGGCGCGAGACCGTGGTCATGTGGTGGGCGGGGATGCGCGGGGTGGCCTCGGTCGCGCTGGTGCTGGCGATCCCGCTCGAGACCGACGCGGGCTCGCCGTTCCCCAGCCGGGACGAGATCATCTTCATCGCCTTCGGGGTGATCATGGCGACGCTGGTGCTCCAGGGCCTGACACTGCCGTGGCTGGTACGGCTGCTCGGGGTGAAGGCCGACGAGGACAAGGAGAAGGAATTCGCGAAGGCACTGGCCCTCCGGGCGGCCAAGGCGGCGAAGCAGCGGCTGCGGGAGATCGAGGACGGCGAGGAGCTGTCGGAGGAACTGTCCGAGCAGATGCTGCGGCGGGCCTACGAGATCGGCGTGCGGATCAGCCCCGAACTGGCCGAGGACGAGCGGCGCGAGGCGTACCGGGAGGGCGCCCGGCGGGTGAAGCGGGTGCGTCGGATCCAGCAGGAGATGCTCAGCGCGGCACGACACGAGGTACTGGCCGCGCGCAGCGAACCGGGGGCGGATCCCGAGGTGGTCGACCGGGTTCTGCGGCACCTCGACGTGCGCAGTCTGAAATGAGGCCGGCGGCAGCGGCAGGCGGTTTGACCTCGGGTGGCCGGGGCGTCGTAGGGTCGTTCGTATGGCACGGAATGTAGTAATCAGTGGTGGAGGAACAGGAATTGGGCTCGCGGCGGCCCGGGTGTTCGCGGCCGGCGGGGACCGGGTGCTGCTGCTCGGGCGGCGCGCCGGTGTCCTGGAGAAGGCCGAGGTGCCCGGAGCGCTCACCTACGCGGCCGATCTCGCCGAGCCGGAGGACGTGCGCGGGGTCGCCGCCTTCGTGGAGCGGGAGTTGGGAGCCGTGGACGTGCTCGTGCACAGCGCCGGGGGCAGCGGGCTGCTCGAACCGGACGCCCCCGGTGACGACCCGCTCGCGGCCGTCGCGCACACCTGGAGTGTGAACTTCCGGCTCAACACGCTCACCGCCGTCCTGCTCACCGAGGCGCTGAAGCCGAGGCTCGCCGAGCCCGGCGGCCGGGTGCTGTTCCTCAGTTCCATCGCCGCCTACCGGGGTTCCGGGAGCGGGGCGTACGCGGCGGCCAAGGCGGGGCTGCACCCGTACGCCCATGATCTGGCCCGGGAGCTGGGGCCGCGCGGCATCACCGTGAACGTGGTCGCGCCCGGCTACATCGAGGACACCGAGTTCTTCGGGGACGCGATGGCCGAGGAACGGCGGGCACGGCTCATCGGCGAGACGTCGAACGGGCGGGCCGGGACGCCGGGAGACGTCGCCGAGACGCTGCACTGGCTGGCCTCCCCGGGCGCCGGGCACATCACCTCGCAGGTCGTTCAGGTCAACGGTGGCGCCGAGCGCGGCCACTGAACCGCCGCACGGCAGGAGGGCTCCCCGCACCGCGGGGAGCCCTCCCGGCATATGAGTATGGGTCGGGGGTCACCGGTCCGGGCGGCCCGAGTTGTGGTTGCCGTGGTAGCGGCGCTGCTGCGCCGGGACCCCTTCCTGGGACGGACGGTGGCCGTTGGCGTTGGCGTTGCCATGGCCGGACGGCGGCAGGATCGCGTCCGCCGTGTTGACCCGGGGCAGGGCGTACGGATGCTCGTCGGCGAGCCAGCGGAGCATCTGCTCGCGGACCGTGACCCGTACCGTCCAGATGTCGTCCGCGTCCTTGCCCGTCACCAGGGCCCGCACCTCCATGGTGCTCGGGGTGCTGTCCGTGACGGTCAGGTTGTAGGCGCGGCCGTCCCAGGCCGGGCACTCGCGCAGGATGTCCCGCAGCTTCTCGCGCATCGCCTCCAGCGGCGCGGAGTGATCGACGTGCCAGAAGACGGTGCCGGTCATCTGTGGGGTGCCGCGCGACCAGTTCTCGAACGGCTTGGACGTGAAGTACGACACCGGCATGGTGATGCGGCGCTCGTCCCAGGTACGCACGGTCAGGAACGTCAGGGTGATCTCCTCGACCGTGCCCCACTCGCCGTCCACCACCACGGTGTCCCCGATGCGCACCATGTCACCGAAGGCGATCTGGAACCCGGCGAACATGTTGCTCAGCGTGGACTGGGCGGCGACACCGGCGACGATGCCGAGGATGCCGGCCGAGGCCAGCAGCGACGCGCCCGCCGCCCGGAACGCCGGGAAGGTCAGCAGCATCGTCGCCGCGGCCACCACTCCGACGACCGCGGACACCACCCGCATGATCAGCGTCGCCTGGGTGCGCACCCGGCGGACCCTGGCCGGGTCACGATGGGCCCGGGCGCTGGCGTACCGGCTGTATGACGTCTCGACGATCGCCGCCGTGATACGGATCACCAGCCAGGCGGCCGACCCGATCAGCACCAGGGTCAGCGTCCGGCCGACGCTCTCGGCGCGGCTCTCCAGCAGCTCCGCCTGGTCGTACGACCCTCTCAGCAGGGCCGCGAAGAGGACCAGCATGTAGGGGATGCGGCCACGGCGGAGCAGACCCCACAGCGGGGTCTCGTGGTGTCGTTCGTCGGCCTTGCGCAGCAGGAAGTCGGTGGCCCAGCCGATCACCAGCGTGAGCACGACCGAGCCACCGACCACGAGCAGCGGTCGTAGCAGGTTCTCCATGCCCCCGAACCTAACCGGCTCCCGGGGTGCATGAACATGTGACTTCCGCGGCACCGTGGGTAGTGCCGGGATCCCGGCTCGTCACACCCGACTGGCACCATGGCCCCATGAACATCATGCTCTTTCACTCGACCTTCGGACTGCGACCCGCCGTGCTCCGGGCCGCTGACCGGCTGCGCTCGGCCGGACACGAGGTGTGGACCCCCGACCTCTTCGAGGGGCGCACCTTCGAGTCGGTCGAGGAGGGCATGGAGCACAAGGAGAAGATCGGCAAGGAGGAGCTGCTGAAGCGGGCCGTGCTGGCCGCCGCTCCCTACTCCGAGCGCGGGCTGGTGTACGCGGGATTCTCGCTCGGCGCCTCCATCGCCCAGACCCTCGCCCTCGGCGACGAGAAGGCCCGCGGCCTGCTGCTCCTGCACGGCACGTCGGACATCGCGCCGGACGTCACGGTGGACGAGCTGCCGGTCCAGCTGCATGTGGCGGAGCCGGACCCCTTCGAGACGGACGACTGGCTCAGCGCCTGGTACCTCCAGATGGGCCGCACCGGCGCCGACGTCGAGGTGTACCGCTACGCCGGGGCCGGCCACCTCTACACCGACCCCGACCTGCCCGACTACGACGAGGAGGCCGCCGAGGCCACCTGGCGGGTGGCGCTCGGCTTCCTCGAGACGCTGTAGGCGGTTACACGGGGTCGTAGGTGCGCTCGACCTTCTGTGTGCCGCTGCGGGTGCGGTACGAGCGGGACCACTTGGCCGTCGCGTCGCGCCTCGCCCGGTCGGAGATGACGTAGAAGTCCATCTGCGCGCGCTCGGCCGTGATGTCCAGGACGCCGAAGCCGTGGCGGTCGGTGTCGACCCAGTGGACATGGCGGTTGGCGGCGCGGATGACGGGCGAGGCGACCGCGGAGACCGTGCCCTCCGGGACCTTGACGATGTCGTCGAGATTGTCGGAGGTGACCGACGTGACGACGAACTCCGTGGCGGCCGACGGGGACAGCGGGTACGTACCGGCGTTCACCGGCACGTCGTTGGCCCAGGCCATGTGGATGTCGCCGGTGAGGAAGACGGTGTTGCGGATCGCGTTCGTGCGCAGGTGCGCCAGGATCTCGCGACGGTCGTCGGTGTAGCCGTCCCACTGGTCGGTGTTGAGGGCGAGGCCCTCCTGCGGCAGGCCGAGCAGCTTGGCCAGCGGCTTGAGCAGATCGGCGGAGAGCGAGCCGACGGCGAACGGCGAGATCATCACCGAGTTGCCGACCAGCCGCCAGGTGGTGTCGGAGGACTTCAGCCCCGCCTTGAGCCAGTCCAGCTGGGCGCGGCCGGTGAGGGTGCGGTCCGGGTCGTCGACCTCGCCGTTGCCGACCTTGACCTGCTGCGAGCGGAAGGAGCGCAGGTCCAGCAGCGAGAGGTCGGCCAGCTTGCCGAAGCGCAGCCGGCGGTAGGTGGTGCCCGCGATCGCCGGGCGCACCGGCATCCACTCGAAGTAGGCCTGTTTCGCGGCGGCCTGACGCGCCGACCAGGCGCCCTCCGCGCCCTCGGTGTGGTTCTCGGCGCCGCCCGACCAGGTGTCGTTGGCGAACTCGTGGTCGTCCCAGATCGCGACGACCGGGGCCGTGGCGTGCAGCGCCTGGAGGTCCGGGTCGGTCTTGTACCGGGCGTGCCGGATGCGGTAGTCGGCGAGCGTGACGATCTCGTGGGCCGGGGCGTGCGGGCGGACGATCTTGTCGCGGTTGACGTACTCGCCGGTGCCGTACTCGTAGATGTAGTCGCCGAGGTGCAGCCAGGCGTCCAGGTCGCCGCGGGCGGCGAGGTGGCGGTACGGGGAGAAGTAGCCGGCCTCCCAGTTCGCGCAGGAGACCACGCCGAAACGGAGGCCGGGGACGGCGGCGTCGGCCGCCGGCGCGGTGCGGGTGCGCGCCGCCGGGGAGTCGGTGCCGCCGGCCGAGAAGCGGAACCAGTAGGAGGTGGCCGGCTGAAGGCCGCGGATGTCGGCCTTCACGGTGTGGTCCGAGGCCGCCGTCGCGGTGGTGGAGCCCTTGGCGACGATGCTGGTGAACGCCTTGTCCCTGGCGACGACCCAGCTCACCTCGGTGTCGGGGCCGACGCCGGAGCCGGGTATCGCCTCCGGGACCGGGGTGACGCGGGTCCACAGCAGGATGCCGTCGGGCAGCGGGTCACCGGAGGCGACGCCGTGCAGGAAGGCGGGGGCCTGGTCGACGGCGCGCGCCGGCGGGGTCGCCACCAGGGGGCCGGCCAGGACAGCGGACGCCGCCGCGGCCTTGACGACCGTACGGCGGCGCGGGGCGAGGGAGTTGATGCCCTCGGACGTATTCGATGATCTGTATCGACTGGTCACGACCGATCAGGTTACTGGTCGGTATGCGCGAAAGCGGGCGAACTCAGGAAGTCCGCCCGCTCTTCACCTGCCGCCCGCTCCCTGACCGGCCGTCACTTCTTGAGGGCCTCGCCCACCACACGGTTGTAGTCGGCCACGGTCATCAGCGGGTTGCCGTCGTTCAGCTGCTTGCCGTCCATCACGAAGGCCGGGGTGCCCTGAACGCCTTCCTTGTTGTCGTCGAAGGTCTTCGACATGGCCATCGCCCAGGCGTCGTAGGTGCCCTTCTCGACCGCGTTCTGGAACTTCTTGTTGCCCTTCAGCTCGGGGACGGTGTCGGCGACCTTGATGAGGTAGCTGTCGTCCTTGAACTTGTCGGTCGTCTCCTCGGGGTGGAACTTGGCCGAGTACAGCGCGGCCTTGTAGTCGAGGAACGCCGCGTCGCTCACGTTCAGCGCGGCGCCCAGCGCGCTCATGGCGTTCTTGGAGCCCTCGCCGTTGTCCTTGTTGTCGATGAACGTGGCGCCGACGAACTGCAGCTTGTACTTGCCGTCGTCGATGTCCTTCTTCACCGTCGGACCGACGGTCTGCTCGAACTGCGCGCAGATGGGACAGCGCGGATCCTCGTAGATCTTCAGGGTCTTCTTGGCCGAGTCCTTGCCGATGACGACCGTGGTGCCGTCGGTGCCCGTGGTGTTGGCCGGGGCGGTGACCTTGGCATCCTTCTGGGCCGCCCAATAGCTGGGCTTGTTGGCCTGGACGACGGCGTAGCCGATGCCGCCGGCTATCGCCAGGACGCCGACGATCGAGCAGGCTACGACGACCTGCCGCTTGGTCTTCGCCCGCTTGGCCTCGCGCTCGCGCTCGATGCGCAGCCGCTCGCGGGCCGCCGTCTTCGCGGCCTGGGTGTTCCGCTTGCTCATGGTGATGTTCTCCGTGGGGGACGCGCACCTGTGTGTGCGGGATATGTAAAGGGGACTGCCGGTGCTCGAATGGGCCGCGGGAGGGCCGTCGCCTCAGGCGAAGGCCGGCGAGCACGGCGGTCCACGCCGTCCCAGGGAGTACGTGAGGATCCGGTCGCGGGCCGTGGGCGTACGGTCCGCCGCCCGCGGCGACGGCCGGTGTCCGGACGGAACCCGTTCCACCGCGCCCGCGGCGACCGCCAGCAGCAGCGGACGGAACGTGGTCGCCGTCACCGCCCGCAGCAGCTGGCCCAGGGCCCGCTCGCCGCGGCGCAGCCAGACGGCCGCGAGCAGCCCGACGCCGATGTGCGCGCCGAGCAGCAGCCAGGCGGTGACGGGCTCGGTGTGGACGACCGCGGCCGCGAGCCGGTCGGTGCCGGTGGCTCCGGCCATCCGGGCCAGCGGCGTGCCGACCTCGCCCCCGCCGCAGAGCACGTCCAGGCCGACCGAACGCAAGGGGCCGGTGACCGGGCCGCCCGCCGGGCCGTAACAGGTGTGCTGGCCCGTGGTGAACACGGTGTCCGCGGCCAGCTCCAGCGGGATCAGCAGGGCCGCGATCCGTCCGAAGGAGCGCTCCCGGCCCGCCAGGGCGAACGCGATCACGAACACGGCGGTGGCGACCGCGGTCACCGTGCCCACCGGCAGCGGGGTCCGGGACAGCAGGACGTGCGACGCGGTGCTGAGCGTCACGACCACGGCCGTGAACAGCGCCGCGCGCACGGCTCTGAGCTGGATCCCGGATATGTCCATAGCGAAAGGAGAGTCTGTCATGGGGGCGGGTAAGGGACCCCTAAAGGATGCCTGTGAGAGTCCTTTCCGTCACAGGCCCGGAATCCGGCCGTTGCGGAACAGGTCCACGAAGGTCTGGTGGTCGGCACGCGCGCGTGCGCCGTAGGCGTGCGCGAAGTCGACCAGCAGGGGCGCGAAGCCCTCCTCGTCGGCCGCGATCGCCGCGTCGATGGCCCGCTCCGTGGAGAAGGGCACCAGGGACTCACCGGACTGGTCGTCGGCGGCCGAGTGCATCGTGGCCGTCGCCCGGCCGAGGTCGGCCACCACCTGGGCGATCTCCTCCGGATCGTCGATGTCGCCCCAGTCGAGGTCCACCGCGTACGGCGAGACCTCGGCGACCAGCTGGCCCGCGCCGTCCAGCTCGGTCCAGCCCAGCCACGGGTCGGCGTGTGCCTGGAGGGCGCGCTGGGATATCACCGTGCGGTGCCCCTCGTGCTGGAAGTACCCGCGGATCGCCCGGTCCGTGATGTGCCGGGAGACCGCGGGGGTCTGGGCCTGCTTGATGTAGATCACCACATCGTTCTCCAGGGCGTCGCTGTGCCCCTCCAGCAGGATGTTGTACGACGGCAGCCCCGCCGAGCCGATGCCGATGCCGCGCCGCCCGACCACGTCCTTCACGCGGTAGGAGTCCGGACGCGTCAGCGAGCTGTCCGGGAGCGTCTCCAGATAGCCGTCGAAGGCGGCGAGGACCTTGTAGCGGGTGGCCGCGTCCAGCTCGACGGAGCCGCCGCCCGAGGCGAAGCGGCGCTCGAAGTCACGGATCTCCGTCATCGAGTCCAGCAGGCCGAAGCGGGTCAGGGAGCGGGCGTCACGCAGCGCGTCCAGCAGCGGACCCTGCGCCGTGTCCAGCGTGAACGGGGGCACCTCGTCGCTCTTCGCGCCCGTCGCCAGCGCGTGGATCCGCTCGCGGTAGGCGATCGCGTAGATCGTCACCAGCTCGGAGATCTGCTCGTCGCTGAGCGCCTTCGCGTAGCCGATCAGCGCCAGGGAGGCGGCGAGGCGCTTGAGGTCCCAGGTGAAGGGGCCGACGTAGGCCTCGTCGAAGTCGTTGACGTTGAAGATCAGGCGGCCGTTGGCGTCCATGTACGTGCCGAAGTTCTCCGCGTGGAGATCGCCGTGGATCCACACGCGCGAGGTGCGCTCGTCCAGGTACGGGCCGCCCCGCTTCTCTTCGTCCAGGTCGTGGTAGAAGAGGCCCGCCGTCCCCCGGTAGAAGGCGAAGGCGGAGGCCGCCATCTTGCGGAACTTCACACGGAACGCGGCCGGGTCGGCGGTCAGGAGCTCGCCGAAGGCGGTGTCGAAGACGGCGAGGATCTCCTCACCGCGGTGCTCGTCGTCGAGCTGCGGGAACGACATCGCTGGGTGCCTCCTGGTGCGTGCGTTTCGGGGCGGCAGGTCCGCCCTCTGCCTAACGTGCGGCGGCCCGCGGGAGTGCCCGCGAACCCTCGCACGAAGGTACGCGGGTCGGCCCTCCCTGTGTCAGTGCCGAGGCATAGACTTCGACGCTGTCCCCCCAGACTCTCCGCAGCCTGCCGGGCCCATTTGTCGTACTTTTCTCTGGAGGCCGCCGCATGTCGAAGCCGCCGTTCACGCACCTGCACGTCCACACCCAGTACTCGCTGCTGGACGGTGCCGCGCGGCTGAAGGACATGTTCAACGCGTGCAACGAAATGGGCATGACGCACATCGCCATGTCCGACCACGGCAACCTCCACGGCGCGTACGACTTCTTCCACACGGCCCAGAAGGCCGGCGTCACCCCGATCATCGGGATCGAGGCCTATGTCGCGCCCGAGTCCCGGCGCAACAAGCGCAAGATCCAGTGGGGCCAGCCGCACCAGAAGCGGGACGACGTCTCCGGTTCCGGTGGTTACACCCACAAGACGATGTGGGCGGTGAACAGCACCGGCCTGCACAACATCTTCCGGCTGTCCTCCGACGCGTACGCCGAGGGCTGGCTGCAGAAGTGGCCCCGGATGGACAAGGAGACCATCTCCCAGTGGTCCGAGGGCATCGTCGCCTCCACCGGCTGCCCCTCCGGCGAGGTCCAGACCCGGCTGCGCCTCGGCCACTTCGACGAAGCCCTCAAGGCCGCCAGCGAATACCAGGACATCTTCGGCAAGGACCGCTACTTCCTGGAGCTGATGGACCACGGCATCGAGATCGAGCACCGGGTCCGCGACGGCCTCCTGGAGATCGGCAAGAAGCTCGGCATCCCCCCGCTGGTCACCAACGACTCGCACTACACGTACGCGCACGAGGCGTCCGCCCACGACGCGCTGCTGTGCATCCAGACCGGCAAGAACCTCTCCGACCCCGACCGCTTCCGGTTCGACGGCACCGGCTACTACCTGAAGTCCACGGACGAGATGTACGCCATCGACTCCTCGGACGCCTGGCAGGAGGGCTGCGCCAACACCCGCCTGATCGCCGAGATGGTCGACACCACGGGCATGTTCGAGAAGCGCGACCTCATGCCCAAGTTCGACATCCCCGAGGGCTACACGGAGGTCTCCTGGTTCCGGGAGGAGACCCTGCGCGGTATGCACCGCCGCTTCCCGGACGGCATCCCGGACGACCGCATGAAGCAGGTCGAGTACGAGATGGACACCATCATCTCGATGGGCTTCCCGGGCTACTTCCTCGTGGTCGCCGACTTCATCATGTGGGCCAAGAAGCAGGGCATCGCGGTCGGCCCCGGCCGAGGCTCCGCGGCCGGCTCGATCGTCGCCTACGCCCTCGGCATCACCGACCTCGACCCCATTCCGCACGGCCTGATCTTCGAGCGGTTCCTCAACCCCGAACGCATCTCCATGCCCGATGTCGACATCGACTTCGACGAGCGCCGGCGCGTCGAGGTGATCCGGTACGTGACGGAGAAGTACGGCGCCGACAAGGTCGCCATGATCGGCACCTACGGCACCATCAAGGCCAAGAACGCGATCAAGGACTCCGCGCGCGTGCTGGGCTACCCGTACGCGATGGGCGACCGCCTCACCAAGGCCATGCCCGCCGACGTCCTCGGCAAGGGCATCAACCTCGACGGCATCACCAACCCCGAGCACCCCCGCTACTCGGAGGCCGGCGAGATCCGGGCGATGTACGAGAACGAGCCGGACGTGAAGAAGGTCATCGACACCGCCAAGGGCGTCGAGGGCCTGGTCCGGCAGATGGGCGTGCACGCCGCCGGCGTGATCATGTCCAGCGAGACCATCACCGACCACGTGCCCGTCTGGGTCAGGCACACGGACAAGGTCACCATCACCCAGTGGGACTACCCGAGCTGCGAGTCGCTCGGCCTGCTGAAGATGGACTTCCTGGGCCTGCGCAACCTGACGATCATGGACGACGCCGTCAAGATGGTGAAGTCCAACAAGGGGATCGACATCGATCTCCTGAGCCTCCCGCTCGACGACCCCACGACCTTCGAACTGCTCCAGCGCGGCGACACGCTCGGCGTCTTCCAGTTCGACGGCGGCCCGATGCGCTCCCTGCTCCGGCTGATGAAGCCGGACAACTTCGAAGACATCTCCGCCGTGTCGGCCCTGTACCGCCCGGGCCCCATGGGCATGAACTCCCACACGAACTACGCGCTGCGCAAGAACGGCCAGCAGGACATCACGCCCATCCACCCCGAGCTGGAGGAGCCGCTCAGGGAGGTCCTGGACGTCACCCACGGCCTGATCGTCTACCAGGAGCAGGTGCAGAAGGCCGCCCAGATCATCGCCGGCTACTCGCTCGGCGAGGCCGACATCCTCCGCCGCGTGATGGGCAAGAAGAAGCCCGAGGAACTGGCGAAGAACTTCGTCCTCTTCCAGGAGGGCGCCCGCAAGAAGGGCTACAGCGACGAGGCCATCCAGGCCCTGTGGGACGTGCTGGTCCCCTTCGCCGGCTACGCCTTCAACAAGGCGCACTCCGCCGCCTACGGACTCGTCTCCTACTGGACGGCCTACCTCAAGGCCAACCACCCCGCCGAGTACATGGCCGCGCTGCTCACCTCCGTGAAGGACGACAAGGACAAGTCGGCCGTCTACCTCAACGAGTGCCGCCGCATGGGCATCAAGGTGCTCCCGCCGGACGTCAACGAGTCGATGTCCAACTTCGCCGCCCAGGGCGACGACGTGATCCTCTTCGGCCTCTCCGCCGTGCGCAACGTCGGCACCAACGTGGTCGAGTCGATCATCAGGTGCCGCAAGTCCAAGGGGAAGTACGTCTCCTTCCCGGACTACCTCGACAAGGTGGAGGCGGTGGTCTGCAACAAGCGCACCACCGAGTCGCTGATCAAGGCCGGCGCCTTCGACGCCATGGGCCACACCCGCAAGGGCCTCACCGCGCACTACGAGCCGATGATCGACAACGTGGTCGCGGTCAAGCGCAAGGAGGCCGAGGGACAGTTCGACCTCTTCGGCGGCATGGGCGAGGCCGAGACCAGCGAGCCCGGCTTCGGACTCGACGTGGAGTTCTCGCCCGACGAGTGGGACAAGACCTATCTGCTCGCCCAGGAGCGGGAGATGCTCGGTCTGTACGTCTCCGACCACCCGCTGTTCGGCCTGGAGCACATCCTGTCCGACAAGGCCGACGCGGGCATCGCCCAGCTGACCGGAGGTGACTACTCCGACGGTTCCGTGGTGACCATCGGCGGCATCATCTCGGGCCTGCAGCGCAAGATGACCAAGCAGGGCAACGCCTGGGCCATCGCCACCGTCGAGGACCTCGCCGGCTCGATCGAGTGCATGTTCTTCCCCGCGACCTACCAGCTGGTCTCGACCCAACTCGTCGAGGACGCCGTGGTGTTCGTCAAGGGCCGCCTCGACAAGCGGGAGGACATCCCGCGGCTCGTGGCGATGGAGCTGATGGTGCCGGACCTGTCGAACGCGGGCACCAACGCGCCGGTGGTCCTCACCATCCCGGCCACCCGGGTCACCCCGCCGCTGGTCAGCCGCCTCGGCGAGGTCCTCAGCCACCACAAGGGCGACAGCGAGGTCCGGATCAAGCTCCAGGGGCCGACCAAGACGACCGTGCTGCGTCTCGACCGGCACCGGGTGAAGCCGGACCCGGCGCTCTTCGGTGATCTGAAGGTGCTGCTCGGACCGTCCTGCCTGGCCGGGTGACACCGGGCGGCCGACGCATGCGAGGGGCGTACCCGACATCGGGTACGCCCCTCGTGCGTGTGCGTGACGCGGGCCCAACGGCCCGTCACGCAGACGTCAGTTGTGGCCGAAGCTGCGCTTTCGCTTGCCGGACGGCGCCATCTCGCCGGGAGTCACCTCGACCTCGGCCTGGGGCTCCGTCTGCGAGGCGGGGCTGCGGTCCGCCCGCTGGCCACGCTCGGTGGGGCGCTGCTGTTACGGTCACGGTTCTTGTTCTTGGCCATGGTGATGCCTCCTGTGGGGGACTAGGGGCCAGGGCCGGGACCAGATTCACACAGGCCGACAACGATCGCATGTCGGACAATTACCGTGCGTGACAGGGGAGGTCGGAGCAGGAAGTCCGGAAACGCCACGCCGAAGATCGAGTTCCGGCCGTTAACCTCCGCGCCGTCGGGCAGACTCGAAGCAGGCCCGAAGCAAACCTCCTGGGAAGAGGGTGAGTCGCGTGGACCGCTGCATCGTCCTGGTGGACGCTGGGTATCTGCTGGGAGCCGCGGCGAGTCTCCTCGCCGGGGAGCCCTCGCGGTCCCGCATCACCGTCGACCACACCGCCCTCATCCAGGGGCTGCGCGAACGCGCCGAGTCCGACACCGAGCAGCCGCTGCTGCGCATCTACTGGTTCGACGGCGCCCCCGACCGTGTCCCGCAGCCCGAGCACCGCAGACTGCGCGTGATGCCCCGGGTCACCGTCCGGCTCGGCGCCCTGACCCGCAGCGACGGCCGCTGGGCACAGAAGGGCGTGGACGCCGCGATGCACGCCGAGCTGACCGAGCTGGCCCGCAACCGCGCCTGCTCCGACGTCGTCCTCGTCACCGGCGACGGCGATCTGCTGCCCGGCATGATGGCCGCCAAGGAGCACGGCGTCGCCGTCCACCTGTGGGCCGTCCAGGCCGCCGACGGCGACTACAACCAGTCCGAGGACCTGGTCGCCGAGGCCGACGAGCGCCGCGTCCTGGACCGCGCGTGGATCACCAAGGCCGTCCGCGCCAAGGACTACACCGGAGCGTGCGCGCCGCAGCCCGCGCCCCGGCCCGAGATCGCCGCGATCCTCTCCGCGCCGCTGCCCGAGTCCGCGCTCGGCGCCCCGGCCGAACGGCCCGCCCCGCAGCCCCGCCACCCGGCGGACGGCCCCGGGCACAACGGCACCGAGGAGCGGGCGGTCGCCAAAGGCGTCCCCACGCCCAAAGACCTCGCCGCCCTGCGCGCCCCCGGCACCCAGCCTCCCCAGCACCCCGCCTCCGCCACCCTCCGGTGGTCCTCCGACAAAGGCTGGGTCGACCGGCCCACGGCCGAGCCCCCCGAGGCCGCCTCGATGCCGACACTCGCCCAGCTGACCACGGCCGAGCAGCGCTGGGCCGACCGTGAGGAGGACATCACCACCGTCGGCGGTGACCCCTTCGAGGTGGGGCAGGTCTTCGCCCGGCGCTGGGTCGAGCGCCTCGGCGACCAGAGCCACCTGCAGAAACTGTCCGGGATGTACCCCCGCATCCCGCACCGCGTCGACGGGGAGCTGCTGCGCTACGCCGCCCGCTTCGGCCTGCTCGCCCACAAGGACGACCAGATCGACGAGCGGGACCGTTACGCCATCCGGGCCGGCTTCTGGCGGGAGATCAGTGTGCGCACGGGCGTGGAGCACCCGCCCCTCGACGCCTGAGTTCTTTGCCCGCGGATTTCCCGGTACGGACCGACCCGAGAGCGGGCCGGGGTCCGAGACCCCGTAGTCTCGTCCCTTGTGAGTAAGCGCGCGGCACAGGCATTTCGGCACGATGGTGACGTCGTGTGCGCGGTGCGCGGGCTGACCAAGACCTATCCGGCGGTCCGGGGCCGGCGCGGCACCCCCGCGGCACCCGAGGTCCGGGCCACGGACGACGTGACGCTGGACATCCGCCGAGGCGAGATCTTCGGCCTGCTCGGCCCGAACGGCGCCGGCAAGTCCACCCTCGTGCGCCAGCTGACCGGGCTGATGCGGCCCGACCGCGGCGGTGTGGAGATCCTCGGGCACGACATCGTCCGCCACCCCGAGCGGGCCGCGCGGATCCTCGCCTACCTCGGGCAGGAGTCGACCGCCCTCGACGAACTGACCGTGTCGCTCGCCGCCGAGACCACCGGACGGCTGCGCGGCCTTGACGTACGGCGCGCGCGGGCCGAGCGGGACGCCGTCCTCGACGAACTGGGGCTCGCGCCGCTCGCCGGACGGCCCCTGAAGAAGCTGTCCGGGGGCCAGCGGCGCCTGGCCTGCTTCGCGGCGGCCCTGGTGGGGGAGCGGCCGCTGCTCGTGCTGGACGAGCCGACCACCGGTATGGACCCGGTGGCGCGGCGGGCCGTGTGGTCCGCCGTCGACCGGCGCCGCGCCGAGCACGGGACGACGGTGCTGCTCGTCACCCACAACGTCATCGAGGCCGAGACGGTGCTGGACCGGGTGGCCGTCCTCGACCGCGGGCGGGTGATCGCCTGCGACACCCCCACCGGGCTGAAGGAGCGGGTCGCCGGTGAGGTGCGCGTCGACCTGGTGTGGCGGGACGCGGCCCCGCTGCACGTGCCCGAGGTGGCCGCGCTGAAGGACCGTGTCGTGGAGTCGGGCCGCCGCTGGACGCTGCGGCTCGGCCCCGAGGAGGCCCGGACGGTCGTCGCGACCGTCACCGGCGGGGCCGCCTTCGCTGCCTTGGACGACTTCACCCTGGCCACCCCCAGCCTGGAGGACGTGTACCTCGCCCTCGGCGGGGCCGTGCAGCAGGGGCTGGTGAAGGCGTGAGCGCGAGGACACCGGGCGCACGGGCCGTGAGCAGACCGGCCGCCCCATCCGTACCGAACAGGCGACTGCCGCAGTGGACCCGAGCGAAGGGGAGCAGCGCGACGTGAGTGTCGTACCCGCCGATGTCCTGCCGGGCAGTGCCCTGGCCGTGGAGGAGCCCGCCGCGTGTGCGGCCGAGCTCGGACCTCGGGCGCGGCTGTGGCCGTCGCTGGCGGCCGTGTACCGGGCCCAGCTGTCCCGGGCGCGGGTGGCGCGGATCCCGCTGCTGTTCGTGGCGACCTTCCAGTCGGTCGGGATCATGATTCTGATGCGCGGGGTCGTGGACGACGGGGCGGAGGCGCGGGCCGTCGTCGCCGGGTCGTCGGTCCTGGTCGTCGCCTTCGTCGCGCTCAACCTGCTCGCGCAGTACTTCGGGCAGCTGCGGGCCAGCGGCGGGCTCGACCACTACGCGACGCTGCCGGTGCCGCCGGCGGCCGTGGTGCTGGGCGCGGCGGGCGCGTACGCGTCGTTCACCGTGCCCGGGACCGTCGTGACGGCGGTGTTCGGCTGTGTGCTGTTCGGGCTGCCGATGGCCCATCTGTGGGTCCTGATGGCCGTGATCCCGCTCGCGGGCGCCGCGCTGGCCGGGCTCGGGGCGGCGCTCGGGCTGCTCGCGCCCCGGCCGGAACTGGCCACGCTGCTCGGGCAGCTGGGCATGTCGGCGGCGCTGCTGCTGGGCGTGCTGCCGGCGGACCGGATGCCGGAGGTCGTGCGCTTCACCCGCGACCTGCTGCCGTCGACGTACGGCGTGGAGGCTTTCGCGCGGACCTTCGGACCGCACCCCGACTGGGCCTTCGTGCTCGGTGACCTCGCGGTGTGCGGGGGTGTCGGCGTCGTCTCGCTGGCCGTGGCGACCTGGGCGTACCGCCGGGCGGCCGTCCGTTGAGCGCGGAGCGGTCCTCCGGTGACGCGGCGCACAGGCGGGGCTGGCACGATGGCAGGGTGACCGCACCACTGACTCCGCCACCGCCCCCGCATGAACACTCCGCTCCGGGTGCGTGGCAGCAGCCGCCGGCCGCCGGGCCTCAGGCGCCCGGCTCCCAGCACGCCGAGTACGCCGGGCACGGCTGGTACGGACAGGACGGCCCCGGAATGAGGACGGAACTGCGGGAGGCCGCCGTGATCGCGGTGGCCGTGGCGCTCGGCGGGGTGCTGCTCGGAGTGCTGTGGTGGTGGCTCGCGCCGCACGTGCCGCTGGTCGGCGACGTGGTGGAGAAGAACTGGGTCGTCTTCCTCAAGGACACCGAGGGGGAGCAGGCCATCGGGGTCGACGGCACGTTCACGCTGCTCGGGCTCGGCTTCGGTGCCGTCAGTGCCCTGATCGTCTTCCTGCTGCGGCGGCGCGGGGGCGTGCCGCTGGTGGTGGGACTGGCCCTCGGAGGGCTGCTCGGGTCGCTGCTCGCCTGGCGGGTCGGTGTGTGGCTCGGCCCCGCCGAGGACGTGATCGCGCACGCGCGCGAGGTCGGGCGGGGCGTGACCTTCGACGCGCCGCTGAAGCTGGGCGCGAAGGGCGCGCTGCTGGCCTGGCCCCTCGCCGCGCTGGTCCTCCACCTCGGCCTGATGGCCCTGTTCGGCCCCCGCGACCCGGAACCGGAGTTCCCCCAGGGGCCTTACCAGGCGCCGCCTGCGGCGTAGGCGCGGGCGGTGCGCCCGGGGGCGGGTGTGGGCCCGCGGCCCGGGTGGTGGGTGGTGGCTGCGCCCGGCGGCGTATGAGGCGGCGCCTGCCTCGCAGGTGTGGTGGTGCGGCCGGGGCGGGTGGCGGACGTGTCACGGGCCGCTCAAGGTCGGCAGGGCGGGGGCACACCCGCGGTTCGGTGTGGCGGGGGCGGGTCCACGTGCCGTGCAGGGCACCGCCTGCCGAGGCGGGTGCGGGAGCACAGCCGACCGTCCCCTCCCGGTGCCGGCCTGGCGGTGCGGGGGCCCGCCGTCTCGGGCTAGGGGGTGTCTGACAAATGAGCGCGCGACGCCGCGGGCATGTGTCAGACACCCCCTAGGCGCGTGCGACCGGAGCCAGGGTCGCGTTCGTCAGCTTGGCCAGGTCCTCCGGGGTGACTTCCACTTCCAGGCCCCTGCGGCCCGCCGAGACGCAGATGGTCGGGTGGGCCGAGGCCGAGGCGTCCAGGACCGTCGGGAGTTTCTTGCGCTGACCCAACGGGGAGATGCCGCCCCGTACATAGCCCGTCGTGCGTTCCGCGAGGGCCGGGTCCGCCATCGCCGCGCGCTTGCCGCCGACGGCCGCCGCCAGGGCCTTCAGATCCAGTTGGCCCGCCACCGGGACCACCGCGACCGTCAGGGTGCCGTCGACGTCCGCGACCAGGGTCTTGAAGACGCGGTCGGGGGAGACACCCATGGCCTCGGCCGCCTCCTCGCCGTAGGAGGGGTGCGCGGGGTCGTGGTCGTAGGAGTGGACCGTGTACGTCGTGCCCGCCGCGGTCAGGGCGACCGTGGCCGGGGTGCCGCCGGGCTGTTGCTGCTTCTTCGACTTCTTCGCCATGCCGATCCGCTCAGTTGAGGCTCATCGGGCCGCGCGTCAGCTCCGACGCGGGCAACGACGGCAGACTACGGATGATCGCCGTCTCGGAGCGAAGGAGTTTCAGCTCGTCGCGCAGGCGGGACGCCGTGTCGGGAGCCTGGAGCAGGCGCTGCTTGGTCGGGGTGTCCAACATCATCGCGGCCGCCACGAGGTACGACACCACGCCCGGCTCGTCCGGCAGTTCGGCCCCCGTCGCGAGAGACCGCTCCCGCGCCCCGGCCAGCCGCTTCTGATACTGCCGGAAGGACCGCAGCACGCCCTCGGCCAACGGCGCGGCCTCGTCACCCGGCTCCTCGTCCAGAGGCTCCAGCTCGGCCGTCAGAAACGGCCCGGACGCCTCGACGGACAGCAGCTTCACCCGGGTCGTGCCGGTCGCCAGGACCTCGAAGGAGCCGTCGGCGCGCTCCCGGATCGTCGCCGCGTCGGCGATGCAGCCGACCTTGTGGAACGCCTTGACCGGGTCCGTGCCGAACCCGGCCGCGGGCCCCCGCTCGGGCACGGCGGTGGGGTCGGGCATGCCGGGTGCGGTGGAGGCCACCTCGTGGCCGTCGCGGATCGCCACGACGGCGAACCGGCGCGGCTCGTCCTCGGGCGTCTTCAGCAGCTCGCGCATCATGGCGCGGTACCGCTCCTCGAAGACGTTGAGCGGGAGCACGAGCCCCGGGAACAGCACCGAGTTCAGGGGGAAGAGGGGGAGCCGGACGGTGGTCACGACGCAAAAGCCTAATGGTCGCCGAGACGGACTCGTCCGCCCCGTTCACTCCGTGGATGCCAGGACGCGTCCCCGGCCATCGCGGCGCGCACGTCCGCGCGCACCCGCAGGAAGTGCCCGAGCGGGTCGTCCGACACCCGGTCCCAGGGGAACGACGTGGCGTACGGCCCGTTCAGGCGCAGCTGCTCGACGGCGTCCGGCCAGCGCTCCAGACGCACCAGGACGAAGATCAGCAGGTTACGCATCCGGGCCGGCCAGGGGTCGTGCACCGGCAGCCGCGGGGACAGCGCGATCGCCCGGTCGGCGGCCGCGTCCAGCCGCTCGCGCGGTACCTCGGGCCCGCAGCCGTCGGTGAGGTAGCCGAAGGCGGCCCGCAGCGGCAGGGCCTGGACGAGCGAGCCGGGCGGAGCGTCCTGGGCGGCCCGGTCGGCGAAGTCGAAGCACTCGCGGTGCGAGCCGTGCCAGGAGGAGGCCAGATAGCGCAGGGCCGCCGTGTGGCAGCCGAAGTGGTGCGGGGCGCGGCGCACGGCCGCCGCCCACAGCTCCTCGAAGTACGTGTGCCCGGCCTGGGCGCCCCGGGCGTGGTCGAGCGCGAGCCGCCACGGCACCGGGTCCCGCTGGTCGCCCCGGGCCGCCGCCGTGATCAGCGGGCTCACCTCGCGCAGCAGCTCGGCCCGGGCCGGTGACTGCCAGGCGCGGTCCACCGCCAGCTGGGCCCCGACCAGCAGCGCGTCGGGGTCCTGCGGGGCGGTGGCGAGCCAGGCGTCCAGCCACTCGGGCCGGGAGCGGGCGAAGGCGGCCAGCCGGGTCACGTACCGGTCGCGGCGCTCCCACTCCGAGGCCAGGCGGGTGGCCAGGAGCAGCGATGCGGCCGGGAGGTGTTCGCCCCGGGCGGCGGCGACCAGCGCCGGGCTCAGCCGGGCGTCGGGCGCGTCGAGCAGCACCTCGTCGTCGGCGTACGGCTCGCCGGCGAGGTGGGGGGAGGTCCTTGCCATCCGGCTCGCGCGGATGAACGGGAGCTGCATTGCCATGGTGCCGACCATTGAAAGTCGGCTGGTCATCACGGCGCCAGACTGTTCATGGAACCTACGGAAAGTTGTACATCCGATGGTCAAGAGAGCGTAAAACCGTGACAGTTCGACAACTGTGGTCACATCGGCACCATCAGTTGCGGCGCAGCAACCGGGTCGCGCCCGCCGCCACCGTCGTGGCCAGGATCCAGCCGAGCAGGATCATCACCGTCGCCAGCCACTGCCAGCCTCCCCGCAGCTGCCAGAACCCCACCTGGCCCAGGTCGATGACGGGCAGGAGCAGGTCGAGGGTGAACAGCGCCGGGCTCCACTCCGGGTGCTCGCCCCGCTTCATCGGCGGATGCCCGGCCTGCGCGAAGGCGAGTGAGCCCGCCGCCCACAGCACCGCCATCCACACCGCGGCCCGGCCCGGCCGGTACCCGTAGGCGACCGTCCAGTCCTGCGCGTAGCCCCACAGTTTGGCCGCCATCGGCAGGCTCTCGCGGTGCCGGCGCTGCTTGGCCAGCAGCACCTCACGGGCGTCCTCGTCCTCCCCGCCGGCCCGCAGCACGGAGGCGAGGCGCTCGTACGGCTCCGGGTTGTACTCGGCGGTCGCCGCCGCCACCCAGTCCAGCCGCTCGGCCAGCGGGAACGGACCGCGCGGCACCAGGAACTCATAGGCGAAGCCGCCCATGTGCAGCCGTCCCGGGCCCGGCCAGGCGTCCGCCCGGTCCATCAGGTTGACGACCTTCGCCCCGGACAGCACCACCCGCCCGCGCACCGGCTGCTCCCCGAGGAACCGCAGCTCCGGCGTCTGCACCCGGCGCAGCGACAGCTCCTGGTCCTCCGTGAGGGTGAACCGGGCCCGCTCGAAGTCGACGGCGTCGCCGAACCGGCCGTCGTCCAGCCGGATCCCGCCCTCGCACGCGAAGCGCTGGATGCGTGTCCCCTGCGCCGGGGTCATCCCGCTCATCGCCTGGGCGCCGACCCCCGCCGGTGTCAGGTACAGGCTGCGCTCGACGGTCAGCTGCGGGGCGTTCAGCGCGAGCCGCTCGAAGGGATTGCTCAGCCGCGCGCCGCGCAGGCTCAGCGACACGCCGATGGTCGCGGCGCGCAGGCTCAGCTCGCCGTGCGACTCCAGCAGCTCCGCCTGGAGGTCCTGGCCCACGGTCAGACCGTCCGCCGCGATCGACCGTCCGCTGTGATCCCGGTGCGCGATCGCCTGGTTGAGCATCAGGTCCGTGCCGATCTGCGCGTCCGTGAGCCGGATGCCGTGGTGGAAGCGGCAGCGTGGCAGATGCAGATCGCCCTCGGTGTGCACCCGGGCCGCCTCCAGCCGGGGCACCGAGCAGTCCACCATGCGCAGGGTGGTGAAACGGGCCTCCGGCAGCAGCACGTCCTGCTCGAACCGGCACCGGCGCATCTCGACGTACGGCACCACGGTGCCGCCCGCGAGGTCCAGGGAGCCGCTGACCTGCACCCCGATCAGCTTCAGGGACGACACGCGGCCGGCCAGGGCGGGCGGCCCGTCGAGGAGCAGCCAGCACACGATCCGGGCCCGGACGGAACGCTCCACGCCCCAGGGGTGGCCGCCGTGCGGATCGTCGGCCACGGCGTCGCCGCAGCTCAGGTCGTACACGGTGCCGTTGCGGAAGGCCTGCCACATACCGGCCTCGGTCGCGGTCAGGTCGTCGGGCAGATCCCCGGCACGGACGCCGGCCCCCTCGGTCACAGCTTGTTCCTTCCTCCCCAGGTACTCACGGGTCACTTGCCTCGTACACCAGTTCATGCCCGTTGTGTGACCCCCCGAACACACCACGTGAAGGTGATCTTCCGGCGTCACGCGGCGTTCTGTATCAGCCATTGATACGCGCGAACGACGCCTCACCCCGGTCTGAGAGAATTGACCACGTGCTGCGAAATTCCCTTCTGGCCCGAATCGATCTGCGCGGCGACGCCCTCGTCGAGGGACCCGCCCTGCGCGACCTGCTGCCCCGAGCCGACTTCGACGTAGCGGCCGCCCTCGAGAAGGTGCGGCCGATCTGCGAGGACGTGCATCATCGGGGCGACGCGGCGCTGATCGACTTCGCCGAGCGGTTCGACGGGGTCAGGCTGGATCAGGTCCGGGTCCCGGCCGCGGCGCTCACCCGCGCGCTGGAGGAGCTCGACCCGGCCGTGCGCGCCGCCCTGGAGGAGTCCATCAGCCGCGCCCGGACGGTCCACCGCGCGCAGCGTCGCACGACGCACACCACCCAGGTCGTGCCCGGCGGCACCGTGACCGAGAAGTGGGTGCCGGTCGACCGCGTGGGGCTCTACGCGCCCGGGGGCCGGTCCGTGTACCCCTCCTCCGTGATCATGAACGTGGTGCCCGCCCAGGAAGCGGGCGTCGGGTCCGTCGCGCTCGCCTCACCGGCCCAGGCCGACTTCGGCGGCCTGCCGCACCCGACCATCCTCGCCGCCTGCGCGCTGCTCGGCGTCGACGAGGTCTACGCGGCCGGCGGGGCCACCGCCGTCGCGATGTTCGCCTACGGCACCGAGTCCTGCGCGCCCGCGAACATGGTCACCGGCCCCGGCAACATCTGGGTCGCCGCCGCCAAGCGCTACTTCACCGGCCGGATCGGCATCGACGCCGAGGCCGGCCCGACCGAGATCGCGGTCCTCGCGGACGACACCGCCGACCCGGTGCACGTCGCCTCCGACCTGATCAGCCAGGCCGAGCACGACCCGCTGGCCGCCGCCGTCCTGGTCACCGACTCCGTCGAGCTCGCCGACGCGGTCGAGAAGGAACTGGAGCCGCAGATCGCCGCCACCCGGCACGTCGAGGACCGGATCGTCCCGGCCCTGTCCGGCCGGCAGTCCGCGATCGTCCTGGTCGACGGCATCGACGAGGGCCTCAAGGTGGTCGACGCGTACGGCGCCGAGCACCTGGAGATCCAGACGGCCGACGCCGCCGCCGTGGCCGACCGCGTCCGCAACGCCGGCGCGATCTTCATCGGCCCCTGGGCGCCGGTCTCGCTGGGCGACTACGCGGCCGGGTCCAACCACGTCCTGCCCACCGGCGGCTGCGCCTGCCACTCCTCGGGCCTGTCCGTCCAGTCCTTCCTGCGCGGCATCCACATCGTCGACTACACGCGCCAGGCACTGGCCGACGTCGCGCACCACGTGGTCACGCTGGCCGAGGCCGAGGACCTGCCGGCCCACGGCGCGGCGATCAAGGCGAGGTTCGACTGGAAGGTTCCCCAGGGCAAGTGAACGACGTACGCATCGACGATCTCCCCGTACGGCACGAGCTGCGCGGCAAGTCCCCCTACGGCGCGCCCCAGCTGGACGTCCCCGTACGGCTGAACACCAACGAGAACCCCTACCCGCTGCCCGAGCCGCTGGTCGAGCGCATCGCCGAGCGGGTCCGGGAAGCCGCCCGGAACCTCAACCGCTACCCGGACCGGGACGCGGTCGAGCTGCGCACCCGGCTGGCGGAGTACCTCACCGACACCTCCGGCCACGAGGTCGGCCTCGCCAATGTCTGGGCGGCCAACGGCTCCAACGAGGTCATCCAGCAGCTGCTGCAGACCTTCGGCGGACCGGGCCGCACCGCCATCGGCTTCGAGCCGTCGTACTCGATGCACGGCCTCATCGCGCGCGGCACCGGCACCGGCTGGATCTCCGGGCCGCGGGGCGAGGACTTCACCATCGACCTCGCCGCCGCCGAGAAGGCCATCGCCGAGAACCAGCCGGACGTCGTCTTCGTCACCACCCCCAACAACCCCACCGGCACCGCCGTCCCGCCCGAGACGGTCCTCGCGCTGTACGAGGCCGCGCAGGCGGCGAAGCCGTCGATGGTGATCGTCGACGAGGCGTACATCGAGTTCAGCCACGGCGCCTCGCTGCTGCCACTGCTGGAAGGCCGCCCGAACCTCGTCGTCTCCCGCACCATGTCGAAGGCGTTCGGCGCGGCGGGTCTGCGCCTGGGCTACCTCGCCGCGCACCCGGCCGTCGTCGACGCCGTCCAGCTGGTCCGGCTGCCCTACCACCTGTCGGCCGTCACCCAGGCGACCGCCCTGGCCGCCCTGGAGCACACCACCACGCTGCTGGGCTACGTCGAGCAGCTCAAGACCGAACGGGACCGCCTGGTCACCGAACTGCTCGCGATCGGCTACGAGGTGACCGCGTCGGACGCGAACTTCGTGCAGTTCGGCCGGTTCGAGGACTCCCACACGACCTGGCGGCAGATCCTCGACCGGGGCGTCCTGGTCCGGGACAACGGCGTGCCCGGCTGGCTGCGGGTCACCGCCGGCACCCCCGAAGAGAACGACGCGTTCCTCGACGCGGTCCGTGAGTTGAAGAAGGAGCAGAGCGCATGAACCGCGTAGGACGCATAGAGCGGGTGACCAAGGAGACCTCGGTCCTCGTCGAGATCGACCTCGACGGCACCGGGAAGACCGACATCAAGACCGGCGTCGGCTTCTACGACCACATGCTCGACCAGCTCGGCCGGCACGGTCTGTTCGACCTGACCGTGAAGACCGAGGGCGATCTGCACATCGACTCGCACCACACCATCGAGGACACCGCCCTCGCCCTCGGCGCCGCCTTCAAGCAAGCCCTCGGCGACAAGGTGGGCATCTACCGCTTCGGCAACTGCACGGTCCCGCTGGACGAGTCCCTCGCCCAGGTCACCGTCGACCTGTCCGGCCGCCCCTACCTCGTGCACACCGAGCCCGAGAAGATGGCGCCGATGATCGGCGAGTACGACACCACCATGACCCGGCACATCCTGGAGTCCTTCGTGGCCCAGGCACAGATCGCGCTGCACGTGCACGTGCCCTACGGGCGCAACGCGCACCACATCGTGGAGTGCCAGTTCAAGGCGCTCGCCCGGGCCCTGCGCTACGCGTCCGAGCGTGACTCGCGCGCGGCCGGCATCCTCCCGTCCACGAAGGGCGCCCTGTGAACGGCACCTCGACCCTGCTGATCGTCGTCGGTCTCTTCCTCGTCGGCGGGATCTACTCCTTCGTCAAGCAGAAGATGCCCAAGGGCCTCATCGTGCTGCTGTCGATCGGCGCCGCGATGTGCCTGGCGGCCGGTGTGGTGAGGCTGGAGGTGTGGAATTGAGCGGCCCCCTGAAGAAGGTCGTGGTCTTCGACTACGGCTTCGGCAACGTCCGTTCCGCCGAACGCGCCCTCGCGCGCGCGGGTGCCGACGTCGAGATCACCCGTGACTACGACAAGGCCCTGAACGCCGACGGCCTGCTGGTCCCCGGCGTCGGCGCCTTCGCCTCCTGCATGACGGGCCTGCGCGAGGCCCGCGGCGACTGGATCGTCGACCGCCGGCTGTCCGGCGGCCGCCCGGTCATGGGCATCTGCGTCGGCATGCAGATCCTCTTCGCGCGCGGCATCGAGCACGGCGTGGAGAGCGAGGGCCTCGACGAGTGGCCCGGCTCCGTCGAGCCGCTCCAGGCCGAGGTCGTGCCCCACATGGGCTGGAACACCGTCGACGCGGCCCCCGGCTCGCAGCTGTTCGCCGGTCTCGACGCGGACGCCCGCTTCTACTTCGTGCACTCCTACGCCGTCCACGACTGGTCGCTTCAGACGCACAACCCGGCGATGACGGCCCCCAAGGTCACCTGGTCCACCCACGGCAAGCCGTTCGTCGCCGCCGTCGAGAACAACGCCCTGTGGGCCACGCAGTTCCACCCCGAGAAGTCCGGCGACGCCGGAGCCCAGCTCCTCACCAACTGGATCGGAACCCTGTGAGCAAGCTCGAACTCCTCCCCGCCGTCGACGTCCGGGACGGCCAGGCCGTCCGTCTGGTGCACGGCGAGTCCGGCTCGGAGACCTCCTACGGCTCCCCCCTGGAGGCCGCCCTCGCCTGGCAGCGCTCCGGCGCCGAATGGCTGCACCTGGTCGACCTCGACGCCGCGTTCGGCACCGGGAACAACCGCGAGCTGATCGCCGAGGTCGCCCAGGCCATGGACATCAAGGTCGAGCTGTCCGGCGGCATCCGCGACGACGAGACCCTCGCCGCTGCCCTCGCCACCGGCTGCAAGCGCGTCAACCTGGGCACCGCCGCCCTGGAGACCCCGGAGTGGGTCGCCAAGGTCATCGCCGAGCACGGCGACCAGATCGCCGTCGGCCTCGACGTCCGCGGCACCACCCTGCGCGGACGCGGCTGGACCCGCGACGGCGGCGACCTCTACGAGACGCTGGCGCGCCTCGACAAGGAGGGCTGCGCGCGGTACGTCGTCACCGACATCGCCAAGGACGGCACGCTCCAGGGCCCCAACCTGGAGCTGCTGCGCAACGTGTGCGCGGCCACCGACCGCCCGGTCGTGGCCTCCGGCGGGGTCTCCTCGCTCGACGACCTGCGCGCCATCGCCGAGCTCGTCCCGCTCGGTGTCGAGGGCGCCATCGTCGGGAAGGCGCTGTACGCGAAGGCGTTCACCCTGGAAGAGGCCTTGGAGGCTGTGTCGTCATGACCGTGCGGCGTGTGCAGAGCGGAAGTCCCTGGGAAGAGTCCTTCGGTTTTGCACGGGCCGTAGCGGCGGGCGACCGGGTGCTGGTCGCGGGCACGACCGCCTTCAAGGGCGACGTGCTCTACGGCGAGGGCGACCCCTACGAGCAGGCCAAGGTGGCCTTCACCAGCGCCCTGGAGGCGATCGCCGAGTTCGGGCTCACGCCCGAGTCCGTGATCCGCACCCGGGTGTACCTGGCACACGCCCGGGACGTCGACGCGGTGGGCCGGGCCCACAAGGAGATGTTCGACGGCGTGCGCCCGGCCACCACACTGCTGGTCGTGCAGGGCTTCATCGACTCCCGGGTCCTGGTGTCGGTGGAAGTGGAAGCATTCAGAGGGACCCCTTCAGCGGAACACTAGAGGAGCGCGATCCATGACCCTGGCGGTCCGAGTCATCCCCTGCCTGGACGTGGACGACGGCCGGGTCGTCAAGGGCGTCAACTTCCAGAACCTGCGCGACGCGGGCGACCCCGTCGAGATGGCCAAGGTGTACGACGCCGAGGGCGCCGACGAGCTGACGTTCCTGGACATCACGGCCTCGTCGGGCAACCGCGAGACCACCTACGACGTGGTGCGCCGCACGGCCGAGCAGGTGTTCATCCCGCTCACGGTCGGCGGCGGCGTCCGCACCGCCGAGGACGTGGACAAGCTGCTGCGCGCCGGTGCCGACAAGGTCGGCGTGAACACCGCCGCCATCGCCCGGCCCGACCTGATCCGCGAGATCGCCGAGCGTTTCGGCCGCCAGGTCCTGGTCCTGTCGGTCGACGCCCGCCGCACCGGGTCGGGCTCCTTCGAGGTCACCACCCACGGCGGCCGCAAGGGCACCGGCATCGACGCCGTCGAGTGGGCCCACCGGGCCGCCGAACTGGGCGCCGGTGAGATCCTCCTCAACTCGATGGACGCCGACGGCACCAAGGACGGCTACGACCTGGAGATGATCCGGGCCGTACGGGGGCACGTCACGGTCCCGGTCATCGCCTCGGGCGGCGCCGGCCGGCTCGCCGACTTCCCCCCGGCCGTCGAGGCCGGAGCGGACGCGGTCCTGGCCGCCTCCGTCTTCCACTTCGGCGACCTGCGCATCGGCGAGGTCAAGGAGACGCTGCGGGGGGCGGGTCACCCGGTGCGGTGACCCCGCCTTCCCGCGCGGGCCTTCCTCAGATCCCGAGCTGCTTGGACTCGTGGAGCTTCGCGATCGCGTTCTCGTCGCCGTCCAGTTCGACCTTGGCCGCGCTCTGCCGGCCGTAGGTGAACAGGACCAGCTCGGACGGCTCGCCGGTCACCGTGACCACCGGGGTGCCGCGGTGCGCCACCGCCGTCTGCCCGTCGGGCCGGCGCAGCACCAGGCCCGTCGGGACACCGCGGCCCATCAGCCGGGCGCCGCGCTCCAGACGGGACCACAGGGCGTCCTGGAAGACCGGGTCGAGATCGCGCGGCGACCAGTCGGACTGGGCGCGCCGGACGTCCTCGGTGTGGACGTAGAACTCGATGATGTTCGACGCCTCGTCAACCGGCTTGAGGGAGAACGGCGAGAAGCGCGGCGGGCCCGTACGGATCAGCTGGATCAGCTCCTCGTACGGCTTGTCCGTGTACTCCGCCATCACCTTCTCCAGGCGCGGCGCGAGCTGCTTGATCAGTATCCCGCCGGCGGCGTCCGGGCGGCGCTCGCGCACCACCACGTGCGCGGCGAGGTCCCGGGTCGTCCAGCCCTCGCACAGAGTGGGCGCGTCCGGGCCCGCGGTCTCCAACAGATCGGCGAGGAGAAGCCGTTCACGCTTGGCATGGGTCGACATGCGGCCCAGCCTACGACCGGGGCGCGGGTCCGCCCAGTGGACACTCCACCTGCCCTGTCAGTGGCGCGCGGCACAATGGTCACCATGACCAGCACGCCCAGCCGCCTCGACCCGTCGATCGCCGCGCGCCTCAAGCGCAGCCCCGACGGACTCCTGCCCGCCATCGCCCAGCAGTACGACACCGGAGAGGTGCTGATGCTCGGCTGGATGGACGACGAGGCGCTGCACCGCACCCTGACCACCGGCCGGTGCACCTACTGGTCGCGCAGCCGCCGGGAGTACTGGGTCAAGGGCGACACCTCCGGCCACTTCCAGTGGGTGAAGTCCGTCGCGCTCGACTGCGACGCCGACACCGTCCTCGTCAAGGTCGACCAGGTCGGCGCCGCCTGCCACACCGGCGCGCGCACCTGCTTCGACGAGGACGTGCTCCTCAAGGACGGCGCTCCCGCCCCCTCCGCCACGGATCAGTAAGGTCAGCGGCCATGGACCTCGAGACCTTCCGCAAGCTCGCCACCGACCGGCGGGTCATCCCCGTCACCCGCAAGCTCCTCGCCGACGGCGACACCCCGGTCGCGCTCTACCGCAAGCTCGCCGCCGAACGCCCCGGCACCTTCCTGCTGGAATCCGCGGAGAACGGCCGCTCCTGGTCCCGGTACTCCTTCGTCGGCGTGCGCTCCGCCGCCACGCTGACCGCGCGCGACGGGCAGGCGCACTGGCTCGGCGCCCCGCCCGTCGGCGTCCCCACCGACGGCGACCCGCTCGCCGCTCTGCGCGCCACCATCGAGGCCCTGCACACACCCCACCAGGAGGGCATGCCGCCCTTCACCGGCGGCATGGTCGGCTACCTCGGCTACGACATCGTCCGCCGCCTGGAGAAGATCGGCCCCGGCGAGCGCGACGACCTGAAGCTGCCCGAGCTGACCATGCTCCTCACCAGCGACCTGGCCGTCATGGACCACTGGGAGGGCTCGGTCCTGCTGATCGCCAACGCGATCAACCACAACGACCTGGAGACCGGCGTCGACGAGGCCCACGCCGACGCCGTCGCCCGCCTCGACGCCATGGAGGCCGACCTCTCCCGCCCGGTCGCCCAGCCCCCGGCCGTCCTGCCGCCCTCCGAACTCCCCGAGTACACCGCGCTGTGGGGCGGCCCCGACTTCCAGGTGGCCGTCGAGGACATCAAGGAGCGCATCCGCGCAGGCGAGGCCTTCCAGGTGGTCCCCTCCCAGCGCTTCGAGACGCCGTGCACGGCGAGCGCGCTGGACGTCTACCGGGTCCTGCGGGCCACCAACCCGTCCCCGTACATGTACCTGTTCCGCTTCGACGGGTTCGACGTCGTCGGCTCGTCCCCGGAGGCCCTGGTCAAGGTCGAGGACGGCCGGGCCATGGTCCACCCCATCGCCGGAACCCGCTGGCGCGGCGCCACCCCGCAGGAGGACCAGGCCCTCGCGGAGGAACTGCTCGCCGACCCCAAGGAGCGCGCCGAGCACCTCATGCTCGTCGACCTCGGCCGCAACGACCTGGGGCGGGTCTGCGAGCCGGGCTCGGTCGAGGTGGTGGACTTCATGTCCGTCGAGCGGTACTCGCACGTCATGCACATCGTGTCGACGGTGACGGGCCGGGTGGCCGAGGGGCGCACCGCCTTCGACGTCCTCACCGCCTGCTTCCCGGCCGGCACCCTCTCCGGCGCCCCGAAGCCCCGCGCCATGCAGATCATCGACGAACTCGAACCCTCTCGCCGCGGCCTCTACGGCGGCTGCGTCGGCTACCTCGACTTCGCCGGCGACTCCGACACCGCCATCGCCATCCGCACCGCCCTGCTGCGCGACGGCACCGCCTATGTGCAGGCCGGGGCGGGCATCGTCGCCGACTCCGACCCGGTCGCCGAGGACACCGAGTGCCGCAACAAGGCGGCCGCGGTCCTGCGTGCCGTGCACACGGCGAACCGGCTGGGAAAGGCCTGAGATGAACCCCGGGTGACGGTTCGCCCGGGGTTCAGGCGATAGTGGGGTACGTGACTGCTGTACCGCACCCCCGTTCCGAAGCCCCCGGATCCGCCCGGGCCGGCCGCCTGAGCCTCGCCGTGGCGCTGCTCAGCGGCGCCCTCGGCGCCGCCGTGGCGCTGCTGGCCACCCGCCAGCAATGGTCGCAGGGCACCGCGACGGTGGCCGGTGGCGCCTTCCCCCTGACCGCCAAGGGCAGCGACGTCACGGGTGTTCCCGCGGCGCTCGCCATAGTGGGCCTCGCCGCGCTCGTCGCCGTGTTCGCCGTCCGCCGCGCCGGCCGCTTCGTCGTCTCCGCGCTGCTCGCGCTGTCCGGCGTCGGCATCGTCGCCGCGGCCCTGCTCGGCGCCTCCGACAGCGCCGCGCTCGACGAGCAGGCCGCCCAGGCCTCCGGCGACGCCTCGGCCTCCGTCGACGCCCTCAGCCACACCGCCTGGCCGTACGTCGCGGTCGTCGGCGGCGTCCTGATCCTCCTGGCCGGACTGCTGGCCCTGCGCTACGGCCGGCTGTGGCCCGCCATGTCCGGCCGCTACGAGCGCGGTACGACGCCCCAGCCGCGCCGCAAGGCCCCCGCCGTCGACCCCGACCGGCCCGAGGACCTGTGGAAGGCACTCGACCGCGGCGAGGACCCGACCGGGGCCTGACCCCACCCCGGGGGGAGCGGGCACCGGGGCCTGAGCCCACCCCGGGGGGAGCGGGCACCGGGGCCTGAGCCCACCTGGGGGAGCGCGGGAGCACCCCCGCTCACCCCGCGGGTGCGCGTGCGGGACAATGGCCCGGAGCGTCCTGCTCAGACACGCACACAGCAACGAGGAGCAAGCAATGGCGGGCAGCAGCCACGGTCACACCCCGGCCGCCTGGACCGGTGTCACGATCGCCTTCATCGGTTTCTGCGTCTCGGGCGCGTTCATGGTGCTGGACCAGCCGGTGGGCTTCTGGGCGGGCATGGTGGTCGTGCTGCTCGGCGGTGTCGTCGGCGGCATCATGCGGATGATGGGCCTCGGCCAGCCGAAGGAAGCGCACGAGCCGCACCAGACCACGGGCGACCGCGCACCGGCCGGCGCCGGGAGCTGACCCCCGCGGGCTCGGCCCGCGGAGAGCACGTCCTCACGTGAGGGGTGGCTACGGCACACGGGTGCCGGAACCGCCCCTCACGCGCGTGCGGGGCACAATGCATACCGTGAACGCCGAGAGCCGAAGGGTGACGCAGCGCGTCCCGAGCCGCCTGGCCGCCCCCGCCGGGGTGCTCGCGGCCGTCGCCGCCGCCTTCGCCTACGTGGGCGCCGTGGACCCCAACGAGCCCGGCCACTACCCCGTCTGCCCGCTGCTGCGCTTCACCGGCCTCTACTGCCCCGGCTGCGGCGGACTGCGCAGCGCGCACGCCTTCGTCCACGGGGACCTCCTCGCGGCGCTGCACGCCAACGCCCTCGCGACCCTCGGCTATCTGGCCTTCGCCGCGCTGTGGACCGTATGGGTGGTCCACGCGGTCCGCGGGCTCCCCTGGCGGATCGACCCGCGCCCGGGGCTGGTGGGGAGCATCGGAGCGTTGCTGCTGGTCTTCAGCGTTGTCCGGAACCTGCCCTTCGGTGGCTGGCTCCATCCTTGATCAACAGGCGGATGTCCAGGTAGTGGGATCAGGTGTCAACCGGATGTGAGGCCTACGCCCCGCTGCGGATACCATCGCAGTGACCATCGGTTTTTCGATCGGTCGCTGGAACTGTCAAGCGTCTGGAAGGGGGCCGCTCGCGTGAGTGTGCTCGACGAGATCATCGACGGAGTCCGTGCCGACCTCGCGGAGCGGCAGGCGCGCGTCAGCCTCGACGAGCTCAAGGAGCGCGCGGCGAAGGCTCCCGCGGCCAAGGACGGCGCGGCAGCGCTGCGCGGCGACGGTGTCAAGGTCATCTGCGAGGTCAAGCGCTCCAGCCCCTCCAAGGGCGCGCTGGCCGCGATCGCCGACCCGGCCGGACTCGCCGCGGACTACGAGGCGGGCGGCGCGGCCGTCATCTCCGTCCTCACCGAGGAGCGCCGCTTCGGCGGCTCGCTCGCCGACCTGGAGGCGGTTCGGGCCCGAGTGGACATCCCGGTCCTCCGCAAGGACTTCATCGTCACCTCGTACCAGCTGTGGGAGGCGCGCGCCTACGGCGCCGACGTCGTGCTGCTGATCGTCGCCGCCCTCGACCAGCCGGCCCTGGAGTCCCTCATCGAGCGCGCGGAGTCGATCGGGCTCACCCCGCTGGTCGAGGTGCACGACGAGGACGAGGTGGAGCGCGCGGTCGACGCCGGCGCCCGCGTGATCGGCGTCAACGCGCGCAACCTCAAGACCCTCGAGGTCGATCGCGGCACCTTCGAGCGGGTGGCGCCGGAGATCCCCGACCACATCATCAAGATCGCAGAGTCCGGCGTCCGCGGCCCGCACGACCTCATCGCGTACGCCAACGCCGGCGCCGACGCGGTGCTGGTCGGCGAGTCCCTGGTCACCGGCAAGGACCCGAGGACGGCGGTCTCGGACCTGGTGGCGGCCGGCGAGCACCCCGCACTCCGGCACGGCCGGAGCTGATCACCCGCTAGGCTTGCCCCGATGACTCCCACCCTGACGACCGTGGACCGGTACGCCCGCCTCGCGCGCGGCTGCCGCCCCCGAGGCTGCCGTGCGCCCGCGCGCCGCGTCCACGGCCGCCGCGTGAGGTACGTCATCGGTGACGAGCCCGGGCAGGTCAACGGCATGCGATGGCAGCGACGCCCTGCTTTTGGGGGCGCGGGGAACTGCGCGAACGGCCACAGCGGTCCCGCAGCCGACTGACAACCCTTGCCCCCACGGCGACTAGTGCATTCCACACACAACTCACCGTGAAGGTATCCGCATGCCCAGCCAGTTCTTCATCCCCGACCCCGAGGGTCAAACGCCCAACCCCGAAGGCTACTTCGGGGCCTTCGGCGGCAAGTTCATCCCCGAGGCCCTCGTCGCCGCCGTCGACGAGGTCGCCGTCGAGTACGACAAGGCCAAGCACGACCCCGAGTTCGCCAGGGAACTCGACGACCTCCTGGTCAACTACACCGGCCGCCCGTCGTCCCTCACCGAAGTTCCCCGGTTCGCCGCGGAAGCGGGAGGCGCCCGCGTCTTCCTGAAGCGGGAAGACCTCAACCACACCGGCTCCCACAAGATCAACAACGTCCTCGGCCAGGCCCTGCTCACCCAGCGCATGGGCAAGACCCGGGTCATCGCCGAGACGGGCGCCGGCCAGCACGGCGTCGCGACCGCCACGGCCTGCGCGCTGTTCGGCCTCGACTGCACCATCTACATGGGCGAGATCGACACACAGCGCCAGGCCCTCAACGTGGCCCGGATGCGCATGCTCGGCGCCGAGGTCATCGCCGTGAAGTCCGGCAGCCGCACGCTGAAGGACGCCATCAACGAGGCCTTCCGCGACTGGGTCGCCAACGTCGACCACACCCACTACCTCTTCGGCACCGTCGCAGGCCCGCACCCCTTCCCGGCCATGGTCCGCGACTTCCACCGGGTCATCGGCGTCGAGACCCGCCGCCAGCTCCTGGAGCGCGCCGGGCGCCTGCCCGACGCGGCCGTCGCCTGCGTCGGCGGCGGCTCCAACGCCATCGGCCTCTTCCACGCCTTCATCCCCGACACCGACGTCCGCCTCATCGGCTGCGAACCGGCCGGGCACGGCGTCGAGACCGGCGAGCACGCGGCCACCCTGACCGCCGGCGAGCCCGGCATCCTGCACGGCTCCCGCTCCTACGTCCTCCAGGACGACGAGGGCCAGATCACCGAGCCGTACTCCATCTCGGCCGGTCTGGACTACCCGGGCATCGGCCCGGAGCACTCCTACCTGAAGGACTCCGGCCGCGGCGAGTACCGCGCGGTCACCGACGACGCCGCGATGCAGGCCCTGCGCCTGCTGTCGCGCACCGAGGGCATCATCCCGGCCATCGAGAGCGCCCACGCGCTGGCCGGCGCCCTGGAGGTCGGCAGGGAACTCGGCAAGGACGGGCTGATCGTGGTCAACCTGTCCGGCCGCGGCGACAAGGACATGGACACCGCCGCGCGCTACTTCGGCCTGTACGACACCGACGCCGAGGTCGCCGAGGACGCCTCCGGCACCGCCGAGATCGAGGGGGACGCCAAGTGAACGGCAACATCAGGCTGTTGAGCGACACCCTCGCCGCGGCGAAGTCCGAGGGCCGCTCCGCCCTCATCGCCTACCTCCCGGCCGGGTTCCCGACCGTGGACGGCGGCATCGAGGCCATCAAGGCCGTCATCGACGGCGGCGCCGACGTCGTCGAGGTGGGCCTGCCGCACAGCGACCCCGTCCTCGACGGCCCGGTCATCCAGACCGCCGACGACATCGCCCTGCGCGGCGGAGTGAAGATCGCCGACGTGATGCGCACGGTCCGCGAGACGCACGCCGCCACCGGCAAGCCGATCCTCGTCATGACGTACTGGAACCCCATCGACCGCTACGGCGTCGAGCGGTTCACCGCCGAGCTCGCCGAGGCGGGCGGCGCCGGGTGCATCCTGCCCGACCTGCCCGTGCAGGAGTCGGCGCTGTGGAGGGAGCACGCGGACAAGCACGGTCTCGCCACCGTCTTCGTCGTCGCCCCCAGCAGCAAGGACCAGCGGCTCGCGCAGATCACCGCGGCGGGCAGCGGCTTCGTCTACGCCGCCTCCCTCATGGGCGTCACCGGCACCCGCGCCAGCGTCAGCAACCAGGCCCAGGACCTGGTGGAACGCACCCGGGCCACGGGGACGGACCTGCCGGTCTGCGTCGGGCTCGGTGTCTCCACCCCCGCCCAGGCGGCCGAGGTCGCGGGCTTCGCCGACGGTGTGATCGTCGGCTCGGCCTTCGTCAAGGCCATGCTGGACGCCCCGGACGACGCCGCCGGTGTCGAGGCCGTGCGCGCACTCGCCGCTGACCTCGCCCAGGGCGTGCGCGGACAGGCGTAACCACGCCGGAAGTCATACAGGTCCCTCGTACGGGTGGACCTGGGGCCGGGGAGGCGCGCTGCGCCTCCCCGGTTCGTTTCCGGGGTGTGAGCGAGAAGAACCGTGAGGGAAAGCGCACCGCCCGGGAGAAGCTGGCGGCCGAGCGCGAGAAGCAGAAGTCCGCGGACAAGCGCCGGCGTGCGCTGATCGTGGGCGGTGCCGTCGTCGCCGTCCTGGGACTCGCGGCGGTGATCGGCGTCGTCGCGGCCAACGCCGGCAAGGACGACGACAGCGAGGCCTCGGGCCCGGTCGTGGCGCCCTCGGGGGCCCAGGGCAAGGACAGCCTGGCCATCCCGGTCGGCAAGGACAGCGCCAAGTCCACGCTCACGGTGTGGGAGGACTTCCGCTGCCCGGCCTGCAAGTCCTTCGAGACGGCGTACCGGCCGGTGATCCAGGAGCTGACGGAGGCCGGTGAGCTGAAGGTGGAGTACCACCTGGTCACCCTCATCGACGGCAACATGCGCGGCACCGGCTCCCGCAACGCGGCCAACGCCGCGGCCTGCGCCCAGGACGCCGGAAAGTTCCCCGCGTACCACGACGTGCTCTTCGACAACCAGCCCCCGGAGGTCGACGACGCCTACGCGGACAACGCCAAGCTGATCGAGCTGGCCGGCAAGGTCGACGGCCTGGACACCCCCGCCTTCCGCACCTGCGTCGAGAAGGGCACGCACAACGGCTGGGTCGCCAAGTCCCATCAGGCCTTCAACAAGGGCGGCTTCTCGGGCACGCCGACCGTGCTGTTCGACGGCAAGAACATCTACCAGGACCGGACGATGACCCCGGCCAAGCTGAAGCAGATGGTCCAGGAGGCGAACAAGGAGTAAGGGTCTTCTCACGCCCCCGTTATGGACCCGTAGCCGGGCTGCCCGCCGCGGGCCCGGTGCGGCACGGTAGCGTCGACCTTGCCATGGAACTTGCCTTCATTCCCAGCCCGTCACGCGGGGTGCTGTACCTCGGCCCCATTCCGCTGCGCGGCTACGCGTTCTGCATCATCATCGGCGTCTTCATCGCGGTCTGGCTCGGCAACAAGCGCTGGATCGCCCGGGGCGGGCGGGCCGGCGCGGTGGCCGACATCGCCGTCTGGGCCGTGCCCTTCGGTCTCGTCGGCGGCCGCCTCTACCACGTGATCACGGACTACGAGCTGTACTTCAGCGAGGGCCGTGACTGGGTGGACGCCTTCAAGATCTGGGAGGGCGGCCTCGGCATCTGGGGCGCGATCGCGCTGGGCGCGCTGGGCGCGTGGATCGGCTGCCGCCGCCGCGGCATCCCGATGCCCGCCTACGCCGACGCCGTCGCCCCGGGCATCGCCTTCGCGCAGGCCATCGGCCGCTGGGGCAACTGGTTCAACCAGGAGCTGTACGGCAAGCCCACCGATCTGCCGTGGGCCCTGGAGATCACCTCCTCGTCGGACGGGCGGGTGCCGGGCACCTACCACCCGACGTTCCTCTACGAGTCGCTGTGGTGCATCGGGGTGGCGCTCCTCGTCATCTGGGCGGACCGCCGCTTCCGCCTCGGACACGGCCGGGCGTTCGCGCTGTACGTCGCCGCGTACTGCACGGGCCGGGCGTGGATCGAGTACATGCGCGTCGACGACGCCCACCACGTCCTCGGGCTCCGGCTGAACGTCTGGACCGCGATCCTGGTGTTCCTGCTCGCGGTGACCTACCTGGTGGTGTCGTCCAGGAAGCGGCCCGGGCGCGAGGAAGTCGTGGAGCCGGGTGCCGAGGCCTCCGGTGACGGCGCCGCCGACGCCCAGAAGTCCGAGCGCGCCGCCGAGGACGACGAGGTCGCGGACGACAAGGCCACGGACGACAAGGCCACGGGCAAGAGCGCGGACAAGGCCGAGGCCGAGACGGAGGCCGCCGGTAAGACCGGGGCCGACGCCGCCAAGGACGAGGCCGGGTCGGGGAAGAAGACCTGACCGCAGACCGCGGATGACAGGCCGAGAGCGCCCGGGAATCTCCCGGGCGCTCTCGGCGTATCAGCGCCGGCGCGCCAGGGACAGGGTGCGCTGGGCCGCCGTCACCACCGCCGCGTCGACGAAGCGGCCGTCCGGCAGGGCCTGGGCGCCCTGGTCCGTGGCGGCCGCCTTGAGCACCGTCTCCGCCTGCTCGATCTCCGCCTCGGTGGGCAGATAGGCGCGTTCGATCACCGGGAGCTGGCGGGGGTGGATCGCGGCCCGGCCGAGGAACCCCAGGGCACGGCCGTGGGCGCAGGAGGCCGCCAGGGCGTCCAGGTCGCGGGTGTCGGGGTGGACGGACTGCGGCGGCGGGGGCAGTCCGGCGGCCCGGGCCGCCACGACCACTCGGGAGCGGGACCAGTCGAGTCCGCTGTCGTCGCGCACCCCGAGGTCGGCCCGTAGATCGGTCTCGCCGAGTGCGATGCCGCGCAGATGCGGATGGGCACCGGCGATGGCGTAGGCCTGCTCCACGGCGAGGGCCGTCTCCAGCAGGGCGTACAGGTCGGTCCGGGCGGCTCGGCGGGCCACTCGGGCGACCTCGGCGGGTGAGCGGATCTTGGCGAGGCGCAGGCCCGAGAGCCCGGCCGCCGGAGACAGGGCCGCGATGTCGTGCTCGCCCCAGGGGCTGTCCAGGGCGTTGACGCGGACATGGACCGGGACGGGCGGTGGGTGGGCGAGCAGCTCGGCGGTGGCGGCCCGGGCGTACTCCTTGCGGTCACAGGGGACCGCGTCCTCCAGGTCGACGACCACGACATCGGCACCCGAGGCCAGGGCCTTCGCGACCACCTGCGGCCGGTCACCCGGGGCGTAGAGCCAGGTCAGCGGGTACTGCGCCGTCACAGGGCGCCCTCCGCGCGCAGCGCGCCGACGTCCTGCGGGGTCAGGCCCAGCTCGGTCAGGATCTCCTCGGTGTCGGCGCCGTGCGGGCGGCCGGCCCAGCGGATCGAGCCGGGCGTGGCGGAGAGCCGGAAGAGGACGTTCTGCATGCGCAGCGGGCCCAGTTCGGGATCGTCGACGGTGGTGATGGTGCCCAGGGCCTGGTACTGCGGGTCCGCCATCACATCGCGCACGTCCTGGACCGGGGCGACCGCCGCCTCGGCCTTCTCGAAGGCGGCCAGGACGTCGGTGCGGGTGCGCGCCGCGATCCAGCCGCCGACCGCCTCGTCCAGGACGTCGGCGTGCCGGGCGCGCTCGGCGCCCGAGGCGAACCAGGGCTCGTCGATCAGCTCCGGGCGGCCGACCAGGCGCAGCACGCGTTCCGCGACCGACTGGGCCGAGGTGGAGACGGCGACCCAGGTGCCGTCGGCGGTGCGGTAGACGCCGCGCGGTGCGTTGTTGGGGGAGCGGTTGCCGGTGCGGGGCTGGACGTGGCCGAGCTGGTCGTACCAGAGGGGCTGGGGGCCGAGGGCGGCCAGGATCGGCTCGATCAGCGCCATGTCGACGACCTGGCCCTCGCCGGTGTGCGCGCGGGCGGCCAGCGCCGTCATCACCGCGTACGCCGTCGTCAGGCCCGCGATGGAGTCGGCCAGGCCGAACGGCGGGAGGGTCGGGGGCGAGCCCGGCTCGCCGGTGATCGCGGCGAAGCCGCTCATGGCCTCGGCCAGGGTGCCGAAGCCGGGGCGGTGCGCGTAGGGCCCGAACTGGCCGAAGCCGGTGACGCGGGCCAGGACCAGGCGGGGGTTGACGGCCGACAGCTCCGGCCAGCCCAGGTCCCACTTCTCCAGGGTGCCGGGGCGGAAGTTCTCGATGATCACGTCGGTGCCCGCGGCCAGGCGCAGCAGGGTGGCGCGACCACCGGGCTTGGACAGGTCCAGCGTCATGGTCCGCTTGTTGCGGCCGAGCATCTTCCACCACAGGCCCACGCCGTCCTTGGACGGGCCGTGGCCGCGGGAGGGGTCGGGCTTGTCCGGGTGCTCGATCTTGACGACCTCGGCGCCGAAGTCGCCGAGCAGGGTGGCGGCCATCGGGCCGGCGAAGAGGGTGGCGAGGTCGAGGACGCGCAGGCCGGTCAGGGGCGCGGGCACGGGCGTGGACGTGGGCAGGGACGCGGTCATGGGCGGGGGACCTCCCGGTGTGTGAGGTGGGCGAGGGTGTCGAAGCCGACGCCGTCGAAGTCGCCGATGGAGGTGGTCAGCCGGTTCTTCAGGGGCGCCGTCCAGCGGCCGGGGAGCGCGCCGGGGTGCCCGGCCAGCAGTCCGGCGACCGAGCCGGCCGTGGCGCCGTTGGAGTCGGTGTCCCAGCCGCCGCCGACCGCACGGCAGATGGAGCCGGTGAAGTCGCCGTCCGCGTGGGTTAGCGCGGCGGCGATCAGGGCGGTGTTGGGTACGGCGTGCACCCAGTGGGTGCCGGTGTGGCTCGCGTGGAGCGCGTCGACGACGGTGTCGAAGTCCGTGTGCTCGTGCGCGAGCCGCACGGCGTGCCGGACGGCCCGGGCCAGTCGGGAGCGTGGCGGGACGACGGTGAGACCGGTGCGCAGACAGCTGTGGACGTCGTGGTCGCCGGTCGCCGCCGTGGCGATGACGGCCGCCGTGAACATCGCCGCGTAGACGCCGTTGGCGGTGTGCGTGAGGGTCGCGTCCCGGTGGGCCTGCTCGGCGGCCGCGGCCGGGTCGCCGGGGTTGGTCCAGCCGTGGACGTCCGCGCGGATCAGGGCGCCGATCCATTCGCGGAACGGGTTGCGGTGGCGGGCCGTGTGCGGGGGCTCCAGGCCGCACAGGAGGTTGCGGTAGGCGATGCGTTCGGCGGTGAAGGTGCGGCCGGCGGGGAGCTCGTCGAGCCAGGTGCGGGCCACGTCCGTGGTGGTGAACGTCCGGCCGTGGCGTTGCAGCAGGACGAGGTTGACCAGGGGGTAGTTGAGGTCGTCGTCCTCGGGCATGCCGTCGATGTTCTCGGCGAGGGAGGTGGGCGCCGAGCGGCGGTTCCAGGGGTACCGGTCGAGCAGTTCCCGCGGGACGCCCCGGGCGGTGAACCAGGTGCTGAGGGGCCAGTTGCCGGTGGCGCGGGCGAGACTGCGGATGGCGTCGAGGGGGAGCTTCTCGACCGGTTTGCCGAGGAGGCAGCCGGTGGCGCGGCCGAGCCAGGCGGCCTCCAGGGCGAGCGGGGTGGTGGCCGGGGCGCCGACCGGCCGCGGCCAGTCGGGGCAGGCGGAGCGGATCCTGTCCAGGGCGGTGGGTTCGTCGTCCGCCAGCGCGCTCGGGAGATCGGCCAGTTCGTCCAGGAGGTCTTCCGCCAGCCGGCGCAGGTAGCGGGAGGCCGGGGCGGGGGACGCGCCCGCGCCGGCCGGGGCGTCGGGACCGCCCGCCGCCCGCCAGCGGGCCGCGACCGCCTTGGGCGCGCGGCCGTCCTCGGCCGCCTGGCGCAGCTCGTGGCCGAGCAGGTCCTCCGGCTGGACCCAGGTCAGTCGGAGCATGCCGGGCCTCCGAGGGAGGCGAAGGCCCGCTCGTGGGCGCGGCGGCGGGCCACGTCCCGGTCGAAGACCTCGCGTGTCACGGCGGTGAGGGTGGCCGCCGGTTCCCACAGGTCCAGGCGGCTGGCCTCGGCGACCGTCTTGGCCCAGTCCTCCGGGACCGGTGCGCCCAGGGCCCCGGCCACGGCTCCGGCCATCGTGGCGATGGAGTCGCAGTCGCGGCCGTAGTTCACCGCGCCGAGCACCGCGTGACGGTAGTCGCCGCGCGCCACGAGCACCATGCCCAGCGCGACGGGCAGTTCCTCGATCGCGTGCAGCCGGGACGGGCGGCGGGCGCCGAGCGAAGGGGCCCGGTAGTCGGGGCCGACCGTGTCGTACGGGGTCACCGCCTCGCGCAGCGGGCCCAGCGCCGACTCGAAGTCCGTGTGGCGGGCCGCCTCCTCGCAGACCCGCTCGATGGCGGCCCGGGTGCCGTCCTTGGCGAGGGCGAGGCACGCCGAGACGACCGAGTCCGGGGTCGCGCCGGGGGTGCACGCCGCCGCCACCGCCGCGGCCAGGACCCCGGCCGCCTCCCGGCCGTACGACGACTGGTGCGCGCCGGCGATGTCGAGGGCCTCGGCGTACGCCGCCCGCGGGTCGGCCGCGTTGACCAGGCCGACCGGGGCCATGTACATCGCCGCGCCACAGTTGACGATGTTGCCTGTGCCGGCCTCGCGCGGGTCGGCGTGGCCGTAGTGGATCCTCGTCACCAGCCATTTCTCCGCCAGGAAGATCCGCTGGAGGGGGAGGGCCTCGCTCTCGAGTTCCGGGATCCAGCGCGGCTCGGTCATCAGGTCCGGGACCAGGTGGTCGGCGACGGAGTAGGCGTCGAGGTGGTCGCGGACCCGGGCGTAGACGCGGATCAGGGCGTGGGTCATCAGGGTGTCGTCGGTGACGTGGCCGTCGCCCTTGTGGTACGGGGCGAGGGGGCGGGCCGTGCGCCAGTCGTCGCCGTGCCAGGGGCCGACGATGCCGTGGACGCGGCCGCCGTGGCGCTGAAGGATCTGCTCGGGGGAGTAGCCCTCGACGGGGCCGCCGAGCGCGTCGCCGACGGCCGCGCCGACCAGGGCCGCTGTGATCCGCTCGTCCAGTGGGGTGTTTTGGGGGGTTTTGGGCTGCATGGCCGCATCATCCACCCGGGCGGGCCGGTCGCACCGCTTCCAGGAGGTCGGCGAGTTCCACTAGGTCCGTGCCGGTGAGGCGGGGCAGGACGCAGCCGGAGAGGGTGCGGCAGGTCTCCCGCCAGGAGGCGGGGATCGACGCGCCGCCGCCCAGCGCGCCGGTGAGGGCGCCCGCCAGGGCCGGTGCGGAGTCCGCGACGCGGGACAGGCAGGCCGCGGCCGGGATCGCCTCCGCGATGCGGCCGCGGGCCGCGGTGGCCAGGGCGAGGGCGACCGGGACCGTCTCCGCGGCGGCGATGCCGTAGCTGTAGACGTGGTCGACGATCTGGTGCTCCAGGGGTGGGACGAGCGCGAAGGCACTGTCCGCGGCGGTGGCGAGGGTCAGGGCCTGCCGGGCGTTGCGGCCGATCTCCGTCTTCTCGGGGAGCTCGGCGAGGGCCGCGGTGACGCAGGCGCCGACGTCCGCTCCGGCCAGGGCGAGGGCGAGGGCGGCCGCCATCGCGCGGGCGCCGTGGACGCCGTCGCCGTCCTGGGTGTAGCGGGCGTCGAACTCGGCGAGGTCGGCGGCGCCGCGGGGGTCGCCGGGGTGGGCCACGGCCAGGACGCAGGCGCGTACGCAGGCGGCGTCGTCGAAGTAGTGCGGGTTGTCGTGGCCGGTGGCGGGTGGACGCAGCCCGGTGGCGAGGTTGCCGAGGCCGGCGCGGACGGAGATGCGGGCGCGCAGGGGGAGTACGGCCGACTCGATCTCGGGGGCGCGGTGCGCCGCGGCGGCGACCTCGGCGGCCAGGGCGTTCCAGGTGAGGTCGATGGCGGCTCGGGTGCGGCGTTCGCGGCTGAGGTCGTCTCGGACGGTGTCGTCGCCGGCGCGCAGGAGGGCCTCCGCGGCGAAGGCTGCCCACTCGGCGTCGTCGGACGGGCCGAGGCGGAGGGGTTCGGGGGGCTGGTTCAGGGCGATGGGGACGGGGAGGGTGGTCGTGGCGTTCTGTTCGGCGAAGGTGTCGAGTTCGCGGGTGAGGCGGCGGGTCCAGTCGGGCATGCGGGCGGCTCGGTGGCGGGCGGCGGGCCAGCCGGCGGCGTCGCCGGCGGCGAGTCCCAGCAGGAGGCCTTCGGCCCGTCTTGTGGCCTCGGCTTCGCCTTCGGCCCTGTGGTCTCCCGCCCGCGCACCGCCCGTGACTGTCACCTGAGGGGCCCTGGTCTCCCGTGGGGCGCGTTCGCCGTCGGCGGGTGCGGGGGATTCGTGTGGTGTCGGGGCGCGTTCGGCGTCGGCGGGTAGGGGTGGGGGTGGGTTCTGCGGGGTCGGGGTGCGTTCGCCGTCGGCGGGTGCGGGTGCGTGCGTGGTCACGAGGGTCCCTCCGTTCCGTCGCCCGCCAGGACGAAGTCCGTCGGTGTCAGCAGGTCCGCCACGTCCAGGACGTGGTAGCCCGCCATGGCTGGGAGGCATCTGCCGAGGACCGGGCCGATGGGGGTCGTCCAGCGCTCGGGGATCGAGGAGACTGCGCGGGTCGCTCCTGCCAGGGCCCCGGCCACCGCCGCTGTCGTGTCCGCGTCGCGGCCCATGTTCACCGCGGTCAGGACGGACTGCTCGAAGTCGCCGTCGGCCGCCGCGTACGCGCCGAAGGCGAGGGCGACCGCCTCGGGGGCCAGGTCGGTCCAGGGGTAGCCGCCGATGACGACCGCGGAGCGCACCGCGCGTTCGCCGCGGTGGGCGACCGCCACCGCGCGGCGCAGGCTGCGGGCCGTCCAGGAGTCGTCGGGGACGACCGCGAGGGCCGCGGCCACGACCGCGGTCGGCGGCGCGCCGGCCATCGCCGCCGCGACACCCGCCGCCACCGCCTGGCCGCCGTAGATGCCCTCGCCGTCGTGGCTCACCGAACCGTCGATCGCGACCAGCCGAGCCGCCTCCGCCGGACGGCCCGCCGCGAACACCCCGAAGGGCGCCGCCCGCATGGCCAGGCCGTCGCTCCAGGCGTGCCGGTGCTGCGCGGAGATCGGGGCGGCCAGCCCCCGCCGGAGGTTCTCCAGCGTGCCCCGTTCGCTGAACCCGGCGCCCCGGAAGGGGCCCTCGTCGCGGTCGGCGATCCACTCGTGCCAGGCCGCCTCCACATGGGCCGGGGTGAGCGCGGAGCCGTGCCGGGCCAGCAGGAGGCCGGAGAAGATCGCGTACTCGGTGTCGTCCGTGCCCGCCGGACGCTCGGCGACGTAGCCGGTGATCCTGCCCCACCGGGCGCGGATCTCGGAGGGCTTCAGGTTCTCCGCCGGAGCCCCGAGGGCGTCTCCGACGGCCAGGCCCAGCAGTGCGCCGCGGGCGCGTGCGCGCAGTCCGGCGGCGTCCCCGGGCGCCGGGACGGAGGGGATGCAGGCGATCGATGCCATACGGCATGTGTCCCACTCCGGTTGCTCCGCCGAGCCTCACGCGCCCCAGCATCACCCGGTCGACATCTGTGCGCACTGATGATCAAGTGAGCACGAAAGGGCAAAACCGCAGGTTAGCGCAGCCTTTCCTTGCTGGCGAGGAAGGAATCCGGGGCGTATTTTTGGTGTTGTAAAACTCTGGAACATGTCCAAAGACGGGGAGTGGGGTTCCTTTCCATGGCCATCATCGACACCGAGGCGACGCTGCACGAGGCGCACCGGGACAACCACACGCACCGGGACGTGAACGGCGGCTGGCTGCGCCCCGCGGTGTTCGGCGCGATGGACGGCCTCGTCTCCAACCTCGCCCTGATGACCGGCGTCGCGGGCGGAGCGGTCGGCCAGCACACCGTGGTCATCAGCGGCCTCGCGGGGCTGGCCGCCGGCGCCTTCTCCATGGCCGCCGGCGAGTACACCTCCGTCGCCTCGCAGCGCGAGCTCGTCGAGGCCGAGCTGGACGTGGAGCGGCGCCAGCTGCGCAAGCACCCCGCGGACGAGGAGGCCGAGCTCGCCGCGCTCTACGAGTCCAGGGGCGTGGAGCCGCGCCTGGCCCGCGAGGTCGCCCGGCAGCTGTCGAAGGACCCCGAGCAGGCTCTGGAGATCCATGCCCGGGAGGAACTGGGCATCGACCCCGGCGATCTGCCCTCGCCGACCGTGGCCGCGGTGTCCAGCTTCGGCTCCTTCGCGCTGGGCGCGCTGATCCCCGTCGCGCCCTATCTGCTGGGGGCGAGCAGCATCTGGCCGGCCGTTCTGCTGGCGCTGCTCGGGCTGTTCCTGTGCGGTGCGGTGGTTGCCAAGGTGACGGCTCGCACCTGGTGGTACAGCGGGCTTCGGCAGCTCCTCCTGGGAGGCGCGGCGGCCGGTGTGACGTACGCCCTGGGCACCCTGTTCGGAACGGCCGTAGGATAGCTCGACCCGGACCTATGCAAGGGACTGCATAGGTAGTCGTTACTCGTTGGTTTCGGAGGCACAGCCACCGGGCATGAGCCGTAAGCGCTGCGGGCAACGACGCTCGCCGCGCACCCCTGGCGGGGTGGGCGAAGACGCCCGTCCCGCTCCCCGGGCCGATGGACACCGATCTGACCCGATCGTTCCGTGCGGTCCCCCCATAGCCTCCACCGCGGTGCGGAACCCCCGCCGTACACCCGCGGTGTCCGCATGCTGGAACGGACTATCCCGGTTCCCGAGAACCGCTCCATCATGTAACCTGCACGAAATTTTGCGATCACGCGAGGGCCAACGTCGTCCCTCGGCACTTGCACATGCCAGATGACGACGACGGGAGAGCCGATGCGTACGCCGCGCCAGCCGTCCCAGCATTCCGCGAATGGCCAGAACTGGTCCTTCATGGATGCTCGCCCTGCTGCGCAGGGTATGTACGACCCCCGCAACGAGCACGACGCCTGCGGCGTCGGCTTCGTCGCCACCCTCACCGGCGAGGCGTCCCACACCCTGGTGGAACAGGCTCTGACCGTTCTGCGCAACCTCGAACACCGCGGCGCCACCGGCTCCGAGCCCGACTCCGGCGACGGCGCCGGCATCCTGTCGCAGGTCCCGGACGCCTTCTTCCGTGACGTGGCCGGATTCGAACTGCCCGACGCCGGTTCCTACGCCGTCGGCATCGCCTTCCTGCCGGAGGACTCCACCGCCGACGCCGTCTCACAGATCGAGACGATCGCCGCCGACGAGGGCCTCACCGTCCTGGGCTGGCGCGAGGTGCCCGTCGCACCCCAGCTGCTCGGCGCCACCGCCCGGTCGACCATGCCGGTCTTCCGCCAGATCTTCGTCGCCGACGGCTCCGCGACGCCCGCCACGGACATCGCCCTCGACCGCAAGGCCTTCGTGCTGCGCAAGCGCGCCGAGCGCGAGGCCGGCGTGTACTTCCCGTCGCTGTCCGCGCGGACCATCGTCTACAAGGGCATGCTGACCACCGGCCAGCTGGAGCCCTTCTTCCCGGACCTGTCCGACCGCCGCTTCGCCTCCGCGATCGCGCTCGTGCACTCCCGGTTCTCGACGAACACCTTCCCGTCGTGGCCGCTGGCCCACCCCTACCGCTTCGTCGCGCACAACGGTGAGATCAACACCGTCAAGGGCAACCGCAACTGGATGGTGGCCCGCGAGTCGCAGCTCGCCTCGGACCTGTTCGGCTCTGCCGACGATGGGCACAGCGGGTCCGACGGCAAGACCATCGACCGGATCTTCCCGGTCTGCACGCCGGACGCCTCCGACTCCGCCTCCTTCGACGAGGTCCTCGAACTCCTGCACCTGGGCGGCCGCTCCCTGCCGCACTCCGTGCTGATGATGATCCCGGAGGCGTGGGAGAACCACGACTCCATGGACCCGGCCCGGCGCGCCTTCTACCAGTTCCACTCCACGATGATGGAGCCCTGGGACGGCCCGGCCTGTGTCACCTTCACCGACGGCAAGCAGGTCGGCGCGGTCCTCGACCGCAACGGCCTTCGCCCCGGCCGCTACTGGGTCACCGACGACGGCCTCGTCGTCCTCGGCTCCGAGGTCGGCGTCCTGGACATCGACCCCTCCAAGGTCGTCCGCAAGGGCCGCCTCCAGCCCGGCCGCATGTTCCTCGTCGACACCGTCGAGCACCGCATCATCGAGGACGACGAGATCAAGGCCGAACTCGCCGCCGAGAACCCCTACGCGGAGTGGCTCGAGGCCGGCGAGATCGAGCTCGAGGACCTGCCCGAGCGCGAGCACATCGTGCACACGCACGCCTCGGTCACCCGCCGCCAGCAGACCTTCGGCTACACCGAGGAGGAGCTGCGCGTCCTCCTCGCGCCGATGGCCAAGGCCGGCGCCGAGCCGATCGGCTCCATGGGCACCGACTCGCCCATCGCCGCCCTGTCGGACCGCCCCCGTCTGCTCTTCGACTACTTCACCCAGCTGTTCGCGCAGGTCACCAACCCGCCGCTGGACGCCATCCGCGAAGAACTCGTCACCTCCCTGCGCTCGTCGCTGGGCCCCCAGGGCAACCTGCTCGACCCGAACGCGGCCTCCTGCCGCAGCGTCCTGCTGCCCTTCCCGGTCATCGACAACGACGAGCTGGCCAAGCTCATCCACATCAACGCCGACGGCGACATGCCCGGCTTCAAGGCCGCGACGCTCTCCGGCCTGTACCGGGTGCACGGCGGCGGTGAGTCGCTGGCCGCGCGCATCGAGGAGATCTGCGCCGAGGCCGACGCCGCCATCGACAACGGCGCCCGCCTGATCGTCTTGTCGGACCGCCACTCCGACGCCGAGCACGCGCCGATCCCGTCGCTGCTGCTCACCGCGGCCGTCCACCACCACCTCATCCGCACCAAGCAGCGCACCCAGGTGGGCCTGCTGGTCGAGGCCGGTGACGTCCGCGAGGTCCACCACGTCGCCCTGCTCATCGGCTACGGCGCCGCCGCCGTCAACCCGTACCTGGCGATGGAGTCCGTCGAGGACCTGGTCCGCGCCGGCACCTTCCTGCCCGGCATCGAGCCCGAGCAGGCCATCCGCAACCTGATCTACGCCCTCGGCAAGGGCGTGCTGAAGGTCATGTCGAAGATGGGCATCTCCACCGTCGCCTCCTACCGCGGCGCCCAGGTCTTCGAGGCCGTCGGTCTCGACGACGCCTTCGTGGAGAAGTACTTCAACGGCACGGCCACCAAGATCGGCGGTGTCGGCATCGACGTCGTCGCCAAGGAGGTCGCTGCCCGGCACGCCAAGGCCTACCCGGCCTCCGGCATCGCCCCCGCGCACCGCGCGCTGGAGATAGGCGGCGAGTACCAGTGGCGCCGCGAGGGCGAGCCGCACCTGTTCGACCCGGACACGGTCTTCCGGCTCCAGCACTCCACGCGCTCCGGCAAGTACGACATCTTCAAGAAGTACACCGAGCGGGTGAACGAGCAGTCCGAGCGGCTGATGACGCTGCGCGGCCTGTTCGGCTTCAAGTCGGACCGGCAGCCGATCTCCATCGACGAGGTCGAGCCGGTCTCCGAGATCGTCAAGCGCTTCTCCACCGGCGCCATGTCGTACGGCTCCATCTCCCAGGAGGCGCACGAGACCCTCGCCATCGCCATGAACCAGCTGGGCGGCAAGTCCAACACCGGTGAGGGCGGCGAGGACCCGGAGCGCCTGTACGACCCGGCCCGCCGGTCGTCCATCAAGCAGGTCGCCTCCGGCCGCTTCGGTGTGACCTCCGAGTACCTGGTCAACTCCGACGACATCCAGATCAAGATGGCCCAGGGCGCCAAGCCCGGCGAGGGCGGCCAGCTGCCCGGCCACAAGGTCTACCCGTGGGTCGCCAAGACGCGTCACTCGACGCCGGGCGTGGGCCTGATCTCCCCGCCCCCGCACCACGACATCTACTCGATCGAGGACCTGGCCCAGCTGATCCACGACCTGAAGAACGCGAACCCGCAGGCGCGGATTCACGTGAAGCTGGTCTCCGAGGTCGGCGTCGGCACGGTCGCCGCGGGTGTCTCCAAGGCGCACGCGGACGTCGTCCTGATCTCCGGCCACGACGGCGGCACCGGCGCCTCGCCGCTGACCTCGCTGAAGCACGCCGGCGGCCCCTGGGAGCTCGGCCTCGCCGAGACCCAGCAGACCCTGCTGCTCAACGGCCTGCGCGACCGCATCGTCGTGCAGACCGACGGCCAGCTCAAGACCGGCCGTGACGTGGTCATCGCCGCGCTGCTGGGCGCCGAGGAGTTCGGTTTCGCGACCGCGCCGCTCGTCGTCTCCGGCTGCGTCATGATGCGCGTCTGCCACCTGGACACCTGCCCGGTCGGCATCGCCACGCAGAACCCGGTCCTGCGCGAGCGCTACTCCGGCAAGGCCGAGTACGTCGTGAACTTCTTCCAGTTCATCGCCGAAGAGGTCCGCGAGATCCTCGCCGAGCTGGGCTTCCGCTCCATCGAGGAGGCCGTCGGCCACGCCGAGACCCTCGACGTCTCCCGGGCCGTCGACCACTGGAAGGCCCAGGGCCTGGACCTGGAGCCGCTGTTCCACGTGCCCGAGCTGCCCGAGGGCGCGGTGCGCCACCAGCTGATCGCACAGGACCACGGCCTGGAGAAGGCGCTCGACAACCAGCTCATCAAGCTGGCCTCGGACGCGCTCTCCGCTTCCGGCGCCGCCGACGCCCAGCCGGTGCGCGCCCAGGTGCAGATCCGCAACATCAACCGCACGGTCGGTACCATGCTCGGCCACGAGGTGACGAAGAAGTTCGGTGGCGCGGGCCTGCCCGACGACACCATTGACATCACCTTCACCGGCTCCGCGGGCCAGTCCTTCGGCGCCTTCGTGCCGCGCGGTGTCACGCTGCGCCTGGAGGGCGACGCCAACGACTACGTCGGCAAGGGCCTGTCCGGCGGCCGGATCGTGGTCCGCCCGGACCGCTCGGCCGACCACCTCGCCGAGTACAGCGTCATCGCCGGCAACACCATCGGCTACGGCGCCACCGGCGGCGAGATGTTCCTGCGCGGCAAGGTCGGCGAGCGGTTCTGCGTCCGCAACTCCGGCGCCACGGTCGTCTCCGAGGGCGTGGGCGACCACGGCTGCGAGTACATGACCGGCGGCCACGCGGTGGTCCTCGGCGAGACGGGCCGCAACTTCGCGGCCGGCATGTCCGGCGGTATCGCGTACGTGATCGACCTGGACCGCGACAACGTCAACGTCGGCAACCTGGACGCCGTCGAGGCGCTGGACGACGCCGACAAGCAGTGGCTGCACGACGTGGTTCGCCGCCACCAGGAGGAGACGGGCTCCACCGTCGCCGAGAAGCTCCTGGCCGAGTGGGACACCGCCGTCGAGCGGTTCAGCAGGATCATCCCCAGCACCTACAAGGCAGTGCTCGCCGCCAAGGAAGCCGCCGAGCGAGCCGGTCTCACCGAGACCGAGACCCACGAGAAGATGATGGAGGCGGCGATCAATGGCTGACCCGAAGGGCTTCCTCAACCACGGGCGCGAGCTCGCCAAGTCCCGCCCCGTCGAGGAGCGCGTCAAGGACTGGAACGAGGTCTACGTCCCCGGTTCCCTGCTGCCCATCATCAGCAAGCAGGCCAGCCGCTGCATGGACTGCGGCATCCCGTTCTGCCACAACGGCTGTCCGCTCGGGAACCTCATCCCCGAGTGGAACGACTACGCCTACCGCGAGGACTGGGCGGCCGCCTCGGAGCGCCTGCACGCGACGAACAACTTCCCGGAGTTCACGGGCCGGCTCTGCCCCGCTCCCTGCGAGGCGGCGTGTGTGCTGGGCATCAACCAGCCGCCGGTCACCATCAAGAACGTCGAGGTCTCGATCATCGACAAGGCGTGGGAGACCGGGGACGTCGCCCCGCAGATCCCCGAGCGCCTGTCCGGCAAGACCGTCGCGGTCGTCGGCTCGGGCCCGGCGGGACTCGCCGCCGCCCAGCAGCTGACCCGGGCCGGTCACACGGTCGCCGTCTACGAGCGCGCGGACCGCGTCGGCGGCCTGCTGCGCTACGGCATCCCCGAGTTCAAGATGGAGAAGCGGCACATCAACCGCCGCATCGAGCAGATGCGCGCGGAGGGCACCCGCTTCCGCACCGGCATCGAGATCGGCCGCGACCTGAAGGCCACGGACCTGAAGAAGCGCTACGACGCGGTCGTCCTGGCCGTCGGCGCCACCACGGCCCGTGACCTGCCGGTGCCCGGCCGCGAACTCAAGGGCATCTACCAGGCCATGGAGTACCTGCCGCTGGCCAACAAGGTGCAGGAGGGCGACTTCGTGGCGCCCCCGATCTCGGCCGAGGGCAAGCACGTCGTGGTCATCGGCGGCGGCGACACCGGCGCGGACTGCGTGGGCACCGCCCACCGCCAGGGCGCGGCCTCCGTCACGCAGCTGGAGATCATGCCCCGCCCGGGCGAGGAGCGGAACGCGGCCTCCCAGCCGTGGCCGACCTTCCCCATGCTGTACAAGGTCACCTCGGCCCACGAGGAGGGCGGCGAGCGGGTCTACTCCGTCTCCACCACCCACTTCGAGGGCGACCAGGACGGCAACGTCCAGTGGCTGCACCTCACCGAGGTGGAGTTCATCGACGGCAAGCTGACCCCGAAGCCGGGCTCCGAGCGCAAGATCCCCGCGCAGCTGGTCACCCTCGCCATGGGCTTCACCGGCACCGACCGGGACAACGGCCTGGTCGAGCAGTTCGGGCTGGAACTCGACGAGCGCGGCAACATCGCCCGCGACGGCGACTACCGGACCAACGTGCCGGGCGTGTTCGTCGCCGGTGACGCCGGCCGCGGCCAGTCGCTCATCGTCTGGGCGATCGCGGAGGGCCGCTCGGCGGCGCGCGGCGTGGACCGCGCGCTGACAGGTACGAGCGAACTGCCGGCCCCGATCCGTCCGACGGACCGCGCACTGATGGTCTGACCGGCACGCGGTCCGGCCTCCCGTGGTCCGACCGCACCTCACAGAACGTCCCGCACAAAGGCGTGCGGAACACTGACGGCGCCTGCCCCGTGTCCCCGACCGGACGAAGGGGCGGGCGCCGTCGCACGTCCTCAGCCGTTCTCGGTCCCGTCCTGGTGCGGCCACACCTGGATGTGATCCTCCTCCAGCTCCAGCAGCACCCGGTCCGCCATGCCCAGGGCCGCGGTGTACTCGGCCGGCAGCTGGAGGCGGCCCGCGCGATCGAGCATCGCGTACTCACGGGCCACCAGAGACTCCTGCCCCGCCTCGTCGACCTCCGTACGGCGCAGGACCTCCGTCGAGGTGCGGCCGTCACGGATCGCGACCGTACGGCGGACCTCCCCGGCGACCGCCTGGTCGTGCGTGACGATGACGATCGTCGTCCCCAGCTCCTCGTTGGCCCGGCGGAACGCCGCGAACACCTGCTGCCCGGTCGCCGAGTCCAGCTCGCCCGTCGGCTCGTCGGCCAGCAGCACGGCCGGGGCGTTGGCGAGGGCGACGGCGATCGCGACGCGCTGCTGCTGGCCACCGGACATCGCCTGCGGACGCCGGTCCCGGCAGTCGGCGACCCCGAGCAGGGACAGCAGCTCCTCCGCCCGCCCGGCCCGCTTCCGCCGGGAGACACCCGCCAGCTGCATGGGCAGGGCGACGTTCTGCGCGGCCGTCAGATACGGCAGCAGATTGCGGGCCGTCTGCTGCCAGACGAAGCCCACCACCTCACGCCGGTACCGCAGCCGGGCCTTGGCGTCCATCGTCAGCAGATCGCGGCCGGCGACCCTCGCCGCGCCCGCGGTCGGGACGTCCAGCCCCGCCAGGATGTTCATCAGCGTCGACTTGCCGCTGCCCGACGCCCCCACCAGGGCCATCAACTCGCCCTCCCGGACGAGGAGATCGAGCCCCTGGAGCGCCTGCACCTCCACCGCGTCCCCGCCGCCGCGCTTGGCGAAGATCCGCACCAGCCGGTCGCAGGCGATCAGGGCATCGTGCCCGTACGCGGGCCGGTCGCGGTGCTGCGTGGCGCGCCGCTGAAGTTCCGCCAGCGATTCCGTCGTGGCGCTCATCGCATGTCTCCCGCCCTGAGGTGAGTGATCGGTGTCCGGCGTCCCGCCCACCAGGCCTGCGCGACGGCCACCGCCCCGGCCAGCAGCACCGCGCCCACGGCCGGCAGAGCCAGTGACCACAGGTCGGTCCGCAGCACGGCGTCCGGCGGCGTCACGCCGGAGGCGTCCGCCAGCGCGAGCCGGTCCAGGTCGATGCCGGGGGCGAGCAGTCCCACCGTGGCCCAGCCGACGGCCATGCCCCCGGCTGCCGCGAGCAGCGTCTGGGGCAGCGCCTCCAGGCCGAGCAGACGCCGTCCCTGGCGGGTCGTCATACCAAGGGTGCGCAGCCGGGCCAGCAGCGCGGCCCGCTCCGGCGCGGCCCGCAACAGCCCGAGCACCAGGGCCAGCACGGCGTAGCCCGCGCCCGCCGCGACGGCCCAGACGTAGATCCGCTCGGCACCGGCCTGCAACGGCGCGTCGGACAACGCCGCCCGTTCCTCGCTCCGCAGCGTCACCGACAGGCCGGAACCGACGCCGCGCACGGCCGCCCGCAGCTCCTTCGCGTCGAGCCCGGAACCGGCCGCCAGCAGCACCGACGGCCCGGGGGAGCCCTTCAGGGCCGCCGCGTCGACCAGGAGGAACTCGCCCTCGGGCACGGCCGGGGTACGCGGACGCACCGCGGTGATCCGCACCGTGAGCGGCCCGGCGTCGGTCACGATCCGGCGCGGCGCCCGCCCGAGCCGCTCGGCGACCTCCGGCGAGGCGACCGCGCCCAGCACCCCGTCCCGCGTCCGCAGCCGGTCGGCCGCGAAACCACCCAGCCCCACCCGCCCGGCCAGCTCCCCGTACGCGTCCGGCTCGACCCCGGCCACGGTCAGCGACCGCGCCTCGTCCGAGTCGCGCTCCGAGGCGAACTCGACACCCACGGCCGTGACCTGCCGCACCCCCGTCACCTCACCCACCGACCGCGCCAGGCCCGCCGGGAGCGGGGAACCGTCGGCGGTGGCGACCAGCGCGTCCGCGCCCGTCGCCAGCAGCGCGGCCCGGTCCCGTGCCTCCGCCACGCCCGCCAGCACGGACCCCCCGAACGCGGCCGTCGTCAAGGCCGTCAGCAGGGCGAGCAGCGGCAGTGTCGCGACCGCCGCCGGGGAGCGGCCGGCGCGGGCCAGGGACAGAAAGCCCACCACACCGCGCAGCCGCCCGGCCGGTCCCGCCGCCCAGCGCAGGGGCAGCGGGTACAGCCGGACCAGGACCAGCGCCGCGACCAGGGCCACGAGCACCGGGGCCGCGCTCACCAGCAGATCACCGTCCCCGGCCGGGCCCCGGCGGCGCAGCGTCAGCACCGAGCCGGCCGCCAGCACCAGCAGGGTCAGCTCGGCGACGGTACGGCGTCCGCCCGGCCTGGCCCCGGCCAGGTCGTCGCGCCCCTGGTGCGCCCGCGGTCTGCGATGCGCCAGAGCCGCCCGCACCGGCAGCGCGACGCAGGCGAGCAGCGCCACGGCACCCGCCCCGAGGACGGCGGGCAGCAGCCGGGCCTCGTCCACGACCACTACGGCGAGCAGCAGACCGCAGGCCGCGGCGGGCAGCGCCGGTACGGCGTTCTCGGCCAGCAGCCGCCCGGCGATCCCGCGCAGGGAACCGCCCCGGGCCCGCAGCAGGGCGAGTTCCGCGTCACGGCGGGCGGCGGCCAGACCCCCGCTCATCGCCACCACCACGAAGGCCACCGCGGTGATCCCGAAGGCCGCCACCGCGACCACCGGCGCGACCGCGTCACGCGTCTCGGTGTGGGCGCCCACGACCTGCTCCAAGCCGGTGGACACCTGCGCGGTCGGACCGGCGACGGCGCGCATCCGCACCAGGCCGGGCCCGTCCTCCAGGGACGCGATCCGGCCGGCCAGCGCCGAGGTGTCCGCCCCGGTGAGCCGCCCGGTCGCGGGCGCGAACCGCCAGTACCGCTCCGGCTCCCCCTGGCCGCCGAGCAGGGCCGGGGCGGCACCCGGCGCCAGCAGGACGCCCGCCTCCCAGTAGAACTGCGGTGGACGGCCGCCGTCGCTCGCCATGGCCGGGGTCCGCAGAACGGGTTCCGCGGACCAGTAGCTCCGCTCCGGATGCCGGGGCTCCAGGACGCCGGTGACGCGGACGGTCAGCGGCCCGTTCACGAAACCGCCCAGCGTGAGGGTCGAACCGGCCCGCAGCCGCAGCGTGCGGGCCGTCTCGGTGGTCACGGCCCCTTCCACGGTCCGGGTGTCCACGCTCACCGAGCCGTCGGCGGTGGGGAGCCGGCCCTCGCGCACGGTGGCGTGGCCGGCCGCGTCCGACTGCGCGAGCAGGGTGAACCGGGGCAGCAGCCCGTCGGGCCGGGGCAGCCACGCGTCCAGCGCCTTCAGGCTCTTGCCGGTCCGCACCCCGTACGCCGACTCGGCAGGGTCCACCCGCAGCGGCGCGGGCAGCAGCTCCCGCGCCGCGCCGTCGATCGCCGCGAGGGCATCCGGCCGGAACTCGTCGGCCCGGTCCTCCTCCGCCAGGTTGAGACCGGGCTGCTCCGTCTTCAGCTCCAGCACGGTCGACTCGGGAGCGGCACGCGCGACGGCCTGGCGCAGCCCGTCCGTCTCGTACGCCTCGACGGCCCGGGGCAGGACGGCCGCGAGGAACGCCGTGACCAGCACCAGCACCCCGAAGACGGCGGCCTGCCAGGGCGCGGCCCGCAACCGGGTCCGCACCCAGGAGGCCCCCTGCGCGTTCGGCGGCATCAGCCCTCCCCCTGGTGGCGGAGCGCGACCGCCGGTTCCGTACGGCGCAGCGCCGCCACGACGGTGATCAGCAACAGCGGGGCCGCCACCCCCGCGACGAGCAGCGCCACCTGAGACACCGGCAGCTCCACCAGGACCGGCGGGAGAGGCCGTGCGGCACCGGAGGTCAGCACGATCAGCGGGACGACGGCCCGGGTCAGGATCGTGCCGAGGCCGAGCCCGGCGAGCAGTCCGGCACCGATGAGCAGGCTCTGTTCCGTGGCGACCAGCCGGGCGAGATCCCGGCGGGGCGCACCCAGGGCGCGCAGCACCGCGAACTCCGCTGACCGCTCCCGCCGGGCACCGGCGGCGCTCACCGCGAACCCCCCGGCGGCCAGGGCCACGGCGGCCACCGCCACCGCCGCCAGTGCCGAGCGCGGACCGGCGCCGAGCGGGTCACGCAACAGCTCGGCCGCGGTCTCGTCCCGCACCAGCACCTGCCCGGGCTCGATGTCGGGGCGGGCCCTGAGCGCCGCGGCGACCTCGGCCTCCTTGCCGGGCGCGGTGCTCACCCACCACTCGGTGGGGGTCAGCGGTGTACCGGCCCGCTGCGCCAGTACGGCGTCGACGGCCCGCAGATCGAGCAGCAGCGCCCCGCCGGACACGGACTCACCGGCCGCGTCGGTGGTGGTCGTCGGCAGCTCCTGGACCGACCGCACGATCCGCACGCGCAGTTGTTCCCCGGACACCGGTACGTCGATGGTGTCGCCCACCCGGGCTCCCGCCGCTCGCAGGAAGTCCCGGCCGGCGACGGCGGCGAGGGTACGCGGCACCTCGGCCCCGGTGGTGTCGACCCGGACGGTGTAGACCGGCTGGGCGCCGTAGCCCACGTCGTGGTGGGCGCCGGTGCCGTAGGAAACGGCCAGCGGCGTGCTCCCCGACGCGGCGGGCCTGGTGGCCCCACGGGAGACGACCTCGCCGTTCTGTGTCACCACCCGACTGCCCTGCCAGCGTGTCCCGGCGGGCACGGCAACGGTCCGGGCGGTGCCGTCGCCGCCGGTGGCGAGCAACTTCTCGACGGTGAAACGGTGTCGTTCGGGGCGGTCGGCGGGAGAGGTGTCGTCGAGCTGCAACCCGGTCAGCCGCAACGGTCCGGCCGGGGTCGCCCGGCCGCCCGCCGAGGTCCCGTCCAGGTCGAGCGCGACCCGGTGGACCCGGCCGTCCACCGGGACGGTGCCGCCACCGAGCCGGTATCCGATGCCGTACCGGTCCTCGACGACCACCGTGAGCAGCGGTGCGCGATCGGAGGGGGAGCGCCCGGTCCGGGCCCGCTCGTCGGTGATGCGCACGTCGAGGGCGATCCGCCGGGTGCCGTCGGGAAGCAGCACGGCCCGGTCCTGGTCCGGCGCGGGCGGCGCCAGGGCCCGCAGCAGCCGCTCCGGGGGCTCCTCGGACAGGTCCTCGCGCATCAGCATCGCGTCCCGGGCGTGTGCCGTGTCCAGGGCGAGGACCGTCGCCCGGCGGTCCCCGGACAGGCTCACGGTGGCGCGGTGCGCGGGGGCGGCGGCCACGGCGCCGGGCAGCGCGGCGTAGAGCCCCGTCTGCCCGGGGCTGCCCGGTCGGTGGTCGAGCACCCGCACGGCGGCACCCGTCGCGAAGTCGGCCTGATCGTCCTGCGACCGGTCCCAGGACGCGCCGTGCCCGATCGCCAGCATGCCCGTCGCCACGGCGATGACCAGCAGCAGCACCGGGCCCGCCCCGCGCAGCGGACGCCTGCTGAACTGCCAGCCCGCCAGCGCCGCGGGAAGTCCACGCCCGCTCGCGGAGCGCCGCTCGGCGAGCCGGGCCACGAGCGGCAGCAGACGCAGCGTCAGCACCGTGCCCGCCAGCAGCGCCAGCGCGGGCGCCGCGACCAGCAGCGGATCGATGCCCAGATCCCCGGCCCGGTCCCGGCTGAGCACCCCACCGCCGGTCGCGTCGGTCTGCCGGTCGAGCTGCCAGTAGGCCACACCCGCGATCAGCAGCAGCCCCACGTCGGCCCCGGCCCGCACGGGCGCGGCCGACGTCGCGGCCCGGACCCGCCGCAGCCGTACGGGAGTTCCCGTCCGCGTCGCCGCGAGCGCGGGCGCCACAACGGCCGCCGCGCAGGCCGCCGCCACCCCGCCCGCGACCAGCCACACCAGGCCCACCGGCGCGGTGTCCAGCCGCAGCCCGACCCGGTCGAGCGAGGACCAGCGGGCCAGCAGCCGGGCCAGCGGCCCGGACAGCAGCGCGGCACAGACCGCGGCCGGTACCGCCAGCAGCAGCGCCTCCAGCGCGGCGAGCCCGGCGATCCGCCCGCGTGATCCGCCCCGGGCCCGCAGCAGCTCGGTCTCACCCGCCCGCTCGCCGCCCAGCAGCCGGGCCACCAGCAGCAGCGCGTACCCGGCGAGCAGCACCAGCTGCACCGAGACGATCATCAGCGTGGACCGGGACACCAGCAGGCCCCGCTCGGTCCGGTCGAGCACCTCGGGCAGCCCCGTGCGCACATCCGCGTCGCCCCCGAGCGCCCGCTCCTCGCGCAGTTCCCCGGCCGCACGCACCGATGCCGAACGGAGCGCGCCGATGGAGTCGGTCGTCAGGGTGCCGAAGTCTGCCGTCGCCACCCAGCCGGTGACGTCCTCGGAGACCCGGCCCGAGGCGGGCACCGACCCGTGGGTCAGCAGCGGCCCGTACGTGGTGAAGGCGACGGTGCGCACACCCCGGCCGCCGAGCGGGTCGGCCTGCCAGTAGGGATCGGAGCTGTCGGCCGCCCGGTACACGCCGGTCACCCGGATTCGGAGCGGCGCACCGCCCAGCCGGTCGGTCAGTGTGATCCGCGCCCCGGGCCGCAGCTTCAACCGGTCGGCGGCCGCCTCGGGCAGGGCCACGGGCACGGCGGCCTCGCGGGATGCCGGGACCGGGCCCGGCAGGGTGCCCGACAGCAGCTTGATCCGGGACCGGTCGAGGGCGGCGAGGTGCGTGAGGTCGGGGTCCCCGGCGCGGGCCTCGGCACTCTGCAGGGACCGGGGCAGCGCGTACGGCCCGGACCGCTCCAGCCTCCGCACGGTCACCGGCAGTCCGCCGAACGCGTCCCGCGCCCCCCGCACCACGGCCCGCTGCGCCGCGTCCCGCCGCTCCCGGGGCACGTCCGCCTCGACCACGAGGGAGGCGGAGGACGCGGCCCGGCCGCTCAGGGCGCCACGCAGCGCCGCGTCCCCGACGGAGCCGGAGTAGGCCGTGAGCGCGGAAAGGACCGAGGTGGTCAGCAGGACGGCGAGCAGGGCGGCGGTGAGCAGCAGCCGGTGCGCGCGCAGGCGCAGCAGCAGTAAGCCCGTCACTCTTCCCCCACCCGTCGCGCGAGCCGCACTTCCCCCAACACGGCATGCATATCACGGAGTTGCCTGACCTATACAAGAGTTCGAACGTGAATCGTCCCGCTCTTGACCATGCGGGTCACTTCCGTATGGGATGCGGAGATGACCGAGAAGACCAGCCCGGGGCCCGGCACCACCCTCGCCGACCCGCCCGGGGAGCCGATGCTGCGGGTGGAGGACCTGCACCACTCCTACGGCACGGGCGCCGCGGCGGTGCACGCGCTGCGCGGGGCCTCCTTCACCGTCGGGCGCGGTGAACTCGTCGCCCTCAAGGGCCGTTCGGGCTCCGGCAAGTCGACGCTGCTCCATCTGATCGGCGGCCTCGACTCCCCGCAGCGCGGCCGTGTCGTGGTGGACGGCACCGATCTGTCCACGCTCGGCGAGAGCGAGCTGCTGGAACTGCGCCGGGACCGGATCGGTTTCGTCTTCCAGTCCTTCGGGCTCATCCCCATCCTCACCGCCGCCGAGAACGTGGGCGTGCCGTTGCGGCTGCGCCGGGCCGAGCCGCGTGAACGCGAGGAGCGGGTGGCGCTGCTGCTGGCGCTGGTGGGCCTGGCCGGCCACGAGACGCAGCGGCCCGCCGAGCTGTCCGGCGGACAGCAGCAGCGGGTCGCCATCGCCCGGGCCCTCGCCAACAGCCCGGCCCTGCTGCTCGCCGACGAGCCGACCGGCCAGCTCGACGCCGCGACCGGCCTGGCGGTGATGGAACTGCTGCGGGCGGTGGTCCGCAGCGAGGGCGTCACGGCCCTGGTCGCCACCCACGACCCCCAACTGCTCGGCCTGGCCGACCGGGTGCTGGCACTGAGCGACGGAGCGGTCGTCGAGGAGTGACCGGCGGCCCCCCGGGTCGTCGTGGAGATCGGCGCGGTCGCCGGGAGTGAGAGGATGCGGCCCATGGTCGCGATCAGTCTGAGCAAGGTGCAGGAGTCCGCTCCCGCCTTGGTAAACCTCTACAAGAGCGCCGGGGTGTGCCTGACGAAGCACGGCCTCGACGGGCTGCGGGCCGCGGTCTACCTGGTGGTCGACTACTCCGGCTCGATGAAGCCGTACTACAAGGACGGCAGTGTGCAGGCGCTGGCCGAGCGGGTGCTCGGGCTGTCGGCGCACCTGGACGACGACGGCAGCGTGCCCGTGGTGTTCTTCTCCACCGACGTCGACGCCGTCACCGATATCGCACTCGCCGACCACCGGGGGAAGATCGAACGGATCGTGGCCGGGCTCGGGCACATGGGGAAGACCAGCTACCACCTGGCGATGGACGCCGTGATCGACCACTACCTCGACAGCGGGACGACCGAGCCAGCCCTGGTGGTCTTCCAGACCGACGGCGGCCCCATCAACAAGCTCGCCGCCGAACGGTACTTGTGCAAGGCGGCCAAGCTGCCGCTGTTCTGGCAGTTCATCGGGTTCGGTGACCCCGGCAGCAAGCAGTTCGACTTCCTGCGCAAGCTGGACGAGCTGGCCGTGCCGGGCAAGCGGGTCGTCGACAATGCGGGCTTCTTCCACGCGGGGGAGGACCCCCGGAAGGTCCCGGACACCGAGCTGTACGACCGGCTGGTGGAAGAGTTCCCGAAGTGGCTGGTCGCCGCGCGGGCCCAGGGCATCGTCCGGGACCGCGGCAGCCGCTGAACCCGGGCTCGCTCCCCTGGCCCAACCACCCCGCCCCTTGGCCCACGCCCCGTTTGCACGGCCGCGCCGCCGTGCCACGCTGGGAAGGATCCGACGGGGAGGCGACGACGTATGGGCGACGACGGCGCACGACGGGTGTACGGGACGGACTCCGCGGCGCGGAGGCCACCGGCCGGCAAGGGCGAGAAGCTCGCCGACTGGGCGGACGGACGGCTCGGGCTCTACGGCCTGGCCAAGGCCAACATGCGCAAGGTCTTCCCGGACCACTGGTCCTTCATGCTGGGCGAGGTCACCCTCTACAGCTTCGTCGTGCTGATCCTCACCGGCGTCTACCTCACCCTGTTCTTCGAGCCCAGCATGCAGGAGGTCGTCTACGACGGCTCCTACACGGAGCTCAACGGCGTCCTGATGAGCAGGGCGTTCGAGTCCACGCTGGACATCAGCTTCGATGTGCGCGGCGGGCTGCTGATCCGCCAGATCCACCACTGGGCGGCCCTGGTCTTCATCACCGGCATGCTGGTGCACATGATGCGGGTGTTCTTCACGGGCGCCTTCCGCAAGCCGCGCGAGCTGAACTGGCTCTTCGGCTGGACCCTGCTGATGCTCGGCATCATCACCGGCCTGACCGGCTACTCCCTCCCCGACGACCTGCTGTCCGGCACCGGCATCCGCTTCGCGCAGGGCGCGATCCTGTCCATCCCGATCGTCGGGACGTACCTGTCGTTCTTCCTGTTCGGCGGGGAGTTCCCGGGCGAGGACATCATCTCCCGGCTGTACCCGGTCCACATCCTGCTGCTGCCCGGGATCATGCTGGGTCTGGTCACCGCCCATCTGATCCTGGTCTTCTACCACAAGCACACCCAGTTCCCGGGGCCCGGGCGCAAGGAGCGGTCGGTCGTCGGGATGCCCTTCCTGCCCGTCTACCTGGCCAAGGCCGGGGGCTTCTTCTTCCTCGTCTTCGGCGTCCTGACGGTGATGGGCGCCCTCGCCCAGATCAACCCCGTGTGGGCCTTCGGCCCCTACCGCCCCGACCTGGTCACCACCGGCGCCCAGCCCGACTGGTACCTCGGCTTCTCCGAGGGACTGATCCGGGTGATGCCGGGATGGGAGATCAACCTCTGGGGGCACACGCTCGTCCTCGGCGTGTTCATCCCCTTCTCCCTCTTCCCGCTGATCCTGCTCGCCCTCGGCCTGTACCCCTTCATCGAGGCGTGGATCACCGGCGACAAGCGCGAGCACCACATCCTGGACCGGCCGCGCAACGCGCCCGTGCGCACCGGCCTCGGCGTGGCCTGGCTGACCCTCTACGCCGTCCTGCTGATCGGCGGCGGCAACGACATCGTCGCCACCCATCTGCATCTGTCCATCAACGTGATCACCTGGTTCGTGCGGATCGGCGTCTTCGTGCTGCCGGTCGTCGCCTTCATCGCCACGAAGAAGATCTGCATGGGCCTCCAGCGCCGCGACCGCGCCAAGGTGCTGCACGGCAGGGAGACCGGCACGATCAAGCGGCTGCCGACCGGCGAGTACATCGAGATCCACGAGCCCCTCGCGCAGGCCGAGCTGCACACCCTCACCCAGCACGAGCAGCACCCGCCGTTCGAGGTCGGGCGCGAGGTCGACGCGGGGGGTGTCCGCCGCAAGGTCAAGCGGTCCGAGCGGCTGCGGGCCCGGCTCGCGCACGCCATGTACGGGCCCGACGCGCGGATCGAGAAGCCGACGGTGGAGGAGTACCGGGAGATCACCAGCGGCGATCACCAGCACTGACCACCACGGACCTGCACTCCTCGGGCGTGCCCCAGGCCGTGCGCAGGGCCCGGGCCTTGGTCAGCCACAGCGACAGGCCGTACTCGGCGGTGTAGCCGATCGCCCCGTGCAGGTGCAGCGCGCTTCGGGCGGTGGCGTACGCCGCCTCGCACGCGGCGGCCTTGGCGGCGGCCACGTCGGCGGGCGCCATGGTCAGCGCGGCGCCGAACACCAGCGGGCGCGCGAACTCCAGGGCGATCCGCGCGTCGGCCAGCCGGTGCTTGACCGCCTGGAACGACCCGACGGGGACCCCGAACTGGATGCGCTGCTTGACGTATCCGACCGTGGTGTCGAGCAGCGCCAGACCGACTCCGAGGGCCTGTGCGGCGGTGGCGAGACGGGCCCAGGTCAGGGCCTCGCCGTCGGCCAGGGCGAGGGGGGCACCGCCGGGGAGGAGCGGGGTGAGGCGGCGGGCCGGGTCGAGGGAGGGGCGGACCGGGCCGTGGCCGGGGGAGAGGCGGATGCGGCCGGACCCCCAGGAGATCCGCAGGTCGGCCGCGTCGCCGTCCAGGGCGTACGCCCCGTCCCGGGCCACCGTCGCCATCGCCTTCCCGGACGCCAGCCCGGGCAGCAGCCGTTCGGCGGTCCCCGGGTCCGCCCCCGTGAGCAGCACCGCAGCCGTGACCGTCTCGACCAGCGGGCCCGGTACGGCGTGGCGCCCCAGCTCCACGAAGGCCGCGGCCAGCTCGACCGGCCGCGGGCCCAGGCCCTCGTACGCCTCCGGCACCGCCAGAGCGAACACGCCCGCGTCCGCCAGCCGCCCCCACAGCACCCGCCCCCTCGCCTGCTCCCCCCGGCTCCAGTCCCGTATCACCGCCGGAGTGTCAGCCGCCGCCAGCAGCCCGCCCACCGCCGCGACAAAGTCCCGCTGCTGGTCATCGAGAAGGAAACGCATCGGGGTGCCCCTTCCATGAAGCGCCGTCATCGACGACGCCCCTTCCGTGATCCGCCGTCATCGGCGGCGCTGCTCTGTGGGGCGCCCGGGGGTGCCAGTTTCCGTGATGCGCCGTCATCGGCGGCGCTCCTTTTGCGGGGCCTCCGAATCGGGGCGTTCCTCCCACGGGGCGCCCGTCATCGGCGGCGTCCCCCCTGTGGACGTGCCGGGGCGCCCCGTTCGCGAAGCGCCGTCACCGGCGGCGGCTTTCCATGGAGCGCGAGCCGTCAGCCGCGCCGATGCGTGGAGCGCCCGGCAGAGGCGGTAACCCCTTCCGCGGAGCGCCCGGTCCGGCGGAGTCCTCCGGGGGCGCCGGCCATCAGCGGCCCCCTTCCACACAGCGCCGGCCATCAGCCGCGCCCTTCCCCCAGAGCGCTTCGGCCATCAGCCGCGCCCTTCCCCCGGAGCGCCGCCGGCATCAGCGGCGTCCCTTCGGCAGGCCGAGGAGGCGTTCGGCGATGATGTCGCGCTGGATTTCGTTCGTGCCCGCGTAGAGGGGGCCGGCGAGGGCGAAGACGTAGCGTTCCGCCCAGGCGGTGTCGGCCGACTCGGCTTCCGGGCCGAGCAGATCGAGGGCCGTTTCATGCAGCGCGATGTCCAGTTCGGACCAGAAGACCTTGCTGAGGCTCGACTCGGGGCCGGTGCTCCCGCCGTCCAGGAGCCGGGAGGCGGCCGCGTAGGTGAACAGCTGGTAGGCACGGGCGCCGATCAGCGCGTCGGCCACCCGGTCCCGCGCCGACGCGGGGCACCCCTGCCGCCGCCACAGCGCCTCCAGCCGACCGGCCGAGGCGAGAAAACGGCCGGGGGAGCGGAGCATCAGACCCCGTTCGTTGCCCGCCGTCGACATCGCGATCCGCCAGCCCTGGCCCGGCTCGCCGATCACGTCCTCGTCGGGCACGAACACCTCGTCCAGGAACAGCTCCGCGAAGGCCGGTTTGCCGTCGAGGCGGGCGATCGGGCGGACCGTGACGCCCGGGGCGCGCAGCCCGAACATCAGGTACGTCAGACCCTGGTGGGGCCGCGCCGCGTCCGGGTCGCTGCGGAACAGACCGAAGGCGCGATCGGCGAACGCGGCCCGAGAGGACCAGGTCTTCTGGCCGGACAGCAGCCAGCCGCCGTCCGTGCGCACGGCCCTGGCCCGCACGGACGCCAGGTCCGAACCGGCCTCCGGCTCCGACCAGGCCTGCGCCCAGACCACCTCGCCGCAGGCCATGGACGGCAGGATCCGGGCCCGCTGCTCCTCGGTGCCGTGGTCGAGGAGGGTCGGGGCGAGTAACTGGATGCCGTTCTGACCGACCCGGCCCGGCGCGTCAGCCGCCCAGTACTCCTCCTCGAAGAGCAGCCACCGCAGCAGCCCCGCGGCCCTCCCGCCGTAACGCGAGGGCCAGTTGACGACCGACCAGCGGTCCGCGGCCAGCTCCGCCTCCCAGCGGCGGTGGGCGGCGAAACCCTCCTCGGTCTCCAGGGAGGGCAGGGGCACGCGCGGCACGTGCGCGTGCAGCCACTCCCGCACCTCGGCGCGGAACTCCTCGTCCGCCGGGGAGAACGCCAGGTCCATGCCCGCCCCTCCTTCCCTAACAAGTGTTTGGTAGGTTAGCGTGAGCCCATGACAGACGTCGAGAGCCCGGACTACGTGCCCGGGCACGGCCTGCTGAAAGGGCGCAGCGCCGTCATCACCGCGGCGGCCGGTGCGGGCATCGGCGGGGCCACGGCGCGGCGCTTCCTGGAGGAGGGCGCCCGCGTGCTCATCAGCGACGCGCACACGCGACGGCTGAAGGAGTACGAGACCCTGCTCGCCGCGGAGTTCGGCAGACGGTCGGTCACCGCACTGCCCTGCGACGTCACCGACGAGACCCAGGTGCGCGCCCTCTTCGAAGCGGCCGCGGCGGAGCACGGGCGCCTCGACGTCGTGGTCAACAACGCCGGTCTGGGCGGCACCGCGGAGCTCGCCGACATGACCGACGCGCAGTGGTCCCGCGTCCTGGACGTCACGCTGAACGGCACCTTCCGCTGCACCCGCGCCGCCCTGCGCCTGATGCGTGAGTCGGGAGGAGGCGTGATCGTCAACAACGCCTCCGTCGTCGGCTGGCGCGCCCAGGCCGGACAGGCGCACTACGCCGCCGCGAAAGCCGGGGTGATGGCGCTGACCCGGTGCGCGGCGCTGGAGGCCGCCGCGTACGGCGTCCGGGTCAACGCCGTCTCGCCGAGCCTCGCCCTGCACCCGCACCTGGTGAAGGTCACCTCGGCGGAACTGCTGACGGAACTGACCGGGCGCGAGGCCTTCGGCCGGTACGCCGAGCCCTGGGAGGTGGCCAACGTCATCGTGTTCCTGGCCTCCGGCTACTCCTCCTACATGACGGGCGAGGTCGTCGCCGTCAGCAGTCAACACGCCTAGGACAATGGACGACGTGCCGACCAAGAAGAAGCCCCAGGTGAGCGCCGCGGCGCCCGCGCGACGCCGTGAACTCCTCGACACCGCCGCCGAGGTCTTCGCCGAACAGGGCTACAACGCCACCACCGTCCGCAAGATCGCGGACCACGCGGGGATGCTCGCCGGGAGCCTCTACTACCACTTCGACTCCAAGGAATCGATGCTGGAGGAGATCCTGCGCACCTTCCTCGACGAGCTGTGGGACGGCTACGACACCGTCCTCGGCGCCGGACTCGGACCCCGCGAGACGCTGAAGGCCCTGGTCACCGAGTCGTTCCGGGAGATCGACCGGCATCGCGCGGCCGTCGCGATCTACCAGAAGGAGAGCAGACAGCTCGTGGCGCAGGAGCGGTTCGCGTTCCTCGCCGCGTCGCAACGCCGGTTCGAGAAGGCCTGGCTGTCCACGCTGGAGCGCGGCGTCGAAGAGAGCGCCTTCCGGGCCGACCTCGACGTCCGGCTCACCTACCGGTTCGTGCGCGACACGGTCTGGGTCGCCGCGTCCTGGTACCGGCCGGGCGGACAGCACAGCCCCGAGGAGATCGCCCGGCAGTACCTGTCGATGGTGCTGGACGGGATCGCCGTACGCGAATAACCCCTAGGTGCGAGGGAGTCGTCATGGCCGAGGCCTACATCGTCGAAGCGGTCCGCACGCCCGTCGGGCGGCGCGGGGGAGGGCTGAGCGCGGTCCACCCGGCCGACCTCGGCGCGCACGTCCTCAAGGAGCTGATGGACCGCTCGGGCATCGACCCGGCCGCCGTGGAGGACGTCGTCCTCGGCTGCCTGGACGCGGTCGGGCCGCAGGCCGGGGACATCGCCCGGACCTGCTGGCTGGCGGCCGGGCTGCCCGAGGAGGTGCCGGGTGTCACCGTCGACCGGCAGTGCGGCTCCTCGCAGCAGGCCGTGCACTTCGCCGCCCAGGCCGTGCTCTCCGGCACCCAGGACCTGGTGGTCGCGGGCGGCGTGCAGAACATGTCGATGATCCCCATCGCCTTCGCCACCCGGCAGGCCGCCGAACCGCTCGGGCTGACCCAGGGCCCCTTCGCGGGCAGCGCCGGCTGGCGGGCCCGGTACGGCGACAAGCCCGTGAACCAGTTCGTCGGCGCCGAGATGATCGCCGCGAAGTGGGGCATCAGCCGACGGGACCAGGAGGAGTTCGCCCTGCGCTCCCACCAGCGGGCGGTGCGGGCCGTCGACGAGGGCCGCTTCGGCCGCGAGAGCGTGCCGTACGGGGAGGTCACCGCCGACGAGGGGCCGCGCCGGGACACCAGCCTGGAGAAGATGGCCGGGCTCAAGCCGGTCCTCGACGGCGGCACCGTCACCGCCGCCTGCTCCTCACAGGTCTCCGACGGGGCGGCGGCGATGCTGCTCGCCTCCGAGCGGGCCGTGCGCGACCACGGGCTCACCCCCCGCGCCCGTGTGCACCACCTCTCGGTGCGCGGCGAGGACCCGATCCGGATGCTCACCGCCCCCATCCCGGCCACCGCCCACGCCCTGAAGAAGACCGGCCTGACCATCGACGACATCGACCTCGTCGAGATCAACGAGGCCTTCGCCCCGGTCGTCCTGGCCTGGCTGAAGGAGACCGGCGCCGACCCGGACCGGGTCAACGTCAACGGCGGCGCCATCGCCCTGGGCCACCCCCTCGGCGCGACCGGCGTCCGGCTCATGACGACCCTGCTGCACGAACTGGAGCGCACCGGCGGCCGGTTCGGCCTGCAGACCATGTGCGAGGGCGGCGGCCAGGCCAATGTGACGGTCATCGAACGGCTGTGAGCCGCGCCAGCGTCTCGTCGGCCTCCTTCATGATCCGCTCCAGCAGTTCCGCGCACGACGGCAGGTCGTCGATCACCCCGGCGACCTGCCCGGACGCCATCACCCCCAGATCCGTACGGCCGTCCACCATCGCCGACTTCAGCAGCATCGGCGTGCTCGCGGCGAGCAGCACCTGGCTCCACGACAGGTCCTTGCCGCGCCGCAGGGCGAGCCCGTCGCGGACCAGTCGCGGCCAGGTCAGCCCGGCCAGCCGCCGGAATCCGGCCGCCGCGCGCACCGCTCGCACCAGCGCCCGGGCCCGGCCGGTGTCCTCCAGGGCGGCCACCAGTTCCGTCCGCAGCATGCGGTGCGGCAGCCCGTCCACCGCCCGGGTCACCGTCACATCCCGCACGGTCGCCGCGAGGTAGCGCGCCTTCACCGCGTCCGGCACGGTCGAGTCGGACGTCAGCAGGAACCGCGTGCCCATCGCCACGCCCGCCGCCCCGTAGGCGAGCGCCGCGGCCAGCCCCCGCCCGTCGAAGAAGCCACCCGCCGCGACCACCGGGATCCGCACCGCGTCCACCACCTGCGGCAGCAGCACCGTCGTGGCCACCTCACCGGTGTGCCCGCCGCCCTCCGCGCCCTGCACCAGCACCGCGTCCGCGCCCCACGCCTGGACCTTCTCGGCATGCCGCCGCGCGCCCACGGTCGGCATGACGACCACCCCGGCCTCCTTGAGCTCGCCGATCAGCTCCCGGGACGGGGCGAGGGCGAAGGAGGCGACACGGACGCCCTCCTCGATCAGGATCCGGACGCGGTCCCCCGCGTCGGCGGCGTCCGCGCGCAGGTTCACCCCGAACGGCGCGCCGGTGCGCGCCTTCACCTCCCGCACGGCGTCACGCAGCCGGTCCGGCGTCATCGTCGCCGAGGCCAGGATGCCCAGGGCGCCCGCGTTCGCCGAGGCGGACACCAGACGGGGACCGGCCACCCAGCCCATCCCGGTCTGCACCACCGGATGACGGACACCGGTCAGCCGGGTCAGCGCCGTCCCCCTCACGCGGCGACCTCCCGGGCCCGGGCCCCGGCCGGGTCGAGCACCTCGCGGATCAGCCGGAGCTCCTCATCCGTCGGCTCCCTGGTCGCCGGCACCTCGTCCGGCACGGTCAGCTCGAAGCCCGTCGCCTCCCTGACCTGCCCGATCGTGACGCCCGGGTGCAGCGAGGCCGGCCGCATCGAGCGGTCGGGGGTGGCGAAGTCGAAGACGCCCAGGTCGGAGACGACCCGCCCGATGCGGTGGTAGCGCGCCCCGGCCGCACGGTCGTAGCCGACCCCGCAGACCATGTCGACGCGCTCCACGAAGACCCGCCGGGAGTGCTTGGGGATCCAGTAACTGGTGGGGTTGTTCAGGGTGTTGACCGGGGCGCCGCGCACCCCGAGCAGCTGTCGCCGAGGCCGCTCCCAGTCGCCGACGCACGCGATGTTCTGGTTGCCGAACCGGTCGATCTGGCTCGCGCCCATCATCACGTGCCGCCGCCCGCCCGTGACCCAGTCCAGATGCTCGCGGTACGGCAGCCAGCCCTCGGGTGTGCCGTCCGGGCGGACGAGCAGGGCCTCGCCGTCGGTCAGCAGCAGCTCCGGGGCGAAGGTGAGCCGGGCCAGCCGGGCGCCGATCGAGGGGATCAGCCCCATGGGGCTCGCCAGCACCTCGCCGTCGCCCCGCCAGGCCTCGGCGCAGGCGATCACGCAGTACTCGGCGCGGGTGGGCCCGGTCATGTCCCCTCCCGCCCGGTCGCCTGGTACGCCTGTTCCCGCCCGGTCGCCTGGTACGCCTGCTCCCGCCCGGCCGTCCGGTACGCCTGCTCCCGCACGGCCGCCTGGTACGCCTGCTCGTCCCCGGTGAGGAACCCCGCCTCGAACTCGGGCCAGGGCGTGGTCGCGTACCTCTTCTGGAAGGCCTCGTCCCGGCCGTAGTCGGGCGCGCAGGACGTGAAATGCGCCCCGTTCGGCGCCTCGACGACCCCGGTGACCGTGTGGCGCCGGATCAGCAGCGTCTGGGGCGGGCCCTGCTTGGTCAGCTCGGCCGTCTCGACGACCCGCTCGCAGCTCACGTACGCCGTGTCGGCCGCCGCGCAGAACAGGTCGTCGAAGTACGGGTCCGGGCCCAGGTACTGGCCGTTGCCCGAGCGGTCGGCGCGGTTGACGTGCACCAGGGCCGCGTCCATCCGCAGGGCGGGCACGGCGACGAACGTCTCCCCGTCCTCGTAGGGCGAGGTGACCGTCCGCAGGCCGGGGTTGACCCGCATCACGTCCGAGCCGAACCCCGCCCGCACCGGCAGGAACGGCAGCCGGTTCGCCGCCGCCCGAAGCCCCCACAGGAACATCGCCTCGTCGATCTCCGTCAGCTCGAAGGCGCCCCGCTCGCGGGCCGCCCGGTAATGCGGCTCCAACGGGATCGAGTCCAGGGTGACGAACGCCGTCACCAGCCTCCGGATCCGCCCTGCGGCGGCCAGCATGCCCACGTCCGGGCCGCCGTAGGAGACGACCGTGAGGTCGGTGACGTCCGACCTGAGCAGCGCTCTCACCAGGGCCATCGGCTTGCGGCGCGAGCCCCAGCCGCCGATGCCGAGGGTCATGCCGCTGGACAGCCGGGAGACGGCCTCGTCCGCCGGCATCGTCTTGTCCCTCATCGCGCTCCCTCCTGCCCGAACCGGTCCCGGACCCGCGCCCCCACCCCGCTGAGACCCGCCTCGAAGGTGAAGCCCTGCTCGAAGCGGTAGCTGCGGCGCACGTCCACGGGGTCGATGCCGTTGAGCGCCGCCTTGGCCAGACGCAGCAGCCGCCCGTCCTTGGCGGCGATCTCCCGGGCCAGCTCCAGTGCGGCGGCGGGCAGTTCGGCGCGCGGCACCACCCGCCACACCGAACCGTGCGCGTGCAGCTCGGCCGCGCTCGCCGTACGGGCCGTGTAGTACAGCGCCCGCATCAGGTGCTGGGGGACCAGCCGGGCCAGGTGCGTGGCCGCGCCCAGGGCGCCGCGGTCCAGCTCGGGCAGCCCGAACACCGCGTCCTCGCTCGCCACGATCGCGTCCGCGTTGCCCACCAGCCCGATGCCGCCGCCCAGGCAGAAGCCCCGCACCGCCGCCACGACCGGCACCTCGCACTCGTAGACCGCCGCGAAGGCCTCCGCGCAGCCGCTGTTCACCCCGCGCAGCGCGCTGTGCTCCCGGTCGTCCGCCTGCAACTCCTTGATGTCCACACCCGCGTTGAACCCGCGCCCCTCGGCGGCGAGCACCACGCACCGCACCTCCGGGTCGCGCCCGGCCGCTCGCACCGCGTCGGCCAGGGCGAACCAGCCGGCCACCGGCAGGGCGTTCACCGGCGGGAAGTCGACCGTGACGACGGCGATGCCCTTTTCCCCGCACGAGGTGGAGACACCCATGGCCGCATCAGCTACCTTTCCACCAAACGTTTGTTAGGTGAAAGGTAGCAGCGGATGGAGCTGGACGGGAAGGTCGCCGTCGTCACCGGCGGAACCCGGGGCGTCGGCGCCGGCATCGCGCGGGCCTTCGCACGGGCGGGCGCCGAGGTCGTGGTCTGCGCCCGCCGGCCACCGCCGACGCCCGTACCCGGCACCGAGTTCCTGCCCCTGGACGTCCGGGACGCCGACGCGGTCGGACGCCTGTTCGCCGGCCTGCCCCGGGTCGACGTCCTCGTCAACAACGCGGGCGGCGCGCCCCACCGGCTGCTCACCGAGGCCAGGGCGGACCGGCACGCGCGCGTGGTGGAGCTCAACCTGCTCGCCCCCCTGACCGTCTCCCTCGCCGCCCACGACCGGCTCCGGTCCGCCCGCGGCTCGATCGTCATGATCGGCAGCGTCAGCGGCGGCCGCCCCTCGCCCGGCACCGCCGCCTACGGCGCCGCCAAGGCGGGCCTGGAGAGCCTCGCCCGGTCGATGGCCGTGGAGTGGGCCCCCGACGTCCGGGTCAACACCCTCGTCGTGGGCATGGTCCGCACAGAACTGTCCCACCTCCACTACGGCGACCAGGACGGCATCGCCGCCGTGGGCCGCACGGTCCCGCTGGGGCGCCTCGCCGAGCCGTCCGACGTGGGCGCCGCCGCGGTCTTCCTGGCCTCGGGAGCCGCCGCCTACATCAGCGGGGCGAGCCTGCTGGTGCACGGGGGCGGGGAACACCCGGCGTTCCTGGACGCGGCCCGTACCTCCCGTAAGAACGGAGAACTGGAATGAGCCGACTCTGCGCGGGCCGGGTCGTGGTCGTGACGGGCGCGGGGCGAGGGCTCGGCCGGGCCCACGCGCTCGCCTTCGCGGCCGAGGGCGCCCGGCTCGTCGTCAACGACCTCGGAGTGGGCCTCGACGGCAGACCCGAACCCGACGGCCCCGCCACCCGGGTCGTCGAGGAGATCCGCGCGGCGGGCGGCGAGGCGGTGGCACACGGCGGCGACATCGCCACGGCCGACGGCGCCGCCGGTGTCGTCCGCACCGCCCTGGAGACGTACGGCAGGCTCGACACCCTCGTCAACAACGCGGGCTTCCTGCGCGACCGCATGCTGGTCAACCTCGACGAGGACGACTTCGACGCCGTCGTACGCGTCCACCTCAAGGGCCACTTCCTGCCCCTGCGGCACGCGGCCGCGCACTGGCGGTCCGAGGCGAAGGCCGGCCGCGGGCCCGAGGCCCGGATCATCAACACCAGCAGCGGCGCGGGCCTGCTCGGCTCGGTCGGGCAGGGCAACTACAGCGCGGCCAAGGCCGCGATCGTCGCCCTCACCCTGGTCGCCGCGGCCGAACTGCGCCGCTACGGGGTCCAGGTCAACGCGATCGCCCCCGCCGCCCGGACCCGCATGACGGAACGCACCTTCGCCGCCACCATGACGGCCCCCCACTCCGGATTCGACGCCATGGCCCCCGAGAACGTCTCCCCCCTGGTGGTCTGGCTGGGCTCCCCGGCGAGCGCGGGGGTGACCGGCCGCGTCTTCGAGGCGGAGGGCGGCCGGATCACGGTCATGGAGGGCTGGCGGCCGGGCCCGAGCACACACGGGGGCCGCCGGTGGACCCCGGCCGAGGCGGGCGAACAGGCCCGCAAACTCCTGTCCGAGGCGGCCGAGCCCGGACCGGTGTACGGAACCTAGCCCCGTCCGGCACCCTCACGTGTCGCACTCCAGCACGCTCCGGCACAACGCGCACCGCGCCCGGACCCGCCCCCGCACCGGCACCCTGATCCGCTGATGGCACGTGGGGCAGGGGAACGACACCCGCAGCCCGCCCCCGTCGGGGGAGAACGCGTACCGCACCCCCGGCTGCGGCGGACCCGCCGGCGCGTGCCGCCGGTCCCGGGCGTACCGCCGCCGCCCCGCCCACCCCGCCGCGCTCAGCGGCGGCTGCCGCCCGTCCCGGCGGGCCAGCTCCATCCCCTTCTCGTACGCCGTGTACGCCTGCGCACTGGTGAACCACACCGACGGATCCTCACCGAAGACCAGCGCACGCTTGGCCAGCACGTACCCGAACTCCTCCGGCGTGAGATACCCCAGCTTCTGCGAGGACGCCCCGTCCTCCCGGTACGCGTCCAGCAGCAGCCACCCCGCACCCAGATACGTCGCCGCCGTGTCCGTGAGGATCTCGTTGTCCCGCACGCCCGGGAAGGACAGGCCGAGCCGGTGCAGATACACATGCATCACCTCGTGCGCCAGGGCCGCCCCGATGTCCCGCCGATGGTCACGGAACCGGTCGTTCAGCTCCACGAAGTACTCCGGCCCGGCCGCGAGCTCCACGCTCGCCGCGTGCCGCATCTCCCGGAAGCTCACCACCAGCCGGGCGTCCGGCAGCCGGTAGTGCCGCACCAGCTCGTGCGCCACCCGCTGCGCCCCCAGATACAGGTCGTCGGTGTCGCAGAACGCCACGTCGACCGGGAGCACGCTGGTCGCGAACGTCCGCACGGTGTCGTACGACAACCGCTTGTACAGCGCCGTGACAGCCGCCCGCACCGTCTCCAGATGCGGGTAGCCGTGCTCGACCGGCCCGTCGTTCGCCACGCGTCACCCCCAAGACGCCCCTGAACCCGGTTCCACTGTACGAGGACCCGGCCCGCCGCGGACGGGCGCGGGCCTGGCGAAAACCGGTCGTCGCCCCCCGGCGCCCAGGGCAGAATCCGGGCCGTGACCAGCGAACAGCACACCGTCGCCGCCTCCCTCCAGGTGGGCGGTCAGGACCACGACCTCGAACAGCGGCTCGACGACGAACTGACCGCCTTCAACACCGCCGCCGCCGACGGGGCCGTCACCGAGCCGCTCTCCGTCCGCGTCACCGACCAGGCCGGCACCCTGATCGGCGGCCTCACCGCCTGGACCTGGGGCACCCTGTGCTCCGTCGACATGCTGTGGGTACGCGAGGACCAGCGGCACGGCGGCTGGGGCGGCCGGCTGATGCGCACCGCCGAGACGGAGGCCGCCCGGCGCGGCTGCACCGACATGATCGTCTCCACGTACAGCTTCCAGGCGCCCGGCTTCTACCCGAGGCTCGGCTTCACGGAACGGGCCCGCATCCAGGGCGTCCCCGGCGGCCACGAGGACATCCACTTCCACAAGGAACTCTCACCGCCGAAGAATGAGACGGCCGGCGGCCACCCGGCGTGATCCCCGTAGGCTGACGCCCCATGACCACCAGCAACACCGGTTCCCCCGACGTCGACCCCGCCGTGCGCGAAGAGCTCGCCCGGCTGCGCGACAGCATCGACAACATCGACGCGGCCGTCGTCCACATGCTCGCCGAGCGCTTCAAGGCCACCCAGCAGGTCGGCCACCTCAAGGCCCAGCACCAGCTGCCGCCCGCCGACCCCGCCCGCGAGTCCCGCCAGATCGCCCGGCTGCGCGCCCTCGCCGAGAACGCCAAGCTGGACCCGGCCTTCGCCGAGAAGTTCCTGAACTTCATCGTCGCCGAGGTCATCCGCCACCACGAGCGCATCGCCGACGAGGCGCTCAACGGCACCACCCCACACGGCGACTGACCCCGCGCGCACCCCGACCGGGGGAGTGACACGACGCCCCGCCCGGAGCATGCTCGCTGTGCACAGCATGTCAGCTGACGAGCACTGCGTGTCAGTCCCCCGGACTACTCTGGACCTCCACGAGGGAGGGGCGTCGGGCCATGCCGTCGGATACCAGCATCCTCATCGTCGACGACCACGAGGACACGCTCTACGCACTGGAGAGCGCCCTGGCCCCGCTGGGCTACCAGCTCAGCCGGGCCACCAACGGCGACCAGGCACTCAAACAGGTACTGCGCGGCCAGATCGGCCTGCTCCTGCTCGACGTACGCATGCCCGGCATCAGCGGACTGGAGGTCGTGCGCTACCTGCGGCGCGTGGAACAGACCCAGCACATCCCCGTCATCCTGCTCACCGGCTTCGGCGCCGACCACGAACTCACCACCACCGCCTTCGCACTGGGCGTAGCCGACCTCGTCCTGAAACCCGTCGACCCCTGGGCCCTGCGCACCAAGGTCCGCTACCTCTACGACGCCCACCTCCGCCACCTCGCCCTCGAACGGGAAGTACGCCGCCTGCGCGCCCTCACCGCCGAGCACACCGAGACCCCCGCACACCCCCGCCCCGGCCTGCCCCACCCCGACGCGCGCGTACCCGCACAGAGGCCCTCGGGGGCGCACGCCGGGGAACTGGAAAAGGACCGTACGTAGAGCGGACATTACGCACGTACCGATCCGCCTCTGTGCGTTGCCGACGCCATCAGGCAGCATGTCTCGCATGTCCGTACTGACGCGCGACGAAGCGCAGACCCGAGCAGAGTTCCTCGACGTCCACCGCTACACCATCGAACTCGACCTGACCGGCGGAGACGACACCTTCGACTCCCGCACCCTGATCAGGTTCGCAGCCCGTGTGGACGGGGACACCTTCGTCGAGCTCAAGCCCGCCGAGCTGCGCAGCGCCACCCTCGACGGACACCCCCTGGACCCCGACGCCCTCGACGGCAACCGGCTCCCGCTGAAGAAACTCACCGCCGGCGAACACGAACTGCGCATCGACGCCCGCATGCGCTACTCCCGCACCGGCGAGGGCATGCACCGCTTCACCGACCCCACCGACGGCGAGACCTACGTCTACACCCAGCTGTTCCTGGACGACGTCCAGCGCGTCTTCGCCGCCTTCGACCAGCCCGACCTCAAAGCCGTCTTCGAACTGTCCGTGAAGGCCCCGCAGGACTGGACCGTCCTCACCAACGGCATCACCGAACAGACCGACGGCGTATGGAAAGCCGCCCCCACACCACTGATCTCCACCTACCTCGTCGCCGTCGCCGCCGGCCCCTGGCACTCCGTACGCACCGAGCACCGCGGCCTGCCCTTCGGCCTGCACTGCCGCCGCTCCCTCGCCCCGTACCTGGACACCGACGCCGACGAACTCCTCGACATCACCCGCGCCTGCTTCGACCGCTACCACGAGAAGTTCGACGAGCCCTACCCGTTCGACTCCTACGACCAGGCCTTCGTCCCCGAGTTCAACGCCGGCGCCATGGAGAACCCGGGCCTGGTCACCTTCCGCGACGAGTTCGTCTACCGCTCCGCCGTCACCGACACCGAACGCCAGACCCGCGCCATGGTCATCGCCCACGAGATGGCCCACATGTGGTTCGGCGACCTCGTCACCCTCAACTGGTGGGACGACATCTGGCTGAACGAGTCCTTCGCCGAGTACATGGGCTACCAGACCCTCACCGAAGCCACCCTCGGGGGATCTGAGGGGACGCCCTCCAGGAAGTGGGGCACCGACACCTGGACCGAATTCGGCGTCACCCGCAAGTCCTGGGGCTACGACGCCGACCAGCGCCCCTCCACCCACCCCGTCGCCCCCGAAGCCGTCGACGACACCGCCTCCGCGCTGCTCAACTTCGACGGCATCTCCTACGCCAAGGGCGCCAGCGCACTGCGCCAACTGGTCACCTGGCTCGGCGAGAAGGACTTCCTCGCCGGCATCAACACCCACTTCGCCCGGCACAAGTTCGCCAACGCCACCCTCGCCGACTTCATCGACAACCTCGCGAGCGCCACCGACCGCGACGTCCACGCCTGGGCCGACGCCTGGCTGCGCACCACCGGCGTCGACACCCTCACCCCCCGCATCACCCCCGGCGAACACGGCACCTGCGCCCTCACCGTCGACCGCGCCGGCAGCCGCCCGCACCGCGTCGCCGCCGGCCTCTACGACCGCGACCTCGGCGACGACGGCGGCCAGCTCGTCCTGCGCGAACGCCTCCACCTGGACCTCCCGCACACCAGCCCCCAGCCCATCGGCAAACGGCCCGCCCTGCTCCTCCTCAACGACGGCGACCTCAGCTACGCCAAGGTCCGCTTCGACCCCGAGTCCTTCGAGACCGTCCGCAAGGAGCTGTCCGGCCTGCCCGAACCGCTCACCCGCGCGGTCGTCTGGAACGCCCTGCGCGACGCCGTCCGCGACGGCGAACTCGCCCCCGGCGCCTACCTGGAGACCGCCCGCGCCCACCTCCCCCTGGAAACCGACCTCGCCATCGTCCAAGGCGTGCTCGCCTTCGCCTCCACCTACATCCCCGACCGCTACCTCACCCCCGAGGAGCGCCCCGCCGCCCTCGCCACCCTCTCCGACCTGTGCCGCGACCTCATCCGCCGCACCGAGGACGGCGACAACCCCGGCCTGCGCCTGATCGCCGTACGCCACCGCATCGCCGCGGCCGCCCACCCCGACACCATCGCCGCCTGGCTCGCCGACGGCACCGTCCCCGGCGGCCCCGAACTCGACCCCGAACTGCGGTGGCGCGTCCTCGCCCGGCTCGCCGTCCTCGGCGCCACCGACGAGGCCGCCATCGCCGCCGAACTGGAACGCGACCCCAGCGCCAGCGGCCAGGAAGGCGCCGCCCGCTGCCGCGCCGCCCTCCCCGACCCGGAGACCAAGGCCCGCGCCTGGGAAGCCATGTTCGGCTCCGACACCCTGTCCAACTACCTCTTCACCGCCACCGCCCGGGGCTTCTGGCAGCCCGAACAAGCCGACCTGGTGAGCGAGTACGTCGGGCGCTACTACGCCGACGCGGTCGCCGTCGCCGACCGCCGCGGCCCCGCCATCGCTACCGCCATCGGCCGCGACGCCTTCCCCGCCCACGCCGTGGACCCCGAGACCCTCCGCCTCGGCGAGGCCTGCCTGCGCGACGCCGACCCCACCCCCGCCCTGCGCCGCAAACTCATCGACCAACTGGACGACCTGGCGAGGGCGCTGCGGGTACGCGAGGCGTAGCCCGCTGGGCCGGGACCCGCGCAAGGCGCCTGACGGCCCCGCCCCCACGGCGGGGCCGGCGGGCGCCCTCGTCTTGGTGGCCCCCGCCCGCACGACCCGACCCCACCCGTTTCCCTGAACCGAGCTGTACCGAGGTACCTCCACGCACCTTTCGTCGTTGAACTCTCCGGGCGCGTCGCCCCGCGCCCCGGAGGTCAGTCATGTGCACGCCGCCCCTTGCCTCAGGCCCCGAAGGGCCCCACGCCCTGCGGCCCTTGCTCGACATCGTCCTCGACGCGCTGGACGCCGGTGGCCGGGCGCGCGGCGGGCCGCTGCCGGTGGGCGGACCGGACGCCGTCGCGGACCGGATCCGGGAAGCGGCCGGAGACGTCCTGCCCGACCACGGCGACCCGCACGCCGTCCGCACCCTGGTCCACGCCTTCGCCGCGACCGCCGCCGACCCCGCCCACCCCCTGTGCGCCGCCCACCTGCACTGCCCGCCGCTCGCCGTCGCCGCGGCCGCCGACCTCGCCGCCAGCGCCCTCAACCCGTCGATGGACTCCTGGGACCAGGCACCGGGCGCCAGCGAACTGGAGTCACTGGTCACCGCCGCCCTGGCCCGGGAGGTCCACCCGGCCGGCACCCCCGACGCCCTCGTCACCACCGGCGGCACCGAATCCAACCAACTCGCCCTGCTCCTCGCCCGGGAGGCCAACGGCGGATCCGTCCGGCTCGTGCACGGGGCCAACGCCCACCACTCGCTGCCCCGCGCCGCCTGGCTGCTCGGACTGCCCGAACCCGTCGTCGTACCCGCCCCGCACGGCACACTCGACCCCGACGCGCTCGCCGCGACCCTCACCCGCCTCCACGGCCCCCTGCTCGTCGCCGCCACCGCGGGCACCACCGACGCCGGACTCATCGACCCCCTGCCCGAGATCGCCGCCCACAGCGCGACCCACGGCGCCCGGCTGCACATCGACGCCGCCTACGGCGGAGGCCTCCTCTTCAGCGACCGGCACCGCACCCGCCTCACCGGACTCGACGCCGCCGACACCGTCACCCTCGACCTGCACAAACTCGGCTGGCAACCCGTCGCCGCAGGACTCCTCGCCGTCCGCGACACCCACGACCTCCACCCCCTGCGGCAACACGCCGACTACCTCAACGCCGACGACGACACCGACGCCGGACTCCCCGACCTCCTCGGCCGGTCCCTGCGCACCACCCGCCGCCCCGACATCCTCAAACTCGCCGTCACCCTCAAAACCCTCGGCCGCGACGGCCTCGGCACACTCGTCGACCAGGTCTGCGCCCACGCCCGGCAGTTCGCCGCCCTCGTCGACACACACCCCGACTTCGAACTGCACGCCCCACCCGTCATCAGCACCGTGCTGTTCCGCCCCACCGGCGCCACCGACACCACCGTCGCCGCCGTACGCCGCACCCTCCTCACCGACGGCACCGCCGTCCTCGGCCGGGCCCGACTCGACGGCCGGCTCTGGCTCAAGGCCACCCTCCTCAACCCCGCCACCGGGCCCGACGACCTGGCCGCCCTGCTGCACCTCGCCGCAGAGAGCCGAGCCACCCACGTGGAAGGACACACCCCCCGATGAACCCCACCCCCGCCCCCGACACCCCCCGCGACCTCGTCGGCATCGGCATCGGCCCCGCCAACCTCTCCCTCGCCGCCCTCGCCCACCCCCTCGACGACCTCGACACCGTCTTCTACGACCAGCGCCCCGCCTTCGGCTGGCACCCCGGCCTGCTCATCGAAGGCGCCACCATCCAGGTCCCCTTCCTCGCCGACCTGGTCTCCCTCACCGACCCCACCAGCCCCTGGACCTTCCTCAACTACCTCCGCTCCCGCGAACGGCTCTTCCCCTTCTACTTCGCCGAGCGCTTCCACATCCAGCGCGCCGAATACGACGCCTACTGCCGCTGGGTCTGCGAAAACCTCCCCGGGCTCCACTTCGGCCACCAGGTCGACGCCGTCCGCTGGAACCCCGAACGCGACGTCTTCGAAGTCGACTACACCCAGCTCGACACCGACGGCGAAGCCGAAGCACTCGGCCGCACCTACACCCGCAACGTCGTCCTCGGCATCGGCACCGAGCCCCACGTCCCCGACGCCCTCAGACCCCTCGTCGACACACCCGGCGTCCCCGTCGTCCACGCCGCCGACTACCTCGACCACCGCGCCACCCTGCTCGCCGCCGAACACGTCACCGTCGTGGGCATCGGACAGTCCGGCGCCGAGATCTTCCTCGACCTGCTCCGCAACAGGCCCGCCGGACACGAGAAACTCCACTGGCTGGGCCGCACCGAGGCCTTCGCCCCCATGGAGTACTCCAAGCTCGGCCTGGAGCACTTCACCCCCGACCACACCCGCTACTTCCACGCCCTGCCCGAATCCACCCGCGACCGGCTCGTCGAGGGCCAGTGGCAACTCCACAAGGGCATCGACGCCGCCACCATCGCCGCCGTCCACGACGAACTCTACCGCCGCACCCTGCACGGCGGCTGGCCCGACGCCGTCCTCACCCCCGGCGTCCGCGTCCGCACCGCCGGCCGCATCGCGACGACCAAAATCGAACTGCACCTGGAACACACCCTCCAGGACAGCCGCTCCCGCCTCACCACCGACGCCGTCGTCCTCGCCACCGGCTACCGCGAACGCCCCCTCGACCGGATCCTCGCCGGCCTCGACCCCTACATGCGCCGCGACAACCAGGAACGCCCCCGCATCGACGAGGACCACCGGCTCGTCCTCGACCCCTCCGTCACCGGCACCGTCTACGTCCAGAACGCCGAGACCCACACCCACGGCGTCGGCGCCCCCGACCTCGGCCTCGCCGCCTGGCGCGCCGCGATCATCCTCAACTCCCTCACCGGCAGCGAGACCTACGCGCTCCCCGGCCGCACCGCCTTCACCACCTTCGGCCTCACCCAGCGCCGGCACGTCCCGCCGCCCCGCGAGGCACCGGCACTGACCCCACTGGTCGACGACCGAAGGTGACGAAGCGCGCGCATCACAATACGGCTCAGAAAACGGGCGTGCCGTTACGGGTGAGCTTCCAGTCGACCCCCGCGAACGCGGCCGGATCGATCGACCCCTTCGCCTTCACCCAGGCGATCATGGTGTTACGGATCTCGTCCGAGTTCGACCACGCCAACTGGGCCGCGGCCACATGCGGGAAGTTGCCGCCGCCGTTGGCCCGGTAGTTGTTCACCGCGAACACGAACTTCGCGTCATCCGCCAGCGGCTGACCCTCGAACCGCACATCCGTCACCCGCGACCCGGCCGGCTTCGCGATGTCGATCTCGTACGACAGACCACTCACCACGTCATAGTTGTAGTCCGGCGTACCGTTCGCGTTCGTCAGCTTCGCCGGGTCCACCGGCGCGTCCGGCGCCGTCTGCACGTAGTAGTTCGCCGAGAACTCCAGATACGCCTTCATCTGCGCACCCGTCATCAGACGCGCCTCCAGCGTGTTCTCGAACACATACAGACCCGCCACGTCCCGGATCGTCACCTCGCCCGACGGAATCCGCGCACTGCGCGAGAAACACGCCGCCTGCGACAGCACCGGCAGCGCCGCATGCTCCGTGCCCGCCAGCGCCTGCCTCACCGTGTCCGCCTGGATGTGGTTGATCAGATCGATGATCGGCACATCCTTGTACGGCGCCTCCGCCGACGTCATCTCCGCCGCGTTCGTGCCGATGACCTGGTTGACGTACGCCACGACCTTCTCGTGCTCGTCCGTCAGCAGCTTCGTGATCCTCGGATCCTCCTCCACCGTGTTGGAGTTCAGAACCGTCGCGCCCACCTTCTCGACCTTCCAGCAGCCCCTCTCCCAGACCAGCCCGAAGTCGAACAGCGTCAGCCGCTGCCCCCACTTCAGCGGCTCCGACAGCACGACCTGCTTGCCCGTCTTCTTGTTCGTGACGAAGTACTCCGGGATCTCGGTGTGCGCGTGCCCCACCAGGATCGCGTCGATCCCCGGCACCTGCTCCGCCACCAGAGCCGCCGCGTTCTCGATGTACGGCAGCTGATCACCGTAGGACGACGTCCCCGACGAACCACTGTGCGCCGACACGATCACCACGTCCACACCCATCGACCGCAGCTTCGGCACCCACTTCGCCGCCTGCTCCTCCAGACCCGGGAACGTCATCTTCCCCTGCACGTTCGCCTTGTCCCAGATCGCGATCCCCGGGTTCGTCAGCCCCAGCACCGCCACCTTCACATCCCGCCCGTGCGGCGTACGCAACCGGTGCATGCTGTACGGCGCGAACGCCGGCCGCAGCGTCTTCGCATCCAGCGCGTTCGCCCCCAGCAACGGGAAACGGCACTGCTGCTCGAACTTCCGCAGCACCGGAATGCCGTAGTTGAACTCGTGGTTGCCGAGCGCCGCCGCGTCGTACTCCATGGCGTTCATCGCCTGCGCCATCGGATGCACCGGGCCACCCTTGGCCGTGATCGGATCCACCTTGGCGTAGTAGTACGACAACTGCGTGCCCTGAATGGTGTCGCCCGCGTCGATCAGCAGCGTGTTGCGACGGCCCTTCTCCGCACGGACCCGGTTCACCAGCGTCGAGACCTTCGCAAGACCCACGTCGTTGTGGTCCTTGTCGTCGAACTCCTTGTCCGTGAAGTAGTCCCAGTTGAAGACGTTGCCGTGCAGGTCCGTCGTCCCCAGCACGGTGAACGCGTACCGCTTCGCGCCCCGCTTCGCCTCGGCCGCCTGCGCACCCGGCGCCGAGACCGCACCGGCCAGCGCCACCCCCGCCCCGGTCACGGCGGACTTCTCCAGGAACTTCCGGCGGTTCAACGGCATGTCTGGCTCCCCTGCGGAATCTGTGAACGACGCGCGTAGATAACGCGCGTAGATTCTGACCCGGCCATGACCGACCGCAACAGACCCGGCAGGTTGCGATCTGATGACTCGACCCCCCGACTCCCGGCCGCCAACCAGCCCAGACATGACAGAGTGGGGCGTATGACCGCGGCCACCCCAGACGCCTCCCAGCCCGCCGTCCCCTACGGCACCCCCGAGGCACCCCGCATCGCCGTCCGCGGCGAAGCCCGCCTCGAAGTCGACCCCGAGATCGCCCGCATCGGCATCACCGTCGCCGCCCGCGGCCGCGACCGCCGCTCCGCCCTCGACGACCTCACCCGCCGCAACACCGTCATCCTCGACCTCGTCAAGTCCTACGGCGACGCCGTCGAACGCCTGGAGACCGGCGCCTTCTCCATCACCCCCGAACTCACCAAACACGGCCGCGGCGAACGCGTCCGCACCTACCACGGCAACGTCCGCGTCACCGCCGAACTCACCGACTTCACCGCCCTCGGCGAACTCACCACCCGCCTCGCCGACCTCGAACTCACCCGCGTCGACGGCCCCTGGTGGGCCCTGCGCCCCGACTCACCGGCCCACCGCGACGCCAGGAAGAAGGCCGTACGCGAAGCCGTCCAGCGCGCCCGCGAGTACGCCGAAGCCCTCGGCACCACCCTCTCCGCCCTGGTCGAACTCGCCGACATCGGCGCCGAGAGCGCCCCACCGGCCTACCCCCAGGCCCCCGGCCGCATGCGCTCCGCCGCCTACGCCGGAGCCGCCGAGGACACCCCGGCCCCCCTCGACCTCGAACCCCAGCGCCAACGCGTCCACGCCCAGATCAACGCCCGCTTCACGATGGTGCCGCCACAGTTGTAGACGCGAACCGTGACGGCCCGAGGTGGACCCTTTCCACCTCGGGCTACCAATTGGTAACTCATAGGCTCGCACCATGCGCCGAGCAAAAATCGTCTGCACCCTGGGACCCGCCACCGACTCCTACGACCAGATCAAACAACTGGTCGACGCCGGAATGGACGTAGCCCGCTTCAACCTCAGCCACGGCGGCCACGCCGAACACGAGGAGCGCTACCACCGGGTCCGCAAAGCCGCCGACGAAACAGGCCGCAGCGTCGGCCTCCTCGCCGACCTCCAAGGCCCGAAAATCAGACTCGGCCACTTCACCGAAGGACCCGTACTCCTCGAACCCGGCGACACCTTCACCATCACCGTCGAAGAAGGCACCGAAGGCAACGGCCACATCTGCGGCACCACCTACGCCGGCCTCGCCACCGACGTCACCACCGGCGAACGCATCCTCGTCGACGACGGCAAGGTCTGCCTCGAAGTCACCGCGGTCGACGGCCCCCGCGTCCACACCACGGTCATCGAAGGCGGAGTGATCTCCGACCACAAAGGCCTCAACCTCCCCGGCGTCGCCGTCTCCGTCCCCGCCCTCTCCAAAAAGGACGAGGACGACCTCCGCTGGGCCCTGCGCACCGGCTTCGACGTCATCGCCCTCTCCTTCGTCCGCTCCGGCCGCGACATCCAGGACGTCCACCGCATCATGGACGAGGAAGGCCGCCGCCTCCCCGTCATCGCCAAAATCGAAAAACCCCAGGCCGTCGACACCATCGACGACATCGTCGCCGCATTCGACGGCATCATGATCGCCCGCGGAGACCTCGGCGTCGAAATGCCGCTCGAACAGGTCCCGATCGTCCAAAAGCGCGCCATCAAAGTCGCCAAGCGCAACGCCAAACCCGTCATCGTCGCCACCCAGATGCTCGACTCGATGATCGACAACGCCCGGCCCACCCGGGCCGAGGCCTCCGACGTCGCCAACGCCGTCATCGACGGCACCGACGCGGTGATGCTGTCCGGCGAGACGAGCGTCGGCAAACACCCGATCGAGACGGTCCGCACGATGGCCCGCATCGTCGAAGCGGCGGAGGAGGACATCCTGGCGAAGGGCCTCCCGCCCCTGACCGAACGCAACAAACCCCGCACCCAGGGCGGCGCCGTCGCCCGCGCGGCGGCGGAGATCGGTGACTTCCTCGGCGCGAAGTTCCTCGTCGCCTTCACCCAGTCGGGCGACACCGCCCGCCGCCTCTCCCGCTACCGCTCGCCCATTCCGCTGCTGGCCTTCACCCCTGACCAGGCGACCCGCTCCCAACTCAGCCTGACCTGGGGCGTCGAGACCTTCCTCGGCCCGTGCGTCGACTCCACGGACGCGATGGTCGACCAGGTCGACGAGCTCCTCCTCCGCTACGGCCGCTGCCGCCCCGGCGACACGGTCGTCATCACGGCCGGCTCCCCACCCGGAGTCTCCGGCTCGACGAACCTGGTCCGCGTCCACCGCATCGCGGAGTAGCGACGCCGGTGTCAGTACTTGGGGCCTACGTGGGCGTCCATGAGGGCTACGGAGGCTTTGCGGGCGACGGAGATGTTGCGTGCGTTCGCCATCTTCCATTCGACGCCCACCTGGTCGAGCGCCGCGGTGAAGAGGCGGATGATGTCGGCCGAGAGGTTCGTGAAGAAGTACCGCGGATACTCGTAGCGCTTTCGCTGCCCACCGACGATACGGGTCGTCCAGTTAATGATTCGGCAACCGTCGGAGTGGATGAGCCCGCGGATGAACTCCCAGGGGTGGGCGTCGACAATGGCCTGCTGCCAGGGTTCAAGGGCGATCCGGCGTTGGTGTTTCATCCCGGGGCCGTGCTGGGGAAAGAGATGCGGCCAGTGCCTGCTGTAGCTGGTCACCGAGACGTACCCCTGAGCCTGCGTGCGGGAGGCCCGCCCAGTCGGGTTGATGGCGCGCATCGCGATCTCGCAGGCGTCGATCAGGCCGGGCCATGCGTTGGCGCACGCGATCCTCAGGTAGTACCCGGCGCCGCGAGGGCTACCGCTGATGCAGCCATCGCCGAGATAGAGGCCCAGCAAGTAAGCGTACGCGGACTCATCAGAGGGCGGTCCGGAACGGTCTGGGGGCGCCATACGGGGGCGCGGTTCGAGGCGGCCCCGCCAAGAGCGGATCGCGGCCCGCGAAATGCCCGTTTCGCGGCTCACCGAATTCAGGCTGCGGCCCTGGGCCACCAACGCGAGTGCTCGCTTGCGTGTGCTGAGGTCGTACATAGGAGTCACTGTGGAACTGTGATCGCGTCGACGCGCAGCAAAAAGCGGATGTTCACGAGAACGTGGACATCCGCTTCGAAGTGGTGACTTTGGAAACCAAGGAAAAGTGCCCCGGGTCGGACTCGAACCGACACTGTATGGGTTTTGAATCCATTGCCTGCTGCCAATTGGGCTACCGGGGCCCGGTGAATCCAAGGTTGACCTCGACCCACTGCCTGACCACCATACCGCAGCTAGGTACGCTCTTGGGAGCAGTACCGGCCTGCCCCTACCAAGGAGCCCACGTGAGTGCCCCCGAGTCGCCCCAGCCTGTTGACGTGCCTGAAGAGGACAAGTCGCACGTGCCTCCGATGACGACGCGGGTCGTCATCGCCGAGGACGAGGCGCTGATCCGGCTCGATCTCAAAGAGATGCTGGAGGAGGAGGGGTACAGCGTCGTCGGTGAGGCCGGGGACGGGGAGCAGGCGGTGGAGCTGGCGCGTGAGCACCGGCCCGATCTGGTGATCCTCGACGTGAAGATGCCGAAGATGGATGGCATCTCCGCGGCGGAGAAGATCGCGGAGGAGAGCATCGCGCCGGTGCTGATGCTGACCGCGTTCTCACAGCGCGACCTGGTGGAGCGAGCCCGGGACGCGGGTGCGATGGCGTACCTCGTGAAGCCGTTCAGTAAGAGCGACGTCGTGCCGGCGATCGAGATGGCCGTTTCGCGGTTCACGGAGCTGAAGGAGCTGGAGAAGGAGGTCGCCGACCTCACGCTGCGGCTGGAGACGCGCAAGCTGGTGGACCGGGCGAAGTCGATTCTGCAGACGGAGTACGGGCTGTCGGAGCCGGCGGCTTTCCGGTGGATCCAGAAGACGTCGATGGATCGCCGCATGTCGATGCAGCAGGTCGCGGAGGCGGTCATCGAGGACGCCGACGAGAAGAAGGCCAACAAGGGCTGAAGCCCCGACGCGAGAGGCCCGCTCCCCTTCCTGATGAGAAGAAGGGGAGCGGGCCTCTCGGCGTATGGGCGGGACGTCAGTCCTCGCCGAGGTACGCCTTGCGGACCGACTCGTCGTGCAGCAGGTCCTGGCCCGTGCCGGAGAGGACGATGTTGCCGACCTCCATGACGTGGCCCTGGTCGGCGAGGGAGAGCGCGGCCTGGGCGTTCTGTTCGACGAGGAGGATCGTCGTGCCCTGGGACTTGAGCTCGGAGATGGTCGCCATGATCTTCTGCATCATGATCGGGGAGAGGCCCATGGAGGGCTCGTCGAGCATGAGCAGTTTGGGCTGGGACATGAGGGCGCGTCCCATGGCGAGCATCTGCTGTTCGCCGCCCGAGAGGGTTCCGGCGGCCTGCTTGCGGCGTTCCCCGAGGATGGGGAAGAGGTCGTAGGCGCGCTGGATGTCCTTCTCGATGCCTTCCTTGTCCTTGCGGAGGAACGCTCCGAGCTGGAGGTTCTCGGCGATGGAGAGGCGGGGGAAGATGTGCCGGCCTTCGGGGGAGTGGGCCAGGCCGAGGGCGACGATCTTGTGGGCGGGGACCCCGCTGAGGGGCTTGCCGTCGAAGAGGATCTTCCCGGACGTCGGCTTGAGCAGGCCGGACAGGGTGCGCAGGGTGGTGGTCTTGCCGGCGCCGTTGGTGCCGATGAGGGTGACGACCTGGCCGGCGTCGACGCTGAAGGAGATGCCCTTGACGGCTTCGATCTTGCCGTAGGAGACCCGGAGGTCCTCGACCTCGAGGAGTGCGGTCACTGGGCTTCTCCCTTGGTGCTGCTGGTGGTGCTGGTCGCTTCGGCGGCGGCTTCGGCGGCCTCGACCTCGGCGGCTTCGGCTTCGCCGGGGTCGCCTTCGAACGGTTCGCCCAGGTAGGCGGCGACGACGCGCTCGTCGGCCTGGACGACCTCGGCGGTGCCCTCGACGAGCTTCTCGCCCTGGACGAGGACCGCGACGCGGTCGGAGAGGTTGAAGACGAAGCGCATGTCGTGCTCGATGAGGAGGACGGCGATGCCCTTGTCGCGGATGGCGAAGACGAGTTCCTCGGTGGCGCGCGTCTCCTGGGGGTTCATGCCGGCGGTGGGCTCGTCGAGGAGCAGCAGGCCGGGCTCGGAGGCCATGGCGCGGGCGATCTCGAGCTTGCGCTGTTCGCCGTAGGGGAGGTTGCGTGCCAGGTGGTCGCGCTTGTGGGCGAGGCCGATGAACTCCAGGAGTTCCATGGCGCGTTCTTCGCTGTGGCGTTCGGCCTTCCTGAAGCCGGGGCCGCGCAGGAGGGCGGACCAGAGGCCTTCCTTGGTGCGGGTGTGGCGTCCGACGAGGACGTTTTCCAGGACGGTCATGTTGGCGAACAGGCGGATGTTCTGGAAGGTGCGGGCGATGCCGGCCTGGGTGACCAGGTGGGGCTTGGGCGGGAGGACGGTGCCCTTGTAGGAGACGGTGCCCTCGGTGGGGACGTAGAGGCCGGTCAGGCAGTTGAAGAAGGTGGTCTTGCCGGCGCCGTTGGGGCCGATGAGGCCGACGATTTCCCCTGCGTTGACGGTGAAGTCGACGGAGCGTACGGCGGTGAGGCCGCCGAAGCGCATGGTGACGTCGCGTGCTTCGAGTACTGGTGTGGTCATGTTCTTACGCCCCCGCCTTGGTGACGGCCGGTTCGTCGGTCAGCGTGGTCTGTTTGGGTACGTCGAGTTGGCCGGTCTCGTGGAATTCGAGTTGGCGCCGGCGGTTGGCGATGATGCCTTCGGGGCGGAAGCGCATCAGGAGGACGAGCGCGATGCCGAAGGCGAGGAGTGACTTGTCCTGGAGGAAGACCAGCTTCTCGGGGAGCAGGTAGAGCAGGGCGGCGCCGAGGAGTGGTCCGGCGACGGTGCCCATGCCGCCGAGGACGACCGCGGCCAGGAGGAAAGCGGAGTTGGGCGGGGTGGAGCCGGCGAACTGGTACGGCGTGGGGACGACGCTGTAGGTGACGTGGGCGCTGACGGTGCCGGCGAGGCCGGCGAGGGCGGCGCCGAGGGCGAAGGCGACGAGCTTGACGCGGAAGCCGTTGATGCCCATGGCGGTGGCGGCGGTCTCGTCCTCGCGGATGGCGATCCAGGAGCGGCCGATGCGGGAGTCCGCGGCGCGTGTGTAGACGAGGACCACGATGGCCATGATGAGGACCATCAGCAGGTAGTAGTTGGCGAAGCGGCCGAGGGTGAATCCGCCGATGTCGTGGGCTTGGCCGAAGTTGAAGCCGAAGAAGTTCAGGTCGGGGATGTTGGCGATGCCGTTGGGGCCGTTGGTGACGTCCGGTCCGGAGTCGCCGTCCATGTTGTTGACGGCGATGCGGAAGATCTCTCCGAAGCCGAGGGTGACGATGGCGAGGTAGTCGCCGCGCAGTCGCAGGGTCGGGGCGCCGATGAGGACGCCGAAGACCAGGGATGCGGCGGCGCCGGCCAGTGCGGAGGCCCAGAACGGCAGGTGGACGCCGGAGATGGTGGAGAACTCGGAGCCGGAGACGAGTGCGGCGGTGTAGGCGCCGACGCCGAGGAAGGCGACGTATCCGAGGTCGAGGAGTCCGGCGAGGCCGACGACGATGTTGAGGCCGAGGGCGACGGTCCCGAAGATCAGGATGTTGACGCCGATGTTGGCGTAGTGGTCGTCGGTCTGGGTGAAGGGGAAGGCGATGGCCGCGGCGAAGCCCATGGCGAGGGTGAAGCTGCGGTTGGCGGCGACGAGTGCGGAGAAGCGGTCCATGAGGCCTGCGGTGTGCAGGGCCCACATGGCGAAGGTGACCACGAAGAGGTAGCCGATGAAGAGTTCGCCGTACTCGGTGTCGATGCCGTAGGTGAAGACGCCGAGGCCGATGATGGTGACCACGGTGATGACGGCCCGCTGGATCCAGGGCGCGGTGGACTGGGCGGCGGGGATGCGGTCGGGTTTGGCGAGGTAGGCCTTGATGGCCTCCTTGGTGCCGTCGGTGCCGGTGCGATCCTGGGGGAGGGCGAAGGCGCCGAGGACGGGCAGCAGGGAGGCGATGGCCGCGATCCAGCCGCCGGGTTCGAGGTTGACGACGCCGCCGAGGTTGGCGCTGATGGCGATGACGGTGAACCAGGTGACGCTGAAGCCGCCGAGGGCGGTGAGGGCGAGGGGTGCGTTGTTGCGGGCGGGCAGGAGCCAGCCGAGGCCTCGGATGCCGTAGGAGGCGAGGGCGAACAGCGCGGTGAGGACGCCGGCGGTGAAGGTCAGCCACTGCAGGCCACCGGGGTAGCCGTTGATGGTGAGGTTGCCGGGGAATTCGGAGGTCCAGGTCCAGGCGAGGAACGCGGAGGCGGCGGTGGCGATGCCGCCGGCCAGGAGCAGGGCGCGGGCGGCCGGCGCGGGCAGCGGTATGAGACCGCGCAGTGCGGGCGTCGGGGTGGGGACGGCGTCCGGGACTGGCGTCTTGGTCGTCTCGGTCATGTGATCACGCCCTGTCCGCGACGCGCTCGCCCAGCAGGCCTTGTGGCCTGAAGAGGAGTACGAGGATGAGGAGGCAGAAGGCCCAGACGTTGGCCCAGCTCTGGCCGCCGAGCTGCTGCATGCCCGGGATCTCGTCGATGTAGGCGGAGGCGAGGGTTTCGGCGATGCCGAGGACGACGCCGCCGAGCATGGCGCCGTAGATGTTGCCGATGCCGCCGAGGACGGCCGCGGTGAAGGCCTTGAGGCCCATGAGGAAGCCCATGCGGTAGTCGACGTTGCCGTACTTGAGTCCGTAGGCGACGGCGGCGACGGCGGCGAAGAAGCCGCCGATGGCGAAGGCGATGACGATGATGCGGTTGGTGTCGATGCCCATGAGCTGCGCGGTGTCGGGGTCCTGCGCGGTGGCCTGCATGGCGCGGCCGGTGCGGCTGCGGCGGACGAAGAGCGCGAGGGCGGCCATGCACAGGACGGCGGCGAGGATGAGGAAGATGTCGGCGTCCTTGATGGTGACGGAGCCGATGTCGTGGGTGGCGTCGAGGCCGGGGAAGGCGCGGGCGCGGTCGGCGCCGGGGTAGAAGTTGCGCACGACCTCCTGGAGGGCCAGGGAGAGGCCGATGGCGGTGATGAGCGGTGCCAGGCGTGGTGCTCCGCGCAGGGGGCGGTAGGCGAACCGTTCCGCTCCGACGGCGATGAGGATGGCCACGAGGGCGCCGCCGAGGAGCATCATCGGTACGGCGATGGCCATCGAGGTGCCGTCGGGCAGGATGTAGAAGTAGACCGTGAGGGCGCCGAAGGCCCCGGTCATGAAGATCTCGCCGTGCGCGAAGTTGATGAGCTGGACGATGCCGTACACCATCGTGTAGCCGATGGCGATCAGCCCGTACATCGAGCCGAGGAGCAGCCCGTTGGCCAGCTGCTGCGGCAGGGTGTTCACCGCATGGCCTCCATGTCGCTGGTGGTCGTGTGCACTGGATGTGTGCGTGGTCGTGTGGTGCGGGTGTGGAAACGGGCCGCGCGGTCGGGGTCCCCTTCCGCGCGGCCCGGGGTGCGGCGCTGTGGTGGGCCGGACTACTGGAGGTCGGCGGTGCCGGTTTCCACGTCGTTCCAGGCACCCTTCTCGACCTGGTAGACCGTCAGCTGCTTGTTGGTGGTGTCGCCGTACTCGTCGAAGGCGATCTTGCCGGTGAGGCCTTCGAAGTCGGACTTCTGGACACCGTCGACGACCTTGGAGCGCAGGTCGTTGATGTCGCTGGGCACCTTGCCGCCGTTGGCGTCGGCCGCGGCCTTGACGGCCTTGATGATGGCGGTGGTGGCGTCGTAGGCGTAGGCGCCGTACGCGCCGTAGTCGCCCTTGTAACCCTTGTCCTTGTACGTCTGGATGAACGTCTTGGCCGCGGGCAGGGTGTCGGCGGGGACACCGATGGCGGTGGCGAGGTCGCCCTCGGAGGACTTGCCGGCGGCCTCGATGTAGGTCGAGGCGAACATGCCGTCGCCGCCGAACAGCGGGATCTTGACGCCGGCGTCCTTGAGCTGCTTGGTGATCAGCGCGGACTCGTCGTACTGGCCGCCGTAGTAGAGCAGGTCGGCGCCGGAGTTCTTGATCTTGGTGACGAGGGAGCCGAAGTCCTTGTCGCCGGTGTTGACGTGGTCGCTGCCGACGACCTTGCCGCCGAGCTTCTTGTACTGCTCGTTGAAGATCTTCGCGAGGCCGGCGCCGTAGGTCTGCTTGTCGTCTACGACGAAGGCCTTCTTCTTCTTGAGGCCGTTGTAGGCGTAGCCGGCGGCGAAGCTGCCCTGCAGCTCGTCGGTGGTGGAGGTGCGGAAGTAGGTCTTGAACGGACGCTTCTTGTCCGTCTGCCAGTCCTTGCCCTGGGTCAGCTCGGGCGCCGTGTTCGCCGGGGAGATCTGGACCATGTTGGCCGAGGCGAAGACCTGCTGCATCGTCTGGGCGACGCCGGAGTTCAGCGGGCCGACGGCGCCGACGGCGGTCTTGTCGCCGACGATGCTGGTGGCGTTGGACTGGCCGGTGGCGGGCTGCGCCTTGTCGTCCAGGGCCTTGAGCTTGAACTTCACGCCCGGGACCCAGTTGTTCTTGTTGGCGTCGTCGATGGCTATCTGGGCGCCGTACTGGATGCCGAGGCCGGTGGTCGAGTTCTCACCGGAGAGCGGGGCGTCGATGCCGATGGTCAGCGTCGTACCGCCTCCGCTGTCTCCGCCCTTGTCACCGCTGTCGTCTCGGGAACCGCAGGCGGTGAGAGTCAGAGCTCCGGTCGTGAGAACGGAGGTAAGAATCACCAAGGAACGCTGTCGCACAATCAGTCCTTTCACAGGCAGGCCCCGCCCTGGTCGGGGGGTGAGTGCCGCGCTGGTACCGAACTCCCGATGGAGCGGTGACTGGCCGTGACTCTAAGCCCGGGGTAAGGGCAGGGTCAGCGGCGCGGGCTCGCTTGTGACTTTCTTGTTATGACGGGGTGGATGCCTGGTCTCGGCCGGTGCCCCTCTCGGCGGGTTTGGTGGATTTTCGCCGAGGTCCGCATTCTGAGAACGTGCACTTCCGGTTGGCCATGGCTGAGATCATGTGGTGCTCGGGTCGTGGGCGGTCCGGAAGGGATCGGAAAGGCCCCGGGCGTGAGCGCGGCCGAAGATGAAACCGGGGTGTTGTTTTGCGCGCGCGTTACGGAGCGTTACGTCGAGAAAAGGGAGATCGACTTCCTGGGGGAGCGCCGGGCAATCGGAAACGGTGATTTCCATTGTGATGGTGTGGGGTGTGGGGTGTGCCGGGAACGGACCCCGCTTGGGCGTCCTGGGCAGCCGGACGCCCAACCCGGCTCCCATACAGGCCGGTTCTGCGGGTTACGGCAGCTTCGTGAAGGGCGAGAGGAACGCGCGGGCGCCTGGCGTGTCCAGGCGGTGGGTCACGTTGGTCGCGTAGCAGGGGGTGCCGCCGGTGATGGTGGTGGCGGCGAGGACGCTCCGGCCGTCCAGGACAGCGAAGTTGGGGCCACCCGAGTCGCCGTAGCAGGCGCCTCCGTTGCCCTGCGGTGCGGTCATCGCGAGCCGGGCCCCAGGGGTTGTTGAGGGCGCTGAAGGTGACGGTGCCTTCGTCCTGACGCCGCCGCCCGGGTGGGACTGGCCGCCGGGGCCGTTGACGGCCTCCTGGGTGCCGTATCCGGTGACGGTCCGGTCGGTGCCGTGCAGGCCCCGTGGGCCCAGCTCGCCGGGATGGTTCGCGGTGGGCAGGGTGGCCGGCGTGCAGCTCCAGCGGGCTTTCATCTCGGCGGCGGGCAGCTGGATCACGGCGATGTCGTGGGTGTCGGAGGCGGGCCCGGGGTGGTCGGGGTGCGGGTGGGCGGTGCGCCCCGGACGGCGGCGGCGACGGCGGCGGCCTGTGCGGCCGGATCGCCCGGGTGCTTCTTCGCCGCCGCGTCGAGCCCGGAGTGCACGTCCTGGTCGAGGGAAACGTCTTCTCCGCGTCTTCTCTCTGTCGTGTCTGCGTCTTCCTCTGTGCCGAACCGGGCCGAGGGGGTCAGTTCGCGCCGCGGATGAGCTCCTCGTCGCTCGGCTTGACGTCCCGCAGAAGGCAGGTCAGCCGGGCCGTGCAGACCCTTTTGTCGTTTTCGTCCGTGATGACGATCTCGTAGGTGGCGGTCGAACGCCCCCGGTGCACGGGCGTGGCCACGCCCGTGACCAGGCCGGAGCGCACCCCCCGGTGATGGGTGCAGTTCAGGTCGACGCCCACGGCGATCTTGGAGCTGCCGCCGTGCAGCATCGACCCGATCGAGCCGAGGGTCTCGGCCAGCACCGCGGAGGCCCCGCCGTGCAGCAGCCCGTAGGGCTGGGTGTTGCCCTCCACTGGCATTGTGCCGACGACCCGGTCCGCCGACGCCTCGGAGATCTGGACGCCCATCCGGTTCCCGAGATGCCCCGCGGAGAACAGGGCCAAGAGGTCGACGCCGAGCGCGGCGTACTCGTCGATGACCTCTTGCGGGAACTTCACATGCTGCTGCTCACCCATCGGGCCCGGCTCCGTTCGTCCTCGTCACTCGGCTGCCTGTATCACTGAGCGAACGCTCAGTCGGTTGCCGATTGTTCCAGACGTACCACCACGGACTTGCTGGCCGGGGTGTTACTGGTGTCCGCGGTGGCGTCCAGCGGCACCAGCACGTTGGTCTCCGGGTAGTACGCGGCGGCGCAGCCCCGGGCCGTCGGGTAGTGCACGACCCGGAAACCGGGGGCCCGGCGCTCCACACCGTCCTTCCACTCGCCGACCAGGTCGACGTACGACCCGTCCGCCAGCTTCAGGGCCCGCGCGTCCTCGGGATGCACCAGCACCACCCGGCGGCCGTTCCTGATGCCCCGGTAGCGGTCGTCGAGGCCGTAGATCGTGGTGTTGTACTGGTCGTGCGAGCGCAGCGTCTGGAGCAGCAGGCGGCCCTCGGGCAGCTCCGGGTACTCCACGGGCGCGGCGGTGAAGTTGGCCTTGCCGGTGGCCGTGGGGAAGCGGCGCTCGTCGCGCGGGGCATGGGGCAGGGCGAAGCCGCCGGGGCGGGCCACGCGCGCGTTGAAGTCCTCGAAGCCGGGGATCACGCGCGCGATGCGGTCCCGGATCGTCGCGTAGTCCTTCTCGAACTCCTCCCACGGCGTGCGGCTGTTCTCGCCGAGCACGCGGCGGGCGAGCCGGCTGACGATGGCCGGCTCCGACAGCAGGTGCCGGCTCGCGGGCTCCAGGCGGCCCCGCGAGGCGTGCACCATGCCCATCGAGTCCTCGACCGTCACGAACTGCTCGCCGCTGCCCTGGAGATCGCGCTCGGTGCGGCCCAGCGTCGGCAGGATCAGGGCCCGCGCGCCCGTGACCGCGTGCGAGCGGTTCAGCTTCGTCGACACGTGCACGGTCAGCCGGGCCCGGCGCATGGCCGCTTCCGTGACGTCCGTGTCGGGGGACGCCGCCACGAAGTTGCCGCCCATGGCGAAGAAGACCTTCGCCTCCCCGTCGCGCAGGGCGCGGATGGCGCGTACGACGTCGTAGCCGTGCTCGCGCGGGGGTGCGAAGCCGAACTCCTTCTCCAGGGCGTCCAGGAACGCCGGGGCGGGCCGCTCGAAGATGCCCATCGTGCGGTCGCCCTGCACGTTCGAGTGCCCGCGCACCGGGCACACGCCCGCACCCGGACGGCCGATGTTGCCGCGCAGCAGGAGGAAGTTGACGACTTCCCTGATGGTGGGGACCGAGTGCTTGTGCTGGGTGAGGCCCATCGCCCAGCACACGATGGTGCGTTCGGAGGCCAGGACCATCTCCAGGGCCTTCTCGACGTCCTGGCGGGTCAGACCGGTCGCCGTGAGCGTCTCGTCCCAGTCGGCGGCGCGGGCGGCCTCGGTGAACTCCTCGTAGCCGTGCGTGTGCTCCCGTACGAACGCCTCGTCGACCGCTCCGTCCGTCTGCAGGATCAGCTTGTTCAGCAGGCGGAACAGGGCCTGGTCGCCGCCGATGCGGATCTGCAGGAACAGGTCGGTGAGCGCGGCGCCCTTGACCATGCCCTGCGGGGTCTGCGGGTTCTTGAAACGCTCCAGACCCGCCTCCGGCAGCGGGTTGACGCTGATGATCTTCGCGCCGTTGTCCTTGGCCTTCTCCAGCGCGGACAGCATGCGCGGGTGGTTCGTCCCCGGGTTCTGCCCGGCGACGATGATCAGGTCCGCCTTGTAGAGGTCCTCCAGCAGGACGCTGCCCTTGCCGATGCCGATCGTCTCCGACAGGGCCGATCCGGACGACTCGTGGCACATGTTCGAGCAGTCCGGCAGGTTGTTCGTGCCGAGCTCGCGGGCGAACAGCTGGTACAGGAACGCGGCCTCGTTGCTGGTGCGGCCGGAGGTGTAGAACAGGGCCTCGTCGGGGGACGCGAGCGCGGCGATCTCCTCGGCGATGATGTCGAAAGCGCGCTCCCAGGTGACCGGCTCGTAGTGCGAGCCGCCCTCGGGCAGGTACATGGGGTGGGTGAGGCGGCCCTGCTGCCCCAGCCAGTAGCCACTGCGGCGGGCCAGGTCGGCGACCGGGTGCGCGGCGAAGAACTCGGGCGTGACCCGGCGCAGGGTGGCCTCCTCGGCCACGGCCTTCGCGCCGTTCTCGCAGAACTCCGCCTTGTGCCGGTGCTCCGGCTCGGGCCAGGCGCAGCCCGGGCAGTCGAAGCCGTCCTTCTGGTTCACGCTCAGCAGCGTCAGCGCGGTGCGCTTCACGCCCATCTGCTGCTGGGCGATCCGCAGCGTGTGCCCGATGGCCGGCAGCCCCGCGGCCGCGTGCTTCGGCCCGGCGACCTGCGGCGCGTCCTGGACCGGATCGCTCTTGGGCGGCTTCGACGCCATCGCACACTCTCCTTCGACTGCGCTGTGAGGTATGCCTCCGATCCTCGCACGCGGCGCGGTCGGGCCGGGAGGGGCGATCAGGGGAGTGAGCAATGCGTCGGGGTGTGACAGAGGGGGTGAGGGGTGAACCCGTGGGGTGCGACGGAGAACGGTGAGGGGCGAGCCCGTGGGATGTGACAGCGGGGGCGAGTGGGTTCCCGGGGCGGCATCGTGGACGAGCGGGCCCCGGGGCGGCAGCGGGACGAGCGGGCAGCGGAGGTGGGTGCGTCCTCGGGGGCGCGACAGCGGAGGTGGCGGGGCCCGGTGAGGGTGCGTCCGAGTCCGGCAGTCGTGGGGGCGGGGCCGAGTGTCAGTGGGGCGTGGCAGGATCGGGGGCGTGGCAGAGACAGCATCGAAGACGACCGACCAGACCTCCGGCGGCAGCCGGCCGCGACTGATGCTCATGGACGGGCACTCGCTGGCCTACCGCGCGTTCTTCGCGCTGCCCGCGGAGAACTTCACCACCGCGACGGGCCAGCCGACGAACGCGATCTACGGCTTCGCGTCGATGCTCGCCAACACGCTGCGCGACGAGGCGCCCACGCACTTCGCGGTCGCCTTCGACGTCTCCCGCAAGACCTGGCGGTCCCAGGAGTTCACGGAGTACAAGGCGAACCGCTCCAAGACCCCGGACGAGTTCAAGGGCCAGGTCGAGCTGATCGGCGAGCTGCTGGACGCGATGGGCGCCCAGCGCTTCGCCGTGGACGGCTTCGAGGCCGACGACGTCATCGCCACCCTCGCCACCCAGGCCGAGGCCGAGGGCTTCGAGGTGCTGATCGTCACCGGCGACCGCGACTCCTTCCAGCTGGTCAGCGAGCACACCACGGTGCTGTACCCGACCAAGGGCGTCTCCGAGCTCACCCGCTTCACCCCGGAGAAGGTATTCGAGAAGTACGGGTTGACGCCCGCGCAGTACCCCGACTTCGCGGCCCTGCGCGGCGACCCCTCCGACAACCTCCCCGGCATCCCCGGCGTCGGCGAGAAGACCGCCGCGAAGTGGATCAACCAGTTCGGCTCCTTCGCCGAGCTCGTCGAGCGCGTCGAGGAGGTCAAGGGCAAGGCCGGCCAGAACCTCCGCGACCACCTGGAGTCCGTCAAGCTCAACCGCCGGCTCACCGAGCTGGAGCGCCAGGTCGAGTTGCCCAAGGGCGTCACCGACCTGGAGCGCGCGGCCTACGACCGCAAGGCCGTCGCGATGATCCTGGACACCCTGGAGATCCGTAACCCGTCGCTGCGCGAGCGGCTCTTCGCCGTCGACCCGGGGGCCGAGGAGGCCGAGACCACCCCGGTCAGCGCCGAGGGCGTGGAGCTGGACGGAAAGGTGCTCGGCACCGGCGAGCTGTCCGCCTGGCTCACCGAGCACGGCGGACAGCCCCTCGGCATCGCCACGGTCGACACCTGGGCGCTGGGCACCGGCTCGGTCGCCGAGGTCGCCCTCGCCGCGCCCGAGGGCCCCGCCGCCTGGTTCGACCCCTCCGAGCTCGACGAGGCCGACGAGCGTGCCTTCGCGACCTGGCTCGCCGACGCCGAGCACCCCAAGGTCCTCCACAACGCCAAGGGCGCCATGCGCGTCTTCGCCGAGCACGGCTGGAGCGTCGAGGGCGTCACCATGGACACCGCGCTCGCCGCCTACCTGGTCAAGCCGGGTCGCCGCTCCTTCGACCTGGACGCGCTCTCCCTGGAGTACCTGCACCGCGAGCTGACCCCGGCGGCCGCGGCCGACGGCCAGCTCGCCTTCGGGGCGGACGACGGCGCCGAGGCCGAGGCCCTGATGATCCAGGCCCGTGCCGTCCTCGACCTGGGCCAGGCCTTCGAGGGCCGCCTGGAGGAGGTCGGCGCCGCCGACCTGCTGCGGGACATGGAGCTGCCCACGTCCGCGCTGCTCGCCCGCATGGAGCGGCACGGCATCGCGGCGGACCGGTCCCACCTGGAGGCCATGGAGCAGATGTTCGCCGGCGCGGTCCAGCAGGCGGTCAAGGAGGCCCACGCGGCGGCCGGGCACGAGTTCAACCTCGGCTCGCCCAAGCAGCTCCAGGAGGTCCTCTTCGGCGAGCTGGCCCTGCCCAAGACCAAGCGGACCAAGACCGGCTACACCACGGACGCCGACGCCCTGGCCTGGCTCGCGACGCAGACGGACAACGAGCTTCCGGTGATCATGCTCCGCCACCGTGAGCAGGCCAAGCTCCGCGTCACCGTCGAAGGCCTGATCAAGACGATCGCCGCGGACGGCCGCATCCACACCACGTTCAACCAGACGGTCGCCGCCACCGGCCGCCTCTCCTCGACCGACCCGAACCTGCAGAACATCCCGGTCCGCACCGACGAGGGCCGCGCCATCCGCCGCGGGTTCGTCGTCGGCGAGGGCTTCGAGTCGCTGATGACGGCCGACTACAGCCAGATCGAGCTGCGCGTGATGGCGCACCTCTCCGAGGACGAGGGCCTGATCCAGGCCTTCACCTCCGGCGAGGACCTGCACACCACGGCCGCCTCCCAGGTCTTCGCGGTCGAGCCGACCGGCGTCGACGCCGAGATGCGCCGCAAGATCAAGGCCATGTCGTACGGCCTGGCCTACGGACTGTCCGCCTTCGGCCTCTCCCAGCAGCTGAACATCGAGGCGGCGGAGGCCCGCGCCCTGATGGACGCGTACTTCGAGCGGTTCGGCGGCGTACGGGACTATCTGCGCCGGGCGGTCGACGAGGCCCGGGCCACCGGCTACACGGCGACACTCTTCGGACGCCGCCGCTACCTCCCCGACCTCAACAGCGACAACCGCCAGCGTCGTGAGGCGGCCGAGCGTATGGCCCTCAACGCGCCTATCCAGGGCACCGCAGCCGACATCGTCAAGATCGCCATGCTCAAGGTCGACGACGCCCTGAAGGAAGCGGGCCTCGCCTCCCGCATGCTCCTCCAGGTCCACGACGAAATCGTGCTGGAGATCGCCCCCGGGGAGCGGTCCGCCGCCGAGGAGCTGGTCCGCCGAGAGATGGCGAACGCCGTCCACCTCCGCGTCCCCCTGGGCGTCTCGGTGGGCGCTGGTCCCGACTGGGAGTCGGCGGCGCACTAGCCCTCCCGGGGGGATTCGCGGGGGAGGCCCGGGGGCACGAGTTCCGTGGCCCGAGCCCCCTCCCGTCCCGCCCCGACCCGCCCCGTCCCGTCCCGTCCCGGCGGGCAGGGGTGCGGGGTACTGCCTTGGCCGACCCGGGGATGCCGTCGTACGGACGCAGCCAGGGGCTGGGCGCTCGCCCCGGTCACCTGCCCCGCCCCGCCTCGCCCCCCACTGATCCATCACTCGCGTGGCCCCCGAGAAGGCGCCCCGTGTCACGGGGCTCGCAAAGATGCGGGGCATGGGTATACGCACGCTCCTCAGCCGCACGGCGTCAGGCGTGGCACTGCCGCCGGTTCCGGCGTTCGAGGCCGCCGCGAGTACGGTTCGCGTCCCCGTCACCCTCACCTCGGCTCTGCGCCACGCGACGGCGGACCTCCGGCAGCGCCTGGCCCGGGGGCGGCACACCACCGGCTCCGCCGCCACCGGTGCCTTGGGCGCCGAGGCGGCATTTCCGGGTCCGGACGGCCCGACCACCGCCCCCGCCCTCGCCGCCCCCGAGGCCCTGGCCGTCCTCGCCGCGCTCGCGGGCCCCGAAGCACTGTCCGCCCTGACGGGTGTCGCCGACCCGGAAGCCCTGGCCGTCCTGGCCGGCCTCGCCGACACCGAGACCCTCGACGCCCTGACCGGCACCGACGCCCTGGCTCTCCTCGCCGGTGTCATCGGCGTCGACAGCACGACGGCCGTTGCCGATCCGGACGGTGTCACCGGCAAGGCCCCGGCCGAGGCGATGCCCCCCTGCACCCCCGAGCCCCCGCCCCCGGGCAAACCCTCCCGCCCCTGGGCCCGGCTGGCCCGCGACTACCTGGCCCTCGCCCTCACCCTGCTTCCACGCCCCCGCCCCGCGCACACCACGATCACCGTGTACATCAGGACGACCGGCGGCGCCCTCAGTGAGCGGCCGGGCGGCTCGGCTCCGACTCGGCGACAGGGGCAGGGACAGCGGCAGGACCGGCCTGGACCGGAACCGGGCGCAGTACCCTGACCCCCACGGCGTAGAGCAGCAGCGCCGGGACGAGGCCCGCGCCCGCGCCGAAACACACCGTCGGAACGATCTCCCACGGCTTGGCGGCCGAGCCCCAGTACGCCCACCACCGCGACGCCCGCTGCACCGCCCCCACCAGCGCGAAGCCGCCGACGACGGCAGCGGCCGCCCAACGGTCCCGTACCACCAGCACGGGAACACCCACCGGCTCGCCCACGGGCACCCGCCGCAGCGCCCGCGCCACGAACACGGCGATCACGACCGCTGCCACCGCCGAACCCCCGTACTGCAGGTACCAGTACAGCGGTGAGCCGGCCACCTCACGGCCCAGCACCGGAAACAGCCGCATGCCCCACCGGTCGAGATGCGTGAACGCGTCCCACACCACATGGGTCAGCGCCCCGAGCACCGCGGAGACGTACCAGCGAACCACCAGCGACGGCCGCACCCGCGCCCGGGGCGCCCCGCACCGCAGCAGGGCCGCCACTCGTCCCTGCCGGGCCCGCGGCAGCAGCGCGACGAGCGGCTCACGCATCAGCAGCCACAGCCCCACCAGTGCCCAGGCGATGAGCACATCGACCGTGACGACACCCGCAACCGAGTGCGTGACCTCGCCGAACTCCATCGCCCCGGACAGCACACTCGCCGCGTAATAGGTCATGTCGGGCGCCAGGGACCCCGCCACGAGCACGGCGGGCACCAGTGCGCCCCGGCCGGTGCCGTCCGTGCGGACGGCGGGCAGTACGGCCGCCGCGTGGCTCAGCGTGAACGGCAACTCGGCTCCTCGCGACACTCGTTGCACCAGGCGGCGAGGCCCGGCGGTCAGTGGCCCAGTATGCGGGATGCCACCAGGTCGAGGGCGTCATGAACGCACATGGCCAACTGGTGAAAAACGGTCACGAACGGGTGCCCGAGCAAAGGAAGTTGCCGTAGGGTCGCCACAGTCGCCGCGCGGGGAGCGCGTCGCACACGTGACCGCGGTGAAGAACTGAACACGCAAGAGACAGTGTCGTGGCCGTCGGAGGGCAACCACTCGGGCGGTTGGATCGTCACAACAGGGCGAACACTGCAGACGTAGACCGGACGCTCGGGCGTCCACGGGAGGGGTTCACTCTATGGCGGCGCAATTCGGCAGGAGGCTGCGCAAGGGGGCGGCGACCACCGCCGTGGCCGCGGTGGCGGTCGCGGCCCTGTCCGCCTCCCAGGCTCCGGGCGTGAACGACCACGGCAGACAGAGCGCCGCCGACGCCACCCCCTCACCCGAAGCGAGCACCTCCGACGGCAGCGCCACCGGCAACTCGCCGTACTACACGGACCTGCCCCCGCTCAAGAGCCCGAACCCGTCCCCCTCCACGGGGCCCGCCCCCGGCGGCACGGGTGCCACCGAAGCCGGTATCCCCGCGACCGTCCTCGACGCCTACAAGAAGGCCGAGGCCGCGCTGCGCGAGAAGAAGCCCGGCTGCAACCTGCCCTGGCAACTCCTGGCCGCCATCGGCCGGGTGGAGTCGGGACAGGCCCGCGGCGGCCGGGTCGACGCCGACGGCACCACCCTCAAGCCGATCCTGGGCCCGCAGCTCGACGGCAACGGCTTCGCCCTCATCAAGGACACCGACGACGGCGCGTACGACGGCAACAGCTCGTACGACCAGGCCGTCGGCCCCATGCAGTTCATCCCCTCCACCTGGGCCTGGGCCGGCCGCGACGGCAACGCCGACGGCAAGAAGGACCCGAACAACATCTACGACGCCGCGCTCGCCGCCGGGCACTACCTGTGCCGCAACAACTGGGACCTGTCCCAGCAGGGCGACCTCGACCGGGCGATACTCAGCTACAACAACTCGCGCGAGTACCTGAACCTCGTCATGAGGTGGCTGGAGTACTACCGCAAGGGTGCGCACGAGGTTCCGAACGGCACCGGCACGCTCCCCGGCAACCGTAGCGACGGCCGCGCGAACGGAAGCCCGACGACCACCGTCCCGGGCGCGACGTCCCCGGCGGGCTCGACGCCCGAGCCCGGTCCCAAGCCCGGCCCCAACCCCGGGAAGTCCGAGACACCCGACAAGCCCGGCGGTGGCGGCAGCACGACCCCGAAGCCGCCCACCACACCGCCCGGCACGCCGTCCACACCGCCCACCACGCCTCCCACTCCCACCGACACGGTGGCTCACCTGGAGGACGCCGGAACGGGGAAGCTCACCGCCATGGCCGGCGACGCGTTCGGCCGCCGGATCAGCACCCGCGCCGAGACGGAGGCCGGCAAGTCCGTCGCCAAGGTCAGGGTCCGCTTCACGATCGTCGGCGACACGGACACCACCTTCACCGGCGGCGAGCACGTGGCCACGGTCGCCACCAACAGTTCCGGTGTGGCCGTGGCGCCCGAACTGCGGGCGGGGGAGAAGACCGGGACCGTCACCGTCCGCGCCACCGTGGTGGGCCGTACCGTCCCGGGGCTCGACTACAAGGCCACGGTCACCGAGCGCGCCGCCGACGCCCTCGCTCGCACCGATGACGCCGCGCTGACCTGCACACCGGGCGGCACGTTCGCCGACCAGGTCGAGGTGAAGGCCACGTACAAGGGCGCCGTCGCCGACGGTGTCGCGGCCACCGCCACGCTGATCAAGTCGGCGGACGACCCGGCCGTCACCGACAAGGGCCCCTACTTCAAGGACGCCGACGGCAAGACCGTCCGCACCCTCACGGGCCTCAAGACGGACGCCAAGGGCCTGCTGAAGCTGCCCAAGCTGTACGCGGACGACGCGACCGGCACCTTCCTGCTCCGCGTCACCACGGCGGGCGGTGCGGCACTCACCGTCGAACTGACCGTCGCGGCGGCCGAGACGTCCTCGCCGAGCCCGAGCCCGAGTCCGACCCCGAGCACGAGCCCGTCGGACAGCCCGAGCGCGTAGCTCTCGGGTACGACAGACGACGCCCCTCTTATAAGGAGGGGCGTCGTTGTGTGTGCAACGTGTTCTCATCTCCGCCGTGCGTTGCTACGGTGCCGAACAACCTGACGGTGCATCAGTTCCGGCCGTCACGACCCGTGGGGAGGCTCCGTATGCGCGCCCTCATCGCCGCCGCCACCGGGCTCGCCCTCGCGTTCGCCGTGGTCCTGACGCTGACCGCCCTCGGTTCCCCCTCGGGCGGGACATCTCCGAAGCCGCTGCTGACGACCGTGCCCGCACACCCCTGACCGCCCCGCCCGGGAGGGAGGCCGAGATGCGCCGCAAGTCCGGCCTGGTCCTGCTCGCCCTCGCCGTGTTCTTCGCGGCCCTGTCCCCGCTGCTGCGCTGGTACGCCTTCCCCCGCCTCGCCAAGGTCCCCGCGAACCAGTACCAGGACATGGTGCTGGAGGCGAAGGACGCCACCCTTCTCGACTACGGCACGATGAAGGCCAAGAAGGTCTCCAAGGTCACCATCGTCCAGACCCTCAAGGGCGACGTGGAGGCCTCCGAGCGGATCGAGGAGTCGGCGGGCCGCGACGTCGTCGTCTGGGACGGCCTGTCCTACGTCGTCGGCCCCGACGGCAGGATGGTCTCCAGGATCCCCGAGCGCTACATCTTCGACGCCCACACCCAGGAACCCGTCCACGCCACCGGCGAGATGGTCGACGGCGACCCGGTGCGCCGCGAGGGCATCGAGTTCAAATGGCCCTTCCTGACCGAGAAACGGGACTACGAGTACTTCGACGCGCAGGCCCGCGTCACCGCGCCCATCACCTACGAGGGCACCCAGGACTTCCGCGGCCTGGAGGTCTACTACTTCGAGCAGACCATCCCCTGGACCGAGGTGAGGATCCCGAAGACCCTGCCCGTGAAGGGCCTCACCCGCGAGGCGGTGGAACGGACCGGCACGACCCGCTGGTACACCACCGTCCGCAAGTTCTGGGTCGAACCGCTCACCGGCGCCCCCGTGTACGGCGAGGAGATCCACCAGGAGGAACTGCGCGGCGGCGCCCTCCTCGGCGACCGCGACAAGGTGACCGCGTTCGCCGGACACGTGAAGATGCGCGAGGACTACATCACGCACACCGTCGACCTGGTGAAGTCCCAGCGCCTGCTCATCGCACTGATGACGTCCTACCTGCCGTGGGGCTCCCTGACCCTCGGCGTCCTCCTGCTCGCCCTCGCGCTGTACCTGGAGGCCCGCGCCCGCCGCCCCTCGGGAGCGGACCCCTCGCCGGCCGAAGAAGTGCCGTCCGTCAGCGCCTGAGCCGCGCGCTGGTGTGCCGGGTCGGCTCGGCCGCCGCCGGGTCCTCGGGCCACGGATGCTTCGGATAGCGCCCCCGCAGCTCCGCCCGCACGCCGCTGTAGCCGTCCCGCCAGAACGAGGCGAGGTCGGCGGTGACGGCCGCCGGCCGCCCGGCCGGGGACAGCAGGTGCACGAGCAGCGGCACCCCGGCGACCCGGGGCGACTCGTGCAGCCCGAACATCTCCTGCAACTTCACCGCCAGCACGGGCTGCTCGGGCCGCGAGTAGTCGATCCGGATCCTCGAGCCGCTCGGCACGGTCATCCGCTCCGGGGCCAGCTCGTCGAGGCGCCCCGCTTCCCCGGAGGCCCAGGGCAGCAGCCGGGCCAGCCCCTGCCCGGCGTCGATCCGCGCCAGGTCTGCCCGGCGCCGCGCCCGGCCGAGCTCCGGCTCCAGCCACTCCTCCACGCGCGCGTGCAGCGCGCCGTCGGACACGTCCGGCCAGGGCGCCCCGAGGTGCAGTCGCAGAAAGGCCAGCCGCTGCCGCAGGACCTCGGCCTCCGCCGACCAGCGCAGCAGCCCGAACCCCTCCCGCCGCAACCCGTCGAGCAACGCCTCGCGCACCGGTCCCGCGGCGGCGTCCCTCAGCGCCCGCACCGTCAGCTCCACGGCACCCAGCCGCTCCACGTGCCGCGCCACGACGTCCCCGCCGTCCCAGCGGACCTCGTCCCGCTCCTCCAGCAGCGCCCCCGCCGCGAGCCGGGCCGTCCCCTCGTCGACGACAGCCCCGAGCTGCACACGCGCGTGCCCCTTGCCGACGGGCCGGTCGGCCACGGCGACAGCGATCCAGGTGGCATGGTGCAACCCGCCGGCCGCACCGACCTCGGCTCGGGTGCCGGAGACCATGAGGTACGACGCCCCGTCCCGCTTGGCGACCCGTTCGGGAAAGGCGAGAGCGGCGACGAGCCCGGCCTGTGCCTCTTCCGAGGTGTTCGCCCACGCGTCGACCCGCGCCTCCGCACGCGAGATGGGCGCGGGTGGGTGGGAGACGCCCGAAACGACGGCCCGCAGCCGCCGAACCTCCGTCCGCCACCGCGAGGAATAGGCGTCACCCCCACGCCGGGCGCGACGCAGAGCACCGGCCAGATCGTCTCCGTACTCCCGCGGAGCCTCCTCGCTCAACAGCGCCACGACCTCCGCGGCCCGCTCGGCTCCCGTGAATGGGACGGAGTCGAGCAGTGCCCGCCCCAGCCGGGGATGCAGCCCCAGCCGGGACAGCGCGACACCCCGCTGTGTGGCCCGCCCGGCGGAGTCCACCGCCCCCACCGCCGCCAGGACCTCGCGTGCCGCCGCCATGGCCCCGCTCGGCGGCCCGTCCAGCAGCGCCAGCCCGGACGCCTCCGGATCCCCCCAGCACGCCACCTGCAAGGCGAACGCCGTCAGATCGGCCACCTTGATCTCCGGCGACGGATGACGCGGCAGACGCGCGTCCTCGGCCTCCGCCCAGCAGCGGTACACCGCCCCCGGCGCCTCACGCCCGGCGCGCCCCGCCCGCTGCCGCCCGGCCGCCTGGGAGGCCCGCACCGTCGTCAGCGCGCTCAGCCCGCGCGCGTGGTCCACCCGCGGCTCACGCGCCAGCCCCGAGTCCACCACCACCCGCACCCCGGGCACGGTCAGCGACGACTCCGCGACGGACGTCGCCAGCACGACCCGCCGCCGTTCCCCGGACGCCAGCACCGCGTCCTGCACGGCCGCCGGCGCCCGCCCGTGCACCTGGAGCACCTCGACGTCACCCGGCGCGCCGAGCTGCCCGGCGACCCGGGCGATCTCGCCCACGCCCGGCAGGAAACACAGCACGTCCCCGTCCCGCTCGGCCAGCGCCCGCCGCACCACGGACGCCACATGGGTCAGCAACGCCGGGTCGACCCGCATCCCGTGCGGCGGGCGCACCGGCCGCGCCGGGGGCGTCCACACCGTTTCCACCGGGTGGGCCGTGCCGTGCGCCTCGACCACCGGTGCCCCGCCCAGCAGCCGCGCCCACCCCTCGGCGTCGGTCGTCGCCGAGGCGGCCACCAGCCGCAGCTCCGGACGCAGGGTCTCGCGCACGTCCCACAGGAATGCCGCCGCCGTGTCCGCGTCCAGGTGCCGCTCGTGGCACTCGTCGAGCACCACCACATCGGCACCGGACAGCTCCTGGTCACGTTGCAGCCGCTGCACCAGCACACCGGTCGTGACGACCTCCACGCGCGTGTGCCGCCCGACGACCCGTTCCCCGCGCACGGTGTAGCCGACGCTCTCGCCGGGCTTCTCGCCCAGCAGCCACGCCATCCGCCGCGCCGCGGCCCGGGCCGCGATCCGCCGCGGCTCGGCCACGATCACCCGCCGCCCGGGTCCCTCCCCGAGCAGCCCCGCCAGCGCCAGCGGCACCAGGGTGGTCTTGCCGGTGCCGGGCGGCGCCACGAGGACGGCGGTGCCGTGCCCCTGCAAGGCGTCGTCCAGGGCGGGCAGGGCAGCGCGTACGGGCAGGGACTCCAGGGCGTCGTAACGGATCACGCCATCAGTGTCGTACGCCGGGGGCGAGGCCCCACGCGCGCGTGCTCAGTCGCGCTCGCACACGAAGATCGCCGTACCCGGGATCAGGTTCCCGCGCAGCGGCGACCAGCCGCCCCACTCGGAGGTGTTCCACGCGGGCCACTCCGGTTCCACCAGGTCGACGAGGCGGAAGCCCGACGCGGCGACATCGCGGACGCGGTCGCCCAGCGTGCGGTGGTGCTCGACGTAGACCGCCCGGCCCTCGTCGTCCTGCTCGACATAGGGAGTGCGGTCGAAGTACGAGCCCGACACCGACAGCCCCTCCGGTCCCGGCTCGTCCGGGAAGGCCCAGCGGATCGGATGCGTCACCGAGAAGACCAGACGGCCCCCGGGACGCAGCACCCGGCGCACCTCGCGCAGGACCAGGCGCGGATCGGCGACGAAGGGCAGCGCCCCGTACGCCGAGCAGGCCAGGTCGAAGGAGCCGTCCGCGAAGGGGAGCGCGCCGGCGTCGGCGCACACCAGGGGGAAGGAGCCGCCGATGCGCAGCGCGTGCTGCAACTGCCGGTGCGAGATGTCCAGGGCGACCGGGCGCGCACCCTGCGCGGTCAGCCAGCGCGAGCACTGGGCGGCGCCGGCCCCGATCTCCAGGACGTCCCGGCCCTTCAGCTCCTCCGGCGGGCCGAGCAGCTCGGCCTCCACCTCGTCCAGGCCCTCGGGGCCCCACACGAAGCGGTCGTCGCCGAGGAACGTGCCGTGCTCGACCTGGTACTCGTCCGCGTTGCGGTCCCACCAGCCACGATTGGCCCGGGAGCTCTCCGTGACATCGGCTTCGCGCCGGGTGGCCTCGGGTTCGGACGCTTCGGACTCTTGGATGATCGGCTCCCTCGTCGTACTCTTCCGTCCAGCCGGCCCCGGCGGTGGCACAAAGGGGGCGTCGTACGGCCTGTGTGGCCTCGAACGACAGGACTTGTGCCGGGTATGCGGCGATCCGCCCCGCGTGGGCGGCTTCGCGCATTGACCCTGCCCGGCTGCCCCCGTATGCTACAAGTTGCGCTGCGGGCCTGCGCACCTCAGACGTAGCAGGCTGCGCTCGCATCTGTATGTATGTCCCCTCGGTTGTCGAGGCGCCACCGTTTTTTGAGTGGCGCTTCCTTGGCTGTCCGGCTTCTGCAGAGCGAAACGGGCTCCCGGCGTAGCAGTACCTACGACTTCAATGTCCGTACCGGAGCCCTTTCCCACATGACGAGCAGCACCGAGACCACCGCCACCACCCCGCAGGTAGCGGTCAACGACATCGGTAACGAGGAAGCCTTCCTCGCCGCGATCGACGAGACGATCAAGTACTTCAACGACGGCGACATCGTCGACGGCGTCATCGTGAAGGTCGACCGGGACGAGGTCCTGCTCGACATCGGTTACAAGACCGAAGGTGTGATCCCGAGCCGCGAGCTCTCGATCAAGCACGACGTCGACCCGAACGAGGTCGTCGCCGTCGGTGACGAGATCGAGGCCCTCGTCCTCCAGAAGGAGGACAAGGAAGGCCGCCTGATCCTCTCGAAGAAGCGCGCCCAGTACGAGCGTGCCTGGGGCACCATCGAGAAGATCAAGGAAGAGGACGGGATCGTCACCGGTACCGTCATCGAGGTCGTCAAGGGTGGTCTCATCCTCGACATCGGCCTCCGTGGCTTCCTCCCGGCCTCCCTGGTCGAGATGCGCCGCGTTCGCGACCTCCAGCCCTACGTGGGCAAGGAGCTCGAGGCCAAGATCATCGAGCTGGACAAGAACCGCAACAACGTGGTCCTGTCCCGCCGTGCCTGGCTGGAGCAGACCCAGTCCGAGGTCCGCCAGACGTTCCTCACGACCCTCCAGAAGGGTCAGGTCCGTTCCGGCGTCGTCTCCTCGATCGTCAACTTCGGTGCCTTCGTGGACCTGGGTGGCGTCGACGGCCTGGTTCACGTCTCCGAGCTCTCCTGGAAGCACATCGACCACCCGTCCGAGGTTGTCGAGGTCGGCCAGGAAGTCACCGTCGAGGTCCTCGACGTCGACATGGACCGCGAGCGTGTCTCCCTGTCGCTGAAGGCGACCCAGGAAGACCCGTGGCAGCAGTTCGCCCGCACCCACCAGATCGGCCAGGTCGTGCCCGGCAAGGTCACGAAGCTGGTTCCGTTCGGTGCGTTCGTCCGCGTGGACGAGGGCATCGAGGGTCTGGTCCACATCTCCGAGCTGGCCGAGCGCCACGTGGAGATCCCGGAGCAGGTCGTCCAGGTCAACGACGAGATCTTCGTCAAGGTCATCGACATCGACCTCGAGCGCCGTCGCATCAGCCTCTCGCTGAAGCAGGCCAACGAGTCCTTCGGTGCCGACCCGGCCTCGGTCGAGTTCGACCCGACCCTGTACGGCATGGCCGCGTCCTACGACGACCAGGGCAACTACATCTACCCCGAGGGCTTCGACCCCGAGACCAACGACTGGCTCGAGGGCTACGAGACCCAGCGCGAGGCGTGGGAGACCCAGTACGCCGAGGCGCAGCAGCGCTTCGAGCAGCACCAGGCGCAGGTCATCAAGTCCCGCGAAGCGGACGAGAAGGCCGCTGCCGAGGGTGGCGAGGCTGCCGCTCCGGCCGCGTCCGGCGGTGGCGGCGGTTCGTACTCCTCCGAGGGCCCGGACAACTCCGGTGCGCTGGCCTCGGACGAGGCGCTTGCCGCGCTGCGCGAGAAGCTGGCCGGTGGGCAGAGCTGAACGCCCACTGAGCTGTAGCTCCTGACCGAGGGGCCGTACCTTTCGAGGTGCGGCCCTTTGGCGTTGCTGTACGCAGGCCCTCGGTCGGCTGCGGGCCGACGGGGGCTCGTCGCGCCGTTCCCGCGCCCCTTCAGTGCGCTGTCCCGAGCCACAAGATCAATGTCCGCCTCCTTTCCGGGAATGCCCGCGCCCGCAACGACGTTGTGAGGTGTGAACACGAGGAGGAGCGGTCACTGTGCTTGATCCGCAGGGTTTGTACGCCTGGGAGCCGAAGGGGCTGGCCGTCGTCGACATGGCGCTCGCCCAGGAATCGGCCGGACTTGTCATGCTCTACCACTTCGACGGATACATCGACGCCGGCGAGACGGGCGATCAGATCGTCGACCGGGTGCTCGACTCCCTGCCCCACCAGGTCGTCGCCCGCTTCGACCACGACCGGCTCGTGGACTACCGCGCCCGCCGCCCGCTGCTGACCTTCAAGCGCGACCGCTGGACCGACTACGAGGACCCCGCCCTCGAGGTGCGGCTCGTCCAGGACGCCACCGGCGCGCCCTTCCTGCTGCTGTCCGGCCCCGAGCCGGACGTGGAATGGGAGCGCTTCGCCGCCGCCGTGCAGCAGATCGTGGAGCGGCTCGGCGTCCGGCTCTCCGTGAACTTCCACGGCATCCCCATGGGCGTCCCGCACACCCGACCCGTGGGCCTCACCCCGCACGGCAACCGCACCGACCTCGTCCCGGGCCACCCCAGTCCGTTCGAGGAGGCGCAGGTGCCCGGCAGCGCCGAGTCCCTCGTCGAGTACCGCCTGCTCCAGGCGGGGCACGACGTGCTGGGCGTCGCCGCCCACGTCCCGCACTACATCGCACGCTCCCTGTACCCGGACGCGGCCCTGACGGTCCTGGAGGCCATCACGGCGGCGACCGGACTGGTCCTGCCCGGCATCGCCCACGCCCTGCGCTCGGACGCCCACCGCACCCAGACGGAGATCGACCGGCAGATCCGCGAGGGCGACGACGACCTCAGCGCGCTCATCGAGGGCCTGGAGCACCAGTACGACGCCGTCGCGGGCGCCGAGACCCGGGGCAACATGCTCGCCGAACCGGTGGACATCCCGTCGGCGGACGAGATCGGCCAGGAGTTCGAGAAGTTCCTGGCGGAGCGCGAAGGCGACAGCTGATCGCGTCACCCGGCCCGGGCGAGGGCCCTGTCGGTGGCAGGGCCTAAGCTGCGGAGCATGCTGAAGGTGGGCCTGACCGGCGGCATCGGTGCCGGCAAGAGTGAGGTGTCACGGCTTCTCGTCGCGTGCGGGGCCGTGCTGATCGACGCGGACCGCATCGCGCGGGAGGTCGTCGCACCGGGGACGCCCGGGCTCGCCGCGGTCGTCGAGGCCTTCGGGGAGGAGATCCTCGCCGCCGACGGCAGCCTGGACCGCCCTCGCCTCGGCGCCATCGTCTTCTCCGACGCGGAGAAGCTCGCCACCCTCAACGCGATCGTGCACCCCTTGGTGGGCGCTCGTTCCCGCGAGCGGGAGGAGGCCGCCGCCGAGGACGCGGTGGTGCTCCACGACGTCCCGCTCCTCACGGAGAACGGCCTGGCGCCGCTCTACGACCTGGTGATCGTCGTCGACGCCGCCCCCGAGACCCAGCTCGACCGGCTCGTCCGGCTGCGCGGCATGACCGAGGAGGACGCCCGGGCACGCATGGCCGCCCAGGCGACGCGCGAGCAGCGCCGGGAGATCGCGGACATCGTGATCGACAACGACGTGCCGCTGGAGGAGCTGGAGCGGCGCGTGAAGGACGTGTGGGCCGAGCTGGTGCGCAGGTCACAGGCGTCCGGGCCGTCTGACACGGAATAGCGGCACCGCGCGGGGGCGTTGAACCGGTGCAGTGAGGGAAGGACTTCGCCGTGCCCGAAACCAGCGGTTCCACCGGACGTACCCCGGAGACACACGTCATCGACTTCCGTGCCGCCGAGCAACTGCTCGCGGCCCGGGACCCGCGGGGCGCGGTGAAGCTGCTCGACGGCGTCATCGCCACGCACCCGGAGAACACCGCGGCCCGGCTGCTGCGGGCGCGGGCCTTCTTCGCCGCGGCGCAGCTGAGGCCCGCCGAGCTCGAATTCCAGATCGTGCTGGAGCGGGAGCCGGACAACGCGTTCGCACACTTCGCGCTCGCCCGCACGTTCGAGCGTCAGGGTCGTCCAGACCAGGCGAGGCGGCACTTCCGGCTGGCGGCCGCGCTGGATCCGAACCCGGAGTTCCTGAAGGCCGCGCGCTTCGACTCATGACCAGCGGCTTTCGCCCTGGTCAGGGGCGCTCGTCCGGCGGCCGGTAGGGCGGGATGTCCCGACCCGGCTGGTAATGCGGGCCCTGGCGGATGTGCCGCAGGACGACGGCCATGTCGATCGTGACGATCAGGAGCAGCACACCGCAGGCGATGGCCCAGCCGCTCCGCCCGGCGATCGCGAACGCCACCGTCCCGAAGAACGCCCACACCAGCCCCCACAGGCTCAGCCAGAACCGCGCCCGCAGGGCACTGCGCGCGGTCCGCGGTTCACTGCCGGTACGCATCGCCGATCACCACTCCTGCTTGCAACGTACTCTTCGTGGCGAGGGATCACCAAGGTCGACTGGGGGGTCGCGCATGCTGCCGGACGCCGACGCACTGCCCGAGATCCTGCTCGATCTGGCGGTGCCGCACGAGGACATCAACGACCTGGTCGCCCTGCGGCGGACACTCACCGCCGATGTCCGCGCCATGGGGCTCCTGGCGGAGTGCGTCGAAGACCTGGTACGGGACATCGGCGAGGTCGGCATCGAGGTGCCGCTCGCCGAGCGCGTCGCCGAAGCCCCGGCCGCGCTGGGCCGGTACTTCGCCGTGTTCGTGTTCGTCGCGGCGTTGCCCCACACGCGTGCGTATCACCGCGAGCGGGGTGTCACGGCCGACGTCAGCCGTCGGACCCTCGCCGACCTGGGGCGGAACATGGCATTCCACCGCGGCGGCGCGGCAGCGGAGGGGTGGAGGTCCCCCAGTGGCTCACGCACCACTTCCGTGGCGAGCTGTACCAACTGGGACGGCTCCAGTTCGAGCGTGCCCGCCTCGGGCAGCGGTCGGGGCGGGCGGTGGCGGCGGCCGGGCTGGACGCGGCACCGGGGGAGCCCTGTCTCAACCTGCACATCCCGGACTTCCACGGGCCGCTGTCACCGGCGGCCTGCGACCGTTCCCTGGAACTCGCGCGGGAGTTTTTCGCATGTCATTTTCCGCGGGAGCGGCATCGGGTCGCGGTGTGCCACTCCTGGCTGCTCGACCCGCAGCTGAAGCGTCACCTCGACCCCGAGTCGAACATCGTCCGGTTTCAGGGACGCTTTGAGCCCGGGTGTGACCCCGGTGAAGAGCCGGAGCCGGCGGACGGCGAACCGGTCCGCTTCGTCTTCGGGGACCCGGACCTGCCGGTGGCCGGGCTGCCGAGGCGGACGTCCGTGGAGCGGGCGGTGGGGGATCACCTGCGGGCGGGCGGTCACTGGCACATGGGGCACGGCTGGTTTCGGCTGTAGCCGATGGGTCCGCTGTAGCCGACGGGGTCCGCTGTAGGCGACGAGGTCCGCTCTGGCCGACGGGGTCCGCGGGGCTTCGCTGTGGGGCCACCTCGTCGGCGGTGTGCCTCAACTCCCCTCCCGCCCCGTCTCGTTCACTCGGACGGGTGAAGTGGGGCGTTGCGGGAACGGGTGTGCGGATGCGGTCCGTTGGACGGGCATGGAGATGAAAATGCGTGAGGGGTACGAGGGGACGGGACCCGGGGCCATCACCCCGGACGGCTGCGCGGTGGAGCTCTACTCACGGCTGCCCGTCGGGCACGAACCGGAGATCATCGCCGCCGCGGTCCCCGAGGGCGCGCGCATCCTGGAGCTCGGCAGCGGGGTGGGCCGCATGACGCACGCCCTGCTGGAGCGCGGGTTCACGGTCACGGCGGTGGACGAGTCCGCGCCGATGCTGGAGCGCGTGCGCGGCGCGCGGACGATTCGCAGCCCGATCGAGGACCTCGACCTGGGGGAGACGTTCGACGTGGTGCTGCTCGCGTCCTTCCTCGTGCACGCGGGGGACGTCGAGGTGCGGCGGGGTCTGCTGCGGACCTGCGCGCGCCATGTCGCGGAGGGCGGCTGCGTGCTGATCCAGCGGGAGGGCGAGGACTACCACGACAACGTGCCGCGCGAGCGCAAGGACCCCACCGGCTTCACTCTGCGGATCGCGTCCGCGGAGCCGCTCGGCGACGGGGTCAACTCGGTCCGCGCGGAGTACGAGTTCCCGGACGCGGTCTGGACCCATACGTTCCGGGCACGGCCACTGACCAAGGAGCAGTTCGAGGAAGCCCTGGCGGAGGCGGGCCTGAGAGTGGACCGCTACCTGACGGAGGACCGGATATGGGTGCGGGCGGTGGTGGTCTAGGCGGGCCGGATGCGTGGGATCCCTCCTGCGGGAACGGAGCCGGGGCGTCTGAGCGACTACGACACGGTCGCGACCTCCCTGGCTCTGCTCGGGGACACCGAACTGCGCGAACTGCTGGACCTTGCTGTGCCGTTGGGTGCGGGCATCGGCGGAACGTCGGCCCGGCTGGACGTGTCCGGCACGCCGGTCTTCGTGAAGCGCGTACCCCTCACGGACCTGGAACAGCGGCCGGAACACCGCCGGTCCACGGCCAACCTGTTCGGGCTGCCCATGATCTGCCAGTACGGCATCGGTGGGCCCTCGTTCGGGGCGTGGCGGGAGGTCGCCGCCCACGCCATGACCACGAACTGGGTGCTCTCCGGGCAGTTCCAGGGGGCTCCGCTGATGTATCACTGGCGGGTGCTGCCGGACGAGGCACCCCGTCCGGCGGAGGAACTCGCCGAGGTGGAGAAGGTCGTGGCCTATTGGGGAGGCAGCGCTGGCGTGAGACGGCGGGTCGAGGCCCTGCAGCAGTGCTCGGCGAGCATCGCTCTCTTCCTGGAGTACATACCCCAGACCCTGCACACGTGGCTCACGGTGCGGGTGAGAGCCGGCGGCCAGGAACTGGACCGGGCGTGCTCGCTGGTGGAGAAGGAACTGGCCGCCGGCACCTCCTTCATGAACAGCCGTGGGCTGCTCCACTTCGACGCCCACTTCGAGAACATCCTGACCGACGGCCGGCTCCTGTACTTCGCCGACTACGGCCTGGCCCTGTCCACCCGCTTCGCCCTCACACCCACCGAAGCCGACTTCTATGACCGGCATCGCGCCTACGACCGCTGCTACACCGCCAGCTGGCTCGTGAACTGGCTGACCAGCGCACTGTACGGAGAAGACTGGGAGACACGTGGAGAACTGATACGAGCCTGGGCCCAGGGAAGGCGACCCGCCGGGGCGCCACCAGGGACAGCGGAGATCCTCACCCGCAACGCCCCCGTCGCGGCCGTGATGACCGACTTCTACCGCACTCTCCAGAGGGAAAGCCGGACGACTCCCTACCCGGAGGAGAGGCTCCAACGGCTCTGCCCTTGACGGGCGGTGAAGTAAGAGGGCCGGAGTGACACTCCCCTCGACGTCTCCCCAGCGGCGATGAGTTCAGGGACGCGGACCGGTCTACCTCTCCGACACCAGCACGGACCGCTTCCCCCAGGAGACCTTCATGCCGGAGACCACCGTCACCGCCGACCGCACCCCGGCCGGCGTCGTCATCGCCGAGTCCGCTACCGCTCGCGGACGGCGTGCCCGGATCGCGCTGCGCACGCTGCAGGTGCTCATCGCCCTCTTCTACGCCATTCCGAGCGCCCTGCCCAAGCTGATCGGGCACCCGTCGGCTGCCGAGTCGTTCGAGCGGCTCGGCTGGGGCAGCGCGGGTATGTACACCATCGGCGCGCTCGAACTGGCCGGTGCGATCGCCCTGTTGATCCCGGTGCTCCAGTCGGTGGCGGCGATGGCACTGAGCGGGTTGATGGTGGGAGCGTTCGTCGTGCAGATGGCCGTCTTCGACGGACAGTACGCGGCGACGCCGTTGATCCTGATGGTGCCGCTCCTCCTCATAGCCTGGGCGCGCCGGGGGCACAACGCGGAGCTGCTGCGGCTGATGCGCCTGCCGCGGCGACGGGGGTGACCAGGCGTGACCGGGTGCGCCCGGGGTGCCTTCGAGACTCCGGCTGCGTCCGGAGTGGGGCCGAGGGCCGGTCCCCGGACGCCGGACCGAGGGGTATTGCGGGCTCCTCGCCCTGCTCAGGGCCTCGGTTTGCCCGGGGCGCTGCTGAATCCCTTGCCGGGGACAGGGCCGGGGCCGGACACGCTGCCCGGCCCGGTCACTCCGCGCAGGCGTTCCATCTCGCGGCGGTCGCGCTTCGTCGGACGGCCCGCGCCGCGGTCGCGGATGCCGGCGGGGGCGACGGCCTCGCGGGGCGGGGGCGGCGGGGAGTTGTCGATGTAGCACTGGGTGGCCACGGGAGGCCCGACCCGTTTGCGGATCAGCCTTGTGACGACGACGACCCGCTCCCGGCCCTCGTGCCGCAGCCGGACCTCGTCGCCGACGCGGACGCCGTGTGCGGGCTTCACGCGCTCGCCGTTGACGCGTACGTGGCCGCCCCGGCAGGCGGTGGCGCCCATGGAGCGGGTCTTGACCAGGCGGACGGACCAGATCCAGCTGTCGACGCGGACGGTCGAGGCGCCCTGCGGGCCCGCGGCCTCGGCGGCGGCGATCGCGGCGGCGACCTTCGGGTCCAGGGGCTTCGGGTCCACTGACTGCGAGTCGACGGCCTTCGGGTCGGTTCCGTCCGTGGTTCCGTCCGTCTCCTTGTGCGGTGCACCTTCAGAAGCCATGTTCCCGACCTTAGTCCTCCGGGACGCCCCGTCAGGCGGAATATCGGTTCCTCGTTCAACTCTGCCAAAGTAGTTTTGCAAAAAGTCTTTTGCTAACTGGGTCGGGCGGCCTAACCTCCCCCCATGGACAGCGACGAGCACAAGCGCGTACTCGATCCCGAGCACGACACCGCCGCCCTGAAGGCCCTCACCCACCCCCTGCGCATCCAGCTGCTCGGGCTGCTGAGGCAGGACGGGCCCGCCACGGCGAGTGAGCTGGCCGCGCGGACGGGGGAGTCGTCGGCGTCTGCCAGCTACCACCTGCGGGTGTTGGCGAAGTACGCGTTCATCGCCGAGGCCGAGCATCGCGACGGGCGGGAGCGGCGCTGGCGAGCGCTGCACACCGTCACGTCCTGGAGCAACGAGACGATGGAGGCCACCGCGGCCGGCCGGGCCTTCGTCAGCCTGGCGCGGCGACGGCAGATCGAGCATCTGGAGAAGTCCCTGGTCCGGCACGAGGCCGACATGGCCGCCGGGCGGCTCGGCGAGGAGTGGGTGGAGCCGTCGGGCATCAGCGACCTCATGCCCCGGCTGACGGCAGCGTCGCTCACCGAGCTCTTCGACACGGTCGCCGCGAAGCTGGAGGAGCTGACCGCCCGGGACGCGGAGGATCCGCGCGCCGAGAACGTGGTGTTCGTCGCCGCCGGGCTGCCCCTCGCCCCACACCATCCCGCCGACTCCGACTCCGCCTCCTCGTCCGACTCCGACGATCCCGCACCCACAGCCCCTGCCCCCGCCCCCGTTTCAACGGACCTCAACGCATGACCGGGCTCGTGACCGAGTCCCCGGCCGAGGAGCGGATCGCTCGGCGGCGGTACGTCACCGTCAGCGCGCTGCTCTGGCTGCCACCGGGCCTCGGTCTGGCCACGATGGTTCTGCTGTTCGGCGAGCGGGGCATGTCGCTCGCCGCGATCGCCGGGCTGTTCGCCGTGCACTCGCTGACCGTGGCCGCGCTGGAGCTGCCCACCGGAGGGCTGTCCGACGTCCTCGGGCGCCGGCCGGTCCTCGCCGCGGCCGGTGTGCTCAACATCGTCGCCTTCGCCCTGGTCGGCGTCGGCACCACCGTCTGGTCGCTCACCGCCGGCATGGTCCTCATGGGCGCGGCCCGGGCCGTGGCCAGCGGTACGGCCGAGGCCTGGTACGTCGACACCGTCCAGGCGTGTTCCGGTCCCGACGCCGAGCTGCGCACGGGCCTGGCCCGTGGCGGCACCGCGTCCTCCGCCGCGCTCGCGGCCGGCATTCTGCTCGGCGGCGCCCTGCCGTGGCTGCTCGGTCTGGGACCCGACCTCGGTGCCCGGCTGAGCGAGGCGACCTCCGGGACGGTGCTGCCCCTGTCCGTCCCGCTGCTGCTCGGGGCCGCGCTGCGGATCGTCTTCGTCGCCTATGTGCTGACCGCTCTGCGGGAGCCCCCGCGGCCACCGGCGACCCTGCGCTCGGTGCTGCGCGGCGTCCCCGTCACCGTGCTGGACGGACTCCGGATGGGCGGCCGGGACACGGTCGTGCGCCGGGTCCTGCTCGGCGCCGCGGCGACCGGCAGCGCCCTGGCCGCGATCGAACTGCTCGTGCCGGGCCGTACCGCCGCACTGACCGGCGCGACCGGCTCCGCGGCGATGGTCTACGCCGCCCTGTCCTGCGCGGGGTTCGTCTGCTCCGGCGTCGGCAGCCACCTCGCTCCGCTCACCGCCCGGGTGGCGGGCAGCGGCGAACGGGCCGTGCTGGTCAGCCTCGCGGCCGGTGCGGGTGGTCTGCTGCTGCTCGGCGTCACCGCGTCCTCCGTCCACCCGGTGGCCACGGCCCTCGCGGTCGTCGGCTTCGGCCTGGTCTACCTCGGTCTCGGCGCGGCGGCCCCGAACGAGAACGACCTGCTGCACCGCAGAGTCTCCGGCGCGGGCCGCGCCACCGCCCTGTCCGTGCAGTCCCTCGCCCAGCAACTGGTCGGAGCGCTCACCGGCCTGGCCGTCGGCGTGCTGCGCCCGGGCCCGCTGCCCTGGCTGCTGACCAGTGCCGTACTGCTGTCCGGGGCCCTGCTCTGGCTCCGTCGGAGCGGTGAGCGGGCCGTGCGGGTCACCGGCGTCTGAGCCCATGTGCGGGGCAGCTCGCGACCGCTCCCCGTGGATCTCGCCCCCGTGACGACGGTGACCTCACCTGCGCCTACGGTGGAGTGATGGACGCCAGCGGTCTCCCCCTCCTCGACCAGCGCATCACGGACTGCCGGGCCTGCCCGCGGCTGGTCTCCTGGCGCGAGGAGACGGCCCGTGCCAAGCGGGCGGCTTTCGCGGACTGGACGTACTGGGCCCGGCCGGTCCCCGGTTTCGGGCCGGAGGACGCCCGTCTGCTGATCGTGGGGCTGGCCCCCGCCGCCCACGGGGGCAACCGCACCGGCCGGATGTTCACCGGTGACCGCTCCGGGGACGTCCTCTTCGAGGCGCTGTACGACGTGGGCCTCGCCTCCCAGCCGACCGCCGAGCACGCGCACGACGGTCTGGAACTGTACGGCGTGCGCGTCACCTCGCCCGTGCACTGCGCCCCGCCCGCCAACAAGCCCACCCCCGAGGAGCGGGACACCTGCCGTCCCTGGCTCGTGCAGGAACTGCGGCTGCTGCGCCCGACCCTGCGGGCGGTGATCGTGCTCGGCGCCTTCGGCTGGCAGGCGGCGCTGCCCGCGTTCGCCGAGGCGGGCTGGCCCGTGCCCCGGCCGCGCCCCGCCTTCTCCCACGGCGCCCGCTTCCGCCTCGACGGACTGGAGCTCTACGGCTGCTACCACGTCAGCCAGCGCAACACCTTCACCGGCCGACTCACGCCCGCCATGCTGCGCGATGTCCTGCGGACGGCCGGGCGGGCGGCGGGCCTGGCCACCGGAAGCGGCTAGGGGGCCGCCTCCTCGCCGAAAAGGTGGCGGACCGTGGAGCGGTAGTTGGTGCGTACGTGGCGCAGCGCGTGTGCGCGGGCCCGGTCCGGGTCGCCCGAGGCGATCGCCTCGTACAGCTCGCGGTGTTCCACGAGGAGCTGGGGCCATTCCTCGTTGCGCCGGGTCATCCAGCGCAGCCGCCCGGCGACGGGTTCCAGGGCCTCCGTCAGCAGGCTGTTGCCGGCCATCGCCATGATGCGGTCGTGCAGTCGGCTGTTGATGTCGGTGATCACCTCGGCGTCCCCGGCGTCGGTGGCGGCGGCGGCGCGGTCGATGAGTTCCTGGACCTCGGCGAGATCCTCCCGGGTCGCGCGGGACGCGGCGAGTCCGGCGGCGTAGACCTCCAGGGCTTCTCGCAGTTCGAACAGTTCCTTGACGTCGGTCGGGGTGAGGCGGCGTACTACGGTGCGGCGGGGTGTCTCGAAATGGACGAAACCCTCCGCCACGAGTGACCGGATCGCCTCCCGGACCGGCACGCGCGACACACCGAAACGCTCCGCCAGTTCACGTTCGACCAGCCGGTCGCCCGGGCGGAGGCTGCCCGCGATGATCTCCTGGCGCAGATCGGCCGTGACGCGTTCGCGTACCGCTCCGAGGGGTTCGATCTTCGTCATGCAGCCCATCTTCGTCGACGGGAGGTGTCTTTTACGCAGCGTTAACCAGAGCGACATCGGTCAGAACGGTTGACGGGGAGACCATGACGCAGTTTGGTATACCAAACGCCTCGCAGGGTGGCCGTCCGCAGCCCTGCGGAGCAGTCCTCCGTCGTCCCCTTGCTCTGGAGGCCCCCGTGTCCCTCGCCGACCGTGCCGCGACCACCGGCACCCCAGCGTTCGTCCCCGATCCCAGGCTCACCAACGAAGACCTCGCGCCCGCCAAGAAGCGCAACTGGAAGGTCTTCGACCTCTTCGCCATGTGGATGTCCGACGTCCACAACCTCGGCAACTACACCTTCGCCGCCGGACTGCTCTTCCTCGGCATGAACGTCTGGCAGATCTTCACGTCCTTGCTGGTCGGGTTCGTGATCATCTACATCGGCATGAACTGGATGGGGAAGATCGGCCAGCGTCACGGCGTGCCCTTCCCCGTGGTGAGCCGGATCGCCTTCGGCATCTGGGGCGCCAACATCCCGGCGCTGATCAGGGCCGTGATCGCCATCATGTGGTACGGCATCCAGACCTACCTCGCCTCCGTCGCCGTCAACGTGATGCTGCTGGCGGCCTGGCCCGGCCTGGAGTCGTGGACGCACAACTCGTTCCTCGGCCTGGACGCGCTCGGCTGGGTCTCCTTCATCGCCCTGTGGCTGGTCCAGGCGGCGATCATCAGCCGGGGCATGGAATCGGTCCGCAAGTTCCAGGACTTCTGCGGCCCGGCGATCTGGCTGGTGATGATCGCGCTGGCCGGGTGGATCCTCTACAAGGCCGGCTGGACGATCTCGCTCACCTCCACCCCGCACCCGGTCTCCGTCGGCGAGCAGTGGCGCCAGTGGTTCGGCGCGATCGGCCTGGTCCTCGCCACGTACGGCACCCTGATGCTCAACTTCTGCGACTTCTCCCGCTTCGCCCCCGACTACAAGTCCGTCAAGCGCGGAAACTTCTGGGGTCTGCCGATCAACTCCACGGCCTTCGTGATCGTCTCCGTCATCGTCACCGCCGGCGCCTTCGAGGTCTTCGGCAAGGAGATCACCGACCCCGCCTACCTGGTCGCCGAGATCGGCAACACCTGGGTGCTGGTGGTGGGTGCGCTGACCTTCGCCATCGCCACCATGGGCGTCAACATCGTCGCCAACTTCGTCTCACCGGCGTACGACCTGGCCAACGTCTGGCCGCAGAAGATCACCTTCAAGGTCGGCGGCATGATCAGTACCGTCGCGGCGCTGCTCGTCACGCCCTGGAACCTCTTCTCCAACCCGACCGTCGTCAACTACTTCCTCGGCGGCCTCGGCGCCTTCCTCGGCCCGCTGTTCGGCGTGATCATGGTCGACTACTACTGGGTCAAGCGCGGCCGCGTGAACGTGGACGAACTGTTCGACGCCTCTCCGGGCGCCCGCTACCACTACCGCAAGGGCGTCAACCCCAAGGCGCTGTGGGCGTTCCTGCCCGCGGCCGGTGTCGCGGCGGTGCTCGCGCTGGTGAAGACCTTCAGCGACGTGGCGCCGTACTCCTGGTTCATCGGCACGGCCATCGCCGCCGGCGTGTACGCGGCCCTGTGCCGTCCCGAGCGTGCCACCGCGGAGGTCTGAGAGACGTGCGAATCGTCGTCACCAACTGCAACACCACGCAGGAGATGACCGAGGAGATCGTACGAGGTGCCCGGGCCGCCGCAGGCCCGGGCACCACCGTCGACGGACTGACTCCGGCCTGGGGGCCGGCGTCCGCGGAGGGCTGGCTCGACAGCTACCTGTCCGCCGCGGCCGTCCTGGACACGCTGCGGACCTACGACGGACCGCCGTACGACGCCGTGGTGATGGCCGGATTCGGGGAGCACGGCAGGGAAGGGGTACGGGAACTGGTCGACGCGCCGGTCGTCGACATCACCGAGGCCGCGGCACACCTGGCCTGCCTGCTGGGCCGCCGCTACGGCGTGGTGACCACGCTGGAGCGCTCGCGCGGCCAGATCGAGGACAGCCTGGAGACGGCGGGCGTGGCACGCAACTGCGCCGCGATCGTCGGTACGGGCCTGAACGTGCTCGACCTCGGCGACGAGGAACGGACCGAGACGGCGTTCCTGGCCGCCGCCGAACGCGCCTGCGCCGCCGGTGCGGAGGTCCTCGTCCTGGGCTGTGCCGGCATGACCGGCCTGCAACGGGTCGTCGGGGAGAAGCTCGGCCTGCCGGTCGTCGACGGGGTCGCCGCCGCGGTCAAACTCGCCGAGTCGCTGGTGGCACTGGGCCTGACCACCAGCAGGACCGGCACCTACGCCGAGCCGCTGCCCAAACGGCGGGTGTGGGGGAGGCCCGAACGGCGGTAGCTCAGGCCGGGCCGTCGAGGGTGACGTCGTCGTGATGGGCCCCGTAGAGCCGTGTCTGCCGGGCCATCACCTCCCGCATCGACGCACCGCGCGGGACGCCGTACACCGTCCCGGGGAAGTCCAGCGCCTCCTGGATCTGCCAGAGTTCGTCGTGTTCCCCGGGAGCGAAGAGCCGGGCCCGGGGAGCGCCCGCCGCGATCCAGCCGATGGGCAGGACGGTGCCGGGCGTCAGCACCGAGTTGACGTGCAGCACGCTGTGGATCCGCAGTTCCGAGCCGGCGCCCGCGACGGCCCCCGGGAAGACACAGGCGCCGGTGGCCACGAACACCTCGTCCTCCAGGGTCGCCCCGTTGACATGGGCGTGCGGGCCGACGAGCACCGCGTCCCCGATCACGGTGGGATGCGCCGACCGCCCCCGCACCAGCGCGTTCTCCATGACGACGACGTCCGACCCGACCCGCACCTCGCCGTCCTCCGCCGTGAGCACGGCGCCGTGCAGCACCCGGCTGCGCTCACCGAGGACGACGGCACCGCACAGGACGGCCGTCGGGGCGACGTAGGCGGACTCGGGGACGACGGGACGCCGCCCGCGGTGCTCGATCAGCATGGACTCTCCTCAGGCGGACCCCTCGGCGGAGGACCCCTCGGGTACGACGGCTGTCGCCGTAATCTCCACCAACTGCCCCGTGTACCCCAGGCACGCCACGCCGATCAGCGTCGACGAGTGCGGACCCGTACTGAGACCGGACGCCTCCACCACACTCCACACGGCCGACAGCATGGCGGGCTCACCGCTGACGACGTACACCTCGGTCGCCACGACCTGGGACAGATCGCTTCCCACGGCCCTCAGTTGTTCCTCCAGGTTGGCGATCACCTGCTCGGCCTGGCGCACCGGATCCCCGGGGCCGACCAGTTCGCCCCCGGCGTCCAGCGGCACCGACCCGGCGAGGAAGGCCAGACGGGTACCGGCTTCGACGACGGACGCGTGCGCGTAGGTGGGCGGCGGGAAGAGGCTCGGGACGGTGACGCGGCGGATCACGAGGGGTCTCCGATCTGCGGACGGCGACTGGGGCAACCCACCGATCATGCGAGGCCCGGCGCACGGACGCACCCGTATTTCGTTTCACGACGGTCGAGCCGCCCCCTTACGCTGGCCCGGCCCCCATCGTCCGCCCGCCCGGGAGCCGCACCGTGCCCGCCTTCCTCGACACCGTCGCAGACCGGCTCGCCCTGCTCCCCGCCGTAGAGGCTGTCACCCTCGGCGGATCCCGGGCCCAGGGCACCGAACGGCCCGACAGCGACTGGGACCTGGCGGTCTACTACCGCGGCGCCTTCGACCCGGCCGATCTGCGTGCGGTCGGCTGGGAGGGCGAGGTCTGCGAGATCGGCGCGTGGGGCGGCGGTGTCTTCAACGGAGGGGCCTGGCTGACGATCGAGGGCCGCAGCGTGGACGTCCACTACCGCGATCTGGACGTCGTCGAGCACGAGTTGGCCGAAGCGGAGGCGGGCCGCTTCCGTGTCGAACCCCTGATGTTCCACCTGGCGGGCATCCCGACCTATCTGCTCGTCGCCGAACTCGCGATCAATCAGGTGCTGCGGGGCGAACTGCCGCGCCCCGACGCCTATCCGCGGGCCCTGCGCGACAGCGCCCCGGCGCACTGGCACGGCATGGCAGCGGCCACCCTCGCCTACGCCAGGGCCGGACACGCCCCGAAGAACGCCGTCACCCAGGTCGCCGGGGCGATCGCCCTCGCCACGACCCAGACCGCGCACGCGGTGCTGGCGGCGCGCGGGGAGTGGGTCACCAACGAGAAGGGGCTGGTGGCGCGGGCGGGCTTGGCGGAAGTGGACGCGGTCGTAGGCGATCTGACGGGCGGTCCGGACGCGCTCGCCCGGGCCGTCACCGACGTGGAGACGCTCCTCGCCGGGGCCGTGGCGGCCGTCACCGCCGGGTGAACTGGACGCGGGTCGGCTGGACGGTGTCCGGACGGACCGCGATGCCGTCGACCGTGAGCTGTTCGCCGTAGATGTCGGTGAGCCTGAGGGAGCCGCCGCAGCCGGTGCCGTCGGGGGAGAGGAAGTAGTTGTACTCGGTACGCGTCAGCCGGCTCCAGCCGCTGCCCGACCTGACCTCCAGCCGGGCCAGCGGGTTGCGGTGGCCCAGTGCCTGGATGCCGCACCAGTGGCGGCTGGAACCGGTCTTGTAGCGGACCGAGACCGTGTCGGACGTGCCCGGGCTCAGCAGACTCCAGGTGATCGGTATCCGCCCCGCGGAGAGACCGGCGAGCTTCGCGAACGCCTCCTTGCTGAGGTCGAGTTGTCCCGGGGCGCAGGGCAGCGGGCATTCGTTGGTGATCCGGACGGTGACGGAGGCGCCGCTCGCCGCGCGGACCAGGAGGTACGCCCCGCACGCCTGGGACGTCTCGTAGTCGGCGTGGTTCATGGCCGCGACCATGAGGTCGGGGCTCGGGCCGTACAGGCAGGCGCCGTCGCCGTCCTCGGCGTCGTAGTGAGTGGCGACGCCGTCGTAGGTGGTCCCGGGCTTGATCCGGCCCGCCAGGGGCGCCGCGCCGGACGCCGGACGCGGTGCGGACGGCCGGGTGGCGGCCGGCGAGGGCCGCGCCGGCGCGGTGGTCGCGGGGGCTTTGGTGGCCGGGGTGCGCCGCGCGGTCGGGGAGGCCGTGGCGGGTTTCGCGGCCGTCGCGGGCCGGTGTGGGGTCGGCGAGGCGCTCGGGGCCGTGGCGGTGGCCGTTCCGGTGGCCGTCCGTACGGTGTCCGGTTCGCCGCCCGGGCGCAGGGCGACCATGAGGGAGACGAGCAGTGCGACCGCGGCCACGGCGACGGTCCAGACGAGGGCCGTGCGCCGCTTGCGGAGGGGACGGCGGTGGGATGCGGATGCCACGGATGAGTCCTTCGGGTCCTTGCGTGGTTCTGGAGAACGCGCGCTCACACCCACCAGTGGCCGCCGGGCCGGAAAAGGTTGCCGGGGGCAGGGCCGTCGCCCTGGTTCTCGATCGCCCGGTTCCTGACCGCGTACGCCCCGGTTCTTGATTGCGTACATAAAGAACGCCGGTTCCGAGCCGTCCGACACGTTCCGGAAACCTATCCTCCAGGAACCCCGCCTACCGTAGGCAGCCACACCCCGCCCCGGCCACCGTCGCCCGAAGGCTCACCCCTGCCCTCGTCGAGACGATAGGAGCCCCGTGTCCCGCCGCATCGCCCCCCGTCTTCCGCCCTGGCTCGCGCACGCCCTGCACGCCCAGCGGGGGCCGGTGCCCTGGAGCGCGGTGACGCGGGGGGCTCTGTCCGCCGGGCCCTTGCTGCTCATCGCCGTACGGACCGGACTCACCTCCCTCGGTGTCGTCGCCGCCGTCGCCGCCATGCTCGCCGGGATCAACGACCGGCCCGGCAGCCGGCGCGTCTCCGTCAAGCGGATCGGCGTGCCCGCCCTGGGCGGTGCGGCCGGGCTCGTCATCGGCACGTACACCGGGCAGGGCACCGGCGCGGTCGTGCTCACCCTGGTGCTCACGGCCGTCGGACTCGTCGCAGGGGCGATGAGCGCCGTCGGGCCCGTCGCGTCCGCCGTCGGGACGCAGTTGCTCGTCGGCGCGGCGATCGGTGCCGGGATGCCCCTGCCGGAACCGGGGTGGCAGCGGGCGCTCGCCTTCCTCGCCGGGGCGGGCTGGCTGCTCGTGCTGCGGCTCGCCCTGCCCACGCCCGGTTCCCTCGCCGGTGACTTCCGGTTCGACGGGGAGCGGGCGGCCGTCGCCGGTGTGTACGAGGCCGTCGCCGAGCTGCTCGACGCCGTCGGCGGACCGGACGCCATCCGCCGCCGGGCCGCGCTGACCGCCGCCCTCGACCACGCCCAGGACGCCCTCGCCGGGCCCCGGTTGCGCAGGTACGCCGCGTCCTCCACCGAGCGGCGGCTGCACGCGCAGTACGCCGCGGCCCTGCCCCTCGCCGAGGCCGCCACCGCCCTCGCCTGGGCCGAGGAGACCATCGCCGAGCGGGCCTCCGAAGGCCCCCGGCGGCTCGCCGCGGCCGTACGGGGCAACACCCACACCGGGCCGCTGCCCGCACCGTCGCGTTCGGCGCCTGCCCTGCGCGCCCTCGACGACGCCCTCCTGCACGCCGCCGAGGTGTTCGACCAGGGCCGGGGCGGGGACCTGCACATCCGGCCGCGCGGCGCCCGGGACCGGCTGCGCGCCGCGTTCGGCACCGCCGGACGTGAGTACGGGCTCCGCGTCGCCCTCTGCTTCGGCGCGGGCTCGGCGGTCGCCCAGGCCCTGCACCAGACCCGGTGGTACGGGCAGCACGAACACTGGTACTGGCTGCCCGCCACCGTCGTCTTCCTGGTCAAGCCCGACCTCGGGCCACTGGTCTCGCGCGTGCTCAACCGGGCCGCCGGGACCGTCCTCGGGGCGCTGCTCTTCGCCGGGCTCGCCGCCGTCCTGCCCCGCCCGGAAGGCCTCGTCGCGCTCGTCGCCCTCAGCGGCGCCCTCATACCCGTCGCCACCCGGCACTTCGCCGCCCAGACCGCCGTCGCCACCGTCCTCGTCCTCGCGCTCGTCATGGTCGGCGGCGAACCCCAGGCCTCCGCGGGGCGGATCGGCGAGACGCTGCTGGCCTGCGCGATCGTGCTGATCACCGGGCACCTGCCGATGCCCGGACAGCGCGGCGGGACGGTGCGCGCCCGGCTCGCGGCGGCGGGGGACGCCGCGTACGCCTACCTCACCCACGTCCTCGACGAGGCCGACGCCCCGCGCATCGGGAGCTCCGGCACCCCCTCCGGCCACCGCGCCACCCGCTGGACCCTGCGCCGCGAGGCCTACCGCACCCTGTCGGAGGCCCGTTCGGCCATCTCCCTCGCCGCGCACGAACTGCCCGCCCTCGCCCGCCACGCCGAGGGCGCGGACGAGGTCGCCGACCTCCTCGAACGCCTCGTCGACACCACGACCGCCTGCGCCGTGCACCTCGACGACACCGGCCGGATCGGCCCCCGCCACCAGGAGCGCCTCGCGGCCGTCCTCGCCGAACTCGCGGGACGCGGAGAGCGGGTGGGACTACGGCCGCCCGAGGCGCTCCTGGCCGTTTAGACCGTCCGGCGCCCTCTGTCGTTCAGACCGTCCGGCGCGGTAAGACCAGACCGTCCGGCCCTTCCCGTCGGCCGGTACGGCAAGGGGCGTCGCGGCGGCGCTCAGCCCTCGATCCGCACCCACACCGGAGCATGGTCCGAACCGGGTGCGCCCCGGCGCTCCGACGGATCCGGGCCGACCGAGGGCAGGCCGGGCGGGCCCTCGCCGGGCAGACCCGTGCCCGCCCGGGTCGCCCGGCGCACCAGGCGGTGGCTCAGCAGCACATGGTCGATCAGCTCACGCCGCCCGGAGTTCACCCGGGACCAGCGCTGCCCGGGCGGGATGAGCGGGGCCACGTCCCACAGCCGCGTCGCATCGCCCCGGTCGGGCCGGTCGTAGCCCGGGGTGCCGATCTCCGAGCCGGGCGGGCCGAGCAGGATCTGTGTGGTCGCCGCCTGCACCTCGTCGTTCAGGTCGCCCAGGACGGCGACGTCCCGCACCCGCCCGTCACCGGCCAGCAGCTTGTCCGCGAGCGCGCGCAGCGCCGTCGCCTCGGCCGCCCGGCGGTACAGGGCGTACGCGCCGTAGCGGGCCCGTTCGCCCTCGTCGCGCGGCTGGAACCGGCCGTCCGGATACGACAGCAGCTTCGACTTCAGATGGCAGACCGCCACCCGCAGCGGCCCGCCCCCGCCCTCGACCTCCACCGCCAGGACGCCCCGCCCCGAGTGCCCCGCCGTCAGCCCCGCGTCATCCGCCTGGACGGGCCGCAGTTCCGCCGGGAACGCCCGCGTGTCGGCCACTACCGTCAGGGGCGTACGGCTCAGGAACCCGACCCGTATGCCCCGGATGTCCGCATGCTCCGAAAGGGCGACGTGCCAGTCGTCGTCGAGCATCCCGGCCAGGTCCTTCAGGGCCTCCGGGTCGCCCACCTCCTGCACGCCGAGCAGGGTCGGATCGAGTTCGGTGACCGCGGCGGCGAGCGCGGCGAGTTTCGCCTCGTACCCGGCCTCGTCCTGCGGGCCGTACGGGCCCCCGGGCCGGTAGAGATTCTCCAGGTTCTCCAGGTGCCGAGGAGCATGCCGGGCTCCTTTCAGAAGCCGACAGTCGGGGTGGTACGGCCAGGGTGCGCGCCCGGCCGGCCCCACGACAGAGCCGTGACGGGAAGTCCGGTTCGGATCATGCCGCCCTACGACGCCGTCGTACGTTGGCGTGATGACGCCTTCTGCCACGGACCGTCCCGTCGACCTCATCATCAGCGCATGTACCGTCCTCGTGCACGACGATCAAGAACGGATCGGGTTCACGGAGGACGCCGCGATCGTCGTACGGGACGGGAGCGTCGAGGCCGTCACGACCACCGCGGAAGCCGCCGGACTGACCGCCGCCGAGCGGATCGACGCCCGCGGCCAGGTCGCCCTGCCCGGCCTGATCAACTGTCACACGCACGCGCCGATGGTCGCGCTGCGCGGTCTCGCCGAGGACCTCCCCACCGAGGAGTGGTTCAACGACGTCGTCTGGCCCGTCGAGTCCAACCTGACGGAGCGGGACGTCGAGCTGGGGGCGCGGCTCGCCTGCGCCGAGATGCTCCGCGCGGGCGTCACCTGCTTCGCCGACCACTACTTCGCCATGGACGCGGTGGCACGGGTGGTCGCGGACTGCGGCATGCGGGCGCTGCTCGGTGAGGCCTTCTTCTCCTCGCAGGGCCCCGAAGGCCTGGAGCGGTCCCTGGAGTTCGCGCTGCGCCACCGCGCGGCGGCCGGCGGCCGGATCACCACCGCGCTCGCACCGCACGCCCCCTACACGGTCGACGACACCGACCTCGCCACCACCGCCGAACTCGCCCGCACACACGGCCTGCCCGTGCACCTGCACGCCGCCGAGAACCGCGACCAGACCGAGACCAGCCTGGCCCGCCACGGCATCACCCCGATCGGGGTCCTGGACCGCACCGGCATCCTCCACACGGACCTGCTGCTGGCCCACGGCACCGGCATCGTCGACAGTGACCTCCCCCTCCTTGAGCGGGCCGACGGCCGTACGGCGGTCGCCACCGCGCCCCGCGGGTACCTCAAGTTCGCCTGGCCCGACACCACACCGGTCCGCGCCCTGCGCGACATCGGCGTCGACGTCGGACTCGCCACCGACGGCGCCGCCTCCAACAACTCCCTCGACGTGTGGGAGTCCATGGCCCTCACCTCGCTGGTCCAGAAGTCGGCCGAGGGCGACCCCCGCCGGCTCACCTCCCGCGACGCCCTGCACCACGCCACCCTGCAGAGCGCGCGGGCCGTGGGTCTCGGGGACAGCGTCGGCGGCATCGCGCCGGGCCGGCGGGCCGACATCGTCCTGGTCGACCTCACCGGGCCGCACACCCGGCCCGTCCACGACCTCGCCGCCACCCTCGTGCACAGCGCCCGTTCCGCCGACGTCCGCACCACGATCGTCGACGGGCGGATCCTCATGCGCGACCGGGAACTGCTGACGATCGACGTGCCGGAGGTGGCCCGCGAACTGGAGGAGCGCCTGCCCGCGCTGATCGACCGCGGCCATGGCCGCCGCATCCAGCGGTACGACACCTGAGGGCACACGAACTTCTCGAAAATCCTCCCGGGCAGCGATGAGTTCCGCGGCTCCCGCCGGTCACCACCCCGGACGGACCGTTGTCACAGGAGGGCCCATGTCGCTTCCGGAGATCGTCTCGCGCGGTGCATGGCGCGCGGCGCGCGCGGAACTGCTGCTGAAGGAGAAGGCCGCCACCCGCGCGCGGGACGCGCTCAACGCCGAGCGTCGCGGACTGCCCATGGTGGAGGTCGACGAGGAGTACGTGTTCGAGGGCGGGGACGGCAAGGCCACCCTGCTCGACCTGTTCGACGGCCGGCGCCAGCTCGTCGTCTACCACTTCATGTTCGCGCCCGAGTGGGACGCGGGCTGCCGCAGCTGCTCCGCATTCCTGGACCAAGTGGGGCACCTCGCCCATCTCCACGCCCGTGACACGTCGTTCGCCGCCGTGTCCCGCGCGCCGTACCCGAGGATCCTGCCGTTCAAGGCGCGGATGGGCTGGACGCTGCCCTGGTACTCGTCGTACGGCGGCGACTTCAACCACCACTTCGAGGTGACCCTGGAGCGGGCGGGCGAACTCGTCGAACGGCCCGGCCTCAGCTGCTTCCTGCGGGACCGCGACCGGGTCTTCCACACGTACACGACGTACGAGCGCGGCCTCGACGGCCTGGGCTCGACGACCAGCCTGCTGGACCTCACCGCGCTGGGCCGGCAGGAGGAGTGGGAGGAACCCAAGGGGCGCGCGTCGGCCTTCGGGGCGCCTGCGGGAAGTGAGGGCATCCGGTATCACGACGAGTACGACGACTGATACGGAAAGTGAACACATCCGCCAAGAGGCTGAGAGGTTGGTCACACTTGGCGGTGAACGCGTGTCAACTACGTCTCAGAACCGTCACTTCGCGAGCCGTTCACCCCATCGTTGGCGTTTAACTCTACGAGTACAGCGCTACATGGAGGTGCAGGGTGAACGGGCGAACGGTGCTCGAGCGCTTTCCCGCCGGTGGGCCGCGCGGCTCCTGGCCTGCGGAGGAGTTCGCGCAGGCGCGGCGCAGCGAAGGCCTGCCCGCCGAGGTCGTCATGGACCTCGCCACGGACATGTTCCTGGTGATCGTGCGCAGCGGGGACGTGGCCGACGCCACCGCCTGACGTGTGCCCTCAGCCCGCCTTGGGCGCCGGCACCTTCCGGACCGGCTTGGGCGACGGGGCGAACTGCTCCGCCTGGAGCGCGTACAGCTCGGCGTAGAGCCCCCCGGTCGCCAGCAGCTCGTCCGGTGTGCCGGACTCCACCAGCCGGCCCTGGTCCAGCACGTGCACCAGATCCGCGTGCCGTACGGACGCCAGCCGGTGTGTGATCAGCACGACCGTCTGGCCGCTGTCGGCCAGGGCGCGGATCCGCTCGAAGACCTCCAGCTCGGCCCGGGCGTCCAGGGCCGCCGTCGGCTCGTCCACGATCAGGATGCGGCCCCTGCGGTAGGCCGCCCGGGCGATGCCGAGCCGCTGCCACTGGCCGCCCGACAGCTCGTGCCCACCGCTGAAGTTGCGGGCGAGCAGCGTGTCCAGACCGCGCGGCAGGTCCGCGATCACCGCCTCCGCCCCGGCCTCGGCGACCGACGCGGCCAGCCGGTCCTCGCACAGGGGCACCGAGGGGCGGCCCAGGGCGACGTTCACCCGGGCCGTGAACGGCCACCGCTTGAAATCCTGCGCGACCATCGCGATCCGCTCGGCCAGCCGGTGCCGGTCGGCGCTCGCCGCGTCCACGCCGTCCCACAGGATCCGCCCCCGCTCCGGCCTGTAGAGCCCGGCGAGCAGCTTGACCAGGGTGGTCTTGCCGGAGCCGTTCTCGCCGACCAGCGCGATGATGCGGCCGAGCGGCAGGTTCAGGGTCACGTCGTCGAGGGCGGGCCGGGCCGAGTCGCCCGGGTAGCGGAACGTGACGTTCTCGAAGCGGATCTCGCGCGGGTCCTCCGGCAGCGGTGCGCCTCCCGCCGGGATCGCCCACTGGTCCGCCTCGGTGTACAGCCGTTGCAGATCGCCGACGAAGAGCGCCTCCTCGTGCAGTGCGTTGACCTCCACCACGAGCGTGTCGAGGCTCTGCGACCCGGTCCGGATCGCGATCACGGCCGTACCCGCCACCGACAGGGCCATCGCGCCCGCCAGCAGCAGCCCGCCCAGCGTCGCGTACGTCGCCACCGTCGCCAGGCCCGTCAACGCCGCAGCGATCAGGCCGGTGCGAGCGGCGAGCCCGGCCAGGCGGGCCTGCTCGGCCTCCGCCGTCTCGGACATCGCGCGAAAGTGCCGCAGCAGGAAGGAGCCCACCCCGTGCACCCGGATCTCGGGTGCCGCCTCGGGCTCGATCAGCAGGTTGCCGAGCAGCCGGCCCGCGCGGGCGTGCTGCACCCAGGCGTGGAAGGACTCGTAGCGCCGCCGGGCGACGGTCAGCGCGCTCCAGGCGCTCGGCAGGGTCATCGTCACCAGCAGCGGCAGCAGGGCGGGGTGCAGCACGGTCAGCACGCCCGCCGCCGCGACCAGGGAGATCATCGCGTTGATCACGCGGGTGCCGTAGGAGATCATCCGGCGCGCGGAGGCGGCGCCGTACTGCGCGGTGTCGAGCAGCTTGTGGAAGGCGTGATCCTCGATCGCGGCCAGCTCCACGGCAGCGGCCCGCTCCAGGTACCGCTCCGTCGCCACCCGCTCCACCTTGGGCTCCAGCCGGCCGGTGGCGTAGGTGCTCGCGGCCCGCAGCAGGGCGGCGACGAACATCACGGCTGCCACCGTGACCAGAGCGGGTACGGCACCGCGCAGCCGGTCCTCGATCGAGCCGCCGCCCATCAGCCCGGCCAGCACACTGTTGACGGCGAGCAGCGCCACCGCCTGTGCCACGCCCCGGCCGGCCTCGGCGGCCAGCACGATCCGCGCGGCGGCCCGGTCGGCCTGCCGGGCCAGCTCCAGGCTGGACGCGAGCAGGGACGGCAGCCGGGTGATCATGGCGCGGAAGTTCAGCTCCAGGAACGCGTCGGCGTGCTGGTTCCAGCCCATGTCGTAGCGCAGAGGCCCGCCGAAGAGCAGCCGCTCCGACTCGGACACCTCCGGCGCGGTCCGCTTCTTCGCCACCGTCGACCGACCTCCCCGCTCGACCCGCACCTGCACGAACGGCCACTATCGCGGGGCGGGCGCCGGACCGGGCAGGGCGCGGGCCGGGGCGCCGGATGCGCGCGGTCGCACGACCTGACCCGGGGGAGGTGCGGGGCGGCGCGGGGGTGCGGGGTGGTGCGGGGGTCCTGCGTGAGGGACCCGGAGGGCTACGGCGTGAGCGGGGGCGCGTGCTGCCTACGCGCTGACCGGGCGGGACCAGGACGGGGCCGTTCCCGTCGCGCGGCACAGTGCCAGGTAGAGGGGGATCGGCGGGGAGTACGGAAGGGTGCCGTCCGGGCGGTGGATCAGCTCGGGGACCTCCAGCAGGTCCGGGACGACCGCGCCGGTGACGTACCGCGCCGGGGCGGGCCACTCCAGGGCGTGGTCGGAGTCGGCCGGCACCAGCCACCACCAGTGCGCGTCATCGGCGTAGACGCAGCCCACCCGGGGCAGCCGGGGCATGATCATCGGGCCGAACCGGGCGGGGACGGCGACCGCGTCGCAGCCGAGCGGGGCGGTCATGCCGTCGGGCACGGGCAGCCGCAGGGCGGGGCCCGGCGTACGCAGTCCGCGCCGGACGCGCACCAGCGTGTCCAGGTTCAGTACACGGCCTCCCCGCACCGGGCTCATGGGTGCCTCCGCTCTCGGCGGCGCCCCTGTGGGGGAACCTCCGGGGCACGGCGCTGGTGGTGAGCCTCGGGGGCGCGGCGTTCGAGGTGGGCCCGAGGGGGTTCGTCACCGTCGTCCGAGTCGTCGGACGGGCCCCGCTTGGGCCGGGCGCCCCAGCCCAGGTCGCTCCGGGGGCCGGACGGACCGTCCGCGGTGCCGGGGGCTTCCGTGGCGTCCAGGGGATCCGTGACGTTCAGGGCATCCATGGCATTTATGGATTCCGGGGCATCCGCGGCGTCCGCCGTGCGGGGCAGCTCGGCCCAGACCAGCAGCCCGGGGCCGTCCTCATGGGCACCCCAGGAGTGACAGAGGGCGTCGACGAGGAGCAGCCCCCTCCCGTGCTCCTCCTCCGGCCGTGTCCGGCTCGCGGCGTGAGGCTGGCCCGGGGCGCAGCCCTCGTCGCGCACGGCTATGCGCACCAGGTCGTCGTCGTCGAGCAGCTCGCACACTATGTGGGTGCTCGCCGTGTGCACGATGGCGTTGGTGACCAGCTCGGAGACCACGAGCTCCGCGCTGTCGCACGTGTCCTCGCACACCGACCAGCCTGTCAGCCGAGCCCGCGTCAGATGTCTGGCCTGGGCGGGGGAGCCCGGATGTGCGGCCAGCTCGAAACGGAACCGGCGCTCGGCGGTGGCCCCGAGCGGGGTCTGAGCCGTAGCGGCGCCAAGCCCGGAGGGGCTCGCGGCGGCGTCTGTTCCTAAGGGCGCGGGCGGAATCACGCTTGCCACTATCGCCCCGCCGTGAACACTTGGCAAGTGTCACTCTGAAAATTGCAGAGTGCTGTGTGACGGTCTGGAAGGCCGTGGCACACTGCTCGCAACAGCACCCCGCGCGGCGCCAGTTGAGATCGTCGAAGATTAGTTCGAAACGAGTGTTCGGATCGGTTCTTCGAATAGGTCTTCGAATGGCGCCGCCCGGCTGTCAGCGTTCTTTCCCGCCGGCTCGTCAGAACTCTTCGTGGAGGTGGAGCGTGAGTGAACCGCGGTCCGCGCCGACGGTCGGTCAGGTCGTACTCGGCCGACGCCTGTTGGACCTGAGGGAACGCGCGGGCATGCGGCGGGAGGAGGCCGCGCGCATTCTGCGCGTCGCCCCCGCAACGGTCCGGCGCATGGAGATGGCCGAGGTCGCGCTCAAGATCCCCTATCTGCAACTGCTCCTCAAGGCCTACGGGGTCTGTGACGAGGAGGCCGAGGCCTTCGTCCAGCTGGCCGAGGACGCCAACAGGCCCGGCTGGTGGCAGCGTTTCCACGACATCCTGCCCGGCTGGTTCTCGATGTACGTGAGCCTTGAAGGCGCGGCCAGTGTCATCCGCAGTTACGAGCCCCATTTCGTCCCCGGGCTGCTGCAGACCGAGGACTACGCGCGCGGGGTGCTCCGGTCGGGCGCCATCGGCCAGACCAGCCCCGAGGACATCGAGCGCCATGTCGCCCTGCGCATGCAGCGCCAGGACCTGCTCACCCGTGAGGACGCGCCCCGGCTCTGGGTCGTGATGGACGAGACCGCGCTGCGACGCCCGGCCGGTGGCCCGGAGGTGATGCGCGCCCAGATCGACAAGCTGCTCGACGCCACGAAGCTGCCCAACGTGACGTTGCAGATCGCCCCGTTCGCCGCCGGGCCGCACCCGGGCACGTACGGGCCGTTCGTGCTGTTCCGATTCGCCGTGCCCGAACTACCGGACATGGTCTACAGCGAGTACCTGACCGGCGCGGTCTACCTGGACGCGCGCACCGAGGTGGCGACCCACCTTGAGGTCATGGACCGCATGGCGGCGCAGGCCGCTACGGCACATCGCACGAAGGAGATCCTCCGGGACCTCCGCAAGGAGCTGTGAATGGATCGCATCAAGCCGCGCAAACACGTCTACAACGGCATGCCCGCGCGCGACTTGGGCAGCGAAGGCTGGCACAAGCCGTGGAGCGGCGGAAACGGGGGCAACTGCCTGGAGGCGATGAAACTCGCCGACGGCCGCATCGCCCTGCGGCAGTCCACCGACCCGGACGGGCCGGCGCTGATCTACACCACCGACGAGATGACCGCCTTCATCCAGGGGGCCAAGGCGGGGGAGGCGGACTTCCTGCTGTCCTGACGTGATTGCCGTTGCTGTTGTTCGACTTTCCTAATGCGGTGCTGAATCGACCACCCTCTGTGCCCTTACGGAGTGCCTCATGACCGGGCAGGACCCCATGCCGGCCGTCCAGATCGACACGACCAGACCCCATCCCGCGCGGATGTACGACTGGTACCTCGGCGGAAAGGACAACTATCCCGTCGACGAGGAGATGGGCCGGCAGATGCTCACCCTCGACCCCCGGGTGCCGGTCATGGCACGCGTCAACCGCGCGTTCATGCACCGGGCCACTCGCTGGCTGGCCCGCGCGGGCGTACGCCAGTTCCTGGACATCGGCACCGGCATCCCGACCGAGCCCAACCTCCACCAGGTCGCCCAGGAGATCGTGCCCGGCGCCCGGGTCGTCTACTGCGACAACGACCCCATCGTCCTGGCCCACGCGGCGGCGCTGCTGCGCGGCACGGACGAGGGCGCGACCGAGTATCTCCAGGCCGACGTGCGCGACCCGGACGCCATCCTGGAGGGCGCGCGGAAGGTCCTGGACCTCACCCGGCCCGTCGCGCTGTCGCTCATCGCGCTGCTGCACTTCGTCCCCGACGAGGACGGCGCCCACGACCTCGTCCGGCGGTTGCTCGCCGAACTGCCCTCCGGCAGCTACCTGGTGATGACCCACGCCACCGCCGACTTCACCCCGGAGGAGTCCGAGGCGGCCACCGAGAAGCTGCGTGCCGCGGGTGTCACCCTGGCCCTGCGCTCCCGCGAGGAGTTCACCCGCTTCTTCGACGGCCTCGACCTCGTCGAACCCGGCGTCGAGGTGCCGCACCACTGGCACCCCGAGCTGGGCGAGCCGGTGCCCGGCCAGGACGACGGGGTGATCCCGGGCTACGGCGCGGTCGGGCGCAAGGTCCAGGCCTAGGGCCTGTCGTTTGGATCAGCTCGCAGACGCGGGGCCTGGCACGCGCATCTGCCGCGTTGTCGTCACTCGCCGATGCTCCGCATCGACTCGCTCCTCCGCCTTGCAGCTACCCGCACCAGGCCCCGCTCACCGGCGTTGACCAGCACCGCCGACTCCCTGCGACCTGATCCAAACGACAGGCCCTAGGTCGACCGGCTCCCTCCGGCCTCGCCTCGGGCCGGTCACGGCGGCGGCAGCGCACCGCACAGCGCTTCCAGGGCCGGCCCGTAGGCGTGCTCGGAGGGGGTCGCGTAGCCGACCACGAGACCGTCGTCCGCCGGCAGGTCCGTCTCCGGGTGCCGGAACGCGGCGAGGCCGTCGAGGGCGATGCCCTGCCAGGCGGCGGCCTTGAGCGCGGAGGCCTCGGTGCCGGGCGGCAGCCGCAGCACCGCGTGCAGCCCGGCCGCCACACCGCTCACCTCGATGTGCGGGGCATGCACCGCCAGCGCCGCGACGAGCCGGTCCCGGCGGCCGCGGTAGCGCTGCCGCATCCGCCGTACGTGCCGGTCGTACGCCCCCGAGACGATGAAGTCCGCCAGGCTCAGCTGCTCCAGGACGCTCGCCCACGCCTCGCGCTCGCCCTTGGCGGCCAGGACCGCCCCGACGTACCGCTCGGGGAGCACCATCCAGCCCAGCCGCAGCGCCGGTGACAGGCTCTTGCTGACCGAGCCGACGTGGATCACGCGCTCGGGGTCGAGCCCCTGGACGGCGCCGACGGGCTTGCGGTCGTAGCGGAACTCCCCGTCGTAGTCGTCCTCCAGGACCAGACCGTCCCGCGTGCCCGCCCAGTCGATCAGGGCGGCCCGGCGCCCGGGGTGCAGCGGGCCGCCGGTGGGGAACTGGTGCGCCGGTGTGAGCAGCGCCGCCCGCTCGCGCCCCAACCGGTCCACCCGCGCCCCGTGTTCGTCGAGGGGGAGCGGCACTGTCCGCACACCGGCGGAGGCCAGGACCTCACGGTGGAAGCCGAGTCCGTACGCCTCCACCGCCAGCGGCCCGCGCAGGACGCCGCCCCCGAACAGCAGCCGCAGCGCGTGCACGAAACCGGAGCAGATCACGATCCGGTCCGGCGCCGTCCGTACGCCACGCGCACGTGCCAGGTACTCGGTGAGCGCCTCCCGCAACTCCCGCCGGCCGGCCGGGTCGCCCGGCCCGAACACCTCGTTGGGCGCCTGTTGCAGGGCCCGGCGGTAGGAGGCGAGCCAGGCCGTGCGCGGGAACGCCGAGACGTCCGGCGTGCCCTGCCTCAGGTCGTGCCGGGGGCCACGCGCGCGTGGGGGCGCCATCTCGCGCAGGGGCGCCCTCTTGGGCACGCGGGCGAGTGGCCGCAGCGGCTCGGCCCGCTCCGCGACCCTGGTCCCCGAGCCCTGCCGGGCGGTGAGCCAGCCCTCGGCGACCAGCTGCGCGTAGGCGTCCGCCACCGTGTTGCGGGCGACGCCGAGGTCCGCCGCGAGCGAGCGGTACGGCGGCAACCGCGTGCCCGGAGCGAGCCGCCCGCCGCGCACCGCCTCACGCAGCGCCCGGATCAGCGCCGCCCGTCTGCCGCCCGGCCCGGTCAGCTCCAGATGCAGGTCGACACCGATCCGCTCCGCCGCATTGACCCATGAATCAGCCATGGAAATGCACCCTACAGTGGGTCTTTCCGGCTCGTAGGTTGAAGGGCATGACGACGCACACGAGCACGGGAAGCACCCCTGTGACCAGCACCACCCATGTGACCAGCACACTTGGCACGGCGGCCCGGCTGGACTTCGGCAGGACCGCGCCGAAGGCCTTCCGGGCCCTCATCGCCTTCGACGCCGCTGCCCGCGACGGTCTCGACCCGGCCCTGGTCGAGCTGATCCAGATCCGCTCCTCGCACCTCAACCACTGCGCGTACTGCCTCCACATGCACACCAACGACGCCCGCAAGGCCGGCGAGAGCGAGGACCGGCTGCACATGGTGGCGGTGTGGCGCGAGGCCCGCCACTTCTTCACCGAGCGGGAGCGGGCGGCCCTCGCCCTCACCGACGCGGTGACCCTCGTCGCCGACACCGGCGTCCCCGACGACGTCTACGCGCGGGCCGCCGCGCAGTTCGAGGAGCGGGAACTGGCCCAGGTCCTCGCCCTGATCTGCACGATCAACACATGGAACCGGGTGGCGCTGGCGACGGGGAAGACGGCGGGGGCGGATGAGCGGTGACAGGCGGGGCGGATGAGCGGTTGATGCCCGTGGGGCCTTGATGTGAGGGGCTGGTCGTAGGAGCCCGGCCGCGGGGGTGCTACACCGCCATGGGCCGGTCATACGGCCCGATCGGGGCCGGCAGCCTCGAACTGCCCGTCAGATGACGATCGACGGCCGCCGCCACCGCCCGGCCCTCGGCGATCGCCCACACGATGAGCGACTGCCCCCGGGCCGCGTCCCCCGCGGCGAACACCCCGGGCACGTTCGTGGCGAAACCGGAGTCCCGCGCGATCGTCCCGCGGGGCTCCATCTCCAGCCCCAGCTGGTCGACGAGGCCGTCCTCCCGGTCGGGCCCGGAGAAGCCGAGGGCCAGCAGCACGAGATCGGCGGGGAGCGTCCGTCCCCTTCCCTCCACCGGGCGGCGCCGCGCGTCCACCCCGGTCAGGTACAGCGACCGCACATGCCCCTGCGCGTCACCGTCGAAGCGCAGCGTGGACGCCGAGAACAGCCGTGCGTCCGCGTCGGCGACCGGGGCGGTCCGCAGGTCACGGGCCTCCTCATGGGCGGCGGACAGCCGGTAGACCCGCATCGGGTACGTCGGCCAGGGCTCGGTGCTCTCGTCGCGCACCGTGCCCGGCAGTGCGTAGATGTCCAGCTGGGTCACGGACGCGGCGCCCTCCCGGACGGCCGTGCCCAGGCAGTCCGCCCCGGTGTCGCCGCCGCCGACGATGACGACGTGCTTCCCCGCGGCCGACAGCGGAGAGGTCTCCAGATCCCCCTCGCGCACCCGGTTGGCCAGCGGGAGGTACTCCATCGCCTGGTGAATGCCCGTCAGCTCACGCCCCGGCACCGGAAGTTCCCGCCATGCCGTCGCCCCGGTGGCGAGCACCACGGCGTCGTAGCGGGTGCGCAGTTCGTCGGCCCCGATGTCCCGCCCGATCGCCGTCGAGGTACGGAACTTCGTCCCCTCCGCCCGCATCTGCTCCAGCCGCCGCTCCAGATGGCGCTTCTCCATCTTGAACTCGGGGATGCCGTACCGCATCAGCCCGCCGGGCCGGTCGTCCCGCTCGTACACGGCGACCGTGTGCCCGGCCCGGGTCAGCTGCTGGGCCGCGGCCAGGCCGGTGGGGCCCGACCCGATCACCGCCACCGTCCTGCCGGACAGCCGGTCCGGAGGCCTCGGCGGCGCGAAGCCCTCCTCCCAGGCCCGGTCGGCGATCGCGCACTCGACGTTCTTGATGGTGACGGCCGGCTGGTTGATCGCCAGCACACACCCCGCCTCGCACGGCGCCGGGCACAACCGGCCGGTGAACTCGGGGAAGTTGTTCGTGGCGTGCAGCCGGTCGGCGGCCGCCCGCCAGTCCTCTCTGGACACCAGGTCGTTCCACTCGGGAATCAGGTTGCCCAGCGGGCACGCGTCGTGGCAGAAGGGGATGCCGCAGTCCATGCAACGGTCGGCCTGCTTGCTGATGATCGGCAGCAGCGCCCCGGGGACGTAGACCTCGTCCCAGTCCTGCGCCCGTTCCTCCACCGGCCGGCGCGGCCAGTCCTGGCGGGGCGTGGTCATGAAACCCTTGGGATCGGCCATGGCCGTCTTCCTTGCGTGCGCGTGTGACAGGCCGTGCGTCGTCGGGCGGCGCTCTTGTCGGAGGTGGTGCGGCACTCGTGCGGCCGCGTCCTCTTGCTCGTGGTGCGGCGGTCTTTTCGCCACGATACGTCCGCCTCCGGGCCGCTGCCTGTCGCCCGGGGACCCGGCTGTCAGGTGAGCGCCAGTACGTACGACAGCGCCGCCCCGGCCGAGGCAGCCGTGCGGACGTGGTTCCACAGCGTCCACTCGCGCACATACGCCGGCCAGTACGCCGCCGCCTCCGGAGTGCCCGGCTCCAGCTCGGCCAGCGCGTCGTTGCGCGGCACGTTCGCGACCATGGTCAGCCCGAACGACCCGAACAGGTACAGCGCGCTGCCCACCAGCAGCGCCACGGTCCCCTCGTCCGGCCACAGCACGAACGTCACCACGGCGATCACCGCGCACAGCACGGCCGACCCCAGGAACACGATCATGAACGGCGGTCTCACCGCGGCCACGTTGATCGCCTTCATCGCGGCCACCCCCTGCGCGGGCGGCAGCATGCCGAGGCCCCGCATCACGAAGGTCGAGAAACCGCAGAACACCCCCGCCACCAGCCCGGTCCCGAGCACGCCCAGCACCGTCAGCACGAAGTACGGTCCGTCGATCATGTCCCTCTCCCGCCGTCGAGCCGGGATCCTGCCCGGCGCCCTTCCTCACCACAAGTGAATTGCCGTACGAGCGCAGTGACCATGGCCGAGGGGCGCGGCGTCATGAGCGGACGTCCATTCCGCACGCGGACGTCCATTCCGCACGCGGACGTCCATTCCGTACGCGGACGTCTATTCCGCCCGCGGACGTCCAGCCATGCTGAGACGTCCGTCCATGCCGCGGGCACCCCCTCCCGCCTCACCCCGCCGAATCGAGCCTCGCCTCGGTCCAGCCCCTCAGCACCGTGGCCACCGCCGGCGCGATCCGCCGCCGCGCCTCGTGCCGGGGCACGCCGCTCATCAGCAGCCGGTCGTACGGCGTGTCCAGGTGCCGTACGGACGCCACGACCGCCGCCGTCACCGCACCCTCGGACAGCGCACGGCCCGCCGCGCTGCGGCCCACCCGCCCACTGCCCCGCTCCGAGGCGTGCAGGGCGATCTCCCGTGCGCGGCCGGCCGGACACCCGGGGTACAACCGGCGTATCTCCGCCGCGAACGCCTGGGCGAACAGGGCGTCCTGAGCCGCCCGCCGCCGGGCGTCCCGCACCCGGCGCCGCCGTCTCGCCTCGGCGTCCGCCAAGCACCTCAGCTCGGCCCGCGCGAGCGCCTCCTCCTCCACCAGGACGCCCTGCCGTTCGTACCGGCTCTTGCGCCGGTTGAACCGCACGACCACCGCCGACAGGGTGCTCTCCTCCCGGGACCTGCGGGTCAGCGCGGTGTCGCCGCTCGGCAGGAACACCAGATGCCCGAGGTCGGCGCAGTCGAGGCAGCGCGGGGCGCCGTCCTCGATGATCAGCAGCGGCAGCGGTCCGCTGCGGCACTCGGCGCAGTACCGCCGCTTGAGGGGCTGGAAGACGAGGAGTCCGGTGCGGGGCGGGAGCGTCACACGGGAGGCCATACAGGGTTCATTCCCTCTGAGAGCGGAGCGAACTGCGCACTTCCCGACAGACCCTGGCGAGCCTCTCACCGCCCCGGGGAGGCATCCGCGGCCGGACCCGCTCCCACCCCGGCCTGACGCATCATGGGCCGTGTGCGACTCGAAGCGATCACCTGGGAACGGCTCGGCGACCTGCTCGCCGAACGCCTGCTCGACCTGAAGCCGGCCGACGGCAGCCCCTGGTCGCGCATCGCCTTCGACGGCGCCCCGGCAGCCCGCCCGCACGACCTCGCCCACCGGGTCTCGGAAGCGCTGCGCGTACGCGGTCGCCCCTCGCTCGTCGTCGGCACGGACGGCTTCTGGCGCCCCGCCTCCGTACGGCTGGAGTACGGCCACCAGGACGTCGAGTCCTACTACAGCGGCTGGTACGACACCGGCGCGCTGTGGCGTGAGGTGTTCGGGCCGCTCGAAGCCGACGGCACCGGTCGCGTCCTGCCCGACCTGTGGGACCCGGCCGCCGACCGCGCCACCCGCAGCGCCTACGTCGAACTCCCTCCCGGCGGCGTGCTGTTGCTGCACGGACCCTTCCTCCTCAAGCACTGGTTCCCCTTCGATCTGAGTGTTCACGTCCTCCTCTCCCAGGGCGCCCTGCGCCGCCGCACACCCGAGGCGGAGCACTGGACCCTCCCGGCCTTCGAGCGCTACGCGCGCGAGTCGGACCCGGTGGCGACGGCGGACGTGCTGGTCCGGGCCGACGACCCGCGTCATCCGGCGTGGGGCGGCTGAAGCGGGCCGAGATTCGCCGCCCGGCCGACGGGTGCCCGGCCTCCGTGTGCGGGCATCCGGTGGCACGGCGAGAATGAAGGGCGCCGGGACTCGCGGTGCGTCCCGCTCCGCGCCGGCCGTCCGGCACCGGGAGGTACTCCATGACCACCGCCGGAGACATCATGCACCGCGGCGTCCAGTGGATCCCCGCCCATGAAACCCTCGATCGCGCCGCCCAGCTCATGCGCGAGCTGAACGTCGGCGCCCTGCCCATCAGCGACGAGAGCGAGCGGCTCTGCGGCATCCTCACCGACCGCGACATCGTCGTCGGCTGCGTCGCCGTGGGCCACGACCCCGCCAGGATCACCGCGGGCGAGATGGCCAAGGGCACGCCCCGCTGGATCGACGCGGACGCCGATGTCGGCGAGGTGCTGCACGAGATGCGGGAGCACCAGATCCGCCGGCTGCCCGTGATCAAGGACAAGCGTCTCGTCGGCATGATCAGTGAAGCCGACCTGGCCCGGCATCTCGCGAAGGACCAGATCGCCTCCTGGGCGGAGAGCGTCTACGCCACGAACGCGATGCACTGACCCCGTATGCCGACCCACCCGTCGCCCACCGGCTCCGTACGGGGCACCGCCCGCGTCAGAGCCAGCCGCTGCGCCGGAACCCGCGGTACAGCGCGAGGCACGCCACGGATATGACGCCGATGACCATGCCGTAGCCGTACCGCCAGTGCAGCTCCGGCATGTGCTCGAAGTTCATGCCGTAGACCCCGCAGACCATCGTCGGCACGGCGACGATCGCGGCCCACGCCGTGATCTTCCGCATGTCCTCGTTCTGCGCGACCGTGACCTGCGCGAGGTGCGCCTGGAGAATGGAGTTGAGCAGCTCGTCGAACGCGGCGATCTGCTCCTTCGCCCGCAGCAGATGGTCCGAGACGTCGCGGAAGTACGCCTGTATCTCCGGGTCGACCACCCGGATGGGCCGGGTGGCGAGATCCTCCAGCGGCCGACTGAGCGGCGCCACCGCCCGCTTCAGCTCCAGCAGTTCACGCTTGAGTTGGTAGATCCGCCCCGGGTCGGTCCGCGCGCCGGCTTCCGAGAACACGTCGGTCTCGACCTGGTCGATGTCCGCGTGCACCGCGTCCGTGACCGTCAGGTAGTCGTCGACGACGTGGTCCGCGAGCGCGTGCAGCACCGCCGACGGGCCCTTGGCGAGCTGGCCGGGATCGGACTCCAGCTCCTCGCGCAGTGGGCCCAGCGAGCCGTGGCGTCCGTGCCGCACCGTGATCACGAAGTCGGCGCCGACGAACACCATGATCTCGCCGGTGTTCACCACCTCGCTGGAGGCCGTCAACTCCTCGTGCTCGACGTAGCAGACCGTCTTGAAGACAGCGAAGAGCGTCTCGCCGTAGCGCTCCAGCTTGGGACGCTGATGGGCCTCGATCGCGTCCTCGACGGCCAGCGGGTGCAGGTCGAAGAGCTCGGCGATGCCGGCGAACTCCTGATCGGTCGGCTCGTGCAGACCGAGCCAGACGAATCCCTCCCGGCTCTTGCGGACCCGCTCCACCGTGTCCACCAGATCGCCGCGCTCGGCGGTACGGACGCCCTCCCGGTACGTCACGCAGTTGACCACCGAGGAGCCCAGCGGGGAGCGGGCCGGGTGACTCAGGTCGACGCGCGGGCGCCGCCGGGCCAGCCGAGCCACCTTGCGAAGACCGCCGACCCCGCCGAGGCTCGTGACCTTCCGCAGATTCCCTGCCATGGACATCCGGATCTCCTTGCGTGGAACCATCACGCCGTTCCCGTGCCGTGGCGCGCCAGTCTGCCAGGCCTGCGTGAGCTGCGGGTAAGCCTGTGGAAACGACTCGCTCCGCTTGGTTCCCGGCTGTGGACGAACCACCGTGCCGATGCCACGCCCCTGCCCTGACGACGCCTGCCCGCGCCGGACGGTTCTCCGTACGGACGCACGCGCCGGAGCGTCGACCCGTACGGATAAGTCGGACAACTGGGATGATCGCGGCATGACGCGAACCGACGGGTACCTCCTGGACAACCGGCAGACCGAGGCGGCAGAGCACTTCAGCGCGTTCGCCGCTCTCTTCGACCCCACGACGTTCCGGCACCTCGAAGCGCTCGGCGTCGGATCCGGCTGGCGGTGCTGGGAAGTCGGCGCCGGCACCACCGTGGTGTCCTGGCTGGCCAAGAAGGTCGGCCCGACGGGCCGCGTCGTCGCGACCGACACCGACACCGCACGGCTCGCCTCCGCCGCCCGGCCGCCCGTCGAGGTGCGGGCCCACGAACTCGGCGGGCAGGAGCCGCCGGGGGAGGGGTTCGACCTGGTGCACGCCCGTCTCGCCCTCGTCCACGTCACCGACCGCGGGCGGGCACTGCGGTCCATGGTCAAGGCTCTGCGCCCCGGAGGCCGGCTCCTCGTGGAAGACGCCGACCCCGCGCTCCAGCCACTCCTGTGCCCCGACGAGCACGGCCCCGAGCAGCAACTCGCGAACCGGCTGCGGCACGGCTTCCGCGGACTCCTCGCCGATCGCGGCACCGACCTGCCGTGCGGGCGCACCCTGCCGCGGCTGCTCCGGGAGGCGGGGCTGACCCGGGTCCACGCCGACGCGTACTTTCCCCTCGCCTCGCCGGCCTGTGCGGCCCTGGAGTCGGTCACGATCCGTCAGATCCGCGACCAGCTCGTCACGGCGGGCCTGGCCACGGACCAGGACATCGACCGGCACCTGGCGAACGTCACGTCCGGCGCGCTCGATCTGACGACCGCCCCGATGATCTCGGCGTGGGGGCGCAAGCAGTAACCGTCCCTTCCGGCCGGGCCAGCCCCGGTCCGGGTCGGGCCGGTTCGGGCCAGTCCCGGTTCGGGCCAGTCCGGTTCGGGGCTGGCCGGTCCCGGCCAAATCGATCCAGGCCGGGCCGAGCTGGGCTGAGCTGGGCCGATCCGATCCGGCCCGACCGATCCGGGCGGACCGATCCGGGCCGATCCGAGCCGGGCCGATCCGAGCCGGTTCGGGCCGTTCCTTGCCGAGCCGACCCGGGCCGTGTCAATCAGGGCCGCGCCGGTCAGGGCGGGGCGCTCCGGGGCAGGTCGGTCAGTTCGGCGTGGGCGGTCTGCCCCCCACCCGTTCCACCGCTCGCGCACCCGCCCGGCACCCCTCCACCGCGGCGGCCCGCGGCCCGGCGCCCGCGAGCAGGGCCGCGAGGAACGCGCCGGTGAAGGCGTCACCGGCGCCGGTGGTGTCCCGCGGAGTCGCCGGTACGGCCGGGACCCGGGCCCGCACCTTCCCCGAGCGGGCCACGAGCGCCCCTTCAGAGCCCTGCTTGGCGACGACCAGCGGCACCCGCCGGCTCAGCTCGGCCGCCGCCTCGGCCGCGTCCACCAGCCCCGTCAGCAGGCACGCCTCGTCCCGGCTGGGCAGCAGGACGTCCACGCCCTCGACGAGCGAGAGGAATCGCTGCGCGCCCAGCTCCGCGAGGAACCCAGCCGACGCCGGGTCCAGACTCACCGGCACGCCACGCGCGCGTGCGGCCTTCAGGGCCATCGCCACCAGGTCCCGGCTCGGCCCGGAGAACAGGAGGTAGCCCGACAGATGCAGCCGGGCCACGCCGTCGAGCAGCCCGTCCGACCAGTCGGCGGGCCCCAGCCGCAGGGCCGCGCCGCTGTCGGTGAGGAACGTCCGCTCCGCCGCGGCGCCCTCGTCGACCACGCAGATCACCGTGCCGGTCGGCGCGAGCGGGTCGACGACGAGCCGGGGTCGCACTCCCTGGGCGGCCAGCTCCCGCTCGTGCCAGGCCGCCGCGTCCGCCCCGACCCGCCCGAGCAGCCGTACGTCCGCCGCGCCCCGGTGCGCCGCCCAGCACGCCACATTGGCGCCGGCCCCGCCCGCCACCGTCCGGATCGAGGCAGCCGTGTCCGTGCCGGCCGCGAGCGGTCCCCGGTGCCGGGCGACGACATCGGTGATGACATCCCCGACGACCAGCAGCCCCCCGCCCACCGCCGAGCCCGTGCCCGCGCCCCCGGATCCGGTTCCCGCTCCCGGCTCCGCCCCGCCGGCCACCGTCACACCCGGACCCGGGCCGCCGCGATCCGGGCCGCAAGGCGGACATTGCCGCGGACCGCGGCCAGATTGGCGCTCAGGGAAGCTCCGTCCGTGTGCCGCACGAGATAGCCGAGCAGGAACGGCGTGACCGCTTGGCCGGTGACGCCTTCCTCCTCGCACGCGTGCAGCGCGTCGGCGAGCACACGCGCGTGCAGGTCCGGATCGAGTTGCTCCTCCTCGGGGACGGGGTTGGCGACGATCAGCGCCGACTCCGGCCCGCCGAGCGCGTCCTGCGCCCGCATGACACCCGCCACCTGCTCCGGCGTCTCCAGCGTCCAGTCCACCGGACAGCCCGAGTCGCTGAGGTAGAAGCCGGGGAACCGGCCGGTGCCGTACCCCGCCACGGCGACCCCCAGGGTCTCCAGCCGCTGCAGGGTCGCCGGGACGTCCAGGATCGACTTCACCCCGGCACACACCACCGTGATGCGCGTGCGGGCCAGCAGCCCCAGGTCGGCCGACTCGTCCTGCGTCACGGTCCACTCCCGGTGCACTCCGCCGAGCCCGCCGGTCGCGAAGACCCGCACGCCCGCCCGCGCGGCCAGCAGCGCGGTCGCCGACACCGTGGTCGCCCCGCTCGCCCCGGACGCCACCGCGAGCGGCAGATCACGGTGGCCGAGCTTGCGGATCCCCTCCTCGTTCGCGACCCGTTCCAGTTGCTCCTTGTCCAGGCCGACGCGCGGGCGCCCGTCCAGCACGGCGATCGTGGCGGGGACCGCGCCCTCCTGCCGTACGGCCGTCTCCAGCTCCAGCGCCACCTGGAGGTTGCGCGGCCGGGGCAGCCCGTGCGCGATGATCGTGGACTCCAGGGCGACGACGGGCCGGCCCGTGTCGATCGCCTCCCGCACTTCCTCGGACACCGCCAGCACCACGCGCCTGCCTCCTGTCAGTCGGTCAGTCGTCTTCCCTCATCTCTGGCGGGCGGCGAGCCGGGCCAAACCCTTGCGGGCTGCCCGAGTCGTCACGAGCCTGGGGTGCATGACGGACCACACACCACGCCTCGACCATGTCGTCCTCTGGGTGCGCGACCCGCTCGCCGCCGCAGACTTCTACACGAAGGCCGTCGGCCTGGAGGCGGTACGGCTCACGGAGTTCGCGGCGGGTGAGGCGCCGTTCCCCTCCGTGCGCGTCAACGACGAGACCATCCTCGACCTCATGCCGCTGAGCTTCGTGCAGCGCATGACGATGCTGCCCGGCTCCACCGAGAGCGCGGGGCATCCCGTCAACCACGTCTGCCTCTCGCTGCCGCGCGGTGACTTCGACGCCCTCCTCAGCCGCCTCGAGGAGCGCTCCGTACCGATGTCCGGCCTCGCGCACGACTCCTTCGGAGCCCGGGGCAAGGCCACCCGCAGCTTCTACTTCCGCGACCCCGACGGCAACGTCTTCGAGGCCCGCCACTACGACTGACCGGACCGGACGCTCAGAAGAGCGGCTCCGGAAGCACCCCTTCCAGGGCGAGCAGCCTCCGCTTGGTCTCCAGCCCGCCCCCGAAACCGCCGATGCCGCCGTCGCTCTCGACGACCCGGTGACAGGGCACCACCACCGGCAGCGGGTTGGCGCCCATCGCCATGCCCACGGCCTGGGCCGCGCCGGGCTGACCGACCCGTCCGGCCAGGTCGCCGTATCCGACCACCTGGCCGTAGGGCACGCCCGAGGCCAGCTCGCGCAGGACCTCCCGGTTGAATCCGGAGATCAGCGACCAGTCCAGCGGCAGGTCGAAGTCGCGTCGGTCACCCGCGAGGTACGCCTCGACCTGGCGTATCGCCTCGGCCAGCAGCGGGGAGCCGGGCGCCTCGACGGGCTCGGTGCCCAGCCGCGACGCCAGCCGCTCGACGGCCTTGTCCCGCACCGCGTCCGTGGCGTGGAACACGACGTTGACCAGGCCGTCCCGGCTCGCGGCCAGCAGCAACGGCCCGATGCCGCTCTCGACGACCGCCCACACGACCCGCGGCTCGACCTGCTCTCGGCTGTCCATGCGCCCACACTAGGACCCACCACTGACAACGCGGCCCGGACGGACCGCCCGATCAGCCGCCCACGGCGTCCCGCACCACGTCCGGCCTGTTGGTGATGATCCCGTCGACCCCGTACCCGGCGACCCGCTGGGCCGTCCTCGCGTCGTCGACCGTCCAGGCGAAGACCTCCATCGGCTCGCCGTGCGGCCCGTCGAACGCCTGCACCGAGGACACGTACGCCGGGGACAGCGAGCTGTACGAGGGGTTGATCTGGTCGGCGAACTCGGAGCAGTCGAGCAGGTCCGACACCGGCGGCGTTCCCAGCAGGCCCGTCTTCACCGCGGGCTTCAGCTCGTGCACCGTACGCACGCTGTCCGCGCTGAAGCTCTGCACGATCAGCCGGCCCGCCACATGCGACCGGTCGAGCCAGCCCTCGTTGCTGAGGACCTTCAGCGTCTGCCCCTCGATGCCCGGGTACAGCTCGGGATTCTTGATCTCCAGGAGCAGCTTCTGGCGATGGCGCTCCAAGCGCCGCACGAACTGCTCCAGCGTCGGCACGCGGGCGCCCGCGTACGCGGGTCCGAACCAGCTGCCCGCGTCCAGCCGGGCGATCTCCGCGGCGGTGAAGTCCTTCACCTTCCAGGGAGCCCGGCCGGGGAAGACCTCCTCGGCGTCGGTCGTGCGGCGCAGATTGTCGTCGTGCAGGACGACCAGCTCACCGTCCCGCGTGCGCTGCACGTCGTTCTCCACCCAGCCGATGCCCAGCGCGGCCGCCCTGTCCACGGCGGCCAGGGTGTTCTCGGGCGCGTACGCCGAGGCGCCGCGGTGAGCGATGACCGACGGCGAGGTCCCGGCCTGTGCGGCACGGGCGGGGGAGACGGGGAACAGCAGGGCGACGGTCCCCAGGAGTGCGGTGGTCGAGGCGGCGACAGCGCGCGCGTGCATGCGTACTCCTCGCGACGAACGAACGGCGACATCACGGACAGCGCAACTGTGACAGCAGAGGGTCAACGCGAGAGGGGTGCGGGATGGCCACACGTTGAACGGAGGTCGCCCAACTCCGCTCACTGGTACCGCACAACTGCGGCAAGGCCGTGTTCATTTGCCGGAAAGTCGTTCGACCATTCCGGTGGGAGTCATACTCTCTGCGTCAACCCTGACCGCTCGTGGCGGTCCTGGGAGGGGGCGCACATCGGGAATTCCGGGACGTACGAGGGCGGGAAGGGCAGCCGCGCATGCAGGGCACGGTCGACGGATTCAGCTATGGCCTGGTCACACCCCTGGTCGCCTACTTCATGGCCTTTCTCGGCGGCGCGCTGGGCCTGCGCTGCACCACCCGACCCATGCTCGTCGCCCAGTCCTGGCGCCCCGGCTGGCTGGCCCTCGGCGCCGCCGCCATCGGCTCGGGCATATGGACCATGCACTTCGTCGCGATGATGGGATTCACGGTCCGCGGCACCCCGATCCACTACGACAAGGCGATGACCTTCGCGAGCCTGGCCGTCGCCATCGTCATGGTGGGCGTCGGGATCTTCATCGTCGGCTACCGCGGAGCGCGCGGAACGGCCCTGTTCACCGGTGGCACCATCACCGGCCTGGGCATCGCGTCGATGCACTACCTCGGCATGGCCAGCATGAGCCTGGACGGAAAACTGGAGTACAACACCGTCACCGTCGGCATCTCCGTCGCCATCGCCATGGCCGCGGCGACCGCCGCCCTCTGGGCCGCCGGCCAGGTCAGGGGCTTCCTGTGGAGTGTGGGCGCGAGCCTCGTCATGGGACTGGCCGTCAGCGGCATGCACTACACCGGCATGGCCGCCCTCAGCGTCCACCTGCACGGCACGTCCGAACCCGCCACCGGGGACTCGCCCGCGAGCCTGCTCGCACCCATGCTGATCGGGCCGCTGGCCTTCCTGCTCCTCGCGGGCGTCGTGGTGATCTTCGATCCGCTGATGGTCATGGGCAAGCCCCGCGTGGTCCCCGCCGAGCCCAAGCCCGGCATCCCCGCGCACAGCCACGTCCGGCACTCCGCCGCCCGCCTGCGGTTCCGCCCCCGCCGCACCGTGGAGCACAGGGGCTCCCGCACCCCGCAGAACCGCTGATCAGAGCCCGTTGTCAGTGGGGGGTCGTACGGTGGACCCCATGCGGCCCGTTTCAAAGATCGAACGCACGGTGGCGCCCTTCGAGGTCGTCAGCCCCTACCAGCCCAACGGCGACCAGCCGACGGCCATCGCCGACCTCGCCCGGCGTATCGAGGCCGGTGAGAAGGACGTCGTGCTGCTCGGCGCGACCGGCACCGGCAAGTCCGCCACCACCGCGTGGATGATCGAGAAGCTCCAGCGCCCCACCCTCGTGATGGCGCCGAACAAGACCCTGGCCGCCCAGCTGGCCAACGAGTTCCGCGAGCTCCTGCCGAACAACGCCGTCGAATACTTCGTCTCGTACTACGACTACTACCAGCCCGAGGCGTACGTCCCGCAGTCGGACACCTACATCGAGAAGGACTCCTCGATCAACGAGGAGGTCGAGCGCCTGCGCCACTCCGCGACCAACTCTCTGCTCACCCGCCGCGACGTCGTCGTGGTCGCCTCGGTCTCCTGCATCTACGGCCTCGGCACCCCGCAGGAGTACGTGGACCGCATGGTCCCCCTCAAGGTCGGCGAGGAGATCGACCGCGACGAGCTGCTGCGCCGCTTCGTGGACATCCAGTACACGCGCAACGACCTGGCCTTCACCCGAGGCACCTTCCGCGTCCGCGGCGACACCATCGAGATCTTCCCGGTCTACGAGGAGCTGGCCGTCCGCATCGAGATGTTCGGCGACGAGATCGAGGCGCTGTCCACGCTGCACCCGCTCACCGGCGAGATCATCAGCGACGACGACCACCTCTACGTCTTCCCGGCCTCCCACTACGTCGCGGGACCCGAGCGCCTGGAGCGGGCCGTCAACGACATCGAGAAGGAGCTGGCCGAGCGCCTGACAGAGCTGGAGAAGCAGGGCAAGCTGCTGGAGGCCCAGCGCCTGCGCATGCGGACCACGTACGACATCGAGATGCTGCGCCAGATCGGCAGCTGCTCCGGCGTGGAGAACTACTCGATGCACTTCGACGGCCGCTCGCCCGGCTCCCCGCCCAACACCCTGTTGGACTACTTCCCGGACGACTTCCTCCTCGTCATCGACGAGTCGCATGTCACCGTCCCGCAGATCGGCGCCATGTACGAGGGCGACGCCTCCCGCAAGCGCACCCTCGTCGACCACGGCTTCCGGCTGCCCTCCGCCCTGGACAACCGCCCCCTGAAGTGGGAGGAGTTCCAGGAGCGCATCGGCCAGACGGTCTATCTGTCGGCCACCCCGGGCACCTACGAGATGTCCCGCTCGGACGGCTTCGTCGAGCAGATCATCCGCCCCACCGGCCTCGTCGACCCGGAGGTCGTCGTCAAGCCCACCGAGGGCCAGATCGACGACCTGGTGCACGAGATCCGGCTGCGCACCGAGAAGGACGAGCGCGTCCTGGTCACCACGCTCACCAAGAAGATGGCCGAGGACCTCACCGACTACTTCCTGGAGCTGGGCATCCAGGTGCGCTACCTGCACAGCGACGTCGACACCCTGCGCCGCGTCGAACTACTGCGTGAACTGCGCGCCGGCGAGTACGACGTCCTGGTCGGCATCAACCTCCTGCGCGAGGGCCTCGACCTGCCCGAGGTGTCCCTGGTGGCGATCCTGGACGCCGACAAGGAGGGCTTCCTGCGCTCGGGCACGTCCCTGATCCAGACCATCGGCCGCGCCGCGCGCAACGTGTCCGGTCAGGTCCACATGTACGCCGACAAGATCACTCCGGCGATGGAGAAGGCCATCGAGGAGACCAACCGGCGCCGTGAGAAGCAGATCGCGTACAACACGGAGCGGGGCATCGACCCCCAGCCGCTGCGCAAGAAGATCAACGACATCGTCGCCCAGATCGCCCGCGAGGACATCGACACCGAGCAGCTGCTCGGCTCGGGTTACCGCAAGGCGAAGAAGGACGGCGGGGGCACCAAGGCGCCCGTGCCCTCCCTCGGCAAGGCCGCAGGGGCTGCCAAGCCCGCCAAGGGCAAGGGGAAGGCCGAGGAGACGGTGCCGACCGACCGTCCCGCGGCCGAACTGGCCGGGCAGATCGAGGAGCTCACCGCGCGGATGCGGGCCGCAGCCGCGGAGCTCCAGTTCGAGATCGCGGCCCGACTGCGCGACGAGGTCTCCGAGATGAAGAAGGAACTGCGCCAGATGAAGGAGGCGGGTCTGGCCTGACAGCGTGCCGCGTACGCGCAGTGTTGCAAGACCGACACAAAGTGCGGACCGGGGTACGTCGCTGTCAGTGCCCCTGCGTAAGGTGCTGGTCAACCGCGACTTCGCGGCAACAGGGGACGTTCGAGAGGGGAATCAGCGCGTGACCGTCAACATGACCAAGGGTCAGGCCATCAGTCTGCAGAAGAACGACGGCGGCAGCCTGACTGCGGTTCGTATGGGTCTCGGCTGGCAGGCGGCTCCCCGGCGCGGGCTGTTCGGCTCGCGCACGCGAGAGATCGACCTCGACGCCTCCGCCGTCCTGTTCGCGGACAAGCAGCCGGTCGACGTCGTCTTCTTCCGCCACCTGGTGAGCGACGACGGCTCGGTGCGCCACACCGGTGACAACCTCGTCGGCGGTGTCGGCCAGGGCGGCGACGACGAGGCGATCCTCGTCGACCTCGCGCGCGTCCCGGTCCACATCGACCAGATCGTCTTCACCGTGAACTCCTTCACGGGACAGACCTTCCAGGAGGTGCAGAACGCGTTCTGCCGCCTGGTCGACGAGACCAACGGCCAGGAGCTCGCCCGCTACACGCTCGCCGGCGGCGGCCAGTACACGGCCCAGATCATGGCCAAGGTCCACCGCGCGGGCCAGGGCTGGTCGATGACGGCCCTGGGCAACCCGGCCAACGGCCGTACCTTCCAGGACCTGATGCCGGCGATCCTGCCGGTGCTCTGACGCACCCCGGGCCCGGACCGGCGGGCCCGGCGAGCAGCACACGACCTCACACAACGACACAGGGGGACGAAGGCGATGACGGCCGAGCTGGTGCGGGGGCAGAACCACCCGCTCTCCCAGGCCCGTCTCGAGATCCGGATCTCGGCCGGTACGCCGATCGTGGCCGTGGCCGCGCTCGGTGACGAGAACGGCCGGATCCACGGCGTGGAGTGGGTCGCCCACCCGGGCGCACCCACCCAGCCGGGTCTCGAGGTCTCCCGGCAGGCCGCCGCCGACCATCGCCTCGCGGTGGACCTGGACGCCGTGCCGGAGGCCGTCCACCGTGTCAGCGTGCTGCTCGCCCTGCCCGTCGGCGGGGCGGGCCCGGCCCGTTTCGGCGCCGTGGCGGCCCCGTTCGTCGCCGTCACCGGCCTCGACGGCGACGAGGTCGCCAGCTACACCATCACCGGCCTGGAGGCCGAGTCGGCCGTCGTCGCCCTGGAGCTCTACCGCCGCCAGGGCGCCTGGAAGGTGCGCGCCGTAGGCCAGGGCTACGCGGGCGGCCTCGCCGAACTCCTCGCCGACCAGGGCCTGCCACAGGCCCACCAGCTCGCCGGCACCGTCCACGACGCGGTGGCCCAGGGACTCGCCCGCTCGGTGCAGGCGCCCCCACCGCGCACGGCGGACGGCGACCGCTCCCGGCAGACGGCGGCCCCCGCCCTCGGCCCGGACCAGAGCGGCACCGCACCCCAGCCCGGCCCCGTGCCACCGGTGTCCCCGTACGGCGGCCAGACCTCCGGCGGCCCCGGACAGCCCGCGCCGCAGCAGCCGTACGCCGCGCCGGACTCCAGCGCCGTCACCCAGCCGTCCGCGCCCACGGCGGGCGGCCCGATCGACTACAGCCACCCGCGCCGGCAGAACGCCGCCCCGCCCCCGCCTCCGCCCACCGCGCCCCCGGCCGCACCCGGGCAACCCGCACAGCCCGTCGCGGGCGACGCGACCGGCTGGTCCATGGAGGAGCGGCTCTACAACCAGGTGTGGGGCATGTTCGAGGACCTGGCCCGCACCACCGCCGCCTACCGCAGCGCCGTCGACTTCGCCGAGTCGCGCATGGACAAGGAGCTGGAGCAGGTCCTCTCCGATCCGCGCAGCCGGATCGGCGGACAGGGCGACGCCGCCCGCGAGGCCGCCCGGGCCCGGCACGCCCAGCTCGTCGACCAGGCCCGCGAGGCCCTCGACCGCGACCTCACCCAGCTCGCGGCCGAGGCCGACGTCGTCGAACCGGCCCTGCCACCGGCGTACGCCCGCTGGGACAACCCGGCGTGGCACGCCTACCGGGTGCCGATGGAGATCCCCATGGCCCTGCGCCTGGGCGACCTCCATCTCCCCGAGGCCGACCGGATCCGCATCCCGATGCTGGTCCGGCTGCCGCTGGAGCGGGGCCTGTGGATCGACAGCGGGGCGGCCGGGGGGTTCGACGGTTCGTTCACCGACTCGCACACCATGGGCCGTCTCGCCATGGAGACGGCGGTCGCGCACGCGGCGCGGCTGCTGGCCGTCTATCCGGCGGGCGAGTTCACCGTCCACGTCATCGACCCGGCCGGCTCCGGGGCCCAGCCGCTGGTGCCCCTGGTGCAGTCCGGGGTGCTCGCGGCCCCGCCCGCGCTCGGCGCCGCCGGGGTGGCGGACGTGCTGGGCCGGCTCACCCAGCGGGTCGATCTGGTGCAGATGGCGGTCCGGGGCGGCGCCGCCGACGCCCTCCCGCCCGGGTTCGACACCTCGCAGCAGCTCCTGATCGTCAACGACTTCCCGCACGGATTCGACGACCGGGCCGTGAACCAGCTGCGCTACCTGGCCGACGAGGGTCCCGCCTTCGGCGTCCACCTGATGATGGTGGCCGACCGTGAGGAATCCTCCGGCTACGGGCCGCTGCTCGACCCGCTGTGGCGTTCGCTGCTGCGGCTGACGCCGGTGGCCGACGATCACCTCGCCGACCCGTGGGTCGGTCATGCCTGGACCTACGAGCCGTCGCTCGTGCCGCCCGGCAGCCAGGTCCTCCAGCAGGTGCTCGCGCAGGTCGCAGCGGCCCGCACCAAGTTCACGTAAAGCCCTCTGACCAGGGATTTTGGTCTTTCTTTTGCCAAGCGCTTTACCAGTTCTTGGTGATTGGGTACTGTTGACCGCACGGAGGGGAGTACTCCCTGTCTGCTGCGACGTACCCGTCAATACGGATCAGGCCAGATCCCGGGGCGTCGGCCCATCATTGGGTGGAAGAGACCTCCGGCAGCGACGACGCTGACATTTGCCGTTACGACTGCCGGAGGCGCAGTGGATGTTTCCGTGACCCTATGGGTCCTGACGATCGTGGGCCTTGCCGCCCTCATCGCGGTCGACTTCTTCATCGGCCGCAAGCCGCACGACGTGTCGATCAAGGAAGCCGGGATCTGGACGGTCGTCTGGATCGTGCTGGCCGCGCTCTTCGGGCTCGGCCTGCTTCTGTTCGCCGGCGGCCAGCCGGCCGGTGAGTTCTTCGCTGGCTTCATCACCGAGAAGTCGCTCAGCGTCGACAACCTCTTCGTCTTCGTCCTGATCATGGCGAAGTTCGCGGTGCCGTCGCAGTACCAGCAGCGGGTGCTGCTGATCGGTGTCCTCATCGCTCTGGTCCTGCGAGCGATCTTCATCGCCGCCGGCGCGGCGATCCTCGCCAGCTTCGCCTGGGTCTTCTACATCTTCGGCGCCTTCCTCATCTACACCGCCTGGAAGCTGATCCAGGAGGCCCGGGCCGACGAGGAGGAAGAGGAGTTCGAGGAGAACAAGCTCCTCAAGGCCGCCGAGCGCCGCTTCGGAGTGGCGGACCGGTACCACGGCACCAAGCTGTGGATCGAGGAGAACGGCAAGCGGGTCATGACGCCGATGCTGGTCGTGATGCTCGCGATCGGCACCACGGACGTGCTGTTCGCCCTCGACTCCATCCCCGCGATCTTCGGCCTGACGCAGGACCCGTACATCGTCTTCACCGCGAACGCCTTCGCCCTGATGGGCCTGCGCCAGCTGTACTTCCTCATCGGCGGCCTGCTGAGGAAGCTGGTCCACCTCTCCTACGGCCTGTCGATCATCCTGGGCTTCATCGGCGTGAAGCTGGTGCTGCACGCCCTGCACGAGTCCGGGGTGTCCGTCCCCGAGATCAGCATTCCGGTCTCGCTCGGCGTGATCTGCGCCGTTCTGATCGTCACCACGATCACCAGCCTGCGCGCTTCCAAGAAGCAGGCGGAGGCCGAGGCGGCGCAGAGCGGAGACGCTCCGAAGGACAGCATCGACGTCTGACGGCGTCGAGCCCAGAAAGAACCATCACCGGGACCGGTGCTCGTCGGACTTCCGACCACCGGCCCCGGTGCTTGCCTGCCCCCCTGAGCGCGTTCCCCTGCCCGGGGCGCCGCGGCCGACTGGAGGTGCCATGAAGTTCGTGCGGATCACCGACTCCGAGACCGAGCCTCGCGTGCGGGGCCCCCGCAGGTCTGCGACCATCTCTTCATGATCGCTCGGCGCAGGCGGCTCGCGGCACAGTGGACGACTCTGGTGCCCCTGCTCGCCGTCGTGCTGCTGATCCTGACCTGGGGGCGGGATCTTCCGGTCGCCGTCGTCGTCCTGGTGACCCTGGTCCTCGCGGGAGCGGTCCTGGCCGCGGTGCACCACGCCGAAGTGGTGGCCCACAAGGTCGGAGAACCGTTCGGCTCGCTCGTGCTCGCGGTCGCCGTCACGATCATCGAAGTCGCCCTCATCGTCACGCTGATGGTCGACGGCGGGGACAAGAGCGCGACCCTGGCGCGGGACACGGTCTTCGCGGCCGTGATGATCACCTGCAACGGCATCGTCGGCCTGTGCCTCCTCGTCGCGTCTCTGCGGCACGGCACGGCCGTCTTCAACCCGGAGGGCACCGGCGCCGCACTCGCCACCGTCGCGACGCTGGCCACCCTCAGCCTGGTGCTGCCGACCTTCACCACCAGCAAGCCGGGGCCGGAGTTCTCCACCGTCCAGCTGACCTTCGCGGCGCTGTCCTCGCTGATCCTGTACGGCCTGTTCGTCGCGACGCAGACCGTGCGGCACCGTGACTACTTCCTGCCGATCACCCGGCACGGTGAAGTGATCACCGCCGACGAGCACGCCGAGGCTCCGACCGCCGCCACCGCCCGGATCAGCCTGACGCTGCTGGGCCTGGCCCTGGTCGGCGTGGTCGGACTGGCCAAGGGGGTCTCACCCACCATCGAGTCCGGCGTGGAGGCGGCCGGGCTCCCGCACGCGGTCGTCGGCGTGATCATCGCGCTGCTGGTGCTGCTCCCGGAGACCATCGCCGCGCTGCGCGCCTCCCGCCGCGACCGGGTGCAGACCAGTCTGAACCTGGCCCTCGGCTCGGCCATGGCCAGCATCGGCCTGACCATCCCGGCCGTAGCACTCGCCTCCCTGTGGCTCTCCGGCCCGCTCGTCCTCGGCCTCGGCGCCACGCACATGGTGCTGCTCGCCCTGACGGTGGTGGTCGCCTCCCTGACGGTGGTACCGGGCCGGGCCACGCCGCTCCAGGGCGGGGTCCATCTGGTGCTGTTCGCGGCGTATCTGGAGCTGGCGATCAATCCGTAACGCCGCGTAAACGCTCACGCAAGCGTTTACGCGGCGCTGGGCCGGCGAGAGGTCGTCACCCCAGCCCGCAAACGCTCGCGTAAGCGTTTACGCCCCCGTACCCACGCCCCCGAACCCACGCCCCCGTCACCCACCCCAGCTCACCCTGCCCCGGCCGCCTCCGCAGCCGCGCCCACCCCCACCGGACGCGTCTCCGGCAGCAACGCGAAGCACCCCAGGCTGGGCCGCCGCCGTGCCGTAGACGAAGAAGTCGTAGAACTCGATGGCCGTTCCGGCCAGTGAGGCAGCCGCGAGGCGCGGCATGGAGGGCGCGGGCGCCCTCACGTTGCGTACGTCGTGCATGCCGCGTCAACTACCCACCGTGATCAGCGGTTACGGGGGCGCGCGGAAGGCCCGGGGGTCTTCAGTACGTGACCGTGATGCGCCGGGCGGGCCCGTCCACGCGCACGGTTCCCCCGTACGGGATCACCAGTTGCGGATCCGTGTGCCCGAAGTCCACGTCGAAGACGATCGTGCTGCCGGGCGCGTAGGTCCGCATGGCGCGCAGGACGGCCTCCCGCTGCTCCGCCGCGTAACGGACGGCCTCCTGTGGGGTGTTGGGCCGCTCGAAGGACCACGTCTTGGGCCGGCCCATCAGCAGGGCCGGGAAGCGCCCCAGCAGCCACCGCTCACCCATGCTCCGCAGGATGCGGAAGACCTCCGTGGCGCTCGGCATGTCCTCGGAGGTCTCCAGGAGCAGCACGCCGCCGTCGTACGCGGACAGGTCGCGCGCGATCTCGCGGTCGGCCATCAGCAGCTCGGCGAAGATCTCCAGGCAGCCGCCCCAACTGCGGCCCTCCACCACCCGGCCGGGGTTCACCCAGGTCCAGCCGGACCCGGGCCGGGTCTCCGGCTCCGCGGCGAAGGTCGCCGGATCCGCCCAGTCCCGGTCGATGTCGCGCCACCGCGCGGCGGGCCTCAACTCGTACGGCCCGGTGGTGAACAGGGCCGCGCGCAGGGACTCGGCGGTCTGCGGGTGCATGGCGCCGGGGCGGCCGAGTTCGCACATCACGCTCCCGCCGTGGAAGCCGACGATGCCGCAGGTGCGCAGGAACGCGAGCAGGTTGGTGTTGTCGCTCATCCCGAAGAAGGGCTTCGGGCAGGCCCGGATCAACTCCCGGTCCAGGTACGGCAGCACGGTGATCTGGTCGTCCCCGCCGATCGACGCGATGACGGCCCTGATCTCCGGATCGGCGAAGGCGGCGTGGATGTCGTCGGCCCGCTCCTGGGGCGTGGAGCCCATCGTGCGGGTCGCCGGATACTCGACCGGCTCCAGTCCGAATTCCTCGCGCAGCCGCTTCAGGCCCAGCTCGTAGGGGAGCGGGAAGAGCCCCGGCAGACCGGAGGAGGGCGAGATCACCGCGATGCGGTCGCCCGGGGACGGCTTCGGCGGGCAGACCGGGCTGGCCGGGGCGGACCGGCTGGTCCGGCTGGTCGGGCTGGTCGGGCTCGTCATGCCAGGAGGCTACGGCCGGACGGACCGGCGACGCACCGTGATAAACCGGCAGTGAGCAGCGGTCCGCCCCGGGCCGCCCGCCCCGAACGGACCGGAGGAACCGTGCCCCGCACCCTGGCCCACGCCCCGATCATGATCCTCAACGGCCCCAACCTGAACCTCCTCGGCCAGCGCCAGCCGGAGATCTACGGCTCCGACACCCTCGCCGACGTCGAGGCCCTGTGTGCCAAGGCGGCGGCCGCGCACGGGGGCACGGTCGACTTCCGCCAGTCCAACCACGAGGGCGAGCTGGTCGACTGGATCCACGAGGCGCGGCTCAGCCACTGCGGCATCGTGATCAACCCCGGCGCGTACTCGCACACCTCCGTCGCCATCCTGGACGCCCTCAACACGTGCGACGGCCTGCCGGTGCTGGAGGTCCACATCTCCAACATCCACCAGCGCGAGTCGTTCCGGCACCACTCCTACGTCTCGCTGCGCGCGGACGGGGTCATCGCGGGCTGCGGGGTGCAGGGCTACGTGTTCGGCGTGGAACGCGTCGCGGCGCTGGCGGGGTCGGGCAAGGCGGACGCCTGAACGGCTGCCGACAGGCCCCCGGGGAGCCGCCCAGCGCGCCGGGCTCCCTACAGCCGCCCCGCCTCCACGATCCGCCGCAGGAAGCGCCGTGTGCGCTCCTGTTGCGGATCTTCGAAGACCTGCTCGGCGCTGCCGCGCTCCAGCACCACACCGCCCTCCAGGAAGCACACCTGGTCGGCGACCTCGCGGGCGAAGCCCATCTCGTGCGTGGCCACCACCATGGTCATGCCCTCGTCCTTGAGGTCGCGGACGACGGTGAGCACCTCACCCACCAGCTCGGGATCGAGGGCCGCGGTGATCTCGTCGAGCAGCAGCAGCCGGGGCCGTACGGCCAGGGCGCGGACGATCGCGACCCGCTGCTGCTGGCCCCCGCTCAGCCGGTCCGGGTACGCGTCCGCCTTCCCGCCGAGCCCCAGCCGCTCCAGTAGTTCACGCGCGCGTGCCTCGGCCTCGGCGCGGGCGACACCGTGCACGCGCCGTGGGGCGAGCGTGATGTTCTCCAGAACGGTCATGTGCGGGAACAGGTTGTACGCCTGGAAGACCACGCCGATCCGGCGGCGCACGGCGTCCTGGTCGGCGCGCGGGTCGGTGATCTCCTCGTCGTCCAGCCAGATGGCCCCGTCGTCGATCTCCTCCAGCAGGTTGGCGCACCGCAGCAGCGTGGACTTGCCGGAGCCGGAAGCGCCGATCAACGCGGTGACCGTGTGCGCGGCGACCTCCAGGTCGACGTCCCGCAGGACGACCGAGCCGCCGAAGGTCTTGCGTACGGACTCCATGCGCAGCACGGGCGTCTGGCTCATACGGCTCCTCCCTGGGCCTGCCGGCGGTCCATTCGGGCCGTCACCCAGTCCGTGAAGCGGGTCATGGGGATCGTCAGCGCGACGAAGACCAGCCCGGCGACGATGTACGGCGTGTAGTTGAGGCTGCGGCCCACGATGATGTCGGCGGCCCGTACGGCGTCCACCGCACCGCCGATCGAGACCAGCCCGGTGTCCTTCTGCAGCGACACCAGGTCGTTCAGCAGCGGCGGCACCTGGCGGCGCACCGCCTGGGGCAGTACGACGTACCGCAGCGTCTGCCGGTTGTTCAGCCCCAGTGAGCGGGCCGCGGCGCGCTGCGAGGGGTGCACGGACTCGATTCCGGCGCGGAACACCTCGGCGACGTACGCCGAGTACGTCAGGGTGAGCGCCGTGCCGCCGAGCAGCACCGGGTCGACGGTCACCCCCTGGAGCCGCAGCGCCGGGACGCCGAGGACCACGATCATCAGGTTGATGATGAGCGGCAGCCCCCGGAAGAAGTCCGTGTACGCGGCGGCCAGGAAGCGCAGCGGGAAGAACACCGGTCCGCGCAGCGTGCGGGCGACGGCGATCAGCATGCCCAGGACGAGCACCGCGGCCCCGCAGATCAGCAGCAGCCGGACGTTCAGCCACAGGCCTTCGAGGACCTTGGGGAACGCCTCGCGGGCGTACCCCAGGTCGAAGAAGGTCCCCTTGGTGCGCTGCCAGCCGGGAGCGTTGACGACGACCAGGTAGAGGACGACCGCGGTGACGAGGGTCGAGAGCGCGCCGATCGCCGTCGCGCGCCGGGCGCGGGCACGCTTGTGGCGCTCCCGTTCCAGCCGTCGCGCCGACGGTACGTAACCGTCCGCCTCCTCGTGCTCGCCGGAGCCCAGCTCCTCCTTGTGGACGGTCACTTGAGCACCGGCGCGTCGACGGCGTCCGACAGCCACCGCTGCTCGATCCTCGCGAGCGTGCCGTCCGCACGCAGGGCGTCCACGGCCCGCGAGACGCAGGAGGTGAGCGCGCTGCCCTTGTCCAGCACCAGGCCGAACTGCTCCGGTGTGCCGCCCTGGTGCGCGAACTGGCCGACGATCGTCGCGTCGGTGATCTCGGCCCCGGTGATGTAGAAGGCGGTCGGCAGGTCGACGACGATGGCGTCGACCTGTCCGTTCTTCAGCGCGGACTTGGCCTGGTCGTTCTTGGCGTACACGGCCGCCGCCTGCTTCGGTTTCACCACGTCGTCGATGTAGTTCAGGCTGGTGGTGCCGACCTGCGCGCCCAGCTTCACGCCCCGCAGGTCGGCGACGCTCTTCGCCTTCGCGGCCTTGGAGCCCTTCAGCGCGACGACGGCTTGGCGCACGTCGTAGTAGCCGGAGGAGAAGTCCACGGCCTTCTTGCGCTCTTCGCTGACGGAGACCTGGTTGATGTCGAAGTCGAAGGTCTTCTCGCCGGGCGCGAAGGCCTTGTTGAAGGGGACGGTCTGCCAGGCGACCTTGGCCTTGCCGTAGCCGAGTTGTCCGGCGACGGCGTAGGCGACCGCCGACTCGAAGCCCTTGCCGTTGGCCGGCTCGTCGTCCTTGAACCACGGCTCGTAGGCGGGCTCGTCGGTGGCGATCGTCAGCTTGCCCGGGGTCCGGGTGGCCAACTCGCCCTTCTCGCACGCGTTCCCGGCGGACGACGAGGGCTTGTCCGCCTCCTCGGGCTGAGGCGCGCAGCTCACGGCGGCGAGGACGGCGACGGCGACGGCGGCGCGGCGCAGGGCACGCGGGGCAGGATGCATGGCGGGAGATTGGCAGCCGACGGACCCGTTTGTCGAGGTCACGGCAGCACCTGTCCGGATGGTGGGAACGGGTGTTGCGGGTGTGTGAACGGGGCCCGGTTCAGGCGGTGTTGGTGTGTGCCGGGGGCCGCCGGCCGAGGGCGGGGATCGACAGGCCGGCGACCCGGCCGCACAGGAGCCGTCATCCCGCGCGGGCTGTACCAGTTGACTGCGCAACTACACGCGAGGGGAGCGCGCGTGCGGCACCGGCGTGCGCGAACGATTCACACCCGGCGCGCGCCGAGGAGGGGAGCGTCTCACCACCCGCGCGCGTGCCACTCCGGCAGGTGCGGGCGCTCCGCGCCCAAGGTCGTGTCGTTGCCGTGTCCGGGGTAGACCCAGGTCTCGTCCGGGAGGGTGCCGAAGATCTTGGTCTCGACGTCGTGGATGAGGCTGGCGAACGCCTTCGGGTCCTTGTTGGTGTTGCCCACCCCACCAGGGAACAGGCAGTCCCCGGTGAACACATGGGGATGCCCGTGCGGGTCGTCGTAGACCAGGGCGATCGAACCGGGCGTGTGCCCGACCAGGTGGCGCGCGGTGAGCTCCACGCGCCCCACCCGGATGGTGTCGCCGTCGTCGACCGGCACATCGGTCCGTACGGGGATGCCCTCGACGTCCTCCCGGCCCGCGTAGGTGCGGGCGCCGGTGGCCGCCACGACCTCGGCGAGCGCCTGCCAGTGGTCGCCGTGCCGGTGGGTGGTGACGACGGACGCGATGCCGTCGCCACCGATCATGCCGAGCAGGGTCTCCGCCTCGTTCGCGGCGTCGATCAGCACCTGCTCGTCCGTGGCCCTGCAACGCAGCAGATAGGCGTTGTTGTTCATCGGACCCACCGCGATCTTGGTGATCATCAGGTCCTTGAGCTCGTGCACATCGGCCGGTCCGCCGACCGTCACCTCTCCGCTGTACGTCATGTCAGCCAGCCTATAGCGGGGGCAGGGCCGGCAGCGGGCCCCCGTCCACCGCCAGTCCGGCGCCGTCGCGGCGGCCGGCGAGCCAGCCCAGCAGGTCCGCCGGGGAGCCCGTGACGGTCACCTCCCCCGCGCCCTCCGTGTCCCGTCCGGTGCGCCACGCGCGCGTGCCGTCGGTGAGGCGTGTGGGCGGTACGTCGGGGTGCCCGGCGAACCGGTCGGCGAGGAAGGCGATCTCCCGCTCGGTGAAATCCGCCGGAAGATCCTCCAGCTCGTACCCGATCCCCAGGTCCACGTGGTGCAGCTCCACCTCGACCCACCGCCGGAACGGCACTCGGGACGCGGAGTCCGTGACCCCGTTGCGCAGCTCCACCGTGCGCGCCCAGTCGGCGGGGGCGTTCCCGGCGTCCTGGAAGCGGGCCGCGCTCTCGCGCAGGTCGGCGAGCTGGACGTCGAGGCCGCGCGGGGCGTCCCGCTCGATGTCGGCGTCCCGGGCCTCGCCGGAGACGTACATGGGGCGGCCCTGGAGCACGTTCACGAGGGCGTCCGCGTTGCGGGCGAGGTGGGCCAGGACATGGCCGCGGCTCCAGCCGGGCAGCCGTGACGGGTGGGTCACAGAAGCGTTGTCCAGTTTGCCGACTGCGGTCAGCAGCCGTTCCGTCGCGTCACGTACAGACGCCAGGTCATGAGCGTGATCAATCATGGTGCTGACCCTAGCTCCACCACTCCTTCGGGTGAAGGTGGTGAAGCAGTGCCGTAATTCGAAAGCACGTGCTATATGGTCGGACGTGGCGTCGGGCATGCTGGAGAGCCGGGGTTTGTTGGCAACCCGTGAACCCGACCGGCGTTGTCAGTGGCTCCCCCTAGTCTGAGAAAGACGGGGGCCCCGCCCCTGTCACTTCTCTCAAGAAAGGTGCGGACCGGCGTGGCCGACCGTCTCATCGTTCGTGGAGCGCGCGAGCACAACCTCAAGAACGTCTCGCTCGACCTCCCGCGCGACTCGCTCATCGTCTTCACGGGCCTGTCGGGGTCGGGCAAGTCCTCGCTGGCCTTCGACACCATCTTCGCGGAGGGACAGCGGCGCTACGTGGAGTCCCTCTCCTCGTACGCCCGGCAGTTCCTCGGCCAGATGGACAAGCCGGACGTCGACTTCATCGAGGGCCTCTCCCCGGCCGTCTCCATCGACCAGAAGTCGACCTCGCGCAACCCGCGCTCCACGGTCGGCACCATCACCGAGGTCTACGACTACCTGCGTCTGCTCTTCGCGCGCATCGGCAAGCCGCACTGCCCCGAGTGCTCCCGCCCGATCGCGCGCCAGTCGCCCCAGGCCATCGTCGACCGGGTCCTCGAGCTGCCCGAGGGCAGCCGCTTCCAGGTGCTGTCGCCGCTGGTGCGCGAGCGCAAGGGCGAGTTCGTCGATCTCTTCGCCGACCTCCAGACCAAGGGCTACTCCCGCGCGCGGGTGGACGGCGAGACGGTCCAGCTGTCGAACCCGCCCACGCTGAAGAAGCAGGAGAAGCACACCATCGAGGTGGTCGTCGACCGCCTCACGGTCAAGGACGGCGCCAAGCGCCGCCTCACCGACTCCGTCGAGACCGCCCTCGGTCTGTCCGGCGGCATGGTCGTGCTCGACTTCGTCGACCTCCCCGAGGACGACCCCGAGCGCGAGCGCATGTTCTCGGAGCACCTGTACTGCCCGTACGACGACCTGTCCTTCGAGGAGCTCGAACCCCGCTCCTTCTCCTTCAACTCGCCCTTCGGCGCCTGCCCGGACTGCACCGGCATCGGCACGCGCATGGAGGTGGACCCGGAGCTGATCGTCCCGGACCCGGACAAGAGCCTCGACGAAGGCGCCATCCACCCCTGGTCGCACGGCCACACCAAGGACTACTTCGGCCGTCTGATCGGCGCCCTCGCCGACGCGCTGGGCTTCCGCACGGACATCCCCTTCGCCGGTCTGCCGCAGCGCGCCAAGAAGGCCCTGCTCCACGGCCACAAGACCCAGGTCGAGGTCCGCTACCGCAACCGCTACGGCCGTGAGCGCCGGTACACCACGGCCTTCGAGGGCGCCGTCCCGTTCGTCAAGCGACGGCACAGCGAGGCCGAGAGCGACTCCAGCCGCGAGCGCTTCGAGGGCTACATGCGCGAGGTGCCCTGCCCGACCTGTGAGGGCACGCGGCTGAAGCCGATCGTCCTCGCGGTCACGGTCATGGACAAGTCCATCGCCGAGGTCTCCGCGATGTCGATCAGCGACTGCGCGGACTTCCTGGGCGAGCTGAAGCTCACCGCCCGCGACAAGAAGATCGCCGAGCGCGTGCTGAAGGAGGTCAACGAGCGGCTGCGGTTCCTGGTCGACGTCGGCTTGGACTACCTCTCACTCAACCGCGCGGCCGGCACCCTCTCCGGCGGCGAGGCCCAGCGCATCCGCCTGGCCACCCAGATCGGCTCCGGCCTCGTCGGTGTCCTGTACGTGCTCGACGAGCCGTCCATCGGGTTGCACCAGCGCGACAACCACCGGCTGATCGAGACCCTGGTCCGGCTGCGCGACATGGGCAACACGCTCATCGTCGTCGAGCACGACGAGGACACGATCAAGATGGCCGACTGGGTCGTGGACATCGGTCCCGGCGCCGGTGAGCACGGCGGCAAGGTCGTGCACAGCGGCTCCCTGAAGGAGCTCCTCGCCAACGCCGAGTCGCAGACCGGTCAGTACCTGTCCGGCAAGAAGGCCATCCCGCTGCCCGACATCCGCCGCCCGCTGGACCCCTCCCGGCAGCTCACGGTGCACGGCGCCCGGGAGAACAACCTCCAGGACATCGACGTCTCGTTCCCCCTGGGCGTGTTCACCGCCGTCACCGGCGTGTCCGGCTCCGGCAAGTCGACGCTGGTCAACGACATCCTCTACACACACCTGGCCCGCGAGCTGAACGGCGCCCGGAGCGTGCCCGGACGGCACACGCGCGTGGACGGCGACGACCTCGTCGACAAGGTCGTGCACGTGGACCAGTCGCCCATCGGCCGCACCCCGCGCTCCAACCCGGCCACGTACACCGGCGTCTTCGACCACATCCGCAAGCTGTTCGCCGAGACCACCGAGGCGAAGGTCCGCGGCTACCTGCCCGGCCGCTTCTCCTTCAACGTCAAGGGCGGTCGCTGCGAGAACTGCTCCGGCGACGGCACCATCAAGATCGAGATGAACTTCCTCCCGGACGTCTACGTCCCGTGCGAGGTCTGCCACGGCGCCCGGTACAACCGGGAGACCCTGGAGGTCCACTACAAGGGCAAGTCCATCGCCGAGGTCCTGAACATGCCGATCGAGGAGGCCACGGCGTTCTTCGAGGCGGTCCCCGCCATCGCCCGGCACCTCAACACGCTGAAGGACGTCGGCCTCGGCTACGTCCGCCTCGGCCAGGCCGCGACCACTCTGTCCGGCGGTGAAGCACAGCGTGTGAAGCTCGCCAGCGAGCTGCAGAAGCGCTCCACCGGCCGCACCGTCTACGTCCTGGACGAGCCGACCACCGGTCTGCACTTCGAGGACATCAGCAAGCTGCTGACGGTCCTGTCCGGACTGGTCGACAAGGGCAACACGGTCATCGTCATCGAGCACAACCTCGACGTGATCAAGACAGCCGACTGGATCGTCGACATGGGCCCCGAAGGCGGCGCCGGTGGTGGCCTGGTCGTCGCCGAGGGCACGCCCGAGCAGGTGGCCGGGGTCCCGGCCAGCCACACCGGCAAGTTCCTGCGAGAGATCCTCGGGGCCGACCGCGTCAGCGACGCGTCCTCGGTGAAGGCGCCCCGGAAGACAGCCGCCCGCAAGACGGCGGCTCGCAAGACGGTCGCCGCCAAGACGGCGACGGCGCGCAAGACGGCCACCGCGACGGTTGACAGCAAGACCGCCAAGAAGACGGCGACCAAGAGCACCAAGGCCGTCAAGACCGCCACCGCGAAGAAGACGGCCCGGACCAGCAAGGGCTGAGACCCCCGCTGCCGAAAGCGCCGTGCCCCGCAGGCCACGACCTGTGGGGCACGGCGCTTCGCGTGCGCGGTCAGCCCGCCTTCGGCCCCACGAACTGCACGTCGGGCCGGCTCTTGATCACGTCACCGAGCAGACCGGCTGAAGCACCCCCGGCACGCCCTGCGCCACCAGGGGACCCCGCCGGAGTCAGCCCTCCAGCTCGTGCGCGTACGGCGGCTCAGCCCCGGCCCGCGAGCAGGTCACCGCGGCCGCACGCGCCGCGAAGCCCAGCAGCTCCGTCCAGCCCGCGGATCCCAGTTCGGACAGCGCGCGGGTGCCCAGCGCGTCGCGCACCGCGAGCCCGTGCAGCAGGGCCGCGTTGACCGTGTCGCCCGCGCCGATCGTGTCCACGACCTCCACGCGTTCGCCGGGCACCGCGTATTCGCCGCCGTCGGCGGTGAAGGCGGTCAGCCCGTCGCCGCCCCGGGTGATCACGACCGCCGCCGGACCGGCCGACAGCCACTCCTGAGGCGTGCCGCCCAGCCAGGCGGCGTCCTCCGCGGACAGTTTCAGCAGCGACACCGAGGGGAGCCAGCTCTTGAACCGCGCCCGGTAGGCGTCCGCGTCCGGGATCAGCCCGGCCCTGATGTTCGGGTCCAGCGCGGTGAACACGCCCTGCGCGGCCGCCCTGCGCATCAGCGCCTCGTACGCGCTCGCGCCCGGCTCCAGCACCAGCGAGCAGGTGCCGAAGGAGATCGCCCGGGTCCCGGGCGGCAGCGTGGAGGGCGCCTCGAACAGCCGGTCCGCCGTCCCTTCGACATGGAAGGAGTACGCCGCCGAGCCGTCCGCGCCGACCGTGGCGACGGCGAGGGTCGTGGGCTCGGAGCCGCGCTGCACCGAGGTCACGTCGACCCCGCTCTCCCGCAACCGGTCCAGCAAGGCCTCTCCGAAGGCGTCCACCGACACCCGGGAGCAGAACGCGGTGGGAGAGCCGAGGCGGCCCAGGGCCACGGCGGTGTTGAACGGGCCGCCGCCGAGCGCCGGCCGCAAGGCCGCCAGGGCACCGGTGCCCTGCGGTACCAGGTCGATCAGTGCCTCACCTGCGACGACGATCACGACGGGGTTCCTTCCTCGGACGGGCTGGTACAGCCGCACGACGTGCGGTGGACGAAGGTGCAGGGCAGACGCACGGTCCGGGCGGGCCGCTCCGGCTCGGCGAGCCGCTGAAGGAGCACATGGACGGCCCGCGCGCCGATGTCCCTGCTGGGCTGTGCGATCGCGGTGAGCCGGGGCGAGAACAGATCCGCCCACGCGAAGTCGTCGAAGCAGCACAGCGCGATGTCGCCCGGCACGGACAGGCCGTGCGCGCTCAGGGCGCGCAGCACGCCGATGGTCATGGCGTTGTTGCCGGTGATGAGAGCGGTGGGCGGCACACCCAGGGACAGCAGGGCCTCGGTGGCCTGCTCGGCGCCGACCGACTCCGAGTCGCCGTGCACCAGCAGCCGATCGTCGTACGCCAGCCCCGCGAAGGCCAGACCGCTGCGGTAGCCGGTGATCCGCTCGCTCGTGGTGCTGAGCCCCGGCCGCCCCGACACCAGTCCGATCCGCCGGTGCCCCTGCCCGGCGAGATGGGTGACCAGCCGGGACACCGGTTCGGCGTTGTCGGAGCACACCTGGTCGAACCGCGGAGCGCCGTCCGCCCCCGGCGCGTCCACCAGCCGGTCCAGGAACACGGCCGGCACGTCGTGCCGCTCGAGGTAGGCGAGCAGGTCGCGCGGTTCGGCGGAGGGGGCGACGATCATGCCGTCCACCCGGCGCTCGTGCAGCAGCTGGACGACCTTGCGCTCGTGCACCGGGTCGTCGTGCGGATCGGCGATCAGCAGGCTGTAGCCGGCCTCCAGCGCGGCGGCCTCCACGCCCTGGAGGATCTCCGTGAAGTACGGGTTGCTGATCGCCGACACCGCCAGCCCGATGGAACGGGTGCGGGCCGTCACCAGGGAACGGGCCAACGTGTTCGTGGTGTAGCCGAGCTCCTCCACGGCGTCCAGGACCGCCTGGCGGGTGTGCGGCAGCACCGGCCGGGTGGCGTTCAGCACGTGCGAGACCGTCGCCACGGAGACACCGGCGCTCCGCGCGACGTCGGCCATGGTCGCCATACCGCTCCCGCCTCCTTCCTCAGGGGTTCAGGCAGGGAACGTATCGCATCCCGCGGCGGACGTAAACGATTGCGTAAGCGTTTACGTCCACCCGGGGCAGCCGTCCGACAGCCGTCCCATGGAGGCCCACGTCCCACTGAGGCCCACGCCCCACCGAGGCCGACGCCCCACCGAGCCCACGCCCCGGGCGGGACGCCGCCCGGCGACCCCCTACTGCCAGTCCCAGCCGATCCCCAGGAACCCGGCCCGCAGCCGAGGCTCGACCAGATGCACCGACCGGTGCCGTCCGCTCAGCGGCAGCTCCTGGCACCCGCTGCGCGGCGCCGCCGCCGAGTGCTGGGCGAAGCGGTGGCAGCGCACCGGAACGGCCGCGGCGTCGAAGCAGACCTGGAGGGCGTACTGGCCGCCGGGGGAGCCGAAGCCGCGCACGTACTCGCGTGACACACCCGCCGTGCCGTCCTCGACGCCGTAGCGGAACAGGAAGGTGTCCCCGGCCCGCAGCCGGGTGTCGAAGAGCAGCTCGGCCGCGAGCACCCCCGTGTCGCGGTGCCAACGGACGCGTCCGGTACGGCAGTTCTCCAGCGCGTGCACGCGCATCAGCTCCGGCGTGGCTCCCCGGTCGCCGTGGTGGACGGCCACGAATCGGTCGACGCCGTCCCGGTGCGCGCGCACGATGTGGTGCGACTCGCGCCCTGCCAGCTCGCGCCGCGCGCCGATCCGGATGCGTTCGTGATGGCCGAGGGTGTGCAGGCCCCCGTCCGGCGGGCAGTCCAGCTCGGCCAGCAACTGGTCCAGGACCCCGGAGGCCTCGACGAGGGAGCGGTAGGAGCGGGCGGCGGACCGGTGCCCGGACGGGTTTTCCCCGGAGTCGGCGAGCAGCCGGATCAGCGACTCCTCGGGAAGCTCCAGGATCTCCTCCAGCGCGCGCACGGCCCGCAGCGACTCGGGCCGCTGCGGCCGCCGGGCTCCTTGCTGCCAGTAACTCAGGCTGGTGACGCCGACCTTCACCCCGTGCCGGGACAGATGGTGCTGCACACGCTGCAGGGGCAGTCCACGGGCGGCGATCGCGGCCCGCAGGGCGACGTGGAAGGGGCCGCCTCGCAGGGCCGAGTCCAGTTCCGCGGTGGCGACGTCCACGTGCTGTGTGGCGTGCGGCATGCAGGGGCCTCTCTCTGAGTCGGCAACGGCTGGTCAGACCGTTCGCGCGGGGCCGTCCCAGCGGCGCAGGGCAGCTCTTCACATCCGTACGCCGTCGTTCAGGGCCCCGAGTTCCCCCGCATTGAAGCGTGTTGACCTGGTCCCGACAACACCTGATGCCGGACAGTGACGTACGCGCTTCCGGCCGGTTCCGTCCGGACATGCGAACGCCCGGGGCGCGCGCCCCGGGCGTTCACGGTCGACGTGTGCTTCTACGTGTGCTTCTGGGAGCGGTCGCTTCCGCCCTGTTCCCTCAGGGCCAGGCGCTTGGCCCGCGCGATGTCGGGATCGCGCGGGTCCAGGGCGTCGCGCAGCGCCAACGGTTCGTCCGTGTACGTGCGGGCACGGACCGCCCGCCGGGTCTTCTCGATCCGCATCCGCTTCATGTGCGCAGCCCTCCGACCCGTGGCCCGCCCGCCCCTACCGGGACGACGGTCCGCACCGACAACACGTGCCTGCACCCGGGACGGGCCCCGCCCGCCGGACGCCGCCATGTCCCGTGGGTGAGCCACATTCCCGCTCCCGGGGGCCCGTAACCCCGGGGCGGGACATGCCGTTGGAAACTGCCTCCCGGCCGGGCCCTGATCGTGGCCCGCGGCCGCGCCGGACTGTCGGTGCTCGCCAGTAGGGTGTGAGACATGGCCGACCCCTCCAGCTACCGCCCCAAACCGGGTGAGATCCCCGACTCACCGGGGGTCTACAGGTTCCGCGACGAGCACCGCCGGGTGATCTACGTCGGAAAGGCGAAGAGCCTGCGCCAGCGCCTGGCGAACTACTTCCAGGACCTCGCGGGCCTGCACCCGCGCACCCGCTCCATGGTCACCACGGCGGCGTCCGTGGAGTGGACGGTGGTGTCCACGGAGGTCGAGGCGCTCCAGCTGGAGTACTCGTGGATCAAGGAGTACGACCCCCGGTTCAACGTCAAGTACCGCGACGACAAGAGCTACCCCTACCTCGCGGTGACGATGAACGAGGAGTACCCGCGCGTGCAGGTGATGCGCGGTCACAAGAAGAAGGGCGTGCGCTACTTCGGGCCGTACGCGCACGCGTGGGCGATCCGCGACACCGTCGACCTGCTGCTGCGCGTCTTCCCCGTGCGCACCTGCTCGGCCGGGGTGTTCAAGAACGCGGCCCGCACCGGCCGCCCCTGCCTCCTCGGCTACATCGGCAAGTGCTCGGCCCCTTGTGTGGACCGGGTCTCCGCGGAGGAGCACCGCGAACTGGCCGACGAGTTCTGCGACTTCATGACCGGCCGGACGAACACCTACATCCGCCGGCTGGAGAAGCAGATGGCGGAAGCGGCCGACGAGATGGAGTACGAGCGGGCGGCCCGGCTGCGCGACGACATCGGGGCCCTGAAGAAGGCCATGGAGAAGAGCGCGGTCGTGCTCGCCGACGCGACCGACGCCGACCTGATCGCGGTCGCCGAGGACGAGCTGGAGGCGGCCGTCCAGATCTTCCACGTACGCGGCGGGCGCGTGCGCGGCCAGCGCGGCTGGGTCACCGACAAGGTGGAGGAGATCACCACCGGCGCCCTCGTCGAGCACGCCCTGCAGCAGCTGTACGGGGAGGAGACGGGCGACGCCGTCCCCAAGGAGGTCCTGGTCCCGGCCCTGCCCGACCCCGTCGAGCCGGTCCAGGAGTGGCTCACCGGGCGGCGCGGTTCCGGCGTCTCCCTGCGCATCCCGCAGCGGGGCGACAAGAAGGCCCTGATGGAGACCGTGGAGCGCAACGCCCAGCAGGCGCTCGTGCTGCACAAGACCAAGCGTGCCTCCGACCTGACCACGCGCTCACGCGCCCTGGAGGAGATCGCCGACGCCCTCGACCTGGACAGCGCCCCGCTCAGGGTCGAGTGCTACGACATCTCCCACCTCCAGGGCGACGACGTCGTGGCCTCCATGGTCGTCTTCGAGGACGGACTCGCCCGCAAGAGCGAGTACCGCCGCTTCCAGATCAAGGGCTTCGCCGGGCAGGACGACGTCCGCTCGATGCACGAGGTGATCACCCGCCGCTTCCGCCGCTATCTGGCCGAGAAGGAGAAGACGGGGGAGTGGACCGACGGCGACGCCGCCGAGACCCCTGGGGAAGCCGAGAACGCCGAGACTCCCGAGACCTCCGAGACCCCTCAGAACGGCGAGATTCCCGAGACCCCCGAGATCGACGCCAACGGCAAGATCGTCGGGACCGGCCCCACCGAGGACGACGGCCGCCCCAGGAAGTTCGCCTACCCGCCCCAGCTCGTGGTCGTCGACGGCGGCGCCCCGCAGGTCGCGGCCGCCCGGCGCGCCCTGGACGAGCTGGGCATCGACGACATCGCCGTGTGCGGCCTCGCCAAGCGCCTCGAGGAGGTCTGGCTGCCTGGAGACGACGACCCCGTGATCCTGCCCCGCACCAGCGAGGGGCTGTACCTGCTCCAGCGCGTCCGTGACGAGGCCCACAGGTTCGCGATCACCTACCAGCGCGCCAAGCGGTCCAAACGTTTCCGCTCCAGCCCCCTGGATGACGTCCCCGGCCTCGGGGACACCCGTAAGCAGGCACTTCTGAAGCACTTCGGTTCGTTGAAGAAACTGCGATCCGCCACGATCGACCAGATCTGCGAGGTCCCCGGCATAGGCCGCAAGACGGCCGAGACGATCGCCGTGGCCCTCGCCCGCTCGACCCCGGCCGCACCCGCCGTCAACACGGCGACTGGAGAGATCATGGAAGAGGAACCGGGCACCATGGGTTCCAGTGGGGAGCCCGTTGCAGCGGGCACCCCGGACGAACGACGGGGGCAGGAGACATGAATGTGAACGAGCACCACGGGCAACGAGAGCAAACCGGAGACGGAGCACAGGTGAGTACGGGCACGCCCAACGACAAGGCCCAGGTCCCGGACGCGGCCATCCCCGAGCTGGTGATCATCTCCGGCATGTCCGGGGCGGGCCGTTCGACGGCCGCGAAGTGCCTGGAGGACCTCGGCTGGTTCGTCGTGGACAACCTGCCGCCCGCGCTGATCCCCACCATGGTGGAGCTCGGCGCCCGCTCCCAGGGCAACGTGGCGCGGATCGCCGTCGTCGTCGACGTGCGCGGCCGTCGCTTCTTCGACAATCTGCGCGAGTCCCTCGCCGACCTGGAGGCGAAGAACGTCACGCGGCGGATCGTCTTCCTTGAGTCCTCCGACGAGGCGCTGGTGCGCCGCTTCGAGTCGGTGCGCCGCCCGCACCCCCTCCAGGGCGACGGCCGCATCGTCGACGGCATCGCCGCCGAGCGCGAGCTGCTGCGCGAGCTGCGCGGCGACGCCGACCTGGTGATCGACACCTCCAGCCTGAACGTGCACGAGCTGCGCGCCAAGATGGACGCCCAGTTCGCCGGCGAGGAGGAGCCGGAGCTGCGGGCCACGGTCATGTCGTTCGGCTACAAGTACGGCCTGCCGGTCGACGCCGACCTCGTGGTCGACTGCCGCTTCCTGCCGAACCCGCACTGGGTCCCGGAGCTGCGCCCGTACACCGGCCTCAACGACGAGGTCTCCGGGTACGTCTTCAACCAGCCCGGCGCCAAGGAGTTCCTGGACCGCTACACGGAGCTCCTCCAGCTCGTCGCCACCGGCTACCGCCGCGAGGGCAAGCGCTACGTGACCATCGCGGTGGGCTGCACGGGCGGCAAGCACCGCTCCGTCGCCATGTCCGAGAAGCTCGCCGCCCGGCTCGCCGCCGAGGGCGTGGAGACGGTGGTCGTGCACCGGGACATGGGACGCGAATGACACCACGTACACCGCGGCTGAGCCGGCTGCGCCGGGTGGTGCCCGAAGGCAACGGCGGGAAGGGCACCCCCGGCGGCAAGGGCGGCCGGCCCGCCGAGGCCCGGGGCGGCAAGCCGCGCCGCCGGGGCACCCAGCCCAAGGTCGTCGCCCTCGGCGGCGGCATGGGCCTGTCGGCGTCGCTCGCCGCGCTGCGCCGGATCACCGGCGACCTCACCGCAGTTGTCACCGTGGCCGACGACGGCGGCTCCAGCGGCCGACTGCGCGACGAGCTGGGTGTGCTGCCGCCCGGTGACCTGCGCAAGGCGCTGGCCGCGCTGTGCGGTGACGACGACTGGGGCCAGACCTGGGCCCGGGTCATCCAGCACCGCTTCCAGTCCCAGGGCGACCTGCACGAACACGCGGTCGGCAATCTGCTGATCGTCGCCCTCTGGGAGCAGCTCGGCGACCATGTGCAGGCCCTCGACCTGGTCGGACGCCTGCTCGGCGCCCAGGGGCGCGTGCTGCCGATGTCCGCCGTGCCGCTGGAGCTGCAGGCCCTGGTCAAGGGGCACGACCCGGACCGCCCGGACGAGGTCGACACCGTGCGCGGCCAGGCCACCGTCGCCCTCACCCCGGGCGAGGTGCAGTCCGTGCACCTCGTACCGAACGACCCGCCGGCCGTGCCCGAGGCGGTCGAGGCCGTCCTGGACGCGGACTGGGTGGTGCTGGGCCCCGGCTCCTGGTTCTCCTCGGTCATCCCGCACCTGCTGGTGCCCGAGCTGCTGGACGCGCTCACACAGACGAAGGCCCGCCGGGTACTCTCCCTGAACCTCGCGCCGCAGCCCGGAGAAACCGAGGGCTTCTCCCCGCAGCGTCATTTGGAGGTTTTGGGACGACACGCCCCTAAACTCGCCCTGGACGTGGTGCTGGCCGACGAGGCCGCCGTGCCCGACCGCGACCTGCTGACCGATGCCGCCAAACGGTTCGGGGCCGCGGTCGAGCTGGCGCCCGTGGCCAGGCCCGACGGGACCCCGAGGCACGACCCGGAGCTGTTGGCCGCCGCGTACGACCGTATTTTTCGGATGCATGGAAGGATCGGCCCATGGCGATGACGGCAGCGGTGAAGGACGAGATCTCCCGGCTCCCCGTCACCCGGACCTGCTGCAGAAAGGCGGAGGTCTCCGCCATTCTGCGGTTCGCCGGCGGCCTTCACCTGGTGAGCGGTCGGATCGTGATCGAGGCGGAGCTGGACACGGCGATGGCGGCCCGCCGTCTCAAGCGGGACATCCTGGAGATCTTCGGGCACGGCTCCGAGCTGATCGTGATGGCTCCGGGCGGGCTGCGAAGAGGCTCGCGCTACGTGGTGCGCGTGGTGGCGGGCGGCGACCAGCTCGCCCGCCAGACCGGTCTGGTCGACGGGCGGGGCCGCCCGATCCGCGGCCTGCCCCCGCAGGTGGTCTCGGGGGCCACCTGCGACGCCGAGGCCGCCTGGCGCGGCGCCTTCCTGGCGCACGGCTCGCTCACCGAACCCGGCCGTTCCTGCTCCCTCGAGGTGACCTGCCCCGGGCCCGAGGCCGCGCTCGCCCTCGTCGGCGCCGCCCGTCGCCTGTCGATCCCCGCGAAGGCCCGCGAGGTGCGCGGCGTGGACCGGGTCGTCGTCCGTGACGGTGACGCGATCGGCGCCCTGCTGACCCGCCTCGGCGCGCACGAGTCGGTGCTGGCCTGGGAGGAGCGCCGGATGCGCCGTGAGGTGCGCGCCACGGCGAACCGGCTCGCCAACTTCGACGACGCCAACCTGCGCCGCTCGGCCCGCGCGGCCGTCGCCGCCGGTGCCCGGGTGCAGCGCGCCCTGGAGATCCTCGCCGACGACGTGCCCGAGCACCTCGCCGCCGCGGGCCGGCTGCGCATGGAGCACAAGCAGGCCTCCCTGGAGGAGCTGGGCGCCCTCGCCGACCCGCCGCTGACCAAGGACGCGGTCGCCGGCCGGATCCGTCGCCTGCTGGCCATGGCCGACAAGCGCGCCTCCGACCTCGGCATCCCGGGCACGGAGGCCAACCTCAGCGACGAGCTGGCCGACAACCTGGTCGGCTGATCCCACAACACGTCAGAAAGCCGGTTCCGGCGCCCACTTGGGTGACCGGAACCGGCTTTCGCGTGTCGCTGAGGCGCCCTTGACTCGATCATGGTCTGTCATGAGCCTGGCATCTGTTCGCTGCTGTGGCGGACCCACGCTAGGGGGGTTCATGAGACGAAGAGCGAGATCGATCCTCGCTGTCGGCGCGCTCCTGATCGGCGGAGCGAGCTTCGCACCCATCGCCCAAGCACAACCGGGTAGTTCGACCCCGTCCGACCCGGACGAAGTCAAGGTCTTCCGCGCCGAGGTCACCCAGAAGCAGGTACCCCTGCTGCTGGCGGCCGGGCAGGACGGCCACGAACTGAGCGAGCGGGTGCCCGAGAAGGGCACCGCGACCGTCGAGGTCTACCTGACGGACCAGCAGGCCAAGAAGCTGGAGAAGCAGGGCGTCGGCCTCACCGAGCACGAGCTCTCCGCCCGGGCGGAGGCCCGGGTCGAGGACGCGGCCGAGGGCGTGTTCCGCCCGTACAGCGGCAAGGGGGGCCTGCGGGAGGAACTCCTGCGCACCGCCCAGGAGAACCCGAACCTCACCAAGGTCGTCTCCATCGGCAAGACCGTCAACGGCCAGGACATCCTCGCGCTGAAGCTCACCAAGGGCGCGAAGAAGGCGAAGGACGGCTCCAAGCCCTCCGTCCTCTACATGTCCAACCAGCACGCGCGCGAGTGGATCACGCCGGAGATGATCCGGCGCCTGATGCACCACTATCTGGACAACTACAAGAAGGACCGGCGCGTCAAGAAGATCGTCGACTCCACCGAACTGTGGTTCCTGCTGTCGGCCAACCCCGACGGCTACGACTTCACCTTCGCCGACCCCGCCAACCGCCAGTGGCGCAAGAACCTGCGGGACGTCAACGGCGACGGCACCATCACCACCGGCGACGGCGTCGACCTCAACCGCAACTTCGCCTACAAGTGGGGCTACGACGACGAGGGCTCGTCCCCCAACCCCACGAGCCAGACCTACCGCGGCGCGGGCCCGAACTCCGAGCCGGAGACCCAGGCCCTGGACGCCTTCCAGAAGCGGATCGGCTTCACGTACGGCATCAACTACCACTCCGCCGCCGAACTCCTCCTCTACGGGGTCGGCTGGCAGGTGGCCACGCACACCCCCGACGACGTCCTGTACGAGGCGCTCGCCGGGACGCCCGAGAACTCCGCCATCCCCGGCTACCACCCCCAGCTCTCCTCCGAGCTGTACACCACCAACGGTGAGGCCGACGGCCACGCGGCGAACGTCAACGGCCTGGCGATGTTCACGCCCGAGATGTCGACCTGCCAGACCGCCTCGGATCTCGACCCGAACGACGCGTGGAAGGCGTCCGACTGCCAGTCGGTCTTCACCTTCCCGGACGACGAGAAGCTGATCCAGCAGGAGTTCGCCAAGAACGTCCCGTTCGCGCTCTCCGTCGCCGAGTCCGCCGCCCGCCCCGACCGGCCGTCCTCGTCGGTCGGCCTGAGCGCCGCCGACTTCACCCCGGCAGCGTTCGGCACGTCGTACTCCCGCGGCGCCGACCAGGAGGTCTCCGTCGTCGTCCGGAAGTCGGTGCGTGACAAGGAGCTCAAGTACCGCGTCAACGGCGGCCGCACCCTGGACATGGCGCTCAAGCCCTGGAAGGGCGGCGAGACCTACGGCGGTGAGGACAACCTCTACTTCGACGAGTACCGGGCGAAGGTCAAGGACGGCGAGCCGGGCGACAAGGTCGAGGTGTGGTTCACCGGCGAGGCGAAGAACGGCAAGAAGCTCTCCAGCGAGCGCTTCACCTACACCGTCGCCGAGCGGCCCCGGGCGAACACCCTCGTCATCGCCGAGGAGGGCGCGAAGGCCACGCAGGCGCAGACGTACGTGGACGCGCTCAAGGCGAGCGGCCGCAAGGCGGTCGTCTGGGACGTCGCCGAGCGGGGGGTGCCGGACGCGCTCGGCGTGCTGAGCCACTTCGACACCGTCGTCCACTACACGGGCGCGAGCGTCCCGGGTGTCGCCACCCAGCTCCAGCTGCGGGCCTTCCTCAACGAGGGCGGCCGGCTGATCGAGGCCGGTGAGCAGGCCGGCGGCAACGTCGACCTCGGCGGTGGCGTGCCCTCGGACGACTTCAGCCAGTACTACCTGGGCGCCTACACCCGCACCACCACCCCCGGGGCCACCGGCTTCACCGGCTCCGGCGAGCTGGGCGGCGTCACCGGCCCGCTGGGCGCGGCCCCCGGCAACCCGCTGGACAAGGCCGGCACCTACAGCGTCACCTCCGACGAACTGGGCACCGGCGAGTTCCCGCAGTTCGCCAGCAAGGGCGCGGGGCAGTTCGCCGGCACGGTCAACCCGTACGGTCCGTTCGCGGGCTCCGCGATGGCCGCGGCCGTCCACAGCGACGACGCCTACAAGCGCCTCACCCGCACCGTGGACCTCACCGGCACCACCGCTGCCGAGAGGCCGACCCTGCGCACCCAGCTCCTGTGGGACACCGAGGCCGGCTACGACCACGCCGTCGTCGAGGCCCACACCGCGGGCGGCGACGACTGGACCACCCTCCCCGAGGCGGGCGGCGCCACCAGGACCGCCGTGCCGACGGAGTGCCAGGCGGGCTTCTACGCCAACGAGCACCCCTGGCTGAAGCACTACCTGACCGTGGCGGACGACGGCTGCACCGCGACCGGCACCACCGGCGCGTGGAACAGCCTCACCGGCGCCTCCAACGGCTGGCAGCAGGTGAACTTCGACCTGAGCGCCTACGCCGGCAAGACGGTCGAGATCTCGATCAGCTACGTCACCGACCCGGGCAGCGGCGGGCACGGCGTCCTCGCCGACGACGCCTCGCTCGTCGTCGGGGGCACGGCCAAGGAGACCGAGGGCTTCGAGACCTCGCTCGGGGCCTGGAAGGTCGCCGGACCGCCCGAGGGCAGCCCCGCAGCCCTCAAGGACTGGGCCCGCACCGGCGCCCTTTTCCAGACGTACGGCGCGGTCACCACGGAGGACACCGTGCTGCTGGGCTTCGGCCTGGAGCACGTCACCGCACCGGCCGCCCGGACGGCGCTGATGAGGAAGGCGCTCGCTTCCCTCGACGGGTGACGTCCCAGGTCAATGGGACACACCAGGGGTAGCCAGTTCGAGTGATCCTGCTCTCGGCGGTGGGCGGTCCGTACCCCTACTGGCGGGTACGGACCGCCCTGCCGTGTATGGGGCATCTGGATGTCACCACCGGAGCTCCAGGGAGGTAGGGTCGTAGGCGGTCGGGGACATCCCAAACAGAGCTCGCCGGCACTTCATGGCCGGCGTACCAACGAGGAGATCGGTTCGTGACGATCCGCGTAGGCATCAACGGCTTCGGCCGCATCGGTCGTAACTACTTCCGCGCGCTCCTGGAGCAGGGTGCAGACATCGAGATCGTGGCTGTCAACGACCTGGGTGACACCGCGACCACCGCTCACCTGCTGAAGTACGACACGATCCTGGGCCGCCTCAAGCAGGAGGTCACCCACACCGCCGACACGATCACCGTCGACGGCAAGACGATCAAGGTCCTGGCCGAGCGCAGCCCCGCCGACATCCCGTGGGGCGAGCTGGGCGTCGACATCGTCATCGAGTCGACCGGCATCTTCACCAAGAAGGCCGACGCCGAGAAGCACCTCGCCGGTGGCGCGAAGAAGGTCCTCATCTCGGCTCCGGCCAAGGACGAGGACGTCACCATCGTGATGGGCGTCAACCAGGACAAGTACGACCCGGCGAACCACCACGTCATCTCCAACGCCTCCTGCACCACCAACTGTGTGGCGCCGATGGCGAAGGTCCTCGACGAGAACTTCGGCATCGTCAAGGGCCTGATGACGACGGTGCACGCGTACACCAACGACCAGCGCATCCTGGACTTCCCGCACAAGGACCTGCGTCGCGCGCGTGCCGCCGCCGAGAACATCATTCCGACCACCACGGGCGCCGCCAAGGCCACCGCTCTGGTCCTGCCGCAGCTCAAGGGCAAGCTGGACGGCATCGCCATGCGCGTCCCGGTCCCGACCGGCTCGGTCACCGACCTGGTTCTCGAGCTGTCCCGCGAGGTCACCAAGGAAGAGGTCAACGCCGCCTTCCAGAAGGCCGCGGAGGGCGAGCTGAAGGGCATCCTCGAGTACACCGAGGACCCCATCGTCTCCTCCGACATCGTGAACGCCCCGGCGTCCTGCACCTTCGACTCCTCCCTGACCATGGTCCAGGAGGGCAAGAGCGTGAAGGTCATCGGCTGGTACGACAACGAGTGGGGTTACTCCAACCGCCTCGTGGACCTTACGGTCTTCGTCGGCAACCAGCTCTGATCAACCCAGTAGGCACGTCCATGTGAGAGCAGGGCTCGGGCGGCGCGAGGACGCGCCGTCCGAGCCCTGACTCACGTACAGATCAGAGCTGTTCGATCACGAGCGCTTTCGACAGATCACGAGCTCTTTTCAGGAGTCCCCTCATGAAGACGATCGACGAACTCCTCACCGAAGGGGTCGCGGGCAAGCGGGTCTTCGTCCGCGCCGATCTGAACGTGCCGCTGGACGGCACGCGCATCACCGACGACGGCCGTATCCGCGCCGTGCTGCCCACGGTCAAGGCCCTCGCCGACGCGGGCGCCCGGGTCGTCGTCGCCTCCCACCTGGGCCGGCCCAAGGGCGCCCCGGACCCGGCCTTCTCCCTGGCCCCCGCCGCCGCGCGGCTCGGTGAACTCCTCGGGTCGGACGTGGCCTTCGCGACCGACACGGTCGGCGAGTCCGCCCGGACCACCGTCGGCTCACTCGCCGACGGCCAGGTCGCGGTCGTGGAGAACCTGCGTTTCAACGCCGGTGAGACGAGCAAGGACGACGCCGAGCGCGGCGCCTTCGCCGACCAGCTCGCCGCCCTCGCGGACGTCTACGTCGGCGACGGCTTCGGCGCGGTGCACCGCAAGCACGCCTCCGTCTTCGACCTCCCGGCCCGCTTGCCGCACTACGCCGGCTACCTCATCGCCACCGAGGTCGGCGTCCTGCGCAAGCTCACCGAGGACGTCAAGCGGCCCTACGCCGTCGTGCTGGGCGGCGCCAAGGTCTCCGACAAGCTCGCCGTCATCGACCAGCTGCTCGGCAAGGCCGACCGGCTGCTCATCGGCGGCGGCATGGTCTTCACCTTCCTCAAGGCCAAGGGGCACGAGATCGGCTCGTCCCTGGTCCAGGAGGACCAGCTCCCGGTCGTCCTGGAGTACATCGAGCGCGCCGAGAAGAACGGCGTCGAACTGGTCCTGCCGGTGGACGTCGTGGTCGCGCCGGAGTTCCCCGACCTCAAGACCAAGGCCCCGGGCAAGCCCAGCACCGTCGCCGCGGACGCCATGCCCGCCGGCCAGATGGGCCTGGACATCGGCCCCGAATCCCGCAAGCTGTACGCCTCGAAGATCGCCGACGCCGCCACCGTCTTCTGGAACGGCCCCATGGGCGTCTTCGAGCACCCCGATTTCGCCGAGGGCACCAAGGCGGTCGCCCAGGCCCTCCTCGACTCCCAGGCCTTCACGGTGGTCGGCGGTGGCGACTCCGCCGCGGCCGTCCGCATCCTGGGCTTCGACGAGAACGCATTCGGCCACATCTCGACCGGTGGCGGCGCCTCCCTCGAATACCTCGAGGGCAAGACGCTCCCCGGCCTCGCCGCACTGGAGGACTGACCCTCAATGAGCACGCGTACGCCCCTGATGGCGGGCAACTGGAAGATGAACCTCAACCACCTCGAGGCCATCGCGCACGTCCAGAAGCTCGCCTTCGCCCTGGCCGACAAGGACTACGAGGCCGTCGAGGTCGCCGTCCTGCCGCCCTTCACCGACCTGCGCTCGGTGCAGACCCTGGTCGACGGCGACAAGCTCAAGATCAAGTACGGCGCCCAGGACATCTCGGCGCACGACAGCGGTGCCTTCACCGGCGAGATCTCCGGCCCCATGCTGGCCAAGCTGAAGTGCACCTACGTCGCCATCGGCCACAGCGAGCGCCGGCAGTACCACGCCGAGACCGACGAGCTGGTGAACGCCAAGGTCAAGGCCGCCTACAAGCACGGCCTGACCCCGATCCTGTGCGTCGGCGAGGAGCTGGAGGTCCGCGAGGCGGGCAACCACGTCTCCCACACCCTCGCCCAGGTCGAGGGCGGTCTGAAGGACCTGCCCGCCGAGCAGGCCGAGACCGTCGTGATCGCCTACGAGCCCGTCTGGGCCATCGGCACCGGCAAGGTCTGCGGCGCCGAGGACGCCCAGGAGGTCTGCGCGGCGATCCGCGGCAAGATCGCCGAGCTGTACTCGCAGGACCTGGCCGACAAGGTCCGCATCCAGTACGGCGGCTCGGTCAAGGCGGGCAACGTCGCGGAGATCATGGCCCAGGCCGACATCGACGGCGCCCTGGTCGGCGGCGCCTCGCTGGACGCCGACGAGTTCGTCAAGATCGTGCGCTTCCGCGACCAGTGAGCCGACCGGCACGGATCGCCCCCGAGGCGACCCGGCGACTCGCGAGTATGCGGTAGCGGCGATCCGTCGTACCCTTGCGGGGTCCAGCCCTGTGGCTGGGCCCCGCGTCGTCCATCCGAATCCGAGGAAGTTGGTCCAGCCGTGGTTTTGGGGTTCTCGATCGCCCTGATCGTCTTCAGCCTGCTGCTGATGCTGCTGGTGCTGATGCACAAGGGGAAGGGCGGCGGCCTCTCCGACATGTTCGGCGGCGGCATGCAGTCCTCCGTCGGCGGCTCCTCGGTCGCCGAGCGCAACCTCGACCGCATCACCGTCGTGGTGGGTCTGGCATGGTTCGCCTGCATTGTCGTGCTCGGCATCCTGATGAAGGTGAACAACTGACCGAGCCGCAATCCGCACGGAACTCGCACGTAAGGCCCCATGTTCGGTACGCGCAGCACAGCGCGGCCTATCATGGGGCTTGCGTCTAGGTGTGAGGGTTGTAACTCCAATCACTGGACGCGCGTTGGGCCTTACGTAGACTGAGGCGCTCGCAGCGAAGCGGAACGCCGACTCGCTTCGCGGCACCATCACGCAGGGAGTTACGACCGTGGCAAGTGGCAACGCGATCCGGGGAAGCCGGGTCGGGGCGGGGCCGATGGGCGAGGCCGAGCGCGGCGAGTCCGCGCCGCGGCTGCGCATCTCCTTCTGGTGCTCCAACGGACACGAGACCCAGCCGAGCTTCGCCAGCGACGCGCAGGTGCCCGATACCTGGGACTGTCCCCGCTGCGGCTTTCCGGCAGGCCAGGACCGGGACAACCCCCCGGACCCGCCGCGCACCGAGCCCTACAAGACGCACCTGGCGTATGTGCGGGAGCGGCGCAGCGACGCCGACGGCGAGGCGATCCTCGCCGAGGCGCTCGCCAAACTGCGGGGCGAGATCTAGAAGTCGAGACCGGCCGGGCACCAGCAGGTGCCCGGCCGGAGCTGCTTGAGCGGGCCGCTCGCGGACCGATTGTCAGTGGTGCCCTCTACGGTTTGTGCATCGGGCGAACCATGAGGGGGAGCGGTGGCGACGGGCGACGTGGGTGGGGGCACCTCCCTGCTCGGCAAGCGTGGGGGAGTCCGCGCACCCGCGTGGCGCGGGGGGTTCGGGCGGCTGTGGAGCGCGGCCGTCCTGTCCAGCTTCGGTGACGCCCTGCGGACGGCGGCCCTGCCCCTGCTGGCCGTCACCCTGACCGACGATCCGCTGCTCATCGCCTCAGTCACGGCCTGCGGCTATCTGCCCTGGATCGTCTTCGGCCTGCTCGGCGGAGCGGTCGCCGACCGGGTCGACCAGCGGCGGGCCATGTGGATGGTGGACGCCCTGCGCGGGGTGCTGGTCGTGGCCTTCGCGGTGACCGTCGCCCTCGGCCACGCCTCGATCGCCCTGCTGATCGTGCTGGCCTTCGCGCTGACCACCCTCCAGACGCTGTTCGACAACGCCGCCACCGCGCTGCTGCCCACCCTGGTCGACCGGGACGCGCTGGGCAGCGCCAACGCCCGGCTGCTGACCGGCCAGCGCATCGCGGGCGGACTGCTGGGCGGACCGGTCGTGCCGCTGCTGCTGGTAGCCGGGCCGGCGATGCCGTTCGCGGCGGACGCGGTCACCTTCCTGGTGGCCGCCGCGATCATCGCCACGCTCCCGGCCGCCGAGCGGGACCGCGAGCCGCGGCCGGCGGGCAGCACGCTGCGGCGCGAGATCGCCGAAGGGCTCCGCGTCCTCATCCGCGACAAGGCCCTGCGCGGACTGTGCACCGCCACCGCCCTGTGCAACATCGGCATGGGCGCCCTCGTCGCCACCCTCGTGGTCCTGGTGACCGGCTGGCTCGACGCGGGCAACACGGCATACGCGGTGGCGATGACCGCGTACACGGTCGGCAGCCTGGCCGGGGGAGCGGCCGGCGGCCGGCTCGTCACCCGCTTCGGGCGGATGCGCCTGGTGCTCGCCGCCGGGACGGCGCAGACCGTCGCCCTCCTCGTCATGGGCTCGGTGCGCAGCATGGCCGCGCTGGTGTGCGCCCTGGCCGTCTTCGGGTTCATGGGGATGGTGTGGAACGTCAACACCACGACGCTGATGCAGCAGCGCAGCCCCGCCGAGCTGCTGGGCCGCGTGAGCTCCGCCTTCCGGACGCTCGCGGTCGCCGGCGCACCGCTGGGCGCGCTGCTGGGCGGGGCCGTCGCCGGTGCCTGGGGGGAGAACACCCCCGCGCTGCTCGCGGCCGCCTTCTTCGTCCTGTCCGTCACCGCGCTGATACCCACGCGCCGGTCGGACGTACCTGTGGGTGCGCCCGGAGAGGGCGCGACGACAGGCCACGGCGACCGCTGATCAATTAGGTTGGACCGGCAGCGGGGCAGGTACGCAGCAGCACAGGCAGGCAAGGAAGAAGGCTGAAGTCCCAGATGAACGCAGACGGCCGTACCAGGCTCAACCAGACGCCCGAGTGGACGGCACTGGCCAAGCACCGTGAGGAGCTGGGCGGAGTCGGGTTGCGCGAGCTGTTCGCCGCCGACTCCGGCCGCGGCACCGCGTACACCCTCCGGGTCGGCGACCTGTACGTCGACTACTCCAAGCACCTCGTCACCGACGACACCCTGCGGTTGCTGCGCGAACTGGCCGCCGCCACCGGTGTCTTCGGGCTCCGGGACGCCATGTTCCGCGGCGAGAAGATCAACACCACCGAGGACCGGGCCGTGCTGCACACCGCGCTGCGCGCGAACCGGGACGCCGTCGTCGAGGTCGACGGCGAGAACGTGGTACCACAGGTGCACGCCGTGCTCGACAAGATGGCCGCCTTCGCGGACCGGGTCCGCTCCGGCGAGTGGACCGGGCACACCGGCAAGCGCATCCGGAACATCGTCAACGTCGGCATCGGCGGCTCCGACCTCGGCCCCGCGATGGCCTACGAGGTGCTGCGGGCCTTCACCGACCGCTCGCTGACGGTGCGTTTCGTGTCGAACGTGGACGGCGCCGACCTGCACGAGGCGGTGCGGGACCTGGACCCGGCTCAGACGCTGTTCGTCATCGCCTCCAAGACCTTCACCACCATCGAGACGGTCACCAACGCCACGTCCGCGCGGTCTTGGCTGTTGGAGGCGCTCGGAGACGAATCGGCCGTCGCCAAGCACTTCGTGGCGCTGTCGACGAATGCCGAGAAGGTGGCCGAGTTCGGCATCGACACGGTCAACATGTTCGAGTTCTGGGACTGGGTCGGCGGCCGCTACTCGTACGACTCCGCGATCGGCCTCGCCCTGATGATCGCGATCGGCCCGGACCGCTTCCGGGAGATGCTCGACGGCTTCCGCATCGTCGACGAGCACTTCCGCAACGCCCCGGCCGAGGCCAACGCCCCGCTGCTGCTGGGCCTGCTGGGCATCTGGTACGGCAACTTCCACGACGCCCAGTCGCACGCGGTCCTGCCCTACAGCCACTACCTGTCCAAGTTCACCGCCTACCTCCAGCAGCTCGACATGGAGTCCAATGGCAAGTCGGTGGACCGCGACGGGCAGCCCGTGGAGTGGCAGACCGGGCCGGTGGTGTGGGGCACGCCCGGCACCAACGGGCAGCACGCCTACTACCAGTTGATCCACCAGGGCACCAATCTCATCCCGGCGGACTTCATCGGCTTCGCGCGGCCGGTCGGTGAACTGAGCGAGCAGCTGAAGGCGCAGCACGACCTGCTGATGGCCAACTTCTTCGCGCAGACGCAGGCACTCGCGTTCGGCAAGACGCCGGAGGAGGTCCGGGCCGAGGGCGTACCCGAGGAACTGGTGCCGCACAAGACGTTCCAGGGCAACCACCCGACGACCACGATCCTCGCGCCCGAACTGACCCCGTCGGTCCTCGGCCAGCTGATCGCCCTCTACGAGCACAAGGTGTTCGTGCAGGGGGCCGTCTGGAACATCGACTCCTTCGACCAGTGGGGCGTGGAGCTCGGCAAGGTCCTCGCCAAGCGCGTCGAGCCCGCGCTGACCGAGGGCGCCGACGTCGAGGGCCTGGACGCCTCCACGAAGGCGCTGGTGGCGACCTACCGCGAGCTGCGCGGGCGGGAGTAACACCCCCCCACACACACAGAGCGGCTGAGCGGCGGACGACGTCGCTCGGCCGCGGCGGGTGATGCGGCTCGGTCGTGACGGGGGTGATGCCGCTCCGTCGCGGCTGGGCTGATGCCGCTCGGTCAGGCCACCGCGCTGAGCGTGTCCGCGAGGCGCCGTCGGGCCGCGCGGGCCGCGGGCACGGCCGCCAGGGCCGCCGCACACAGCACCGCGGCCACCCCGAGCAGCAGCATCAGCGCGGTCGACGGCCACTGGGCGATCCCGGCGCCGATGCCGCTGGAGCGGCCCTGGGCGTCGATCAGCCAGCGGGCGAGCGGCAGGCCCAGGGCGGTTGCGGCCAGGACGGCCGCCAGCGCAGTGAGCCCGGTGGCCGTGACGGTGATCGCCGTGATCTGCCGAGGGGACAGCCCGATGGCCTTCAGAGCCAGCAGGTCCCGTTCGCTCTCGCGCACGGTGCCGCCGATCGCGGTCAGCAGCTCGATGAGCCCGATGAGGGCCAGCACGGCGATCAGCCCGGCGACGACGGCGCGCAGCGGCGAGAGCCCGTCGGCCGGGTTGATCACCATGTGCACGTCCAGGCGGCCGCCCCCGGCGTCGGCGAGCCGGTCGGCGACCTCGCGCGGGTCCGCGCCGGGGGTCAGGCGGAGTTCGTAGACGGTCGGGCGCAGGTCCGGGTCGTTCTCGCGGAGGGTGTCTAGGGAGGTGGAGATGACCCGGCCGGCGTTCTCCGGCTCGATGCTGCGGCCCACGATGTGCAGGATCTGCGGCTGGTCGCCGACGGTCATCCGGACCCAGTCGCCGACGCGCACGTTCAGCAGGTCGAGGAACCCCTGCCCGGCCACGGCCTCGTCGGCGCCGCGGGCCGGACGGCCCTCGGCGAGGGTGTACGGGTAGGGGTCCTGGTGGGTGCCGAGGCCGCGCAGCGCGATCGTCGCGGTCTGACTCGCTCCCAGTGCCGCCGTCTCCACGCCCGGGTAGGCGGCGGCGACGTCCGGGTCGCGTTCCAGGAGGGAACGGGTCTGCTGCTCGCTCAGGCCGGAGTCGTCGGCGCGGACGCTGAGCGTGGTGGGCAGGCCGATCCGCTCGGGCTCGCTGTGGAACCGGTCCAGAGTGGTCCAGGCGCTCATCGCCACGACGATCAGCAGCAGCGGCAGGGTCAGGCGGGCGACGGTCGCCAGGGACCGGGGGCGGCGGGTGAACGCCTTGTGCCAGCCCAGCACCAGCGCGGGCGGGATGCGCACGCCGAGGGCCCGGCGCGCCACGCCGGACAGCCGTCCGCCCGAGGGCGCGGCGGGGCGCGGCACGGGAACCGGCGGCACGCGTCCGGCCCGCCAGGCGGCCAGCCCGGTGGTCGCGCCGATGAACAGGACCGCTCCGGCCGGGACCACGAGCAGGGCCACGGTGTGCCCGGGCAGCCCTTGCCACACCCCCACCGCGTCGCCCAGCCGCCCCGGGATCCGGCTGCCCAGGGCCTCGGCGAGACCGGCGGCGGCCAGGGCACCCAGCAGGGCGTAGGCGAGGTGCTGGAGCAGGAAGATCCGGACCACCTGGCCGGGGGTGAAGCCGATGGCCTTCAGGACGGAGAGGTCCCGCAGGTGACCGCGGATGCGGGTGCCGATCGCCCCGTGCACGGCGAACCCGGCGGCGACCAGTGCGCCCAGCCCGAACAGGCCCAGCACCTGGCCGAGCAGCCGGTTGTCGCCCTGCGCCTCGGCGCGGGCCTGCTGCCAGGTGGAGACCTCGCCGATCGCCCCGGAGCCCAGCACGGTCACCGCGCGCTGGACGACGTAGGACGTGTCGCCCGGATCCGTCAGCCGCAGCCCGATCACCTGGCCGCCGGGATCCGGCACCGCCGACGGCAGTGCCCACACCAGGCCGGGCTGCTCACCGGGCCGGTAGCGCGGCTCGGCGCTGTCGGCGAGACCCACGACGGTCATATCGCGGGCGGTGCCCGGCACGGTGAGGGTGTCGCCGGGCTCGGTCAGCAGGGCGCGGGCCAGACGGCTCTCCAGGACCACGCCGTTCGGGGTCGAGGGGTCCAGCCAGTGACCGGAGACGATCGGCGGACGGTCGGCGGGCCGCTCCGGGGTGGCACGCAGCTCGACGGCGGCGCGGCTGCCGCGGGAGGAGACGGTGGTGGCGGCGGTCGGGTAGGGGCCGGTGACGGACTCCACGCCGGCCAGACCGGCCAGCTTCCCGGTGTCGGCGGCCTTGTCGGTGTGCAGCCACACGTGGGCGCCGTGCGACTGCGTGAACACCCGCTGCCAGGGGTTGGTCGCGTACCCGAACAGGGCCGTGGCCAGCAGCAGGGACGCGACGATGCCCGCGGTGGCGAGGACGAGGAACAGCGCCTCACCGCGGTGCGTGCGCAGATCGGAGTGCGCCCAGCGCAGGGTGGCTCGCACGGGCCTCAGCCCCTCGGTCCGGACACCGGGCCACGGACATGGCAGTGATCATGGCCGTGGTCAGGGCAGTGGTCGTGGACCCGCATGTCAGTCCTTGAGTTCCAGCACACCGGATATGCCGGCGCGGCGGGGCGGGGTGCTGCCGCCGTCGAGTTCCGCGTCGTCGGCGATCCGGCCGTCGAAGAAGCTGATCACCCGGTCCGCGGCGCTCGCCAGCCGGGCGTCGTGGGTGACCAGCACGATCGTCTGGCCGCGCTGGTGGAAGCGGGACAGCAGGCGCATCACCTCGCGGGTGCCCTTGCTGTCGAGGCTGCCGGCCGGCTCGTCGGCCAGCAGCAGGGGCGGATGGTTGACCAGGGCCCGGGCCAGCGCGACGCGCTGTTGCTCGCCACCGGACAGCTCGCCCGGCATGCTGCGTTCCTTGCCCGTCAGGCCCAGCTCGGCCAGCAGCGCCTCACGCTCGGCGCGGGCCTGCTTGGGCGCGGTCCCGGCGAGCAGGGCGGGCAGCTCCACGTTGTCGGCGACGGACAGGTTGGAGACCAGGTTGAAGAACTGGAAGACGATCCCGATCCGCTTCCTGCGCTCCACCGCCCAGCGGGCCTCGCTGTAGGTGTCGGTGGACTCGCCGTCGAGCAGGATGTGGCCCGCGTCCGGCCGCTGGAGCCCACCGAGCAGATGCAGCAGCGTCGACTTGCCGGCGCCGGACGGGCCGGTGATCGCCACGAACTCGCCCTGCCGTACGCACAGGTCCACCCCGCGCACGGCATGCGCCGGGGCGCCCTCGCCGTGGTGGGTCTTCACCAGCCCCTCGGCGCGCAGCACAGGAGCGGGACGGTTGTCGCTCACTCCAGCTCCTCCAGCTCTTCCTGGCACCGTTCCAGCCAGTCGAGGTCGGCCTGCAGGTGCAGCATCGCGCCTTCGATGAGCAGATGGGCGATGCGGTTGTCGCGGTCTTGGGCGGCGGCCAGTTTCGACATCTGCCGCATGGTGTTCAGGTACTGGCGCCGCTGCTGGTTGATCAGGGTGATCTGCTCGGCGAGGCCGGTCTGCGGGGCGAGCGCCAGCTTCATGAAGAACTCGTCCCGTACCCGGGGCTCGTCCTCGGGCTCCTCGAACCAGGCGCGCAGCGCCTCCCGCCCGGCGTCGGTGAGGTGGTAGACCTTTTTGTTGGGCCGGCTGGACTGCGCCACGTCCTCGCCCTCGATCAGTCCCGACTTCTCGAGGCGGCCGAGGGTCACATAGATCTGGCCGACGTTCGGCTGAGGGTACGCGGAGCCCAGCAGTTGCTCAAGGTCCTGCTTGAGCTCGTAGCCGTGGGCGGGTCCGCGGGCGAGGAGTGCCAGGAGGGGCAGACGCACGCGTGCAGTCCTCCTGTCTGGTCCAATGTGCTCCAGGCCCTAGTATCGCCCATACCTAACAGGTATACATGGCCTCTGATTCCGGGCAAGGAAGCCCAGCGCCGGTGTACAGGGAGGAACCTATGCGGTGGATCCATGCCGCGGGTAGGGGCCTCCTCGTTCTCGTCGTGGTCCTGACCGGCTACGTCACCGCCGGAGCCCGGGCGGGTGAGCCCCCCGCGGGCAGCCGCGGCCCCCTCACCCTGGCCACCGCCGGAGACCTCACCGGCTATCTCGGGCCCCTGCTCGAAGGCTGGAATCGTACCCACCCCGGTGAGAAGGTCACCCTCGTCGAGCTGCCGGACTCGGCCGACGAGACCCAGGCCCAGATGGTCACCGATCTGCGCGACGGCGACCGCAGCCGGTTCGACGTGCTCAACATCGACGTCAACTGGACCTCGGAGTTCGCGGCGGCGGGCTGGATCAGACCGCTGCCCCGGGACCGCTTCCCGCTGAAGACCTTCCTCCAGCCGGTCGTGGACACGGCGACCTACGAAGGGCAGCTCTACGCCGTCCCGTACGTCACCAACGCGGGCCTGCTGCTGTACCGCAAGGACATCCTCGCCGAGGAGGGCGTCGCCCCGCCGCGCACCTGGGCGGAGCTGGAGCGCTACGCGAAGACCATCGCCCCGAAGCACGGCCTCGACGGCTACGCCGGACAGTTCCTGCCCTACGAGGGCCTCACCGTGAACGCGGCCGAGGCCGTCTACTCGGCGGGCGGCTCGATCCTCGGCGACGAGGGCGAGAAGGTCACCGTCGACTCGGCCGCGGCCCGCGAGGGCATCGGGTTCCTGGCCCGCGGAGTGCGCGAGGGCTGGATCCCGAAGGAAGCGCTGACCTACAAGGAGGAAGAGTCCAAGCAGGCCTTCCAGGACGGCCGGCTGCTCTTCCTGCGGAACTGGCCGTACGCCTACGTCGGCGCCTCCGCCCCCGGCTCGAAGATCGCCGGGAAGGTCGGCGCGGTCCCCCTGCCCGGACCCGACGGTCCGGGGACCAGCGTCCTGGGCGGCTCCAACCTGGCCGTCAGCGCGCACGCGCGGCACCCCGACTCGGCGGCCCGTCTGATCGCGTACCTCACCAGTGAGCGCGTGCAGCGCCAGGTCCTCACCCGGGGCGCGCTGCCGCCCGTGCGGGCCGATCTCTACCAGGACCCCGCGCTCATCCGCAGGTTCCCGTACCTGCCGACGCTGCGGACGAGCGTCCTCGCGGCCCAGCCGCGTCCCAAGAGCCCGCGCTACGACCAGGTCAGCCTCGTCGTGCAGGCGGTCGTGCGGGACGCGATGGCCGGGCACCAGACGCCTGCCGCGGCGACGCGCCGTCTGGCGCGCGAGCTCGCCGCCGTCTCGCGCGGCTAGCCGCCCCCGCGTCGCCCCGCTCCGCGAGGCTCCTACTTACTTGTTAGGTAACGCGGGCATCTCGAAAGACTGAATATCGCCCCGGTCTGTCCGGATTCAGTATCCCAACCGCTCGGTAGCTTCGGCCTTTTCATTGACACCCTCTCGACACGCCTACTTAACATGCATGCATAACCGCTGCCCTTCTCAGAGACAGGTCGATGGGTTGAACAGGCACCACTGGTGGCGTGACGCAGTGATCTATCAGGTCTACGTCCGCAGCTTCCTCGACAGCACCGGCGACGGCATCGGCGACCTCGCCGGCGTCCGCGCCGGACTGCCGTACCTCAAGAAGCTCGGCGTCGACGGGATCTGGCTGAGCCCCTTCTATCCCTCGCCGCAGCACGACCACGGCTACGACGTGGCCGACTACTGCGGCGTCGACCCGGTCTTCGGCGACCTCGACGAGTTCGACCAGCTGATGGGCGCCGCCCGGCGGCTCGGCGTCAAGGTGCTGCTCGACATCGTCCCGAATCACTGCTCCAGCGAGCACCCCTGGTTCCGCGAGGCGCTCGCGGCGGCTCCCGGCAGCCCGGCCCGGGCCCGCTTCCACTTCGCCGACGGCCGCGGCCCCGACGGCGCCGAGCCGCCCAACAACTGGCACGCCATGTTCGGCGGCCCGGCCTGGAGCCGGGTGACCGAGGCGGACGGCCGGCCCGGCCAGTGGTACCTGCACATGTTCACGCCCGAGCAGCCCGACTGGAACTGGCGCTGCCCCGAGGTCGCGGCCGAGTTCGACCGGGTGCTGCGGTTCTGGCTTGACCGGGGTGTCGACGGCTTCCGCATCGACGTCGCCGCCGGCCTCTACAAGCACCCCGAGCTGCCCGACTCCGACGACCCGGAGGCCGACGCCCGCACCCGCGACTCGGTCAACCCGCTCGCCTGGAACCAGCCCGAGGTGCACGACGTGTGGCGCCGCTGGCGCTCCATATGCGAGGAGTACACCGAGCGCGACGGCGGCGAACGCCTCCTCGTCGGCGAGGTCTCCGTGCCCACCGCCCGTGAGCACGCGCAGTACGTCCGCCCCGACGAACTGCACCAGGCCTTCTTCTTCGACCTGCTGAGCGCCTCCTGGGACGCCGACGCCTTCCAGAAGGTCATCTCCGAGGCCATGGACGACATCGCCGGCACCGGCTCGACGGTCACCTGGGTCCTCAACAACCACGACCAGGTCCGCACCGTCACCCGCTACGGCGAACCCGCCACCGAGGGCAGCGGCCTCGGCGCCGCCCGGGCCCGCGCCGCCGCGCTGCTCCTGCTGGCCCTGCCCGGTGCCGCGTACATCTACCAGGGCGAGGAACTGGGGCTGCCGGAGGTCGTGGACCTGCCCGACGACGTGCTCACCGACCCGATCTTCCGCCGCACCGGCAGCCGGGCCCGGATCCGCGACGGCTGCCGCGTGCCGCTGCCCTGGTCGGGCCAGGCCTCGCCGTTCGGCTTCACCCCGGGCGTGGAGAGCGCCAAGCCGTGGCTGCCGCAGCCCGAGTACTTCGCCGAGTACGCCACCGACCGCGCCCTCGCCGACACCCGCTCCTTCTGGCACCTGTACCGCGACGGCCTGCAACTGCGCGGCACCCTGCCCCAGCTGGGCGAGGGCACACTGCGCTGGCTGGACGCCCCGCCCGGCGTCCTGGCCTTCGAACGCGGCGACCTGGTGTGCGCCGTCAACTTCGGCACGGCCCCCACCCCCGCGCCGGTCCCCGGCACCCCCCTGCTCGCCAGCGGCCCCTGCCCGGCCGGAGTGCTCTCCGGATCGACGGCCGCCTGGTGGATCCGTTCCTGACCGCCCCGCACCACGGCATCCCGCAAGCGAACGCACACCAAGTCACCCCCGAAGGGACATCAACGATGATGAGACGACGTACCACCCTGCTGACCGGCTGCACCGCCCTCGTCCTGGCACTCGGCGCGACCGCCTGCGGCGGCGGGCCCGTCTCGGCCGGCGGCGGCGACAAGGCGCTCGACGGCCAGACGATCACCGTGGCCGGTGTCTGGTCCGGCACCGAGCAGAAGAACTTCCAGAAGGTGCTCGACGCCTTCACCGAGAAGACCGGCGCCAAGACGCAGTTCACGTCCACCGGTGACAACGTCTCCACCGTCGTCGGCAGCAAGATCGAGGGCGGCAACGCCCCCGACGTCGTGATGGTCCCGCAGGTCGGCGTGCTCAAGCAGTTCGCGCAGAAGGGCTGGCTCAAGCCGCTGTCGAAGAAGACCGAGCAGGCCGTCGACGCGGGCTACGCCCCCGTGTGGAAGAAGTACGGCAGCGTCGACGGCAAGCTCTACGGCCTGTACTTCAAGGCCGCCCACAAGTCGACCGTCTGGTACAGCCCCGACGCCCTCGAACAGGCCGGCGTGAAGCCCCCGACGTCCTACGACGACATGCTCAAGGCCGGACGCACCGTGTCCGACTCCGGGCTCGCCGCGTTCTCCGTCGCCGGACAGGACGGCTGGACCCTCACCGACTGGTTCGAGAACGTCTACCTCTCCCAGGCCGGCCCCGAGAAGTACGACGCGCTCGCCACGCACCAGCTGAAGTGGACCGACGCCTCCGTCGTCGACGCCCTCACCACCCTCGGCAAGCTCTTCAAGGACAAGCAGCTCATCGCCGGCGGCCAGAAGGGCGCCCTGAACACCGACTTCCCCGGCTCGGTGGAGAAGGTGTTCGGCCCCGAGCCCGAGGCCGGCATGGTCTACGAGGGCGACTTCGTCGCCGGTGTCGCCAAGGACCAGTTCGGCAAGAAGGTCGGCGAGGACGCGAACTTCTTCCCGTTCCCGGCGGTCGGCGGCGGCGAGGCACCGGTCGTCAGCGGCGGTGACGCCGCCGTCGTCCTCAAGGACGGCAAGAACCAGAAGGCCGCCCAGGCCCTCCTGGAGTACCTGGCGACGCCCGAGGCCTCCGCGGTGTGGGCCGAGGCCGGCGGCTACCTCTCCCCGAACAAGAAGCTCGACCTCGCCTCCTACGGCGACGACGTCACCCGCGCCACCGCCAAGTCCCTCGTCGAGGCCGGGGACTCGGTCCGCTTCGACATGTCCGACCAGGCCCCGGCGTCCTTCGGCGGCACCAAGGGCGCCGGCGAGTGGAAGCTCCTCCAGGACTTCCTGCGCGACCCGTCCGACCCGAAGGGCACCGCGGCGAAGCTGGAGGCCGCCGCGGCCAAGGCGTACCAGGACTGATACGCCATGACAGCGACCCTCGTGAAAGAGACGAGCCCCCCACCGCCCGGCCCGATCGCCGACCGCACCCGGCGGCTGCGCCGGCGCGGGAAGATCATCGCCCTGCTGTTCGTGCTCCCCGCACTGCTGCTGCTCGGCGCGCTCGTCGTCTACCCCGTGCTGTTCAGCGTCGGCCGCAGCTTCTTCGACGCCTCCGGCACGAGCTTCGTCGGCGGCGACAACTACGCCGAGATGTTCCGCGACCCGACCACCCTCAAGGCCGTCCGCAACACGGCCATCTGGGTCGTCATCGCCCCGGCCCTGCTCACCGGCCTCGGGCTGATCCTCGCCGTACTGGTGGAGAAGGTCCGCTGGGCCACGGCCTTCAAACTGCTCCTGTTCATGCCGATGGCGGTCTCCTTCCTCGCCGCGGGCATCATCTTCCGGCTCGCCTACGACGAGGACCCCGACAAGGGCGTGCTCAACGCCGCCGTCGTCTCCGTCCACGACGCCTTCAAGGGGGAGTCCTCCTATCCGACGGCCCGGGCGCGTGACGCCCAGGGCCTGACGAAGGACAAGGACGGCTCGTACCGCACCAGTTCGAGCGTGGCGCCCGGGGACGCGGTGGCGTTGGGCCTGGTCGGCGTGCAGCCCGGCGACCTGCCGGACGGCGCCGAGCCGGCCCACGCGGCGGCGGGGCGCAAGGCCGCCGCCGACGAACTGCGCGGTGTCGTCTACCTGGACTTCACACCCGGCGGGGGAGGGGAGCAGGGGAAGGTCGACCAGCGGGAGAGCGGACTGCCGCAGATGAAGGTCGAGGCGGTCCGCGACGGCGAGACGATCGCCACGACCACCACGGCCTCCGACGGCTCCTTCCGCTTCCAGGGCCTCGCATCGGGCTCCTACGAGGTGCGACTGCCGTCGTCCAACTTCGCCCCGCCCTATGAGGGCGTCTCCTGGCTCGGGCCGGCGCTGGTCACCCCGGCGATCATCGGCGCCTACCTGTGGATCTGGACCGGATTCGCCATGGTGCTGATCGGGGCGGGCCTCTCCGCGCTGCCGCGGGACGCCCTGGAGGCGGCGCGGATGGACGGAGCGAACGAGTGGCAGATCTTCCGGCGCATCACGGTGCCCCTGCTGGCCCCTGTCCTCTCGGTCGTCTTCATCACCCTCGTCATCAACGTGATGAAGGTCTTCGACCTCGTCTACATCATCGCGCCCGGGCCCGTGCAGGAGGACGCGACCGTCCTCGCGACGCAGATGTGGCTGGTGTCGTTCGGCGGCGGCAACAACCAGGGGCTCGGCAGCGCGCTCGGCGTGCTCCTGCTGCTGCTGGTCGTCCCGGCCATGGTGTTCAACGTCCGCCGCTTCCGAAGGAGTCAGCGATGAACGCGGTTCGGCGCGGGTTGGGCAACTCGGTCGTCCAGGCCTTCCTCGTACTGGTCGGGCTGGTCTGGATGACGCCCCTGGCCGGGCTGTTCCTGTCCTCCCTGCGGTCCGCCGAGGACACGGCGAAGGGCGGCTGGTGGACGGTGTTCTCCAGCCCCGGGCAGCTGTCCTTCGACAACTACTCGTCGCTGCTGGGGAACGCCGGGATCACGCAGGCCTTCTGGAACACGGTGCTGATATCGGTGCCGACGACCGTGCTGGTCGTGGTCGTCGCGGCGCTCGCCGGGTACGCCTTCGCGTGGCTGGACTTCCCCGGGCGGGACGCGATCTTCCTGATCGTCGTCGCGCTGCTCGTGGTGCCCGTGCAGATCGGCCTGCTGCCGGTCGCCAAACTCTTCGGGCAGCTCGGCCTGTTCGGGACGATCCCCGGTGTCGTGCTCTTCCACGTGGCCTACGGCCTGCCGTTCGCGGTGTTCCTGCTGCGGAACTACTTCGCCGAGATGCCGAAGGAGATGCTGGAGGCCGCCCGCATGGACGGCGGCACCGAGTGGCGCATCTTCACACGGCTCGTCCTGCCCGTGGGGCGGCCCGCGATCGCCTCCCTGGCCATCTTCCAGTTCCTGTGGGTGTGGAACGACATGCTGGTGGCGCTGCTGTTCGCGGACAGCTCCTCGCAGCCGCTGACCGTGCAACTCCAGTCCCAGATACGCCAGTTCGGGAGCAACATCGACGTCCTGGCCCCGGGCGCGTTCGTGTCCCTGGTCGTCCCGGTGGTCGTGTTCTTCGCGTTCCAGAAGCACTTCGTGCAGGGTGTGATGGCGGGTTCGGTCAAGTAGCGCCTACGCCTCGGGCCCCCACTTCGCCACGAAGTGGGGGCCCGAGGACGTTCACGGGGACGCGGGTGGATACAACGACCGCGGCAGTTGGGATGCCGCTGCCGCGTCCAGGAGCCACAGGGTGCGGCTTCTGCCGTACGCGCCTGCCGCCGGGGCCTGGATCTCGCCCGCGCCGGACAGGGCGATCGCCGCCGCCCCGGCCTTGTCCTCGCCCGCGGCCAGCAGCCACACCTCCCGCGCCGCCCGGATCGCCGGCAACGTCAGCGTCACCCGGGTCGGCGGCGGCTTGGGCGCGCCATGGACGCCGACCACCGTGCGGTCGGTCTCCCTGACCGCGGGCAGCTCCGGGAACAGCGACGCGACATGCGTGTCCGGTCCGACGCCCAGCATCAGCACGTCGAACGTGGGCACGGGCCCGTGGTTCTCCGGGCCCGCCGCGGTAGCCAGCTCCCGCGCGTACGCGGCAGCCGCCGCGTCCACATCGGTGCCGTGCGGCCCGTCCGACGCGGGCATCGCGTGCAGCCGCTTCGGATCGAGCGGCACCGAGTCGAGCAGAGCCTGCCTCGCCTGGGTGACGTTGCGCTCGGGGTCGCCCTCGGGCAGGAACCGCTCGTCACCCCACCACAGGTCGAGCCGGCCCCAGTCGATCGCGTCCCGGGCGGGCGCGGCGGCCAGCGCGGCCAGCAGGCCGTTGCCGTTGCGGCCGCCAGTCAGGACCACGGACGCCGAGCCCCGGGAGGCCTGCGCGTCCACGATCCTGGTGATCAACCGCGCCGCCGCGGCCTGCGCCATCAGCTCCTTGTCGCGGTGCACGACCAGCTGCGGTGCCGTACTCACTTCGTCGTCGCCTTCCGTACCGGCTCCAGCTCGGGCGCCTCCCGCCTCACCGGTGCCTGCGCCGCCGCTGCCGCAGCGGGTGCTTGCGCAGCCCTTTCAACGGGAGCGGGGAGGGCGAGTCCTGCTCGCCCCTCACTTTTGGGCACCGCCGGCACCGCCGACGCGGACTTCAGCCGGTCCACCCCGTACCGCAGGGCCGACGCGTAGGTGTCGTCCGGGTCCAGGCGCCGCAGCTCCTCCGCCATCAGCTCGGAGGTCTCCCGGCGCTTGAGCGCCACCGCCCGGTCCGGCTGGCCCTCGATGGACAGCGTCGCCAGGGAGCCGTCGGCGCGGTCCAGCTCGATCGGGCCGCAGTTGGTGTCCATCCGGACCGCCGTCAGACCGGGCCCGCTGGACAGCGACCGCTTCACGGGCACGTCCAGCCGGTCCGCGAGCCACATCGCCAGCAGCTCACAGCTCGGGTTGAACTCCTCGCCCTCCACCTCCACGGCCCGCACCTCGCAGGCCACCTGGTCGAGGGCTGCCGCCAGCATGGAACGCCAGGGCGTGATGCGGGTCCAGGACAGGTCCGTGTCGCCGGGCGTGTAGGCCCTCGACCGGGTGGCCAGGTCCCGCACCGGCTGCTCCGAGGCGTACGTGTCGGTGACGCGGCGCTGCGCGAGGGCACCCAGGGGGTCCTTCGCCGGGTCGAGCGGCGCGTTCACCGGCCACCACACCACCACCGGCGCGTCCGGCAGCAGCAGCGGCAGCACCACCGACTGCGCGTGGTCCGCGACCTCGCCGTACAGCCGGAGCACGACCGTCTCGCCGGTGCCCGCGTCCGCGCCGACCCGTACCTCCGCGTCCAGCCGGGACTGCGTACGGTCGCGGGGCGAACGGGAGACCCGCTTGATGACCACGAGCGTGCGCGAGGGGTGCTCGTGCGCGGCGTCGCTCGCGGCCTTCAGCGCGTCGTAGGCGTTCTCCTCGTCCGTCACGACGACCAGCGTGAGCACCATGCCGACCGCCGGGGTGCCGATCGCCCGGCGGCCCTGGACCAGGGCCTTGTTGACCTTGCTGGCCGTGGTGTCCGTGAGGTCTATCTTCATGGCCGGCGCCAGCTCCGTCCGTGTCGCTCGAGCATTTCGTCCGCCTCGACGGGCCCCCAGGTACCGGCCTGGTACTGGGCGGGCTTGCCGTGCTTGTCCCAGTACTGCTCGATCGGGTCGAGGATCTCCCAGGACAGCTCGACCTCCTCGGTGCGCGGGAAGAGGTTCGAGTCGCCGAGGAGAACGTCCAGGATGAGCCGCTCGTACGCCTCCGGGCTGGACTCCGTGAAGGACTCGCCGTACGCGAAGTCCATCGACACGTCCCGGATCTCCATCGAGGTGCCCGGCACCTTGGAGCCGAAGCGGACCGTGACGCCCTCGTCCGGCTGGACGCGGATGACGATCGCGTTGGAGCCCAGCTCCTCGGTGGCGGTGGAGTCGAAGGGGGAGTGCGGGGCCCGCTGGAACACGACGGCGATCTCCGTCACCCGGCGGCCCAGCCGCTTGCCGGTGCGCAGATAGAAGGGGACACCCGCCCAGCGGCGGTTGTCGATCTCCAGCTTGATCGCGGCGTAGGTGTCGGTCTTCGAGGAGGCGTTGATGCCGTCCTCCTCGAGGTAGCCGCGCACCTTGGTGCCGCCCTGCCAGCCCGCCGCGTACTGGGCGCGCACGGTGTCCCGGCCCAGATCCTGCGGCAGCCGCACGGCCCCGAGCACCTTGGTCTTCTCGGCGGCCAGCGCGTCGGCGTCGAAGGAGGCCGGCTCCTCCATGGCCGTCAGGGCCATGAGCTGGAGCAGGTGGTTCTGGATGACGTCCCGGGCGGCGCCGATGCCGTCGTAGTACCCGGCCCGGCCGCCGATGCCGATGTCCTCGGCCATGGTGATCTGCACATGGTCCACGAAGGACCGGTTCCAGATCGGCTCGAACATCGTGTTGGCGAACCGCAGCGCCAGGATGTTCTGGACGGTCTCCTTGCCCAGGTAGTGGTCGATGCGGAAGACCTGGTCCGGGGCGAAGACCTCGTGGACGACCTTGTTGAGCTCCTCCGCCGAGGCGAGGTCGTGACCGAACGGCTTCTCGATCACCGCGCGCCGCCAGGAGCCGCCCGTCTGGTCGGCCAGCTGGTGCTTCTTCAGCTGCTGGATGACCACCGGGAAGGACGACGGCGGCACCGACAGGTAGAACGCGAAGTTGCCGCCCGTGCCCTGGGCCTTGTCCAGCTCCTCGATCGTGGAGCGCAGCCGCTCGAACGCGTCGTCGTCGTCGAACGTGCCCTGCACGAAGCGCATGCCCTGGATGAGCTGCTGCCAGACCTCCTCACGGAAGGGCGTGCGGGCGTGCTCCTTGACCGCGTCGTGGACCTCCTGAGCGAAGTCCTCGTGCGCCCACTCGCGGCGGGCGAAGCCCACCAGCGAGAAGCCCGGCGGCAGCAGACCCCGGTTGGCGAGGTCGTACACGGCGGGCATGAGCTTCTTACGGGACAGGTCGCCCGTGACGCCGAAGATGACCAGGCCCGACGGCCCCGCGATACGCGGGAGCCGTCGGTCCGCGGGGTCACGCAGCGGGTTGCTGCTCGACACCTGTTCAGCCCTCCGAGGGGGCGAGGCGCTTGAGCTCGGCCTCGGTCGACTTCAGCAGGTCGGTCCAGGACGCCTCGAACTTCTCGACGCCCTCCTCCTCCAGCAGCTGGACCACGTCGTCGTACTTGATCCCGAGCTTCTCGACCGCGTCGAGGTCGGCGCGGGCCTGCTCGTAGGTGCCGGCGACGGCGTTGCCGCGGATCTCGCCCTGCTCCTCCGTGGCGAACAGGGTCGCCTCGGGCATGGTGTTGACCGTGTTGGGCGCGACCAGTTCGTCGACGTACAGGGTCGGCTTGTAGGCCTTGTCCTTGACGCCGGTGGACGCCCACAGCGGACGCTGCTTGTTGGCGCCCGCCTTCTCCAGGGCGCTCCAGCGGTCGGAGGAGAAGACCTCCTCGTAGGCCTGGTAGGCCAGCCGGGCGTTGGCGACGCCGGCCTTGCCGCGCGCGGCCTTGGCCTCGTCGGTGCCCAGCGCGTCGATCCGCTTGTCGATCTCGGTGTCCACGCGGGAGACGAAGAACGAGGCCACGGAGTGGATCTGCGACAGGTCCAGGCCGCG
>NZ_JBIBKD010000010.1:0-316805 GCF_042959065.1 Streptomyces sp. NPDC007929 | reverse complement strand
GTGCGTCTTGCGCTCGGCGAGGCGCGGGTTCACGCGCCAGGCGCGCGATGCGGCGCCGGCGGGGGGGGGGGGGGGCGCGCGGCGGCCCCCCCCCCCCCCCGCCGCCCCCCCCGCCGGCCGCTGTCGTCAGTGCCCCTCGGCCGGACGCGGCGCGAGCACCAGCATCGTGACGTCGTCCTGCACGTCGGGGCAGTGCCGCACGAGGTCGGCCCACACCCGTTCGGCCAGCGCCACCGGGTCCTCGACGGCGAGGCCGGGCAGCCGCTCGGCCAGCGGGTAGAACACCCCGCCCGCGTCCCTGGCCTCGGTGACCCCGTCGGAGGCCAGGAAGAGCCGGTCACCCGCCCTCAGCGGCACCGACACGACCCGGGGCGGCACGGCCTCGGCGAGTCCGAGACCGAGCGGCGTACACGGCTCGACGTCCAGCTCGACGGCGTTGCCGTCCCGCAGCAGCAGCGGCCCGGCCTGCCCGCACGCCACGATCCGCACGACCCGGGCGTCGGCGGAGAAGTCGAGCAGCACCGCCGTGGCGAACAACTCCGCGTGCGGATCGTCCGCCGAGTCCACCGCCAGCCTCCGGTCGAGCCGGGCCGCCACCGCCTCCGGATCCGGCTGGTCCAGCACCGCCTCCCGGAACGCCCCCAGCAGCGAGGCGACCGTGGCCACGGCCGACAGCCCGTGCCCCTGCACATCGCCCATCACCGCCCGCACGCCGTAGGGGCCCGCCCGTACGTCGAAGAAGTCGCCGCCGACCAGCGTCCCGCGCTGCGCCGCCCGGTACAGCCCCGCACACCGCACCGGCCCGACCCGCTCCGGCAGCGGCGGCACGACGGCCCGCTGCGCGACCTCCGCGACGGTCCGCTCGGTGACCAGCTGCGCGTCCCGCCGTGAGCGGACGTACGACAGCAGCACGCTCAGCGCCGAGACGAAGCACACGGTCAGCAGATCGGTACTGCCCGGATCGTCGAGGCTGAAGACCGGCACGGTCAGCACGACCACCACCAGCGCGCCGAGCACCGCCGTCGCCACCGGGCCGTGGGCCAGCACCGCCAGCGGCGGGATGGCGCCCAGCAGGAACCCGATGTCCAGCGGCTCCGGGCTGATCAGCTCCGCCAGGCAGACGGCCACCAGCAGCGCCGACGGCAGCACCCGGGCCCACAGGGGCGGCGCCGCGCCCCGCAGCCAGCCCCGCCGGTACGGGTCCCGGCGCGCCGGGAGGCCGCGCACACTGCTCACACCACCACGCTGCTACGCCCGCTCGTCCGCCGCACGCCGGGCCCCCACCGCGGCGGGCTGTTCGGACGTCGCTGAGAGCCCCGTCGGCGTCCGCCGCATGCCCGGGTGGGAGCCGCGCGAAAACCGGTGGACGGTCCGTCGGAAGATCGCTAGCGTGTGGCGCGCCACGCCCCGAGACCAGCGGAAGGAGGGCAGAGCCGTGCTGTTCACACCGATCTCGCGCTCCCTCCCCGATGTCCCGGCGTGCCGCAACTGACCCACCGGGAGCGCTCCGAGCACCACGCGTCCCGGAAGGACATCCCATGACCGATGTGGTCATCCGCGCGCTCGACCCGAGCGACGCCGGACTCTTCGACACCCTGCCCGACCCGCTGGGCGCCCGTGCGGGCCACCGCACGACCCGGCACCGCCCCGAGTGGAAGCGGGTGGCCCTGCGCGACGGCCGGGTCGTCGCCCGCGGCGCCTGGTGGGGCGGCCCCGACGACACCGAACCCGTCAACATCAACTGGTTCGACGTCGCCGAGGGCGAGGAGGAGGCGGGCGCCGCGCTCCTGCGCTCCGCACCCTGGCAGGTCGAGCTGGAGCTGAACCTGCCCACCGGCTGGCGCGACGACCCTGCGCTGCGCGGCGCCGCCGACACCGTGGCCACCGCCGCCCGCAAGGCCGGCTACGACCTCCTCGTCGAACGCCTCCAGTACCGCTGGACCCCCGAGCACGCCCGGCCCGAGCGGCCCGGGCGCATGGAATTCCGCGCCGAAGACGACGACGCCGTGTTCTTCGACGCGCTGCGCCGCATCCACTCCGCCACCCTGGACGCCCACGCGCTCAAGGCCATCGAGCAGGGCGGGATCGACCAGGCGGCCCAAGAAGAACTCGACTTCTTCCACTGGTGCCCGTCACCGCGCGAGTGGTGGCAGCTCGCGTACACGGCGCAGGGCGACCTGGCCGGCATCCACATCCCGGCCCACAACCCGTCCGGCCCCTGCATCGGCTTCATCGGCGTCCTGCCGGAGCACCGCGGACACGGCTACGCCTACGACCTCCTCGCCGAGTGCACCCACTTCCTCGTCGAGCAGGGGGCCGAGTTCATCGCCGCGGCCACCGACCGGGGCAACGTCCCCATGGCGGCGAACTTCGCCAAGGCCGGCTACCCGGTGGTGAAGGAACGGATCAACTTCGTCCCTCCGGCGGTGTAGGAACCGGACCGCGTGCGAACGCGCCCCGGCCGAACGGGACCACGCGGGCCGGGGCCGTCGCGTCGCGCTCAGTCGTTCAGCAACTCCTGGGCCGCCGTGAGGATCTCCGTCACCCTCAGGCCGAACGCCGCGTCACAGGCGTGCGGGCGGCCGGTGCGGGCGGCGGCGAGCAGCGCGTTCGCCGCCCGCCGCAACGCGGGCACCGCCCCCTCGGAGCTGTCCGGCAGCGCCGCGACCCCGGCCTCTCCCCGAAGCTGAACGGCCGCACCGGCCGCGGCGGGCGGTGCCGTCAGGCTCAGGGTGAGGCTGCTCGACGCGCCACCGGCGTGGTCGAGGACGACATGCGCCGTGTCGCCGGGGCCGTACGCCGCCGCCGTCACGCGACGCACGTCGCCGAGGACCGGCAGCAGCACGGACAGGGCGTGCGGGCCGACGTCCCACAGGGCGCCCTTCTCCCGCCGCCACGGCGTCGCGAAGGGGCTCTCGCTGGTGAAGACCGCCCCGAGCCATTCCGCCCGGCCCGTGAACCAGCCCGGCACCGCCGCCTGCTCGGCGATCCACGCCGCCGGTTCGGGCTGGAAGCGGGCCGTGAAGAACACGACCGAGGCGACCCCGGCCGCCGCGGCGGCCTCGACCACGGCCCGCCCCTCGGCGGGCGTCGGCGCGAGCGGCTTGTCGAGCAGCAGATGGCACCCGGCCCGCGCCGCCCGGACGGCGAGTGCGGCCTGCACCTCGGGCGGCAGCGCCACCGCGACCGCGTCCACGTCGGCGAACAGCTCGTCGACGTCGTCGTAGGCGCGGACACCGTGCCGCTCCGCCAGCTCCTTGGCGGCTTCCGGGCGACGGCCCCACACGCCCGCGAAGTCCAGCTCCTCGTGCCCGCTCAACGCGGGTGCGTGGGCCAGCTGCGCCCAGGGTCCGGTACCGAGCAGTCCTATGCGCATGCCGCCGCCTCTCCACGCTGTCGGAACGACGAGCGTGCCACACCCGCCGGGCGACGGTCTCAGGAGGCCAGTTCCTTGCGGATGCGGTCCAGCATGAACGCCGACGACTCCCGGGCCCGCTCCTCCCAGGCGAAGACACACGCCGTGGCGACCCCGTCGAAGCCCAGCTCGCGCAGGGTGCCGAAGAACGCGTCCCAGTCGACCTCGCCCTGGCCGATGTCGAGGTGCTGGTGGATCCGGGCCGGGGTGCCCGGCGGGTTGAGGATGTAGCGCAGACCGCTGGAACCCTTGTGGTTGAAGGAGTCCGCGATGTGCACGTGCTGGAGCTTGTCGCCGGCGTAGCGCATCATCCGCGCGATGTCCGCGCCGGTCTCCGAGGGGCCCGAGAGGTGGAACGTGTGCGGCGCGCAGTACAGGTAGTTCACCCACGGCTTGTCGATCGCGCGGACGAGATCGACGGCCGGGGCGTTCTCCTCGCAGAAGTCGTCCGGGTGGGCCTCCAGGTTCAGGGCGATGCCCTCGCGCTCGAAGACCGGCAGCAGCTCCTCCAGCGAGCGCCAGAACGCCGCCTCGCTCTCGGCGGCGCGCTCGGGGCGGCCGTTGAACTCCGAGTTCATCAGCGGGCATTCGAGGTCGGCGGTGATCTCGATCATCCGCTTCCAGTAGCGGACGGCGGCCTGCCGCTCGGTCTCGTCGGGGGAAGACCACTTGTACAGCGGGAGCACGGAGGACAGCCGGACCCCGTGCGTGCGCAACGCGTTCTTCAGCTCCGCCACCCGCGTGGCGTCCGCCCGCGGATGCAGGAAGAACGGCATGAAGTCGTCGCGCGGCGACAACTCGATGTACTCATAGCCCAGTTCGGCGACCGTGCGCACCATCTCGTCGATGGGCAGGGCGCGGAACATGTACGGGTCGAGGGCGATCTTCACGCGGTTCCTCCGTAGAACGCGGGCCGGGGCTTCATGTCGGTGGTGACGGTCTCGCCGCCCGACTCCAGGGAGCGGACGGCGGCATCGGTGATGACGGTGGCGGCGTAGCCGTCCCAGGAGGACGGGCCGGTGGGCTCGCTGCCGTCCGCGACGCAGGCCACCCATTCGCGGAACTCGGTGTCGAAGGCCTGCGCGAACCGGTCCTTCCAGTCCTGCGGCACCTCCGTGCCGTGCCGGGCCGCGGTGCGGATGCCGACGGTCGCCGGGTCGGGCAGCCGGACCAGGCCGTCCTCGCCGACGACCTCGCACTGGATGTCGTAGCCGTACTGGCAGTTGACGAAGACCTCCACGTCGATCCGGACGCCCGAGACCGTCTCGAAGATCATGATCTGAGGGTCCTTCAGGTGCGCGAACCGCCTGCTCGTGGCGCGCGGGGTGACCACCTGGGCGGAGACGATCTCGTCGTCGAGCAGCCAGCGCAGCACGTCGATCTCGTGCACGGCCGTGTCCTGGGCGGCCATGGCGGAGTGGTACGACTCCGGCACGGTCGGGTTGCGGTGGGCGCAGTGCACGAGCAGCGGAGCACCCAGGGAACCGGTCGCCAGCACCTCCTTCATCTGCCGGTAACCGGCGTCGAAGCGCCGCATGAAGCCGACCTGCACCAGCCGGCGGCCGTGCGCCCGCTCGGCCTCGACGATCCGCAGACAGTCCTCGGCGGTCGTGGCCAGCGGCTTCTCGCAGAACACCGGCTTGCCGGCGGCGATCGCGGCGAGGACGTGCTCGGCGTGGGTGGGGCCCCAGGACGTGACGAGGACGGCGTCCACGTCGGGGGAGGCGACCAGGTCCGCGGCCGTGGGCAGCGCGGTGGCACCGGCCCTGGCCGCCACCTCGGCGGCCCGCCCCGCGTCCACGTCGGCCACGGCCGTGACAGCGGCACCCGTGACGACCTCGGTGAGCCGCCGGACGTGGTCCTGGCCGATCATTCCGGCGCCGATGACGCCTACTCGTACGGTCATGCTGAGACTCCTAGGAGGAGGATGGTCAGGAAAAGCGCGCCCGCAGCTCGGCCTCGAGGGTCTCGAGCGTGCGGCCCTTGGTCTCGGGGACGTAGCGCTGCACGAAGGCGAGGGACAGCACGCCCGCCGCCACGAACAGGAAGAACGTGCTGGAGATCCCGATCCCGGAGACCAGGGACGGGAAGACAAGACCGATCACGAAGTTGGTCAGCCACAGCACCACGGCCGCCACCCCCATGCCGAAGCCGCGCATCCGCATCGGGAAGATCTCCGACAGCATCAGCCAGGTCACCGGCGAGATCGCGCCCTGCTGGAAGGCGAGGAAGGTGACCGTCATCGCGAGCACCGCGAAGGCCCGGGGGTCCCCGGAGGGCAGCACCAGCGAGAAGACGCCGATCAGCAACAGCGCGAGTGTCGTGCCGACCTGGCCGGTCATCAGCATCGGGCGGCGCGGTACCCGGCCCAGGAGCCAGATGCCGACGAAGGTGGCCAGCACCGAGATCACGCCGTTGGCGATGTTCGCCGTCAGCGCGCTGTCGGCGGCGAAACCGGCGTCGGTGAGGATCTGCGTGCCGTAGTACATGATCGTGTTCACGCCGGTGATCTGCTGCACGATCGCGATGCCGAAGCCGACGAACATCAGCTTGCGCACCCAGGGCGTGCTCCTGAGGTCCTGCCAGCCACCGAGCCTCGCCTGCTCGTCCTTGACGGCGAGCGCGGAGACCTCCTTCAGCTCGGCCTCGGCCCGGGCGCGCGAGCGCACCTGCCCGAGGACGGCGAGCGCCTCGCCGAATCGGCTCTGCGAGGCCAGCCAGCGCGGGCTCTCGGGCATCACCAGCATGCCGAACCACAGCACCACGGCCGGCAGCGTCGCGATGACCAGCATCCACCGCCACACACCGCCGGACTCGCCGCCGAGCCGAGCGATGATCGCGTTGAAGGTGAAGGCCAGCAGCTGACCGCTGACGATCATCAGCTCGTTGCGGGTGACGAGGGCGCCGCGCCGCTCGGCGGGCGACACCTCCGCGAGGTACAACGGCACGGTCACCGAGGCACCGCCGACCGCGAGACCGAGCACGAACCGCGCCACGATCATCACGGCGGTCGTCGGGGCGAGCGTGCAGCCCAGGGCACCGATGAAGAACAGCACGGCCAGCAGCAGGATGGCGCGCCGCCTGCCGCGCGCGTCCGACAGCCGGCCGCCGGTCACCGCGCCCAGCGCGGCACCCAGCAGCAGCGAGCTGGTGACCATGCCCTCGGTGACCGGGGTCAGGCCGAGGTCCTCGGTCATGTAGGGCAGCGCGCCGTTGATGACACCCGTGTCGTAGCCGAAGAGCAGACCCCCGAACGTGGCGATGACCGTGATGATCCGCAGCCGCCGGGAGACCGCCGCCGGGGCGGCATCCGTCCCGGTCGTGGCGGCCGGTGTCGCACCGTCCCTTACCTCCATGGTGCTCCTTACCTGTCGACGTTCGGGCGCCGGGTACCCGACAGGCCGCGGCCGGCCGAGTCTGCGCTGTCGCGCTCTACTAGCGCGCTCTAGTTCGAGTACGATGACCCCTGTCCAAATGTCATGTCAATAGCCGGACGCCGGGAGTTCGCAGGATCCTGGCGCGAGGTCCGGTCCGGGACACCCCGTAAGGTGTGCGGCGTCGGAGGGTGGGTTCACAAGTGGATGCTTCGGGCAGGCAGCGCCCCACGATGGCGGACGTCGCCGAGAAGGCGGGCGTCTCCCGTGCGCTCGTCTCGATCGTCTTCCGCAACCAGGCCGGAGCCGGCCGGGAGACCCGGGAGCGGGTCCTGCGCGTGGCCGACGAGATCGGCTACCGGCCCGACAGCGCGGCCCGCCTGCTGGCCCGCGGCCGCAGCCGCACGCTCGGTGTCATGTTCACCGTGCAGCAGACCTTCCACACCGACCTCATCACCGGCATCTACCCCGAGGCGGAACGGCTCGGCTACGACGTGCTGCTCTCCGGCGCGACCGGGGGCCGCAGCGAGGCCAAGGCGGTCGAGGCGCTGCTCAGCCACCGCTGCGAGGCGGTGATCCTGCTCGGCCCGGACGCCGAGTCCGCCTACCTGGACGAACTCGGACAGCGCACGGTCGCCGTCTCGGTCAGCCGCCGGGTGCCCCGGGCCCGGGTGGACTTCGTGCACACGGCCGAGGGCAAGGGCGTCCGGCAGGCCATGGACCACCTCGTGGAACTGGGCCATCGCCGCATCGTGCACATCGACGGCGGACGCGGCCCCGGCTCGGCCGAGCGGCGGCGTGCCTACCGGGCCGCGATGCGCCGCCACGGCCTGGAGACCGAGGCACGGGTGATCCCCGGCCGCCACACCGAGGAGTCCGGTATCGAGACCGGCCGCCTGCTGCTGGCCGAACGGGACGGCGGGCAGCCGTTGCCGACGGCGGTCCTCGCCGGCAACGACCGCTGCGCGATGGGCCTGTTGATGGCCCTGACCCGGGCGGGCGTGGAGGTCCCGCGCGACCTGTCCGTCGTCGGCTACGACGACAGCCACCTCTCCCACCTGATGCCGATCGGTCTCACCACCGTCCGCCAGGACGCCGCCCTGATGGCCGAGCACGCCGTCCGCTTCGCCGTCGAGCGGCTGGAGAAGGGGGAACCGGAGCCGCGGGAGGCGGTCCTGGACCCCAAGCTCGTGGTGCGGGGGACGAGCGGCCCGGTCCCGCGGGAGCCGTGACCGGCCTGACGAGGGGGCGGGTCCCGTAGGAGCCTGGGGCCGGCCTGACGAGGGGGCGGGTCCCGCGGGAGCCGGTACAGGGCTCGATGTGGGTGCCCGTGCCGCCCGGTCGCGTCAGCGCGTGCCCTTCGCGGCGAACGCGGCGACGCTGTCGACGTTCTCCTTCGTGACGAACGCCGGTCCGGTGAGTACGGGCGCGGTGCCGCCGCCGCTGACGTTGCCGTTGGTCTTGTACAGCCACAGCGCGTCCACGGCCAGGTAGCCCTGAAGGTAGGGCTGCTGGTCGACGGCGAACTCGACGCTGCCGCCCCGCACGGCGTCGACGAGCTCCTTGTTGAGGTCGAACGTGGCGACCTTCGCCTTGCTGCCGGAGTCCTTCACCGACTGCACGGCGGTCAGGGCGATCGGCGCGCCGAGCGTGACCACCTGGTCGATGGAGGAGTCCTTCTGGAGCTTGGCGGTCAGCGTCGAGTTCACCGAGGGCTTGTCCGCGCCGTTGACGTACAGGTTCTCCGTCGTGCCCTTGAAGCCCTTCTTCAGTCCGGCGCAGCGGGCCTCCAGGGCGACCTGGCCCTGCTCCTGGATGACGCAGACGGCGTGCTCGGCGCCCTGCTGGTTGAGGCGCTCGCCGAACGCCTGCCCCGCGATGTTCTCGTCCTGGCCGAAGTACTCGAGCATGCCGAGCTCCTTCCAGTTGTCCAGGCCGGAGTTGAAGCCGACCACGGGTATGCCGGCCGCCTTGGCCTTCGCCACGACGCCCTTCATGGCGTCGGGCTTGGCGGCGGTGAGGGCGATGCCGTCGACCTTCTGGTCGATGGCGTTCTGCACGAGGTTGGCCTGGTTCCCGGCGACGGGGTCACTGGAGTAGACGAGCTTGATGTTGTCCTTCGCCGCGGCGGCCTGGGCGCCCTTGCGGATCAGGTCCCAGAAGGTGTCACCCGGTGCCGCGTGGGTGATCAGGGCGACGGTCATTCGCGGGGTGGTGGCCTTGCCCGCGGCGGCGTCGGTGCCGCCGGCCTCGGACTTCTTCCCGCCGGAGCCGCTGGAACAGCCCGCGGCGAGCAGGGCGCCCACGGTGACGGCGGTGGTCAGGGCGGCGGCTCTGTGGTGTCTGCGCATGTCGGAATGCACCTCACTGTGCTGGGACGAGGGGGCCGCGCCCGGTCCGGGAGGCGGGCGGTGGGTGGGCGCCCGGGGCGGCGGCGGTCATGGGTGGTGCGGCGGTCCTGGGTGCGGACCCCGTGTACGAGCGACTGGAGCGCGCCACTAGCGCGCTCTAGTGGCAGGTACTATGCGGCGGCCCCGAGGGGATGTCAACAGGTTTGTCAGGACGTACCAACAAAGGCGTGGCGTCACGACAGGGGGCCGCCCGTGCGCACCGGTGGAGAGTGGTGTGCACGGGCGGCCCCTCGGCGGACGGTCCGGGACCGTCGGGCCTCGCTGTTCAGCTCTGTGTGCTGATGTTGACCATCCAGGGGACGCCGAAGCGGTCGGTGCACATGCCGAACACGTCGCCCCACATCTGCTTCTCCAGCGGCACCGCCACCGAGCCGCCCGCGGAGAGCTTCTCCCAGTAGCCCCGCAGCTCGGCGTCGTCGTCGCCGCTCAGGCTCACGGAGTAGGAGCCACCCTGCTCGGACTCCATGCCCGGCGGGTTGTCGGCGCCCATCAGGGTGAAGCCGCTGGGGGTCTCCAGCATGCCGTGCATGATCTTGTCGGCGTTCGGGGCGTCCGGCTGCCCGAGGTCTCCGAAGCTGTTGAGGTCCAGCGTGCCGCCGAAGACCTCCTTGTAGAACTCCATCGCCTGCCGGGCGTCGCCGTTGAAATTGAGGTACGGATTGAGGCGCGTGGCCATGAAAACCTCCCAGACGGGGGCAAAGAGTAGTTTTCGCGCAGCGTATCGTCAGGCACTGACAACGGCTCGCGGTGGTGTCGCCAACCACCTCGCGGGCTCACGCCTCGTCGGACGCCCCGCTGTTCCAGTCGTACGGGCCGCCGCCCTGCCACTCGATCAGCTCGGTGTCGTCGACGGCCGTGTCGGCCGTGGGCAGGCCCTCGCGGTGCAACAGGTCCAGCACGTCGAAGAGGCTGTAGGCGACGCCCATACGCTCGCCGCGGATGGTCACCAGCCGTCCGCCGTCCGTCGCGGGCGGCTGCACGACCACAGGGGGTTGACCGTCCATAGCCCCACCATGCTCCCGAAACGGCCGGACCGCAGCTCGGTGACGTCCAGAAGCGGTACGGAACCCCCTCGGGCGCCGGAGAACGGGCGTGCTGTGCGCCGGTGACAACCCGCCACCGGGAAGCTGAGTCGTCATCAGTACAAGGCCATCCCGGACCGGCCGCACGGCGTCTTGCCGAGCGGCCGCTGGACTTCACCGAGCAGTACGTCCCGGCCCAGCTGGTCGCGGACGCCGCGCTCGCGCAGAACGACGGCCGGCCGGAGCCCGGGAGGGAGTCCTCCCGGGCCCCTGCGTGCCGGGCGGGATCAGAGCCGGCCCGCCGCGAACGCGGCCGCCTCCTCGGCGTCGTCCCGGTAGCTCAGGTGCGCCCCGACGTCACCCCCGCCGTTCTCGCACACGGGATCGCCCTCGGCGCACAGGTCGAGGGTGCGGCTCTGGTAGGCGCCGGTGACGCTCTTGCCGAGCGCCCGGATCGGGTTGCCGAACAGCAGCACCGCGGCGACCTTCGGCTCGACCGCGGCGGGCAGGGTGGCCACGATCGGGCTGCCGACCACCGCACCGGCGCTGCTGATGCCGATCGAGTTGTCGACGACGTTCGCGCCCTGCGAATAGCCGACGAGAACGAACTTCTGATTCGGGCAGGCGGCTGCCTGGCTCTTCACATGGTTCACCAGATCCAGATTTCCCTGGGCCGCGGACGTGGGGGAGAGGTCGGCGGGATAATTCACCTTGTAGCTGGACAGATTCTTGCCCGCCGCCGTCTTGCGCAGGGCGGAATACACCGGGTCGCCGACGATGAAGCCGAGCGTGCCCGGCTCGAAGGTGCCGCGGGCCGCGACGACCTCCACGTCCGAGCAGGCCGCGGCCAGGGCCGGGGGAGCCGGGAGACCGGTGAGCCCGGCCCCGCCGGCCAGACAGAGCGCCGCGAGGCACATACGGATACGCATGGGGGATCCTCCGCGTGGAAAGGCGCGTTCAGCGCCTGCGAAAAAGGACGCCCCGAACGTATGGGCTTTCTCCCGCCTGCTGTTATGGACGGGATTATGGAAACCCGGCGGGTTTTTGTCGCCGTATGCGTAAGCTCCGGAAGTCAGTTCTGCGGTGTGTGCAGTGATTCCGCGCGCAACGCGAGCATGAGGTCGAGGCGGGTCGCCGGGTCGTGCAGGGCGTCGCCGAACAGCTTCTCCAGCTGGCGCAGGCGGTAGCGGACCGTCTGCGGGTGGATGTGCAGCCGCACGGCGACATCCGGCACATTGCTGCCGCTGAGCAGCCAGGCCAGCAGTGTCTCGGCGAGCCGGTCGCGCTGCCCCGCCGAGACCGTGTCAAGGGGCGCCAGGGCCTGGTCCTTCAGGCGCTCCAGCAGCGGCTCGTCCCCGTACAGCAGCAGCGTCGCCAAGTGCTCGTCGCAGCGCACCACGCCCTGGCGGGGCAGGACTCCACGCCCCATCAGACCGAGCGCCCGGGTGGCGAGGCGCAGTGACTGCGCGGCTTCGGCGACCGCGACCGTCGGGCCGATCGCGGCGGGCCGGCCGCGCAGCGCGAGCGTGAACGCCCGGCCTGTGATGCCACCGGAGCCGTCCGGGTCGGGCACCAGCATGCGCGGCGGGCGGGACCCCATGTCCACCAGCGCGCCCGCCGCCGCCAGCGGCCGCTCCTCCTCCCGCCGGTCCGGCGCCGCCGCGAGCGCCACCACGGCGACCGTCCGCGGCACCGGCCAGCGCGCGCCGTGCGCCAGGTCCTGCACGGCCGCCGGGGCCACCGGCCCGTCCTCCAGGAGCAGGTCCAGCAGGCGTTTGCGGCGCCGCTCCAGTTCGTCGGAGCTGCGCAGCCGGGCCTCGGCGTACCCGGAAGCGGCCGCCTGGGCGACCTCGTGCACGGTCCGGAACGCCAGCTCCCCGAGCCCGGCCACCACCGTGGAGTCCAGCCCCAGTTCCTCCGCCGTACGGCCCATCTGCCGCCAGGCGCACATCCCGCCGACCCGCAGCGCGGACTGCAGCGCGTCCAGGCTGCGGCCCTCCAGGGCCTCGCCGCGCCCGAGTTCGTAGTACGTCGCCGAGATCGCGCCGCCGTCGTCGCGCGGGTCGGCGATGTGGTCGACGAACAGGGTCAGCGCCTGCACCACCCCGGACCGCAGGTTCTCGCGGTAGGTGCCGTCGGCGGGCCGGGCGTACTCGGGGACCTGGCGGCGGACCTCCTCCTCCACCTCGTCGGCGACGGCCGCCAGATCGGCGCGCAGCACCTTGGCCAGCTCAGGGGGGAACTGCGGCGCGGCGGGGCGGTCCGGCACGCCGTGCGGGGTGGGCACAGCCATCACGGACACTCCTTTCGACCGGAAGCGGCTCACCCGCGGGCCGTCGCCTGGGGGACGCGTGGGGAGTCCTGTGTGGGACGGACGACCCCTGCGTTCCGTTCCGTGCCCCGACGGCGCCTCCGTCACTCGGGCACCCCCAGCGCACGGGCGAGGACCGGCCACGAGGCGGTGAACTCCGGCTTCCAGTGCGCCCAGTCGTGCCCTCCGCCCCCGTAGAAGTGGGTGGTGGCGGGGATTCCCAGCAGGGCCAGCGTGCGGGCGAAGCCCTGGGCCGAGGGCCACAGGGCGCTCTCCAGGATCCCGGGCAGTGGATCACCGCCGCCGCCCACCCCGCTGCCCTGTGACACGTACAGGGCAGTGCCGCGCAGCCCACCGGCGCGGGCGCGCGGGTTGAAGTCCCGCCAGGTCAGAAGGTTGAACACCGGATGTCCCCAGAGGGACGCGGCCGGCAGGTTCTCGCGGGCCACGATCGCGTTCACGATGGCGGGAACACCGGGGGCGGTGGTGTCGAGGACGCCGCTGTAGGAGGCCGCCGCGGTGAACGCCCCGGGGTGGCGGGCCGCGTGGGCCATGGCCCCGTAGCCGCCGGTGGACACCCCGGCGATCGCCCGGGTGCCGGAGGCCCGGTAGTCCCGGGCGAGCAGCGCCGGCACCTCCTTCAGCTGGAACGTCTCGTAGTCGGGGCCGCCCCGCCAGGCGCTCGGGATGCCGGTGGGTCCGGCGTCCGGCATCGCCACGATGAGGTCACGGCCGGCGGTGAATGCCTCGATGTCCGTCTCCCGGGTCCAGGAGGTGTAGTCGTCGTGCGCGCCGTGCAGCAGGTACAGCACCGGGTACGTCTTGTCCGGGTGCGTCCCGAAGTCCGACGGCAGGATCAGCCGGACCGGCGCGCTGCGGCCGAGCGCGGCCGACGGCACGGACACGTCCAGCGTGCGCGGGCCGAGCCGGGTGGCCGCCCTTGCCGGGCTCGTGCCGGCGGCGGCCCCGAGCAGGGCGGCGAGACCGGCGGCGGCCGTCGCTCTGGCGACGGTGCGCCGGGACACTCCGGCGGCGGGCTGCTGCGGCGGCACATGGGACATGACGGCTCCTCGGGTTCCATGTCGGGGGGTCCGGCTCGGCGGGGGTCCGGCTCAGGTGGGCGGCTCGGCGAGGGTCCGGCTCAGGTGGGCGGCGATCTCGCCGACGTGCGGCGGATCGAGCAGCGACAGATGGTGGCCGGGCACCGGCACCACCCGCAGCCGTGGGCACACCTCGTCCCAGCCCAGCGCCGCATCGTCCCGCTCGTAGGCGGGGTCGCGCACGGTGTGCGGCGCGGGTTCGGTGGCGCGGTAGAGGACCACCGGACCGTCGTGGCGTCCTGGGCGGTGCGACTCGCCGATGCCCATGTCCAGATAGGAGGACCGCTGGTGTTCCAGCGCCGCGGGCGGCACGTCGGCGGCCTCACGCAGGGCGTGCAGCACGGCGTCGATACGGGCCGTGTCGTCGTCCATCGCCACGAGCTCGTCGTACGGCAACTCCAGCCGCACCCCGTAGGTGTCGGTGACATGGCGGGCGAAACCCTCGAAGTGCGCCCGGATCCGCTCAGGCCGCTGCGACGCGGGGCGGGGGAGGGGCCGTACGGAGTCGATGAGCACCACCAGCCGTACCTCCCGCCCGGCGGCGGTCAGTTGCCGGGCGGTCTCCTGGGCGACGAAGCCGCCGAAGGACCAACCGCCCAGCAGCAACGGGCCGTCGGGGCGGACGGCGTCGATGGCCTCGGCGTAGCGTCGCGCCTTCTCGGGCACGGTCCCGGCCTCCTCGATCCGCTCCAGCCCGTACACCGGCTGGTCGTCGCCGAGGAGTTCGGACAGTGTGCGGTAGACGCTCACCGGGCCTCCGGCGGCGTGGACGAGGAACAGCGGGGGCCGCGAGCCGGTCGCGCGCAGGGGCCGCACCGGGGTGTCTTCCCGGGGCAGGGCATGCTCGATGCGGGTGGCGGCGTCCTCGACGGTGACGGCGGCGAACAGCTCGCGCAGGGGCAGTTCGACGCCGAACTCCCGCTCCACCGCCGTGCGCACCCGGACCGCCATCAGCGAGTCCAGGCCCAGGTCGGCCCACGCGGTGCCCGGGGCGAGACGGGCGGGGGAGTGGCCGGTGACGGCGGCGATGTGGTGGGTCAGGCGGTGCAGCACCGAGGAGGGCCCGCTCACAGGGGCAGGAGGTTCCTCCGGCATCGGCTCCGGGCGAGCGGAGGGGCCGTCCGTCCACCAGTGCCGTACGTGCCGCCACCGGGGCAGCGGCAGGTCGATGACCCGCCCGGGCGGCACGGGCAGGCGCTGTCCCGCCGCGTACAGGGCGCCCAGTTGCCCGGCGAACGCCTCCGCCCCGTCGGCGTCCCGGCGCAGCGTGGCCAGGGCGAGGGCGCCGGGCACGGTGTCGACGACGGCGCCCGTCAGCACGGGGTGGGGGGAGATCTCGACGAACGCCGTGTGGCCGACGGCGGCGGCCGAGGCCAGCGCCCGGTCCAGCCGCACGGGCCTGCGCAGATTGGCCGCCCAGTGCGCGGCGTCGAAGAGGCAGTCGCCGCGCGGGTCGTCGAGGACCGTGGAGTGCACCGGGACGCGCGGCCGCCGCCCCCGGATGCCGGACAGCGCGTCCCTCAGCTCCGGTACCAGCCCGTCCACCTGCGGCGAGTGCCCGGCGCCGACCACCCGCAGGAGCCTCGCCGCCCGGCCCTCCCCCTCCAGTCGGCGCACGAGAGCGGCCACCGGGGCCTCCTCACCCGTGACGACCTTCTGCCGGGGAGAGGAGTGCACGGCCACGTGCACATCCGGGAAGTCCTGCCCCAGCCGGACCAGTTCGGCGTCGTCCAGGTCCACGACGGCCATCGCACCGCCTCGCAGGCCGCTCAGCAGCCGGGCCCGTACGGCGATGACACGTGCCCCGTCCGCCACGTCCAGCGCGCCCGCGCACACGGCCGCCGCCACCTCGCCCATGGAGTGGCCGATCACACCGGCGGGCTCGACACCGTGGGAGCGCCAGAGCTCCGCTAGGGCCAGCTGGAGCCCGAACAGCACCGGTTGCGCGATCTCAAGACGGTCGAGTCCCTCTCCCGAGGACAGCTGGTCGTACAGCGAAAGGCCGCACTCGGGTGCGAGCTGCGGGTCGAGCTTCTCGACGGCGGCGGCGAACGCGGGTTCCTCCGCCAGCAGCCGGCGCCCCATACCGGGCCACTGACCGCCGTATCCGGAGAAGACCCACACCGGCCCGCGCCCCACGCGATCGCGGTCCCCGGTCGTCACCCGAGGGTCCGCTCGCCCGGACGCCAACGCGTCGAGCCCGTCGCCCAGTTCGGCCCGGTCGCGGGCGACCACCGCGGCCCGCACAGGACCTCGCCCGGTACGCCCGGCCAGGGTCCGGGCCACGTCGGCGGGGCGTACGGGGCTGTCGCGCAGCCGTTGCGCGAGCCGGCCGGCCGTGTCGCGCAGGCGCTCGGAGCCGAGGTCGGACAGGACATACAGCCGGGCGGCCGGTTCGTCGGCCGGTGGCGCCTCGGACGCTGCCTCCTCCAGCACCACATGGGCGTTGGTGCCGCCGAAGCCGAACCCGGAGACACCCCCGACGGCCGTGCCGCCGTAGCGCGGCCAGGGCTCGGGCTCGGTCACCACCCGCAGCCGGGGATCGGTGAGGGAACTGCCCCGTTCACAGTGCAGTGACGGCGGGACGGTGTCGTGGTGCAGCGCCAGCACCGTCTTCACCAGGCCCGCGACACCCGCCGCGGACTCCAGATGACCGAGGTTGCCCTTGGCGGACCCCAGCAGCAGCGGCTGGTCGGGGTCACGGCCCGCGCCGAGCACAGCGCCGAGCGCCCCCGCCTCGATCGGGTCGCCCAGTGGGGTGCCCGTGCCGTGCGCCTCGACATGGTCGACGTGCTCCGGGGCGAGCCCGGCCTGCGCGTACGCCCTTTCCAGCAGCGCCAGTTGAGCGGCCGGGTTGGGCGCCATCAGGCCGTTGGAGCGGCCGTCGGAGTTGACAGCGGTGGCGCGGATGACGGCCAGCACCCGGTCGCCGTCCCGCTCGGCGTCGGACAGCCGCTTCAGGATCACCGCCGCGCAGCCCTCGCCGCGCCCGATGCCGTCGGCCGCCGCCGAGAACGGCTTGCAGCGCCCGTCCGGTGCCAGGGCGCCCGCCCGGTGGAAGGCGACCGTGACGGCAGGCGACAGCAGCAGATTGACCCCCGCCGCGATGGCCGTGTCGCTCTCGCCGGTGCGCAGACTGACGCAGGCCTGGTGCACGGCGACCAGCGAGGAGGAGCAGGCCGTGTCGACGGCCACGCTCGGTCCCCGGGTGTCCAGGACGTACGCGAGTCGTCCGGCGGCGACGCCGAGCGCGCCCCCGGCCGGCGCCCAGGGGTCGACGGTGGCCGGGTCGGCGCCCGTCAACTGCCCGTACTCCGGTGCGGAGATGCCGACGAACACGCCGGTGGCCGTGCCCGCCAGGGACCTGGCCGGCACGGCGGCATGGCCGAGCGCCTCGTGGACGACCTCCAGCAGGATCCGCTGCTGGGGGTCCATCACCGCGGCCTCGCGCGGCGTGATGCGGAAGAACTCCGCGTCGAACCCGGCGATGTCGTCCAGATAGCCGCCGTACACCGGGGCGTCGGCGGGCGGGAACGCGGTGAAGTCGCGCCAGCGGTCCTCCGGGACGCGCCGGATCGCGTCGACGCCGTCGTGGAGCAGCCGCCAGTAGTCCTCCGGGCCGTGCACACCGCCGGGAAGGCGGCAGCCGACCCCGACGACGGCGACCGGCTCGGCCGTCTCACCCCGCGCCTCGGGACGCCGGGCCTCGGCCACCCGAGCCCCCGTGCCGCACAGCCGCGCCACCAGGGCCTCCCCGGTGGGCGCCTCCCACAGCAGCGTCGTCGCCAGCTCCCGGCCGGTGGCGCGGGACAGTTCGCCGGCCAGGGCGACGGCGTCCCGGGAAGCCATGCCGAGGTCCGCGAGCGGCCGGTCCATCGGGACGTCGTCGGGGGAAGTCCCGTTCCAGGCGGCCACTCGCTCGGCCATCAGACGGCGCAGCGCGGCCTCGTCCGCGGACCTCATACGGCGGCACCCGCCCGGGCCCGCCCGCCGTAGGCACCCTCCAGATACCGGGCCCGGGTCAGCGCCCGTGACACCTTGCCGCTGGACGTGCGCGGCACGGTACCCGGCGGCACCAGGACGACATCGGCCAGCCGCAGCCCGTGCCGGGCGGACACGGCCCCGCGCACGGCACGCACCACGGCCGCCACGTCCAGCTCTGCGAGGTGCGCGCTGCGCGCATGCTCCGCCACGACGACCGCGCACTCCCCACCGGCACCACCCGGCACGGCGAAGGCGGCGAGCCGGTCCCGGCGCACCGCCGCGTGCGCCTCCTGGGCGGACGCCTCGACGTCCTGCGGATAGTGGTTGCGCCCGTCGACGATGATCAGGTCCTTCAGCCGTCCCGTGACGACCAGCTGCCCCTCCAGCACGGTGCCCAGATCACCCGTGCGCAGCCAGCGCCCCGGACCGGCGGCGGCGTCCGCGAACTCCGCGCCGAAGACGTCCTCCGAGTCCCGGTTCCAGTAGCCGCGGCCCACGTTGGGCCCCTGCACCCAGATCTCCCCGACCTCGCCCTCCGCCAGAGCCACCCGCGTCACCGGGTCGGCGACCCGCACCCGCTGGCCCGCCGGCGTGCCGCAGCCCGCCAGCAGCACCGCCCGGGGATCGTCGGGCCGGGCCGGCAGGGCCTTTCCGGCCGCCAGGGCGTCGCGGTCGAGCGCGAACCGGCTGAGCGGCTCACCCGGCCGGGCGGCGGACACGAACACCGTGGCCTCGGCCAGCCCGTACGACGGGCAGTGCGTCCCGGGTGCCAGGCCCTGGTCCGCGAACGCCGCGTGGAACCGGTCGGCGGTGCCCGGGCGGACCGGTTCACTGCCGTTGATCAGGGCGGTCACCCGGTCCAGCCGCAGCCCCTCCTTCTGACCGGGGGTGACGGTCGCGACGCAGTAGTCGTAGGCGAAGTTGGGCGCGGCGCTCACGGCGTGCGGATGCGCGGCGAGCAGCCGCAGCCAGCGCACCGGCTCGTGCAGGAACGCCGCCGGGTCCATCAGCACCGACAGCGCCCCGCGTGCCACCGGGGCCGCGACGCTGAGCACCAGCCCCATGTCGTGGTAGAGCGGCAGCCAGCCCACACTGGTCATCGGGCGGGTGCCGAGGTGGTAGGCGGCCAGGGCCTGGCGGGCGTTGGCGACGACGTTGGCGTGGCTGATCTCCACGCCGGCCGGGGCGCGCGTCGAGCCGGACGTGTACTGGAGGTAGGCGGGTGCCCCGGGGTCGGCGGCGACCGGCCGTCGGCCTTGGTCCGCACCGTCGGGCACCTCGTCGGCCACGACGATCCGCGGGCCGCCGGTGCCGAGGAAGCCCCGCACCTCCTCGCCGGCCCGGCTCGTGGTCACCACCACCGAGGGGCGCGCGTCGGCGAGAACGCCCGCGAGCCGGTCCGCGTGCCCGGGCAGGCCCGGCGGGTACAGCGGTACGGCGACCAGACCGGCGGACAGGGCACCGAGGAACGCGGCCACGTACTCCGTGCCCTGCGGACACAGCAGCGCGACCCGCTCCCCGGGCCCGGCCTCGTCGGCGAGACGTGTGGCGAGCGCCCGCACCCGCACGTCGAGGCGGCGCCAGGTCAGGGTGCGGTGGATGCCGCGCGAGTGCGACGCCGGGTGCTCGACGAAGGTGAGGGCCCGGCGGTCGGGGGTGGTCTCGGCCCAGTGCCGCACGTACTCCGGCAGGGTGGCGCACGCGGGCGCGAGCGGGGGGCGGCGGCTGTCCATCAGGCGGGGCTCCTCACGGCGCGGATCGGCCTACGGGTCACTGGAAACTGGGCTGTCACAGCGGGATGTTGCCGTGCCGGCGCTCCGGCATCGGGGCACGTTTGCCGCGCAGCGCGCGCAGGGCCCGGCAGATCTGCTCGCGTGTCTCGCGCGGTGCGATGACGGCGTCGACATAGCCGCGCTCGGCGGCGAGGTACGGGGTGCCGTGGGTGCGTTCGTACGCGGCGACGAGGCCGGCGCGCAGGGCCCGCGGGTTGTCGGACGCGGCGAGTTCACGCCGGTGCAGGACGCCCACGGCCCCTTCGGCGCCCATGACGGCGATCCGGGCGGTGGGCCAGGCGAGATTGACATCGGCACCCAGGTGCTTGGAGCCCATCACCGCGTAGCCGCCGCCGTACGCCTTGCGCACCACGACGGTGACCTTGGGGACGGTGGCCTCGGCGTAGGCGTAGAGGAGTTTGGCACCGCGCCGGATGATCCCGGCCTGCTCCTGCCGCACCCCGGACAGATACCCGGGCACGTCGGCGAAGGTCAGCAGCGGGATGCCGAACGCGTCGCAGAACCGGACGAACCGCGCGGCCTTCTCGGAGGCGTCGATGTCGAGGACTCCGGCGGCGTGCAGCGGCTGGTTGGCGACGACGCCCACCGAGCGGCCCTCGATCCGGGCCAGGGCGCAGATGATGTTCGGCGCGAACAGCTCCTGCACGGCCAGCAGTTCACCGTCGTCGACGACCGACCGTAGGAGGTCCCGCATGTCGTAGGCCTCGCCGAGCCGGTCCGGGACGATCGTGTCGAGCCCGGCACCGGCCGGGGCGCGCCCGGGAGCGTACTCCGGGGGCCGTTCCAGGTTGTTGGCCGGCAGGTACGACAGCAGGTCGCGCACCGTGGCGAGGGCGTCCTCCTCGTCGGCGGCCATGAAGTGGGCGTTGCCGTTGACGGTGTTGCTGGTGCGGGCGCCGCCCAGTTCCTCGGCGGTGGTGCGCTCGCCCGTGACCGTCTCGATGACGTCGGGCCCGGTGACGAACATGTGCGAGGCACCGTCCACCATCACCGTGAAGTCGGTGATCGCCGGCGAGTACGCGGCACCGCCCGCGCACGGGCCAAGGACGACGGAGATCTGCGGGATCACCCCGGACGCCTTGACGTTGCGCCGGACCAGCTCGGCGTAGAGGGCGAGGGCGGCGACTCCCTCCTGGATCCGGGCGCCGCCGGAGTCGTTCAGGCCGATCACCGGGCAGCCCGTCTTCAGGGCCAGCTCCATCAGGGCGACGGTCTTCTCCCCGAAGGCCTCACCCATGCTCCCGCCGAACACGGTGGAGTCCTGGGCGAACACGCAGACCGGGCGGCCGTCGACCGTGCCGTACCCGGTGACCACGCCGTCGCCGTAGGGACGCCGGGCGTCGTGTGCCCCGGGCCGGGCCCGGACGAACAGTCCGGTCTCGGTGAAGGAGTCCTTGTCCACGAGCCGCTCGATCCGCTCCCGGGCGGAGAACTCCCCGCGTCCGCGCGGACCGCCCGATGCCACCGCCCGTTCCCGGCGGTGCTCCAGGCCGGCGACGCGGCCCGCGGTGCCCCCGGGAGGGTGCGTCGCCGTGTCCCCCGGACCGGGTGCCGTCACCTCTGTGCTCACAACCACCTCCGAAGTGGCCTCGAATATGGCAGTGAGGTGCCGGACGGCCCTAGAGATCGCCGTTGTGTGTGGGGGAGTTGAGTCCTCGCGCGCGCGGTTTCATCCGGGTGTGACAAGGGGGCCGTTCGAGGGCCCGGGGGTGATTCAGCGGCCGGAGTGCTGAATGCGTTCTCCTTCTTCTATTGGACCCCCGGCCGCGCGGCGGCCAGGCTGGAGTGCACCATCGCCCGACAGTCGGAAGAGGTCACGAACCCATGCACACCCGCCGCATCGGTGACGTCGAGGTCAGCGCGATCGGCCTGGGCGCGATGCCCATGTCCATCGAGGGACGGCCCGACGAGGACCGCTCCCTCGCCACCCTGCACGCCGCCCTCGACGCGGGCGTGACCCTGATCGACACCGCGGACGCCTACCACCGCGACGCCGACGAGGTCGGCCACAACGAGACCCTGATCGCCAAGGCCCTCGCCTCCCACGACCGCGGCGGCGACGTCCTCGTCGCGACCAAGGGCGGCCACCTGCGCCCCGGCGACGGCAGCTGGACGCTCGACGGCAGCCCCCGCCACCTCAAGGCGGCCTGCGAGGACTCCCTGCGCCGCCTCGGCGTCGAGGCCATCGGCCTCTACCAGTTCCACCGGCCCGACCCGCGCGTCCCCTACGCCGAGTCCGTGGGCGCGATCCGCGACCTGCTGGACGAGGGCAAGATCCGCATGGCCGGCATCTCCAACGCGAACCCCGATCAGATCCGGCAGGCCGGGGAGATCCTCGGCGGTCGTCTGGTCGCCGTGCAGAACCAGTTCTCCCCGGCCTTCCGCTCCAGTGAGCCGGAACTGCGCCTGTGCGACGACCTCGGGATCGCCTTCCTGCCCTGGAGCCCCCTCGGCGGGATCTCCAAGGCCGGTGAACTCGGCTCGGGCCACGCCCCCTTCGCCCGCATCGCCGAGGCGCACGGCGTGAGCCCGCAGCGCGTGTGCCTGGCCTGGATGCTCGCCAAGTCGCCGGTCGTCGTCCCGATCCCGGGCGCGAGCCGGCCCGAGACGATCCGCGACTCGCTCGCCGCCACCGACCTCGTCCTGACCGCGGACGAACTGGCGGAGCTGGACGCCGCCTGAGCAGACCACGAGACCCGGGGACGGCCGCGCGCCGCCCCGGGTCTCGCGCTGCGCACGCGCCGGACCGCGACGCGCGAGAACGTCGCCTACGGCATGGACGACGCCGACGAGGAGACGGTGCGGGCCACCAACGCGCTGGAGTTCGTCGACCGGCTGCCCAGGGGGCTCGACACCCGCTCGGAGGCCCTCGTCCAGCAGGCGCTGGCCCGGCTGCTGCGCGGGCGCACCACGTTCGTCGTGGCCCACCGGCTGTCCACCGTCCAGGGCGCCGACCGGATCGTGGTGATGGGCGACGGCCGGATCGAGGAGATCGGCACGCATGCGGAGCTCCCGCGCCGGGGTGGCGCTTACACGGCCCTGCACAGCGGCCAGATCGTCTGAGACCGGTCGCATCCGATCACTTCTCGTCAAATCTGACCCAGATGAGAAAATCGTGTGAATGTTTCCGCGTGGTTCGGGCATACGCAGCGAAAACAGAGAGAGGGGCGCTACGTGCTTGTACCGGACCGGAAGATCGTCAGGGAGTTGCTGACGCGGTACGCGTCGCTGAGGATCGCTCAGTCGGAGAGGCACGTGCCGACGGCGGCACGCGAACTGGAGGACGTCAGCTACACGCTGTGCGTGATGATGGGGACGTCCGACATCAGCGACGCCATTGCGAAGGCGGATGTCCTGCTGCTCGCCGAGGGGCGGCCCGACGCCGCCGACGCGGGCGGCGAGAGCGGGCTGACCCTGGTCGGCTGACAGCGGTGAGGCCCGGCACGAACCGGGCGCGCGCCTCGGCGGCCCCTAGACGGGGGCCGCCGAGGCGTCTCGCCGCCCGTGGAACGCCGCCCGGTAGGCGTACGGCGTGGTCCCCACCACCTTGCGGAACCGCTCCCTGAACGCGGTCGGCGAACCGAACCCGGCCTGACGCGCGATCCGTTCCACGGAATGGTCGGAACTCTCCAGCAGAAACTGGGCGCGCCGCACCCGCGCCCGCAGCAGCCACTGCAACGGCGTGGTCCCGGTCTGCTCACGGAAGCGCCGGCTGAAGGTCCGCTCGCTCATCCCCGCCCGCGCCGCCAGCGCGCCCAGCGTCACCTCGTGCGCCAGATTGTCCTCGATCCACTCCAGCAGCGGTTCCAGAGCCGAGCCCCGGGGCACCGGCGGATGCTCGTGCACGATGAACTGCGCCTGTCCGCCCTCGCGTTCCAGCGGCATCACCGACATCCGCGCGATGTTCGCGGCGACGGCCGATCCCAGGTCCCGGCGGATCATGTGCAGACACAGATCCAGCGCGGCGGCGGCCCCGGCCGAGGTGAGGATCTGCCCGTTGTCGACGTACAGCACGTCCGGCTCGACGTCGACCAGCGGGAAGCGGCGGGCCAGCTCAGCGGCGGCCACCCAGTGCGTAGTGGCCCGCAGCCCGTCCAGCAGCCCGGCCTCCGCCAGCACGAAGGCGCCGACGCACACCGACGCGATCCGGGTCCCGGCCGCGGCCGCCTCCCGCAGGGCCGCCAGCACCCGGGCGGAGGGCGGTGCGGCGTCGGGGGAGCAGCCGGGCACGATGACGGTGTCCGCCTCGGCCAGGGCCTCCAGTCCCCGCTCGACGCGCAGGGTGAAGCCGCCGTCCGCGCGTACCTCGGGCGTCTCGGCGCACAACCGGACCCGGTAGGCGGGCCGCCCGTCCGGCAGAAGGGTCCAGGCGAACGTCTGCTGGGGCGCCGCCATGTCGAACGGCACCACATGATCGAGAGCCAGGATGGCCACGGAGTGCATACCCACCACCCTAGGGGAATTCCCGCCGGCCCCGTGACCTGGGAACAGTTGGCGCTCTCGCGGCACAGCCCAGCTCGGAGGAGGTGGCGGGAATCCGTTGCAAGCTGTCGTTCCAGCCCATGGGCGCGTCCGCCGGGGCGTCCTAGCGTGGGTGCCGTCGACCGCATTTCACGGAAAAGAGCCCCGGTGACCAAGATCCTGCTGTCCCTCCATGTCCTGGCCGCCATCGTGGCCATCGGTCCCGTGACCGTCGCGGCCAGCATGTTCCCGCCCGCGGCGCGCCGCACGACCCCCGCGGGCGGCGTCGGCACCCCGGCGCTCCTGCACCGCATCTGCCGCGTCTACGCCGGTGTCGGGCTGAGCGTCCCGGTCCTCGGGCTCGCCACCGCGGCCGCGATGGGCGTCCTCGGCAGCGGATGGCTCATCACCTCCATCGCCCTGACCGCCGCGGCGGCCGGCATCCTGATGGCCTTCGTCCTGCCCGGCCAGGAGGAACTCCTCGACCGGCTGAAGGAGGAGCGGGCCCCCGAGCACCGGGACACCGCGCAACTCGCCATGTTCACCGGCATCTTCAACCTCCTCTGGGCCACGGTCACCGTCCTGATGGTGGTCCGGCCCGGGTCCACGGCCGGAGCCTGAACGCACACTGCCCCCGGCCCCTGTCACGGATGTCCGGTCTGCGTCAAGTCATCCCAAGGAATTCACACTCCGGGACACCGCGCCGCCTACACTCGCAGTCGCGCCCCCATCACGGGGCCGACGAGCAGAAAGGCACGTTGACGGGTGTTCCAGGATTCCCCCATCTACGACCGACTCATCGCGGAGCGCGGTGACGTACCCGCACAGGTGCGCCGCGAGGCCGAACGTGTGAGCAGGGAACTGGAGCTGGTCATGCGGCCCTCACAGTCCCTCGGCTACGACCGTCCGCACTCCCCGGGCGCGGGCTGGCAGCGCGCGGGCATGCTGCCGGGCCCGCGCCCGCAGTGAACCACCGGGCGGGCCCGGGATCGCCGGGCCCCGCCGCTCAACGGACCTTGGTGCCGGAGCCGTTGACATGCGACGGCTGGACCGGCACCGGCCGGGCCAGCCACTCGGCTATGGTCCGGGCGATCGGCTGACCCGTCTCCACCTCGACGAACCCGAACTGCCCCGACTGGTTGCACTCCAGGAACCACCAGGTCCCGTCGGAGTCCTCCACGAAATCGAAGGCCCCGTAGGCCAGTCCGGCCTCCCGCAGATAGGACAGCACGCCCGGCGCGAGCCGGGACGGCACCTCGACCGGGAGCCACGGTGAGCCGGGCGCGGCGAACCGCACGTCGACCTCGTCCGGGTCCGCGTCGTCGGCGGTCGCCTTGCGAGCGGCCAGCATCCGCTCGCCCACGACGGTGAGCCGGATGTCGGCCCGCTTGGTGATCCGCCGCTGGAGCAGCGTCGGCCCGAACGCGACGGCGGAGAAGTCCGTGTCCGGCGCGACCCGGCTGGTCGGCACGGCTCTGGGCGGGTCCTGCGGATGCGCGCCCGACACCGGCTTGACCACCAGCTCCGGGTAACGCTCCGCGAACTCGCGGGCGGCGCGCGGGAAGGTCGTGATCAGCGTCGCGGGCACGGGCAGGCCGCATCTCTGGGCGTGGCGCAGCTGCCACGGCTTGTGCCGGGCCCGGCGCGCCGCGTCGGGGTCGTTCATCCAGCGCGCGTCCGTGCCGCGCAGCATGCCGTAGAGCGCCTGCGCGGCCTCCTCGGTCAGCCACGCGGACGGCTGGGCCGCCCGAGCGGCCGGGACGCCGGGCCGGCGCACCCACACGGACCGGAGCCCTCCGATGCTCACCAGCCGCCCCCCGGCGGACAGATGGCCGCGGAACCGGCCGTGCACGTACTCCCCCGAGAGCGCGACGCCACCGGTCAGGTCCGCGGGATCGACCCGGACCACCGGTACCCCCGTCGCGTTCAGGTGCACGACCACCATGTCCGCGGTGACGTCCTCCTCGCAGGTGAGGATCAGTACGGTCATCGTCGGCGGCCCGTGGTCAGTCGTCGAAGTGCGTCTTGGAGCCGGCGGTGGACGTCGTGGTGCCGAACTCTCTCAACAGGGCGAAGTCAGCGGCCGCGACCCGTCCGTCGCGGAGTACGTTCAACTGCAGTCCGGCGTCGTACACGTACGGAACGGCAGCTTCCAACTCCACTGCCGGGCGCGCGTAGTTGAGCGCGAACGGTTGCATCGTCTCTCCCTCGTCGGTACTGCGCCGACCAGGCCGGGGTCCGGGGGCGAGGCCGCCCGGTCCGCCGACCTGATTCGGCTTCCAGAGACTTATACGAATCGAACGGGTGGTTGGTTTCCTTACTTTCCGTAGTCATCGGCCAGGTGCCGGTCCGGCCGGTGTGCCGTACTGCGCTCCCGTTCGCCGAGGGAGCCGCGGACAGTGCGCAGAGCGAGCAGCAGAACGCCGAGGTCGTCCAGGTACACCGGATCGGGCACCAGGTCGACGGGCAGCACGAGATAGAGCACCGCGCCCCAGAAGACCCAGCGCGGGCCCGTGGGCAGTCCCGCACGCCGCAGATCGCGGCGGGCGCGGACCAGCCGCACCAGGACGACGACGGCGAAGACGAGCACGAAGGCCGCGAGAACCGCGGCCAGAATGATCACCTTGGTGGTCGTATCCACGGGTTGCCCTCCTCCTGGCATGCCGCGACACGGGGTGTCCTTAGCTGGATTCCCGTTTCCGGCGGCTGTATTGCGGCCGGGGCCCGACATGTCGCGGAGTCGGCGCATTTTCCGTACGGGTGGTCATCCCGCCGGCTCACCCGAGTGGCACGCGGTGACGGGGGCGCTTATTAATGGTCACCGTAACGTCGCTCGTCACACGACGGGGGGCGCAGGAGCGGCCGCACTCTTCCCACGGAGGCGAGTATGACCACCTGCTCTTCATCACCCCGCTCGAACGAACCTGCCATACCCCAGGAGCCGAACGGGTCCGCCCAGCCGTCCGCCGAGACGACCGTCGCCACCGGCACGCACCGGGTGGAGCAGACGAGCGCCCAGCCCGCCGCCGGGCCGCACGGGGCGTATGAGGCGCACCCGGCGGGCCACCCCGAGCCCGCCGTCGCCGGTCCCCACCAGGGCGACCTGGCGGACGCCGAGCCCCTGGCCCTCGGCTCCCACCCGGCGGCCGGGGCGGGAGCGCGGCCGGCCGCAAAGGAGCCCGGCCCGGCCGCCGGGCGGCCCGTACCGGCCGCGGAGGAGTGGCTGGATCCCGCGGAGGCGCGACCAGCCGCCCCGGACACCGCCGCTCCCGCCGCCACCGCCCCGGACACCGCCGCTCCCGTCGCCACCCCTGCTGACGACGCCGCTCCCGAACGGGATGCTCCGGACCCCACGGCCCCGGAGGGCGCCGTTCCGGATGCCACCGCCGCCCCGGAAGGTGCTGTGTCCGATGTCACGGCCACCCCTCAGGGCCCTGTTCCCGACGCCACCGCCACCCCGCAGAGTGCTGTTCCGCCGTCCGATGGCGAGCCGGACGACGTCGCACGACCGTCCGCGCGGCCGTTCGTCATCCGGTCACTCGACGACAACCCGGTGGAGCTGAGGCCCGGCACCGGCCCGGCCTCCGGCGCGCCGTACGGCGACGCCGTCAGCGACCTGGTGCACGCAGCCGTGGCCGACCGGCCGCTGGAGGAGGTCGTGGACCTCATCGTGTCGCTGGAGGAGACGCCCGACCACACGCAGGCGAGGGTCGACGCGCTCCGCACCGCGGGCGTGTCCCGGTCCGTCGAGGACGTGTCCCGGATGATCGCCCTGCTGACCAAGCCCCCGCGCGACGCCGACTGCGCCGACGAGGCGATCCGGGCCGCGGCCGCCCACCGGCCGGTGGCGGAGGTGACCCGGCTGGTGACCCTGCTGCACAAGGAGCCGCAGGAGCCCCACGTCCGCGAGGAGGCCCTGCGCGCGGCCGCCACCGGCCGGTCCGTCGGGGAACTGGTCGAGCTGATCGACCGCCTCGGCCTGGAGCGGCTGGACCGCACCGGCCGGCGCGCGAACGCAACGCCGCGCCCCGCGGGCGAGAACCCGGAACCCGAGGCGCCCGGCCGCCGGGCCAAGCGCCGGGCACACCGGAGTTCGGCCCGTGAGACCCACCCCGTCCTCGACGACGCACCCCCGGAGCGCCAACCCGCGACGGACCGGTACGCCCGGTCCGTGGCCTGGTCGGGATGGCTCGCCGCCCTGGCACTCGTGGTGTGCGCGGTGGCCCACTTCCCGTTGCAGCGCGGCGACGCGTCCTTGCGCGTGCACGCGTTCGCCCTCGGCCTGTCGGTGCTGTGCACGGTGCTGGCGCTGCTGCTGGCGCTGCGTCCCGTGGCGCTGGTCCTGGCGGGGGCGGTGCTGGTGCCCACGGTCCTGGCCGGGGCCCAGGCGTACGGCAGCTCCTTCCCGTCGGCGTCCCTGTCCCGGGCCGTCGACCTGGCGCTCGCCCCGCCGTGGCTGGCCACCGGGGTCGCCGGCTGCGCGGCTCTGCTGGCCCTCGTCGCCCTGGTCTTCCGGGTGCTGGCGCCCATCGCCGCCAGGCAGTGGGAGACCGCGCCGGCGTCCGAGGCCCACGGCATGGCGGAGTGAGCGGCGCGATCTCGCCTACCGCCCCCGGGAATCGAGCAGCCCGGTCAGCACCCGGTCCGGTGTGAGCGGGAGTTCACGGAAGCGGACGCCCGTGGCGTGGTGCACGGCGTTGCCGATCGCCGCGGCCGTCCCGACGATGCCGATCTCCCCGATCCCCTTGCTGCCCATGGGGTTGAGGTGGGAGTCCTCCTCCTCGACCCAGTGCGCCTCGATCTCGCCGATGTCGGCGTGCACGGGCACGTGGTACGAGGCCAGGTCCGACTCGGTGAAGTCACCGAACGCGGCGTCCATGGTGGCGCCCTCGGTCAGTGCCATGCCCAGGCCCATCGTCATGCCGCCCACGAACTGGGAGCGCGCCGTACGGGCGTTGAGGATGCGGCCCGCCGCGTACACCCCCAGCAGCCGGCCGACCCGGACCTCGCCGGTGACCGTGTCCACCGCGACCTCGGCGAAGTGCGCCCCGAAGGCGTGTCGTGCGAAGTCGCTCTCGGCGTCCGCGGCGCCCCCGGTGTCGGCACGGACGTCCAGGCCCCGCCCGGGCAGCGGCCCGGTGTGCTCGGCCAGCCGCCGGGCCAGCCGGGCGCAGGCCTCGTGCACCGCCCAGCCCCAGGAGGCGGTGCCCGACGAGCCCCCGGCCAGCGGCGCCGACGGCAGTTCGGTGCTGCCGACCTCGATCCGCACCCGCTCCAGCGGCACCCCGAGGGCGTCTGCGCCGACCTGCGCGAGCACGGTCCGGGCACCCGTCCCGATGTCGGTGGCGTTGATCCGCACCAGGAACGTCCCGTCGGGCCGGGCGAGGGCCGCCGCGGTGGACCGGCCCACCATGACCGGGTAGGTCGCCGCCGCCACTCCGGTCCCCCGCAGCACGGGCCCGTCCCGGCGGCTGCCCGGGCGCGGATCGCGCCCGTCCCAGCCGAAGCGCCGGGAACCTTCGCGCAGACACTCGATCAGATGCCTGCTGCTGAACGGCTTGCCGCTGTCGGGTTCGACGTCCGGCTCGTTGCGCACGCGCAACTCGATCGGGTCCATGCCCAGTTCGGTGGCCAGCTCGTCCATGGCGGACTCCAGCGCGTACATGCCGGGCGCCTCGCCCGGAGCCCGCATCCAGGACGGTGACGGAACGTCCAGCGCCGCGACCCGGTGCACCGTACGGCTGTGCGGCGCGGCGTACATCACCCGCGCGGGCACCGCCGCCTGCTCCGTGAACTCCTTGATGCGTGAGGTGTGCGTGGTCACCTCGTGCACCAGGGACGTGAGCCGGCCGTCCGCCCCGGCCCCGAGCCGCAGCCGGTGGAGGGTGGGGGCCCGGTGCCCGACGACGGCGGGCAGGTACCGGCGGGGCAGCGCCACCGTCACCGGCCGCCCGGTGTGACGCGCCGCCATGACGGCGAGCACCACGTCGGGCCGTGGTGTGCCCTTGGACCCGAAACCGCCACCGACGTGCTCGGCGGTCACCACGATCCGCTCCTTCGCCAGCCCGAACATCCCGGCGAGCACGGCCCGCACGGCGCCGGTGCCCTGGCTGGAGGTGTGCACGGTGAGCCGGCCGTCCTCCCACCGGGCGGTGCTGGTGTGCGGCTCCATGGGGTGGTTGTGCAGTGGCGGCACCCGGTACGCGACGTCCACCCGGGCGGCCGAGGAACCGAACGCCCCGTCGGCGTCACCCTGTTCCCGCACGGCCGGGTGACCGCCGTTGGCCTCCTCGGGCACGTACACGCCCGGATGCGACGCGTCGAGGGCCACATCGTGCTCCTCGGCGTCGTAGGTGACCCGCACGGCGGCCGCACCGGCGCGCGCGGCCTCCAGCGTCTCGGCCACGACCAGGGCCACGAACCAGCCGCGGTGCGGCACCCGGGGGTTCTGCAACAGGGCGAGCGTGGGGTCGTCCGGGTCCGCCAGACGCGGCGCGTTCTCGTGGGTGAGGACGTCGAGGACGCCGGGTACGGCCAGGGCGGCCGCCGTGTCGACACCGCTCACCCGGCCCCGGGCCACACCCGCGGGCACCGGCCAGGCCTGGACCCGGCCGGGGACGTGGAACTCGGCGGCGTAGCGGGCGGTGCCGCCGACCTTCTCGTGACCCTCGCGGCGCTCGGCGGGGGCACCCACACTGCCGGTCATGAGTCCCTCCCGGAGAGCGCGGTCTCCGCCAGCCGGGACAGCACGTGCACGGCGAGATTGCGGGCGAGCGGCACCTTGTAGGCGTTGTCCCGCAACGGCTGCGCCGCGGACAGCTCTTCTTCCACGGCGTGCTCGAACGCCGCGCGGGTGGGAGCCGCGCCCGACAGCGCCTCCTCCGCCCGCCGGGCCCGCCACGGCCGGTGCGCCAGCGCCCCGAAGGCGAGCCCCGCATGGCCGACGACGCCGTCCTCCAGGCGCAGCACGACCGCGACGGACGCCAGCGCGAAGGCGTACGAGGCCCGGTCGCGGGCCTTGCGGTACGCCGACGGCAGCCCGGCCGCGGCGGCCGGCAGCACCACCCCGGTGACCAGTTCGCCGGGCCGGATCTCGGTGTCCTGCTCGGGCCGGTCCCCGGGCAGCCGGTGGAAGTCCGCCGCCGCGACACTCCGGGCTCCCTCGGGCCCGTCCAGTTCGACCCGCCCGTCGAGAGCGGCGAGCGCCACGGCCATGTCCGAGGGGTGGGTGGCGATGCAGTGCGCGGAGTGGCCCAGTACCGCGTGATCACGGTGGACACCGTCGCGCGCGCCGCAGCCGCTGCCCGGCTCGCGCTTGTTGCACGGCTTCGACACATCCTGGAAGTACGGGCAGCGGGTGCGCTGGAGCAGGTTCCCGCCGGTCGTCGCCGCGTTGCGCAACTGCCCGGACGCGCCCGCGAGCAGCGCCTGCGACAGCGCCGGGTACCGGTCGCGCACGAGCGGGTGCGCGGCGAGATCGCTGTTGCGGACCATCGCCCCGACGCGCAGGGCGCCGTCGGGCAGTTCCTCGACCGTGTCCAGGGGGAGTCGGGTGACGTCGATGAGGGTGCTCGGCGTCTCCACGCCGAGCTTCATGAGGTCGACGAGGTTGGTGCCGCCCCCGAGGTAGCGGGCGCCGGCGTGGGAGGCGTAGGCGGAGGTCGCCTCCTCGACGCTGCCGGCGCGGACATAGGCGAACTCCTTCACGGGATCACGTCCTCCACGGCCTCGGCGATCCGCGGATACGCCCCGCACCGGCACAGGTTGCCGCTCAGCCGCTCCCGGATCTCCGCACGGTCCAGCGGCATCGGCCCGCCCGAGGGCGCCGCCGGGTCGGTGACGTGCGAGGGGTGACCGGCCGCCGCCTCGGCGAGGGCGCCGACCGCGGAGCAGATCTGGCCCGGGGTGCAGTAGCCGCACTGGAACGCGTCGCGCTCCAGGAACGCCCGTTGCAGTGGATGCGGCTCCTCACCGTCGCCGGACAGGCCCTCGACGGTGGTGACCTCACAGCCGTCGAGGGCGACCGCGAGCAGCAGACAGCTGTTGACGCGCCGCCCGTCGACCAGGACCGTGCAGGCGCCGCACTGACCGTGGTCGCAGCCCTTCTTGGCGCCCGTGAGGTCGAGATCCTCCCGCAGGAGGTCCAGCAGGACGCGCCGGTGGTCGACGGTGAGCGCGTGGGGTTTGCCGTTGACGCGGAGCGTGGTCCGCGAGTGGTGCCGATCGTTGCCCATGTCGTGGAGGACCTTCCCGGGCGGGCCGTGATGCCGTACGGACCGCGTATCCAGGACGGCACGACTGACACGTGCGCCCCCACGAGGAGGGTGGCCCTAGGGCTCCGACGTCACGCGCTGCTCATCGGCGCTCGGCGTGTCCCCGCTGTCGTTCCTCTCCTGGTCACCGGCCGGAGCGGCGGGGCGCTTGACCTTGAAGCGTTCGAACGTCCGGGTGAGCTGCTGGAGCGGCGACACGGCGGGCGGACCCGGGGCGCGGGGTGCGGCCGGAGCGGCCCGGGCGGCCTCCTGGTAGACGGCCAGGGCCTCGTGGGCGCTCTCGGCCGCCTCCCGGTACAGGTCCCGGGACTTCGTCATGGCCTCCAGCGCCTCGGCGTACATCGCCACCAGACCGCGCTGGCGGTCCAGCTCCTCCTGGAGCGTCAGCAGGTGCCAGTCCTCCCGCAGCGCGGTGAGGGCGTCCTCGGCGCCGTCGGGCAGCGGCCGCGGCAGGGCGGCGAACCGCGTCACCGCGTCGACGAGGTCGGCCGGCTCGGAGCCGTCCAGGAAGACGGCGCGGACCGAGAAGTCCCCGGCGTCGTAGCCCTCCGGCGCCGGAACGCCCGGCAGGACCACTGCGCCACCGCGCGGCACCTCGACCCCGGATTCCCGCAGGGCCCAGTTCAGTCCGCGCAGCTGCTGCGGGGCGGCGTGATGCTCCACCACACGGTGGCGCAGGCCCGGCGGCAGCCACTGGGCCACCGGCGTACGTCCCCGGTCGTCCGTGGTCATCGCCTCGTGGACGACCACGTGGATGTGCCACCCACCGCGCACCGCGCTCCTGAGCAGGCGGCGGATCTCCCTGTCGTCCTGCGGCAGGAAGTTGATCTTCCCCAGCGCCAGACGCGTGTCGGCGTCCTGGTCCCAGGCGTCGCCGGGGTCCTCCGCCCAGAACAGGTCGACGGGGGAGGGCCATGCGTGGTCCCACGGCTGCTCCGCCTCCGCGACCAGCAGCCACTCCTGCCCGTCCCCGTCGCCCGGGCCGGGCCGCAGGCTCAGCCGGGCGCGCACGGTCACGTCGTCGCCGACCCGCCAACGGGCCTGGAAGACGCGTTCCGCCGGGGCGGTTTCGTCGTCGGGCAGCTCCAGGAAGTCGTCGATGTCCCGGCTGTCCTTGCGCTGCTGCAGCGAGCGCCGGAGAACGTCTTCCGCGGAGCCCGGGGCGTGGCGGCCGCGCGCCGGCCACACCGTGTCGGGAGTCATGGGACGAACGGTGGGGGAGGTCTGCATGGGTCCATCTGTCAGCGGGGGTACGTGCGCCTGCCAGTATCGTCGCCGCAGGCCGGTGGGTGCTACCCGGGGTCGCACCCGGCTCGGGGCGCCGGTGACGTAGGTGTCTACGGCCCGTCACCGCCCCGGTGGGGCCCGGACATGCCCCGGCCGCGGGGGATGCCGTCCGCTTCTTCGTCCGTCTCACCGTCGGTCATGCGCACCGCCTACCCGCGCCGGACCGTGCCATGTGACGTGGGGGCGGCGGCGTGTATCGAGGGGGCGGCGCCAGGGGGCACCGGGCGGCGTGACGCCGCGCCGGACCGCCCCGGGACGGTCCGAGTGCCCGGGATGTGCGCCACGCGCGCGGGGTGTGCGCGCCGCGCGCACATCCGTGGATCTCACGCGTGGTCCGCCCGCCCCGCCGGTCCCGACAATGGTGCGCACGAGCAGGGCCCGCCCACCATCCGCATCGGGGCGGGTCCTGCTCGCCGACGGGCGCACCGTGCGGCCGAGGCCGCGGTATCCGGCCCGCCGGGGTTCCGCAAGCCCGGGAACCGGGCTCGGGCGTGCTCGGGGTCCGGTGCCGTGTCACCTCCAGGGGCGGCGCGAGCGGGCTGCCGGTGCCGGGGTGAACATCCGCACCCCTCCCGGAGACTCGTCCACCACGGGGACCTCGGCGCGTGCCCGGCGGTGCCCGGTCAGTCGGGCGGCCAGGCCGCGCACGCCCGCCGCCACGCGGAACAGGGCGTCCGGCGCGACGACGGTCGCGTGCGGCCCAGGCCTGCCACGGCGCCGACGGGGTACCCGGCTGAGCACGAGTTCGTGTGTGGATACGGAAGAGGGGACCGGGGGCAGTGGCGGTGAAGGCGATGGGGTGGGCGCACTCCTTTCGTATGTCAGAGGGAGTGCGAGCAGGGCGGGAGTGGACCCGCGGGCGTCTGGAGACCCTGCCCTGGGCGGCTGCCGAACCGGACACGGTGGACGCCATCGTGCTGACGGTGTCCGAGCTGATCACCAACGCGCACATCCACGCGCACAGTGACGCGCACCTGGTTCTCGCCTGGGACGGCGACTGCCTGCACGTCAGCGTTCACGACGAGGACCCGACGCTGCCGCGCCGCCGCGATCCCGAGCCGGGCGAGGTCTCCGGCCGCGGAGTGGCGATCGTGAGCAAGCTCGCCGACGAGTGGGGGATGACCTGCCGGCGGCACGGCAAGACGGTGACGGCCTGCTTCCGCCCCGCCGACCCCACGGCGGGCACCGCGGCGGACAAGGGCCGCCGGGGCGGCGGCAGTTGAGTTTCGCGCACCGTCGAGGCCCGCTCCCCGAAGGAGAGAAGTCGTGTACCTGGCTGATGGATCGAGTGACGACGACCCCTATGTCTGGCTCTGGGTCCTGGGCGCCCTCGCCCTGTACGCCCTGATCAGCTACGGATTGCAGTACCGCGCCCGCGCCCGCCGCGGTTCCGCGCACCCGGCTCATGACGCCCTGCACGACCTCAAGGACCGGGAGGACCCCCAGCCGCCGGAGAACCGGCTCGTCAGCCGTCTGATCATGCTCTGCGGAGCGGGGCTCACCGGGCTGGTCGCCTACCTGACCAGCGGCGCCGTGCGGTTCCTGACGGTCGGGCTCACCGCCGTGGTGGCCGTGACCGTCTGGGCGTACTACGACCACCGCACGGAGACCCGCGCCGCGGCCCGCTGACGACGCGCCGACCTGGGCCCCTCCCGCGCGCGGGAGGGGCCAGGTCGGCCTCAGGAAGTCTTGGGATGCTTGCCGGGGCCCGCGGCGCCGGGGGACAGCGGAGTAGGGGACAACGGAGTGGGGGACAGCGTGGAATCCTCCTCACCCGGCTCCAGGAGGGTGTCGGCGGCGCCCACGATGAGGGGATCGGGGGTGCCGACCGCCTCCCGGTCCTTGCTGGCGTAGTCGACGCGCGACAGCAGACCGCGCATGGTCTCCAGCCGGGCGCGCCGCTTGTCGTTGCTCTTGACGACCGTCCAGGGGGCGTGGGCGGTGTCGGTGGCACGGAACATGTCCACCTTCGCCTCGGTGTAGTCGTCCCACAGGTCCAGCGAGGCAAGGTCGGTGGGGGAGAGCTTCCACTGGCGCACCGGGTCGACCTGCCGGATCGCGAAGCGGGTGCGCTGCTCGGAGCGGGACACCGAGAACCAGAACTTCACCAGCAGGATCCCGTCGTCCACCAGCATCCGCTCGAAGGCCGGGCACTGGTCGAGGAACAGTTCGTACTCGTCCTTGGTGCAGTAGCCCATCACGCGTTCCACACCGGCCCGGTTGTACCAGGAGCGGTCGAAGAACACGATCTCCCCGGCCGTCGGCAGGTGCGCGATATAGCGCTGGAAGTACCACTGGCCGACCTCGCGCTCGGTGGGCTTGTCCAGGGCGACCACGCGTGCGCCGCGCGGGTTGAGCCGCTCGGTCAGCCGCTGGATGGTGCCGCCCTTGCCCGCCGCGTCCCGCCCCTCGCAGACGACGACCAGGCGTGCGCCGGTGTCCTTGACCCACCGCTGGAGCTTGAGCAGCTCGATCTGCAGAATGCGCTTGGAACGCTCGTACTCCTTGCGGCCCACCTTGCGGTCGTAGGGATGGTTCTCCCGCCAGGTCCGGATCGGGCGCCCGTCCCCGTCCAGCACGATCGGCTGCTCGCGTCTGCTGCTGTCCACGGTCAGCCCGTCCAGCAGCTTGTCGGCGTCTTCGGCGCTCATCACTCGACTCCTGTGTCCCTCACCCGGTGAACGGACACACGGGTGCCCCGACGGGACCCGGTCATGTGAGGTCGGAGCGCTCCGACCGGCGCGGACGTCCTGGACGGTCGCTCAGAGCGCGGCGCCCGTCTCCTCGGCCAGAGCCCGCACCAGACGGTCCTGGAACGCCTCGTCGTGGACCGCGCGATGCGGCTGGAGCCGCCGGCCGTGGTACCAGTAGCCGCCCGAGGTCAGGGCCTCCGGGTCGTCGCTCACCGCCAGCCACTCCTGCGTCTGGTGGCCGAGTTCCAGATCGTCCGGCGCGCTCGGCCCGCCCATCCGGGTCGGCACCCAGCCGGGATCCACCGCGTTGCTCAGCACCCCCGGGCGCAGCCGGGCCACCGCGGCCGCCAGCGTCGTCACGAAGAGCTTGCTGTCGGCGTACGACCCCGAGCCGCGGCCCTGCCAGTCGGCCCCGTCCAGCGCCGACGGCCGCCCGCCGGTATGGGAGTTGCTGCTCAGGTACACCAGCCGGCGCGGCCCGCGCAGCAGCGCGGTCAGCAGATAGGGCGCGACGACGTTGACCGGCATGACCGCGGGTCCGCTCCACACCCCGGCGTTGTGGATGACGGCGTCGAGCGGCCGCGCCGCGTTCAGCTCGTCGGCGACCCGCCGCACGGCGTCACGCTCGGCGAAGTCGCCCACCACGAGCTGGGCCCCGCGGTCGGCCAGCTCACCGAGCACCGCCGCCCGCTCCTGGTTCCGGGCGTGCACCACCACGTCGTGCCCCGCCGCCAGCAGTGCCTGAGCGGCGGCCCGCCCGAGCCCCTCGGCGGACCCGGTCACCAGGATCCGGCTCACCGCACCTCCCATGAAACCGCCTCCTTCAGCGGGACCCGCGTCCCGCACAGGGGACACGCGCTAGATCACACAGCCGTTCAGCCCGGGTACCCCGTCGATCCAGTTGGTGTTGTTCTCGACGTAGTAGCTGGAAATGATCCCGTACTTCGTCCAGCCCCGGGGCTGGACCATCAGCCAGTAGGGATTGCCGCCGACCGACTGGCCCGGGACCTGGCAGTACACCAGCACCTCGTCCCAGGAGTTGATCTGCCCGAGCACCGTGGGGCAGTTCGAGGTGCTCGGTGCGTGGATGCAGTCGCCCTCGTTGATGTCGCGGACGTTGACGCCGTTGGCCCACACGCCGTACCAGCCCTTGCCGTGCCCGTCGGCGGCGGCGCTCTGGGAGGTGGTGATCACGAGGGCGAGTGCTCCGGCGACGGCGAGTGCGGCGGTCGTCTTGCGCATGGCGTTCCTTGTCTGCCGTGGCGGTCGGCGCACGCGACGGTGGCCGTCTCATCGCCCCGCACCCTAGGCGGGCGCGGGGCGTCGCGGTGCCTGACATCTGTCAGGACCGCGGCCACGGATCAGGCGTCATGCTGGGCGGGGGGCCGCCTCGTCCGGACGCCGCGAACCCGGTGGGCGCCGGGGTCAGTGACCGCCGGTGAGCTCACCGCTGAGCGTTTGGTGCATCCGGGCACTCGGCTCGTTCAGGCCGATGATCTCGACGCTCTTGCCGCGCTGCGCGTACTTGGCCTCGACGGCGTCCAGCGCGGCGACCGAGGAGGCGTCCCAGATGTGCGCGCCGGACAGGTCGATGACGACCTCGGCCGGGTCGGTGGCGTACCGGAACCGGCCGACGAGGTCGTTGGACGAGGCGAAGAACAGCTCACCGGTGACGCGGTAGACGACCGAGGTGTCGTCGGGGTCAGTGACCGCGGTGACCTCGGCGCGGTGGGCGACCCGCTTGGCGAAGATGACCACCGCGGTGAGGGAGCCGACCACGACCCCGATGGCGAGATTGTGTGTGGCGACCACACAGGCCACGGTGACCACCATGACGGTGATCTCCCCGGCCGGCATCCGCTTCAGCGTCCTCGGCGCGATGGAGTGCCAGTCGAAGGTCCCCACCGACACCATCACCATCACCGCGACCAGGGCCGCCATGGGGATGTCGGAGACGACCGGCCCGAACACGACGCACAGCACCATCAGGAAGGCACCGGCCAGGAACGTCGACAACCGGGTGCGCGCACCCGACACCCGTACGTTGATCATCGTCTGGCCGATCATCGCGCAGCCGCCCATGCCGCCGAAGAACCCGGTGACGATGTTGGCGACGCCCTGCCCGACCGACTCGCGGGTCTTGGAGGAACGCGTGTCGGTGATGTCGTCCACCAGCTTGGCCGTCATCAGCGACTCCATCAGCCCGACCAGGGCCATGGCCAGCGCGTACGGTGCGACCGTCGTCAGGGTGTCCAGGGTGAACGGCACGTCCGGCAGCCCCGGCACCGGCAGGGACGACGGCAGCTCGCCCTTGTCGCCCACGGTCGGCACGGCGATCCCCGCGGCGACCGTGAGGACCGTGAGCACGACGATGGACACCAGCGGCGCCGGGACCACCGACGTCACCCTCGGGAAGAACACCATCAGCGCGAGACCGGCCGCCAGCAGCGGATAGACGGGCCAGGGCACACCCGTCAGCTCCGGCACCTGCGCCATGAAGATCAGGATGGCGAGGGAGTTGACGAACCCGACCATCACGCTGCGCGGCACGAACCGCATCAGCTTCGCGACGCCGAGCGCGCCGAGGACGATCTGGAACACACCGGCGAGGATCACCGCCGCGACGAGGTACCCGAAGCCGTGCTCACGGTTGAGCGGGGCGATGACCAGGGCCACGGCCCCGGTGGCCGCGGAGATCATCGCCGGACGGCCCCCGACGATCGCGATGGTCACGGCCATGGTGAACGAGGCGAACAGACCGATCGCCGGATCGACCCCGGCGATGATCGAGAACGAGATCGCCTCCGGGATCAGCGCCAGGGCGACCACGAGCCCGGCCAGCACCTCGGTGCGCAGCACCTTCGGGTCGGACAGCCAGGCCGGACGTCGAAAGCCACGCGGCCGGGTGGCCGGGGACGGTACGGAGGAAGACAAGACGAGGGGAACCTGTCGGGCTCGGGCACGCTCGCCTGGGGCGGGCGCGCGGGAAGGCGGGGGAGACGTGGGAAGACCGGGTGGGCCGGCGCCGGGTCAGCGGACAGCGCCGCGACGACCCGCCCGGGAGGAGACCGCGGCCCGGGGGTGAAGGGTCACGGCGGGCAGGCGGCGGCGCCGGGCGTCACACACACGCGCACGCGCACTCCTGCGGGATCGGTCTTCTCCGGGGGCTTCGTCGGCCCCGGCACGGCGGGCGGACCGGGGACGCGTGTCCCGCGCCACGGAAGCGGGCGCGGCGATCGGCCGGGCCGGTACCCGGTGACTCTACCCTAACGTTAGGGTAGAGATCGGTGCCGCCGCCCGCGGGTGGCGGCGAGTGACGAGGAAGGCAGCGGCGTGAGCACCGAGCACCTGCAGATCGGCGAGGTCGCCACCCGGACCGAGCTGTCGCTGCGCACGATCCGGCACTACGAGGAGACCGGCCTCGTCGTCCCCTCGGCCCGCTCCCGGGGCGGCTTCCGCCTCTACACGGAAGCCGACGTCGCCCGCCTCATGGTCATCCGCCGTATGAAGCCGCTCGGCTTCACCCTCGACGAGATGCGCGCCCTCCTGGAGGCCTCCGACCGCCTCGACTCGGGCGAGGAACTGACGCCCGGCGACCGCGAGGAACTGCTGGACCGGGTGCGCGACTTCGAGCGGGCCGCCCGGCAGCGGGTCGAGGAGCTGCGCACCCGGCTGTCCCGGGCGGAGGAGTTCGCGGCCACCCTGGCGCAGCGCCTGGAGGACTCGAACCGGTCCCGGACCGGGGCGGGCAGGTGAACGGGGCGTGCCTCAGGACCGGCGCGGGTTCCCGGCCCTTCCGGCATCCAGACCCCGTCGCCGCGATGCGCCTGCCGCTACGACGGGGGCATCACCGGTGAGGTGAGGGGGACACCGGCTGGTCACACTGTGCCCCCCTGCCCGGCAGGGGCGTTCACGCCCCGGGCCGGTTCTGGATGCGCATGCCGGGGCGGCGGCGGTGCACCGTCAGGTACGACAGGCCGTTCTCGCCCGCCCGCACACTGCGGACACTGCCGTGCGGCAGCCAGACGAGGCTGCCCGACCGCACCGGGGCGGGTCCGGCGGCCGAGCCCAGTACGCCGTCACCGTCGACGACGAGCAGGAGGACGTCGAGGTCGGGCTCGGCGTGGGTGTCGATGGTTCCCCGAGGCGGGACGCGGACCAGGTTGGCGTCCAGCTGGCGGCCGGGCTCGGCCAGTCGCCACAGGGCGCCGGTCGATTCCGCGCCGGCCGCCACGAGGGAGCCGGTGTCGCCCAGGATCCGCGGCAGGGGCGCGTCGGCCGCGCCGGGGATCTCCTCCGGGTCAGTCATGGAACGCGCCACCATCCGCTACGGGCCCGCCCTGGGCCGGTTCAGCTGTCCGGTGGGCGATCCGCACCGCTCACGGGCGGACGCCCAGAGGAATCTAGCACCGGCCCTCGTCCCGCCCGCGGCCGAGACCGCTCACTCCTCGTCGGACGTGGTGGGACGCGTCCGGCCGGGCTCCGGAGCCTCGCCCTGCTGCGCACGGGCGTGCAGCACGTCACCGATGAACAGGTCGTAGATCAGCACGCCGATCACACCGCCGACGAGCGGCCCCACGATCGGGATCCACCAGTAGTCGCTGAACGCCCCGGCCAGGTTGCCCGGAAACGCCAGTCCGTCCCATCCCGCCATCCAGGTGAACAGACGCGGGCCGAAGTCGCGGGCCGGGTTGATGGCGTAGCCCGCGTTCGCGCCGTAGGACATGCCGATCGCGGCCACGGTGAAACCGATCACCAGCGGGCCGAGATTGGCCTTCACGGCCGTGTTGCGCAGGTCGATGATCGCCACGACCAGCATGACCAGGAAGGCGGTGCCGACGATCTGGTCGAGCAGCGGCCCCCAGACCCCGCCGTTGAAGTACGGCGCCGGGAAGGTGGCGAAGATCGAGAACGAGGCGAGGGTCTTGCCGTCGGTCTTCGGCCCCTTGAACGCGGCGTCGAAGGCGTTGATGGCGTCGTGGTAGACGGCGTAGACCAGCGCTGCCCCCGCGAGGGCGCCGAGCACCTGGGCGACCCAGTAGGGCACGACCTTGACCCACGGGAACTTGCGGCGGACGGCGAAGGCCAGGGTCACCGCCGGGTTGATGTGCGCTCCGCTGACGCCGCCGGCCACGTAGATCCCGAGGACCACGGCCATGCACCAGCCCCAGGTGATCAGGAGCCAGTCCCCGGCGCCGAGGAAGAAGATGGTGGGCCCTTCGGTGCGGCCCGAGCCGGGCAGCGCGGCGACGGTCATCGCGACCACGCCGCATCCGAAGGCGATGAGGACGAAGGTCCCGAGGAACTCCGCCAGGCACTCGCCCGCCAGACCTGCGCGACGTCTGAGCCGCGAGGGTTTCACCAGAGGCTTGATCTCCACTGCCATGTGATTTCTCCCTGGGGTTCGCTGCGGTCCAGTCTGACGCGCCGTAATCACGTGGTAACCCGGCGCGTCGGGCGCGGCAACCGCAGGAGACCCTCTGGCGGCCCGTTCCCGGTGCCCGCCGGAGGGGCCGGAGGCGGAGTGCGTGGCTCGTCGAAGGCGTCAGCGGCCCTCGGTGGACTCGCTTGCGCCGTCGGAGGAGGACTCGCCGTCGCCGGAGCCCAGCCGGACGCAGCATTCCCCGGGCCGCGGGGCCGGCGTCGCGCGGACGCCGTTGACCTCAAGACCGTCGAGGCAGCCGCTGAGGAACGCCTGGTTCATGGCGCACACCAGGTCCGGAGCCTTCGCGGCCAGCGGGTGGAAGGGGCAGTTGCGCAGCCGCAGCCGGGTCGGGGTCTCCCGGACGGGCTCGTAGCCGTATCGGTCCAGCAGGCGTTCGCAGGCGGTGAGCCCTCGCTCGGGGCCCAGCCGCCCGGGTCGCGTCTCGCTCCGGGCGGCCTCGCCCATCTCCCGGCCGCGCCGCTGCGCGGCGCGCAGCGCCGCCTGTGCGGCGCTCTCGCCGGCCTGCTCGGTCAGGACGGCGTCCAGGAGCAGGTCGGCCAGCAGCTCATGGCGCCGGTCGGGGATGGTCACGGTGATCTGGGCGTCGGTGGGCTCGTACACCTTCGGCTGCCTGCCGACCTTGCGGGTGCCGCCCGGTGTCTCGTAGTGGGCGCGCAGCAGGCCGGCGTCGACCAGCTTGTCGAGGTGGAAGGCGGCGAGTTTCCGCGAGATGCCGACGCTGGCGGCGGCCTCGTCACGGGTGACGGCGCGCCGGGCACGCCGGATGTAGGCGAACATGCGCCGGCGCGAGTCCTCGCTCAGGACGCTGACGGAGTCGATGGCGCTGCCGGCCGGGTCGGCCTGCGCGGGCGGGTCGGAAGCCACGGAACCACGATAACTCCCACATGCGTGGGCGTGAGGGTTCTTCACCAGCTCTGGACTGGGCGTCTTGACGTATGCTGTGAATAAGGCAAACACTTGTTGGTGAAACTCGTCTTCGGAGGCCACTGACATGACCGAGCACCCCGCGCCGACCTCCGTCCGGCCGGACCTGTACGACGGAGAAGCGACGGCGCCCGCGCGGCCCGCCCTGCGGGTGGTCCACGAACCCGACGGGATCGACCTGGCCGCCGCGGAGGTCGCGGCCGGCCGCTTCCTCGAGGCGCTCGGCGTCTCCACGGCCTCGGAGAGCCTGCGCGGCACACCCGGCCGGATGGCCCGCGCGTACGCCGAGCTCTTCAGCCCGCGCCCGTTCGACCTGACCACGTTCCCCAACGACGAGGGCTACGACGAACTCGTCCTCGCCCGGCGCATCCCCGTACGGACCGTCTGCGAGCACCATCTGCTGCCGGTGGTCGGCGTCGCGCACGTCGGCTACCTGCCCGGCGCCCGCATCCTGGGCCTGTCCAAACTGGCGCGCGTCGTGGAGCACTTCGCCTGCCGCCCCCAGGTCCAGGAGCGCCTGACCAAGCAGGTCGCCGAATGGCTGCAGACCCAGCTGGAACCCAAGGGCGTCGGTGTGGTCATCGAGGCCGAGCACTCCTGCATGACGCTGCGCGGTGTCCAGGCCACCGGCTCCGACACCCTGACCTCCACCCTGCTCGGTCTGCTGCGCTCCGACGCCCGCTCCCGCGGCGAGTTCCTCGCCCTGACGGGTGCGACCCGGTAGCGGTCAGGGCCGGGCCAGTCGCGTGACCCGCTCGTGCAGGCGGTGGACATGGTCCTCGGACTCCGGCTTCATCAGGACGCTGCGCAGGATGCGTGCGCCGTCGGCGTCGGCGGTGACCTCCGGGTGGCGTGCGGTGAAGGCGTCACGGCCGGCCCTGAGGGTGCTCAGGAACACCGGATCGGGGCCGGTCATGCCCTCGGCCAGGACGCGTGCGGACGCCGCGTCGATGGCGCCGAGGGCGGCGGGCTCCACCGCGGGGTAGTAGCCCACGATGTCCAGTTCGGGCTGCTGGTACAGCTCCAGCTCGTCCGAGGCGGTGATCAGGCCGGCCCACTCCAGGGCGGCCCGGCGGCCGGCCCCGAGGACCCGGCCGAGCCCGTCGGGGGTGGGCGGCAGGACCTGGAAGGTGAGCCACAGCGCGGCGGCGGCGGCTCCGGCGCGTGAGCATTCCAGGCTGATCTCACCGAGGTGCAGCTCGCTGGAGGTGAAATAGGTGTACGGCGAGTCGTGCAGATAGAAGCGGCCCACCTCGGGGTCGCGGAAGAGGACGGCGCCGCAGCCGTAGGGCTGGAGTCCGTGCTTGTGCGGGTCGACGACGATCGAGTCGCACCGGGCGATCGCCCGCCAGGGCTGCGCGGGGAGCCCTTCCGGGCCCTTCGCACCGGCGAGCAGGGTGAAGAAGCCGCCGTAGGCCGCGTCGACGTGGAGCCGTACGCCGTGGCGCTCCCGCAGGGCGAGGGCGTCGTGGATCGGATCGACGGCCCCGAGACCGGTGGTGCCGGCGGTGAGGACGACCGTGCCCACCTCGCCGGTCCGCAGGACGTCGTCGAGCGCGTCGAGGCTGATGCGGCCGCGGTCGTCGGCCGGGATCGGATACCCCTTCACGCCCAGGACGTGGCACATGCGGCCGTGGGTGTAGTGGGCGTCCTCGCTGTAGGCGATGCCGCGGCCGGGGTGCAGCTCGCGGGCGACGAAGAGGGCCTCCAGGTTGGCGATCGTGCCGCTGGTGGTGAGGTGGCCGAGGTGGGTGTCGTAGCCGAACATCGTGGCCAGTTGCGCGACGGCCTCGCGTTCCATGCGGGCGGTGGCGGGGCCGCCGTCCAGGGCGTGGTTGTTGGGGTTGATCAGCATGGCGGCGAGGTGGCCGACGACCGCCGCCGGATGCGGGGGCTTGAGCATCTGCCCCGCGTAGCGCGGGTGGAAGAACGGATAGTTGTCCTTCAGCCGCCCGGTGAGCTCCTCGAAGGCGGCGGCGAAGCGGTCGTCGTCGACGAGGAGGGACGGGTGCTGCTGATAGGGCCCGAACGTGTCGGCCCACTGCTGTATCGCCTCGTCGGCCCGGACGAGCCAGTGCTGCAGGTCCATGGTTCTCCCTCTTCGCCCCTGCGCCGGGTGCCGGGGTGCTGGACGCCCACGATAGGAGTTCATTGACTGCTCAGCAATTGATTGCTCAGCAATTGAGACGGCAGTAGGTGAAGAAGCAGTAAAGTCGGCCCCGTGAACCCCGTGAACCCCGTGAACCGAGAGAGCGACGAGGCCGCCCGCGTCGCCAACAGCCCGCTCGTGCACGATTTTGGGCTGCTGATCAAGGCCGCCACCCGTCTGGAAGGGCGGATCGACACGGCCCTGCGCAAGGAGTGCGGGATCAGCCACACGATGTTCGAGGTGCTCATCCGGCTCTGCCGGCACCCGGACGACGAGATCTCGCAGCGCCGGCTCGCCGACGACCTCACGCTCACCAGCAGCGGCATCACCCGTCTGATCGACCGGATGGAAGGCGCCGGCCTGGTGCGGCGCGTACCGGCCCCCGGGGACCGCAGAAGCGTCCTGGTCGAGCCGACCGATCACGGCCGCGCCGGATTTCTCCGGGCCGCGGCCGTTCACGCGCAGGTCGTGGAGCGGTACTTCGTGGCGCCGCTGGCCTCCGCCGACTACGAGCGGCTGACCCGCTCACTGGGCGACATCGAGAAGGCGCTGGGCGACAGCTGATCGGTGTCCATGGGTGGCTCAGGGGGTGTAGACCGACGGCCGGGGCGCCGTCGGCATCGCGTTGCCGAGGAAGAAGCTCGGGTGCGGGGGCTGGTTGTAGGCGGTGTTCTGCCAGGCCAGGGCCGTGCGGTACTGGGTGTCGTGGAGCAGGGTGGTGATCTTGGTGCTGGTCTGGTGCGGGGTCGAGTAGATCCGCAGCGCCCGGTTGTCACCGGTTCGCCAGACGACCTCCTCGCGCCAGTCGCCGAGGATGTCACCGGACAGGACCGGGGTGGACTTGGTGCCGTTGTTCGAGGCGACGCCGGAGCCGGTGAGCAGCCGGGTGTCACCGGAGGTGCCGTACTTGTCGATACGGGTCCCGTCGAGGAGCTCGCGGACGGGGTCGCCGTCCCACCAGGACAGGAAGTTGATGCTGGAGGGCTTCCTGCCCAGGGAGGCGCCGGTCACGGAGCGCAGGGTGGTGTCGGAGGCCGACCAGGCTTCGGCGCCCGCGCTGCCTGCGTAGATGTCGGCGGCGACGCCCCGCCCGTTGTCGGACCCCGACGCCGTCTGCCACAGCCGCGCACCCGTGCGGGCGTCGGCCATCCAGGAGCCGGGCTTGCCGCTGTCCTCCGAGACCTTGAAGTACTCCAGGCCCGGACGCGACGGGTCGAGGTCACCGACGTGGCCGGCGTCGCCGTGGCCGAGTCTGGTGGTCCACAGGCCGCTGCCGTTGTCGTCGACGGTCATCGCGCCGTAGACGATCTCGTCCTTGCCGTCGGCATCGACGTCGGCGACGGACAGACTGTGGTTGCCCTGGCCGTCGTAGCCCTTGCCGCTGTTGGTGGAGGAGTTGGTGTCGAAGGTCCAGCGGCGGGTGAAGGATCCGTTCCGCCAGTCCCAGGCGGCGATCACCGTGCGGGTGTAGTAGCCGCGCGCCATGATCAGGGACGGGCGCGAGCCGTCCAGGTAGGCCGTGCCCGCGAGGAAGCGGTCGACGCGGTTGCCGTAGGAGTCGCCCCAGGAGGAGACGGTGCCGCGGGCCGGGACGTAGTCGACGCTCTGCATCGCCTTGCCCGTACGGCCGTTGAACATCGTCAGGTACTCGGGCCCGGACAGGACGTAGCCGCTGGAGTTGCGGTGGTCGGCGGAGGAGCTGCCGATGACCGCGCCGGTGCCGTCGCGGGTGCCGTCGGCGGTCTTCATGGCGACCTCGGCCTGGCCGTCGCCGTCGTAGTCGTAGACCTGGAACTGTGTGTAGTGGGCGCCGGAGCGGATGTTGCGGCCCAGGTCGATGCGCCACAGGCGGGTGCCGTCGAGCTTGATGCCGTCGATGACGGTGTTGCCGGTGTAGCCGGACTGGGAGTTGTCCTTGGCGTTGGTGGGCTGCCACTTCAGGACGAGGTCCAGGGTGCCGTCGCCGTCCAGGTCGCCGACCGAGGCGTCGTTGGCGTCGTAGGTGTAGGCCGAGTTGCCCGGAGCGGTGCCGCCCGCGGGCGGCGAGATCGGGACGTCCTTGTAGCCCGTGCGGAACTGGACCGCGGGCGCGGACGCGGGCTGCTCGCTGCCGCCCACCACCGCGCGCACGGTGTAGTCGGCCGAGTCGGCGCCGCCCGGATCGAAGTAGTTCGTCGAGGCGGTGACGGGCGAGGAGTTGAGTCGGGTGCCGCCGCGGTAGACGTTGAACGACACGTCGTTCGGGTCGGTCGCCAGCCATCGCCAGGAGACCAGGTTTCCGCTGCTGGTGTGCACGCTGGTCAGTCCCCGGTCGAGCTTCTCGACCTGCCGCGCGGTCGCCGCGTGCGCGCTCTGCGGCAGTGCGACGAGCGCGGAGAGGGCCAGGGCGGCGGCGCAGACGGCGCCGGTGAGCCGGCCGCCGGTGCGGTGGGGGGATCGCCACGGTCGTGGCGCGGTACGGGGACGCCGGTGCGGGTCGGTCACGGGGGCCTCCGGGGGCGTGGGGGGTACGGGACCGCTGGGAACGCTCCCATGAGGAGGGAGCGTAAGAACGAGCTGATGCCCCGTCAAGGATTCTGTCCGATCCACTGTTGGGCTCTGTTCGGATCCGTGAGTTTGTCTGTGTTCATGGATTGACAGGGGGGTGGAGGGCCTTGACCATTGCGGGGTGCAGCGCCGTGCCGCTCATGTTGTGAACGATCCCAGCCCCCAGGGAGCGAACGCATGAAGAAGTTACGGACCGTCGTCACCGCCGCGCTGGTGATCGCCCTGTCGAGCCCAGGGTTCGGCGCCGCCGACTCCGCCTCCGCCGCCGACCGCACCGCTCAGCACTGCACCGGCACATCCGGTGCCTCCGGTACGTCCGGTACCTCCGGCGCCGCGGCACCCGCCGTACGGGACGCCGCACAGCCGGTCACCGTATGGCTGGCAGGCGATTCGACCATGGCCAACCCCGGCTCCGCCCGCTGCCCCGTCGGCTGGGGCAGCCAGTTCGACGCCCTGTTCACCTCCGACGTCACCGTCAGGAACCAGGCCGTGGGCGGCCGCTCCCTCCAGACCTGGCTGTACGAGGGGAACGTCAGCGGCACCAAGGGCCCGGACGGCGAATGCCGCCTCACCTCCACCGCCTACTCCGCACGCTGGCAGGCGATGCTGAACGCGAGCACCGGGATGAAGGCGGGCGACCACCTCTTCATCCAGTTCGGCATCAACGACTCCTCCTCGACCTGCCCCCGGCATGTCGGCCCCGCCCGCTACCGCCAGTTGATGACCACGATGGTGCGGGCCGCCCAGGCCCGGGGAGCGCACCCGGTGCTGCTCACCCCCGTCGCGGCCATCACCTGCTCCGGCGGCACCGCGACGAAGAACCGCGGCTTCGTGAACGAGACCTTCGCCGTCGGATCCGCCACCGGGACGCCGGTGATCGACCTGCACGCGCTGAGCGTCTCGCTCTACAACAGCCTGCGCTTCTGCCCGCACAACGGTGACTACGGCTCGGGACCCGTCGGCGCCTTCTTCTGCGACGACCACACCCACTTCGAGACGTACGGCGCACAGCGGATCGCCGGGCTGGTCGCCGGGGAGGTGCGCAGGCAGAACCTGCCGCTCGCCGGCCATCTCGGGTAGCGCCGCGATCCGGTCGCGAGGGGCTGACTAGCATGGCTGTCGGCATCCGGAGAGGCTGTGCCGGCTCCTGGCCGGCCGGCACCGGCCGTGGGCAGGAAGGCGCAGCACGATGACGGGGCTCAGCGACGCCGCCGCACTCGACGACCCGGTGGGCGAGTCGCTCCGCGGGCACCACGCACATCTCGCCCGGCGGCTCGGCGGCGCCCTCACCTACGTACCCGGGGTCGCGACCTTCTCCGCGGTGCCGCCCGAACCGGACGCGGGAGCCTGGGCCGACCTGGCGAAGCTCCTGGGCCCGGGCGAGTTCGCCGACATGTTCAGCTGCCCGGCGACGCCGCCGTCCGGCTGGGAGCCGGTCTTCGTGCTGGAGGGCCGCCAGCTCGTCTGGGCCGGTGACAGCGCCCCGGACCAGCCCCACGCCGCGCCCGGCTCCGGCGTGGCCGAACTCGGAGCGGCGGACGTGCCCGAGATGCTCGACCTCGTGGAGCGGACCCGTCCGGGACCCTTCTGGCCCCGGACGCACGAGCTCGGCACCTACCTCGGCATCCGCGACGGCGGCGCACTGGTCGCGATGGTGGGGGAGCGGCTGAAGCCACCCGGGTGGACCGAGATCAGCGCCGTCTGCACCGCTCCCGAGGCGCGCGGGCAGGGCCATGCGGTCCGCCTGCTGCGCGCGCTCATCGCCCGCGTCGTCGCCGGCGGCGACCGCCCCTTCCTGCACGTGGCCGAGACCAACACCGGCGCGCTCGCGCTCTACGAACGGCTGGGCTTCGAAACCCGCAAGCAGGTGACGTTCCGCGGCTTTCGCACACCGTGAGGGACTGACGGGCCCGGTCCCCTGCGGCGCCGGGCCCTACCGGAAGAGCTCCAGGGAGAGATGCGCGGACAGTGCGTGGAGGAAGGACTCCGCGTCGAAGATCTCGCCGGCCGAGGCGACGCCGACCGTCCTGGTCCGCCCGGTGAGGATGCGGTGGACCGCCTCCACGGCGAGCGGCGCGGTGATGGCGTAGATGTCCTGGCCCCTCGCGACGGCGCGCCGCTGTGAGCCGCCGGAGCGTACGACGACGTCGACGAGGAAGGTCTGGGCGGAGCGGCCGTGCTCGTCGACCGCGGCCGGTGTCGGTGTGTCCGGGGCGGTCACGTCCCGGGCGGCCTCGGCCGTCATGTGGGTGCGTACGTCGGGGATGGGCAGATGGCTGGGGATGGTGACGACGTCGGCCATGGTGAACTCCCCGACGACGGCCCGTGAGCCCACCGGTTCGGGGAAGGGCCACTGGAAGGTCGTCGCCTCGTCGTGGCGGTGGTCCAGCCGTCCGTTGCGGTACACGACCCGCGCACCGGCCCGCCGCTGCCGGGAGACGGCGCCCGCGGCCCGAGTCCCGTCCGTGGGCCGCCAGTCGCTCAGCGCGTAGGCGACGTGCGCCTCGTCGGCCGCGGTCCAGTCGCCCATCGCCGCGGTGGCCAGCAGATCGCCGAGGCCCCCGAAGAACGCCATCGCCGGGACCACCACCGCTCCCGCGGCGCGGGCGCGGTCCGCGAAGTGCGCGAACGTGTCCGCGTTCGCCTCGATCTCGGCCGCCACGTCGACGTACGGGACGCCGGCGCGCAGCGCCGCCTCGATCACGGGGGCCGCCGTCGTGGCGAACGGTCCCGCGCAGTTGACCACCGCCTCCACCCCGGCCAGGGCACGGTCGAGCGACTCCGGGTCGTCCACCGACGCCGGCCGCACCTGAAGTCCCGAGTGCGCCGCCGCCAGCGCCTTCAGCTTGACCTCGTCGCGGCCGGAGAGAACCGGGACGAACCCCCGCCTTCGCAGCTCCGCCACCACGAACCGCCCGGTGTGCCCGTACGCACCGAACACCGTCACTGCACGACCCGCTCCCATGAGCTCTCCCCTGTGCCCGAACGATCAACTGCCCTCATCCTGACGGAGTCGCGCGCCCGCTCGTGAGTGTCCGGAACGACACGCCCCATACAATTACGGACATGACCACTGTCGCGCTCGCCGCCACCGACGGGATGCTGCACTTCGAACTGGCCCTGGCCCACGAGGTGTTCGCCGCCGCACCGGCCGGAGTGACGGCCCCCTGGTACGAGCTCACCGTCTGCGGGCCCACCGCCGTACAGGTCGGCCGGTTCAGGCTGGAGCCCGATGCCGGGCTGGACCACCTTCGGCGGGCCGACACCGTGATCGTCCCCGGCTGGGCCGACGTCGACGAGCAACCGCCCACGCACCTGGTCGACGCGGTGCGCGAGGCCCATGAGGCGGGTGCGCGTGTCGTCTCCCTGTGCACGGGTGCGTTCGTCCTGGCCGCGGCGGGGCTCCTCGACGGGCGGCGCGCCACCACGCACTGGGCGCACACCGACGTCCTCGCCGCCCGCCACCCGCGGGTGGCGGTCGACCCGGACGTGCTCTACGTGGACAACGGCAGCGTGCTCACCTCCGCGGGCAAGGCCGCCGCCCTGGACCTGTGCCTGCACCTCGTCCGTCTCGACCTCGGCTCGTCGGTCGCCAACGCCGTAGCCCGCCGGCTGGTCGTGCCACCGCACCGGGCGGGCGGCCAGGCCCAGTTCGTCACCGCCCCGGTGCCCGAGCGGGACGACCATCCGCTCACCGCCCTGTTCCCCTGGATCATCGAACGGCTCGACCAGCCGCTCACCGTGGAGGACCTGGCCCGCCGGGCGGGGATGAGCTCCCGTCACCTGGGCCGCCACTTCAGGGCGGTGACCGGCACGACCCCCCTTCAGTGGCTGCTGACCCAGCGGATCCGGCACGCCCAGGAACTGCTGGAGAAGACCGACGACGGCGTCGACACCATCGCGGCGGCCACCGGCATGGGGACCGCCACGACGCTGCGCCGCCACTTCAACCGCACGGTCGGCGTCCCCCCGGACGCCTACCGCAGGACCTTCCGCGCACGGACCCGCTGACGCCGCAGGACCTACTGCCCGCCGGCGCCGTACACGGCGGCGAACACCCCCGCGACGCGGGCGCCCTCCGGCGTCTGCCAGGAACCGCCGACGTGACCGACGGCCCCCCGCGGCGGGAGCGATCGGCCGTCCGCAGCCGGTCGCAGAGCACGGTGCAGACGCAGGGTCGCGCCCTGCGGCGTGGACAGCGCGGTGCCCTCCCCGTCGTCGGCCACGGTGAAGTCCCTGGGCAGGGGCCCCTCACCGGTGTAAGAGGCGACGACATCCGGGGCGGGGGTGTCGCTGACGTTCTGGTCCTGGGCCTGCGTCCGTCCCTCGATCAGGGCCGCCAACCGGTCGGCCAGCACAGGGTCGTGGCAGCCGTCGTAGGCCCAGCGCCGCCCCAGCACTCCGTGCTCCATCCTGCCGACGAGAGCGTGCTCCGCCCCTTTGAGCGGCGCGCCGCGATAGGTGAGGGGCACCAGGTACGCCACCGGCTGGGGGCCGCGGGCGTCGGTGACCACCATGAACTCCATCCCCACCTCGCCCCGCGGATCGTCGAGCCGGAAGCCGCCCGCCTTCACCAAGGCCGGTTCGCCGTCACCACCCCGGTACCAGGGACGGGAAGGCAGCCAGGACGTGAGCAGCTCCAGCTTGGTCGGCTTCAGGGTGGTGCGGTGGATGACGGCCATACCGAGGGGTCCCTTCCCACGAGTCGTACGGACGAACACACCTTCGCATCCTGGTGCCTACCGCGTGTCGACCGGAGCGTGCGGGAGGCCGGAGAAGATCACCCCGGGATCGGACGGCGCCTCGTTCAGCACCCACAGTCCGATCAGTGTGGCCAGGGCGAACACGACGGTGACGAGCACGGCGAGGATCAGCCGCCGGCGGCGTTCGCGGCGCAGCCACGCGCCGCGTGCCGTGCGGTAGGCGTCCGGCGCGGCCTGCACCCCGCCGGCGAGCGCGGCAAGCGCCTCGGCCAGCTCCCGCTCCGTGCGGTCCGGGTCGGTGTGGTTCATCGCCGGGCCTCCATCGCCTGGGTCAGCGCGGCGAGGCCGCGCGCGGTGTGTGTCTTCACCGAACCGCAGGAGATGCCCATCGCGGCGGCGATCTCGCCCTCCTTCAGCCCGAGCCAGTGCCGCAGGACCAGGGCCTCGCGCTGCCGGGCCGGCAGTTGCTGGAGCGCGTCGATCAGGACGCGCTGGTCGTCGCGGAGCAGCGCCGCGCTCTCGGCGGACACGACGGTCTCCTCGGGAGGATTCTCCACATGCTTGCGGGCGACCTGAAGATGGCGGATCCGCATCCGGGTCAGATTGCACACCGTGGAGCGCAGATACGCCTCGGCCGCCTCGGTGTCCCGCAGCCGCCGCCACTTCCGGTAGATCTGGTAGTACGCCTCGGCCACCACGTTCTCCGGGTCGTCCGCGCCCAGCAGCACGGCCAGGCGCAGCATCGAGGAGTAGTGCAGCTCGAAGAGCCCCGCGAGTCCGGCCTCACGCTCCAGCTCCGCCAGGTCGGCCGGCGCGGGCGTCAGCGCCTCGACGCCGGGCTCCGGCACGGGTATCGGGTGTCTGGGTCTCACTGCTGGTTCGCTCCCGTCTCCGGACGCCGCCTGACGGTCAGGCGGGACGGCAGGTCGGTCAGATCGGCGCCGCGCGGGACACCGAGACGTTCGAGTACGGCGGTGCCGGCCACCGCGACGAGCAGGTTCAGCACGAGCGCGGCGAGACCGGCGTAGATCTCCAGCGGCCCGGAACCCAGGCCCACGATGGACGAGAACCCTTCGCGCACGACCAGATACGTCCCGGCCGCCATTCCCGCGCCCCACCCGGCGAGCAGCGCCCGCGGATGCAGCCGCCCGGTGAACAGCCCGACCGCCACCGCCGGGAAGATCTGCAGGATCCAGACCCCGCCGAGCAGTTGGAGGTTGATCGCGTCCTGGTCCCGCAGCCCGAAGACGAACGCGACCGCCCCCGCCTTCGCGATCAGTGAGACGGCCTTGGCGATGCGGACCTGCCGCTTGGGCGTGGCCGTCGGATGCACGTACTCGACGTACACATTGCGTACGAAGCTGGTGGCGGCCGCGATCGACATCACCGCCGCCGGGACCAGCGCTCCCACGGTGATCGCGCCGAACACCAGCCCGGCCAGCGGTCCCGGCATCAGCCGGTCGACCAGCATCGGCACGGCCGCCTCCGCCCCGCCCTCCGGCGCACGCACCCCGGCCGCGAGCGCGGCGAAGCCGAGGACTCCGAAGAGCGCGAGCAGTGCCGTCCAGGCGGGCAGCGCCACCGCGACCTTGCGCAGGGTGCGCGGCCCGTCGGCGGCGAACCCCGCGGTCAGCACGTGCGGATACATCAGCAGCGCGAGCGCGGAGCCGAGCGCGAGGGTGGCGTAGGCGGGCTGCTGGGCCGGGGTCAGGACCAGCGCCCGGTCGCCGAGCCGGGCGGCGGCCCCCTCGAAGACGGCACCCGGCCCGCCGAGCCGCACCAGGACCAGCCACGTCACCGCGGTGAGCGACACGAAGACGGCCACGCCCTTGAGCGCCGAGATGACCGTGGGCGCCCGCAACCCGTGCCGGTACGTGGCCACGGCGAGCCCCGCGAACAGCGCCACCATCACCAGATCCCCGGCCGCGCCGCGCGGATACACCCCGCCGGCCGTCAGCACGGCCCGTATGCCGAGCAACTGCAGCGCCAGGTAGGGCATGGTCGCGAGGATCCCGGTCAGCGCGACGACCAGCGCGAGGGGCGCCGACCCGTACCGTCCGCGCACGAAGTCGGCCACGGTGACGTAGCCGTGCGCGCGGGCCACGGTCCACAGACGGCCGAGCAGCACGAAGGCCAGCGGGCAGACGATCACCGTGTACGGCACGGCGAAGAAGGCCGCCGAGCCGTTGCCGTACGCCAGACCCGGTACGGCGGTGAAGGTGTACGCGGTGAAGATCGTGCCGCCGAGCAGGAACCAGGTCCACACCGGGCCGAGGCTGCGGTCGGCCAGTGCCCAGCCCTCCAGGGACGGCAGCCGGTCACTGGGGTGCAGGCGCCGTGCGGTGACCGCGAGCAGCGACGCCCCGCCGATCACGGCGAGGAACGTCGCGGTCATGGTGCCGTCGGCCATGGGTCACCGTCCTTGGTGTGCCTGATCCCTCACGGGGGAGTTGCGCGACGGTCCCGATCGGAGGACACGGAACCGGCGGGAAATCCTCTGGACATTCGCTGTCAACCGGTTCCGGGGGGTGGGCAACTCTTGCACAGACCGACAGCGAGCGGGAGAGCCACCGCTTCGCCGACCCCCGGGCCCTCGCGTCACGAGGTGTCCCGCACCGCCCTGGTGAGGAGCCGCCATGCCTACGTCCACCCTGCCCGAAAACGGGCTACCGACGTCCGAAAAGTCGCGTATATCACCTCGATCCGTCCTGCTGTGGACCGCCGTCGCCCTCCTCGGTGCCGTCGCCTGGGGCGTCCTCGCGCTGGCCCGGGGCGAGGAGATCTCCGCGGTCTGGCTGGTGATCGCGGCGCTCGGCTCGTACGCCATCGCCTACCGCTTCTACTCCCGCTTCATCGCCCGCCGGGTGCTGCGGCCGGACGACAGCCGGGCGACCCCCGCCGAACGCCTTGAGGACGGCGTCGACTTCCACCCCACCGACCGCCGGGTCCTGCTCGGCCACCACTTCGCCGCCATCGCCGGCGCCGGACCCCTGGTCGGCCCGGTCCTCGCGGCCCAGATGGGCTATCTGCCCGGCACCCTGTGGATCGTCGCCGGGGTGATCTTCGCCGGGGCCGTGCAGGACATGGTCGTGCTGTTCCTGTCGATGCGGCGGGACGGCACGTCGCTCGGGCAGATGGCCCGCGACGAGATCGGCCGGGCGGGCGGGGTCGCGGCCCTGATCGCGGTGTTCGCCATCATGATCATCCTGCTGGGGGTGCTCGCCCTGGTGGTGGTGAACGCGCTGGCCCACTCCCCGTGGGGCACGTTCTCCGTCGCGATGACGATCCCGATCGCCCTCTTCATGGGCTTCTGGATGCACCGCGTCCGGCCCGGCCGGGTCGTCGAGACCAGCCTCATCGGAGTCGCTCTGCTCCTGCTCGCCATCGTCGGGGGCGGCTGGGTGCAGAACTCCTCCCTGGCCGGCACCTTCACCTTCAGCCCCACGACCCTCGTCTTCTGCCTGGTCGGCTACGGCTTCGTCGCCTCGGTCCTCCCGGTGTGGATGCTGCTCGCGCCGCGCGACTACCTCTCCACCTTCATGAAGATCGGCACGATCGCCCTGCTCGCGGTCGGTGTGGTCGTGGCCGCGCCCGTGCTCAGGGCCGACGCGGTGACCGACTTCGCGACCTCGGGCGCGGGCCCGGTCTTCGCCGGCTCCCTGTTCCCCTTCTTGTTCATCACCATCGCCTGCGGCGCGCTGTCCGGCTTCCACGCCCTGGTCTCCTCGGGCACCACCCCGAAGCTGATCCAGAAGGAGTCGCAGGTCCGGCTGATCGGTTACGGCGCCATGCTGATGGAGTCGTTCGTCGCGATCATGGCGCTGATCGCCGCCGCGACGCTGGAGCCGGGCCTGTACTACGCGATGAACGCACCGGCCGGCCTGCTCGGCGCGACCGCCGAGTCCGCCTCCCACGCGGTGGCGGGCCTCGGCTTCACCATCACCCCCGACCAGCTCACCCAGGCCGCGAAGGCGGTCGAGGAACAGACCCTGATCGCACGCTCCGGCGGCGCTCCGACCCTGGCGGTGGGCATGTCGGAGATCTTCTCCGGGGTCTTCGGCGGCTCGGCGATGAAGGCCTTCTGGTACCACTTCGCCATCATGTTCGAGGCGCTGTTCATCCTGACCACGGTGGACGCGGGCACCCGGGTCGGCCGCTTCATGCTCCAGGACATGCTCGGCAACGTCTGGAAGCCCATAGGCCGGGTCAACTGGAAGCCCGGCATCTGGCTGTGCAGCGGCCTGGTCGTCGCCGCCTGGGGCTACTTCCTCTACACCGGTGCCACCGACCCGCTGGGCGGAATCAACCAGCTCTTTCCGCTCTTCGGCATCGCCAACCAGCTCCTCGCCGCCATCGCCCTCGCCGTCTGCACCACGATCCTGGTCAAGTCCGGCCGCCTGCGCTGGGCCTGGGTCACGGCCGTCCCGCTGGCCTGGGTCGTCGCGATCACCTTCACCGCGGGCTGGCAGAAGATCTTCTCCGGCGACCCCAAGATCGGCTTCTTCGCCCAGCGAGCCACGTACGCCGACGCGATCGACGCGGGCCAGGTCCTCCCGCCGGCCAAGTCCCTCGACGACATGCACACCGTCGTCACCAACTCCACGGTCGACGGCGTCCTGATCGCCCTGTTCCTGCTCCTGGTGGCGGTGGTCCTGGTCAACGCGGCGGTGGTCTGCGTCCGCGCCGTCCGCTCGCCGGGCACCCTGCCCACCACCGAGGCCCCGTACGCCGAGTCCCGCATCCTGGAGGAGGCCCGCGGATGAGGCGGGCCGTGCGGTGGGGGAGGGGCGCCCACTGGGCGAGGGCGGTGCGCTGGTACCTGCGCGAGCTGACGGGCGAGTCGGAGTACGACCGCTACTGCCTCCACCGGCAGCGCCACGACCCCGACGCCCCCCTGCCCACCCGCCGCGAGTACCAGCTGCTGCGCACCCGGCACCAGGAGACCCGCACCCACAGCCGCTGCTGCTGAGCGGCGACGGGCGAGGGCGGCACGCGGCGGCGCAACGACCTCGCGCCCCTCCGCCACGGCCGGAGGGGCGCCACACGCAAGCCCTTGTCGTGCCGGGTTCGTTCCTGCATGGACGCTGCTACGCCTCCCTGCAAGACCGGGCCGGCGAGATCGTGCGGGAAGGCGCACCTGCATGAGGTTCGGCGAGTTCCAGGAAGTCCGGCAGCGCGACTCGGTGCTTCCCCGTCGCTCCTGGACGCCGCGGAGACCAAGGTGTACCAGGCGCTTGCTCCGCTGCGGCCCCATCCGCCGACCGACGTGACCACCGTGCACCGATGCGATCTCGCCCGTGCCTGGCTCCGGCGCTTCGAGCTGCCGCAGGAGTGGTCCGGCCACGCCATGGTCTGCCGAGGCGTCCGGCACGGGCTCGGCGTGGTGTTCCACTGGCCGCGCGCGGTGCGGGCGCGTTTGTGGCTGCCCGGCGACGTGTACCCGGTCTACTTCGAACTGGCCCGCGCCGCGGGTCTGGCGCCGGACTCCTACCCGACGCTGCCGGCGCCGGCCTTGCCCAGGTCGCCTGCGGGCCACCGGCCCGAATACCGGCTGCTCGCCAACCCCAGCAAGCCGCTCGGCCGATACCTGTCCGACGCCGAGTGCGCGGCGGTGACCTCCTGGTTGCGGGAGTCACCACATCACCGCCTGCTGATCGACAGCGTCTACGACCTGGGAGCCCAGCTGCTCAGCTGCCCACGGTGCTGCGGAAGTCGCGGACGGCGAGGGACAGCACCGGCCGATGCCGGGCGAGCACGGACAACGGCGCTTTCGGCCCGGTCGAGACGCGGCCGCGGCCGAGCGCCGGCCGTCCGCTGATCCGCATGGGCACGCGGCACTCCGTCCCGTCGGACAACTGCTGGATCAGATGGGCCCGCGCGCGCAGCCGGAAGGGCAGCCGCAACACGTCGTGGTACGCGAAGCGGACGGACGGCATGCCGTCGGCGGTCAGTTCCGCCCGGGTGCTCCGGCTGTCCGCGCGGAGCGTGAACACGCCCTGCTCCTTCGGGATGCCCCACAGGGTGCGTCCCCCTGTCAGGGCCCGGTCGTCGTCGACCCAGGCGGCGACGGTACTGCCAACGAGACGGTGTCCGCGGCGCACGGCCAGGGCGATGAGGAACTCGCGGTAGGTGAGGACGCCGCCGGGCCGGTAGTCGACCCAGAAGGTGACCAGGGTGGCCCGGCGCCGCACGACCCAGGGACGGACGCCGGTCGGCAGGGACCAGGACGGCAGGTCCTCTGCACGGACGCGCCACACTGAGACGACCATGTCGCCGGTGACGCGCCACGGAGAGGGAGGAAAGGGGACAGCTGGTCGTTCCACGGCGTGATGACCGACTTCCTCGGCTCGGACTCGTACGGCCGATTGTTCCACCCGAGACGACCCGGACGGGCCTGTGGCGCGGGAGCCAGGAGAGAGCTGTGACGGACCCGTGCACGGGTGCAGCGGGATAGGGCCACGCGTATGAGGAGTGCACGTTCGACGGGCTTCAGGTAGCCCGCCCGGAGGGCGCACGCGGCTTCACCGACGCAGTGCGGGAGTCCAGAAGGCCCCGGCCCCACAAGGTCCGCCGCGTTGTGGCCGTCCGCTCCTTCGCCCGATACCAGCGGGACGCCTCCGTGGCCCGGTGGTCCGCAGCCGAGGAACGCCGCGCACGGCAGCGGCTGCGAACCCAAGTGGGCACGCTTCTCAGGCTGGTGAACGCCAGAACCGGCGAACTCGCCCTCGATGCCGCGGACACGGTGGACATACCGTCGGCTCGCCATCGGCGCGGCTCGCTGTGGCTCGCGTAGCGACCGACGCTGACGCGGACATCGGCTCGGCCACCAGGCGGAGCCGATGGTGTGGTTCGGACGGCGCCGGGGGACTCAGTCGCCGGATGCGGCGAGCGGTGTGCCGAGTGGTTCACAACCCTCCTGGCGCCGTCATCCAGCGCCACTGAGTGAACTGCTCCAGGCTGGCGGTACCGCCGATGCGGGAGGCGTTGCCCGAGACGCCCATGCCGCCGAAGGGCGCGTTCGCGGCGTCCTTCGCGGACACGTCGTTGATGTGCACCATCCCCGTACGCAACCGCCGCGCGAGGGCCGTCGCCCGGGGCACGGACCGCGAGTGGACGGCCGCGGTCAGACCGTACGCCGTGTCGTTGGCGATCTCCACGGCCTCGTCCTCCCCGCGGAACGCGATGACCGGAGCGACCGGCCCGAAGATCTCCTCGTGGAAGGCAGGCATCGACCGGTCGACACGGTCCAGCACGGTCGGCGGGTAGAACAGCCCCTCCCGGCTGCCGCCGGTCAGCGCGCGTGCTCCCGTGGCCACGCTCTCGTCCACGATCCGTTCGATCCGGGCCGCCTGCCGCTCGCTGATCACCGGGCCGAGCGCCATGCCCTCGACGCGGGGATCGCCGACCGGCAGCGCCCGCGCATGCCGGACGAGCGCCTCGGTGTAGGCCTCGACCACATCCGCGTGGACCAGGTGACGTCCCGCCGCGACGCAGGCCTGACCCTGGTAGCCGAACGAACTCATGGCCCCCGCCGCGGCGGCCGCCTCCACATCCGCGTCCTCCAGCACGACGAGGGCGTTCTTGCCGCCGAGCTCCAGCGACACGCGCTTGAGACCCTCACCGGCGATCCGGGCCACCTCCCGCCCCACCGCGGTGGAACCGGTGAACGAGACCATCGCGACATGCCGGTCGGCGGCGACCGCACGCCCGGCCGCCGCGTCACCGGGAAGGACGTGCAGCACCCCCTCGGGCAGCCCCGCCTGACGGAACAGCTCCGCGACCAGGACACCGCCGGACACCGGAGTCAGCGGGTCGGGCTTGAGCAGCACCGCGTTGCCGAGCGCCAGAGCCGGGGCCAGGGCCCGCATCGCGAACAGCAGCGGCGCGTTCCACGGGGTGATCACCCCGACGACGCCCAGCGGTACCCGCCAGGCCAGACTCGTCCCACCGGGCGCCTGGGGCGTGAGGACCTCGCCCGGCGGCTGCGACGCGAGCCCGATCGCGTGCCGCAGCTGGTCGAGGCCGGCCATGATCTCGTAGTCGCCCTTGGCCGGCACACCCCCCGACTCCCGGACGATCCACTCCCGGACCACCTCGCCGTGCTCCCGCAGGGCGTGACAGGCTCGCATCAGAACGTCGACCCGTCCGGACGCCGAGGTCGCCGCCCATCGTGGCGCGATCCGGGCGGCCCGGGCGCCGGCCCGTTCGACATCGGCGGGAGAGGCCACGCCCACCAGCGCCAGCGGCTCACCGGTGGCCGGTTCGATCACCTGGCTGGTGCCGCCCCCGCCGGACCGCCACCCCTCGCTGTAGATCTTCCCCGTCCACTCGGTGGCATCCGGCCAGCTCCGTTCACCGTCGACAGGCATGGTCACGACCTCCGCCCTGGCCGCCGGATGCTCTTGCGCGGCCCATCAGCGTCTCCGGTCATTCAACCCGGGACCGGGCTATCTGTCATTCTTGTGACATATCTGATCCAAGTAGGAAATAACCCCGAGTGAGGCGGGTTGAGGCTCCATGGCGAGATCTGCGTCCGTCCCGGGCGAGGGCAGCGGGGCGCCGCCTGAGGGCCCCGTCGGCGAGGCCGCCACCGCGAAGGCGGTCGTGGACGAACACGGCATCGTCACGAGGTGGAGCGACGGGGCACGCCGCCTGCTCGGTCACCCGGCCACGGAGGTGCTCGGCCGGCCCGCTTCGGAACTGCTCGCCGGCCGGCTCCCGCCGGAAACCCTGCGGACCCTGCGCACGCTCCCCCGATGGAACGGACGGACGACGCTGCTGCACCGCGACGGCCACGCCGTCACCGTGAACCTCCTGGCCCACCTCCGGCAGGACGCGGACGGCCACGCGGAGTGGCTCCTGCTCACGGCGGTCGGCCACCCCGCGGCGAGCGCCGACGACGACGCGTTCCTCAGACGGAGCTTCACCCAGTCCACCTGCACGACGGCGCTCTACGACACCGCATTGCGGCTGGTCAGGGCCAACGCCGACATGGAACGGGTGATCGGCCTGCCCGAGGAGGCGATGCGCGGCCTACGGGTCTCGGAGATCGTCCACCACCCGCAGGCCGACCGCGCCGAAGAAGGCATGCGGCGCGCCCTGGACACCGGTGAGCGACAGGACCTCCAGGTCTCACTGCGGCTCGCGGGCCATGAACGCCCCAGCGTGTGGACCGTCTCCCTCGCCCCGGTACGGGCCGACGACGGCCGGACACAGGGGGTGCTGCTCTCGGCGCACGACATGACCGAGCAGCACGTGGCCCGGCAGCGGCTGGTCCTGCTGAACGACGCCAGCCTGCGCATCGGCAGCACACTCGACCTCGTCCGCACCGCGCAGGAACTCGCCGACGTCGCCGTACCGAGGCTCGCCGACTTCGTCACCGTCGACCTGCTGCCCTCCATCGACGACGGCGACGACCCGCCCACCGGCTCCCCGCACGGTCCCGTGCGGCTGCGGCGCGTCGCCCATCGGTCGGTACTCGAAGGCTCTCCCGAGGCCGTTGTCCCGAACGGGACCGTGGCCGTCTACCCGGACCGGTCGGCGGCGGCCGAGTGCCTGGCCGCCGGCCGGCCGCTGATCCAGCAGATCACCGGCGAGGCCATGGCGGACGTACTCAGCCAGACTCCCGAGCGAGGGGAACGGATGCGGCGGTTCGGGTTCCACTCGGTCCTGGCCGTACCCATGCGGGCGCGCGGCCTCACCTTGGGCGTGGCCACCTTCTCCCGCCACCGCAACCCGGAACCCTTCGAACAGGACGACCTGCTGCTCGGCCAGGAGATCACCGACCGGGCCGGACTCTGCATCGACAACGCCCGCCGCTTCACCCGGGAGCGCACGACCTCGCTCACCCTGCAGAGCAGCCTGCTGCCGCAACGACTGCCCGAACAGTCGGCCCTCGACGTCGCCTCCCGCTACCTGCCCGCCACCACACGAGCCGGGGTGGGCGGCGACTGGTTCGACGTCATCCCACTGTCCGGGGCCCGCGTCGCGCTGGTCGTCGGCGATGTCGTCGGCCACGGCATCCAGGCCTCCGCCACCATGGGGCGGCTGCGCACCGCCGTGCGGACCCTCGCCGACGTCGACCTGCCGCCCGACGAACTGCTCACCCACCTGGACGACCTCGTCAGCCACCTGGCCGCGGGCCCCGACGGCACCGGCGACATCGGTGCCACCTGCCTGTACGCCGTCTACGACCCGGTCTCCCGCCGCTGCTCCCTGGCACGGGCCGGGCATCCCGTCCCGGCGCTGCTGACCCCGGACGGGCAGGCGGAGTTCCTCGACGTCCCCTCGGGGCTTCCCCTGGGACTGGGCGGTCTGCCCTTCGAGGTCCTGGAGCGGGAACTGCCCGTGGGCAGCGTCCTCGCGCTGTACACCGACGGCCTCCTCGAGGCCGGGTCGCGCGACATCGACGGGGGCATGGACAAGCTCCTGCGCCTGCTGCGGACCTCCGACGACGCCCTGGAAGGCACCTGCGACGCGGTCCTGCGGGCCATGCTGCCGGAACGGCCGGCCGACGACGTGGCCCTGCTCGTGGCCCGCACCCGCGCCCTCGACACCTTCCGCGTGGCGTCGTGGGACGTACCGGCCGACACCGCTGCCGTCGCGGTGGCCCGCAAGCACGCGTGTCGGCAACTGTCCGAGTGGGGCCTCGACGACTGCGTGTTCGTCACCGAGCTGGTGGTCAGCGAACTGGTCACCAACGCCATCCGGCACGCCGAGCCGCCCATCGAACTGCGGCTGATCTACGACCGGACGCTGATCTGCGAAGTGTCGGACGGCAGCACCACCGCCCCGCACATGCGACGGGCCCGCACCTACGACGAGGGCGGCCGGGGGCTGCTCCTGGTGGCCCAGACGTGCCAGGGCTGGGGCGCGAGACACACGACGAACGGCAAGGTCATCTGGGCGGAGCAGGCACTCCCCGACGCATAGCGAGCAGGGACGCATGAGCGAGAGGGACGCATGAGCGGGCGGGCCTCGCAGCCCTCAGGGCGGCTCAGACCGGGAGAGGGTCTGGGCACACCAGATCGTCTTGCCGTCGCTGGTGTGCCGGGTGCCCCACCCTTGGGTGAGCTGGGCGACGAGCAACAGGCCCCGGCCGCCCTCGTCGAAGGCGCGGGCCCGGCGCAGGTGCGGAGCGGTGTTGCTGGCGTCGGAGACCTCGCAGATCAGGGAGCTGTCGCGAATCAGCCGCAGCTTGATCGGCGGCTCGCCGTATCTGATGGCGTTGGTGACCAGCTCGCTGACGACCAGTTCGGTGACGAACGAGGCCTCCTCCAGGCCCCAGGCGTCCACCTGGTCGACGGCGAGCTTCCTGGCGCGCGGCACGTACGCGCTGTCGGGTTCGACCTCCCAGTCGGCCACGTGGTGGGGGTCCAGCGCGCGCGTGCGAACGAGCAGCAGGGCAGCGTCGTCGGTGCGGCGCTGGGGGAGCATGGTGTCCATCACCGTGTCGCACAGGGCCTCCAGTGAGGTGGCCGAAGGGTTCAGGGCCCGCTGCAGTTCGGCGATCCGCTGGTCGGCGTCGCGCTCGCGGCTTTCCACCAGTCCGTCGGTGTAGAGGGCGAGCAGGCTGCCCTCCGGCACTTCGAGGTCGGTGGCCTCGAAGGGCAGCCCACCGATGCCGAGCGGCGGTCCCGGATGGACGGATACGGGGGTCATGGTGCCGTCCGGGGAGATGATCAGCGGCGGGGGATGGCCGGCGCTCGCCGGCGTGAGGTGCCGGGAGACCGGGTCGTAGACGGTGTACAGGCAGGTGGCCCCGGACTCGCCGGCCGGCTGGGGCCGGCCGGTGGGCTGGAGGTCGCCGGCGAGGTGCAGGACCAGGTCGTCCAGGTGGGTCAGCAGTTCGTCCGGTGGCAGGTCGACGTCGGCGAGGGTTCGTACCGCCGTACGCAGCCGGCCCATGCTGGCCGAGGCGTGGAGGCCCGTGACCGACGACATCGCCGACGACCAGGGCGACCCGGGCGCCGGACAGCGGAACGACGTCGAACCAGTCACCGCCCACTTCCGTGCCGGTCCCGCCGGGCAGGTAGCGGGACGCCACCTCGACCGCCTCCTGGTTCGGCAGTCCCTGCGGCAGGAGGCTGCGTTGCAGGGTCAGCGCGGTCGTGCGCTCGCGCGAATAGCGGCGGGCGTTGTCGATGGCGACGGCTGCTTTGGCGGTCAGCTCCTCGGCGAGGATCAGGTCGTCGGCGGTGAAGGCCTCGGGCCGGTCGAGGCGGGAGAAGGCGACGACGCCGAGCAGCGCGCCGCGCGCCCGGAGCGGCACGGTGATCCGGCCGGTCAGCCCGTCCGCCGCGATGGACTCGTCGATCACCGGGTTGCCCGGTGGCCAGTGGGCCGGGTCGGCGGCCAGCCCGGGCCCGAAGGCCCACTCGCCGCCCTGGCCGGGCTCAGTGGCGAGCTCGACCGTGGACCTGCCGGTGGCCATGCAGCGGGCGGCGACGGATCCGGGCGAGTGCGTGACCGGTGTCGTGACCCCGGGCGCCTGGTCGGCGGCCACCTTCGTGCTGTGCCGGGCGGCACGGCTGAGCCCGATCGGCTCGCCGGGGTGGAACGGGGACCTTGAGGGTGGTTCCTCCCCGCGCAGCACCTCGCCGAAGAGATCCACGGTGACGAGGTCGACGAATCCGGGCACCGGGGTCCTGGCCAGTTCCTGGGCGGTGCCGATCACGTCGAGCGTCCGGCCGATGCCACCGCTCGCCCGGTTGAGCATGAGCAGGCGTTGCCGAGCCCAGTACTCGGCGCTCATATCGAATCCCCAGTTGGCGATCGCGCGGACCCTGCCCTCGGCATCCCGGACGGGCCAGATGCTGGTGGCCCAGGCATTGGCGTAGTCACCGCCGCGAGGTTGGAAGACGGTGATGAGACGCGTGGGCTCGCCCGTCCTCGCGACCTCGGCGAGCGCGTCGGTGTAGGGCTTGTCGTCCCTTTCGGGAAACAGCGAGCGGTCCAATTCGGGAAGCACCTCGCGGTACTTCCTGCCGAGCACCTGCTCCTCGGAGTGCGCGATCACCCGGCCCGAGGACGCGTTGATCCACTGGAACCGCAGCTCAGGGTCGTAGACGCCCAGAGCGAAGGGGCACTGCTCGAAGGCCCGGTCGGCGATCACCGGGCGGCGTCCCCAACGCTGCATGGTCAACGCGTGGCCCATCGCCCGCCCGTCCGGCCCGAACAGCGGTTGAGACGTCACCACGGCGTCCACGGTGGAGCCGTCCCTGTGACGCAGGGCGATCCACCCGGTGGGCTCGGCGTCGTAGCGCTCGGGGAAGCCGGGCGGCGGGGGATCGACGAGCAGGTCGGTCACGGGGCGGCCGACGGTGTCCCTCGCGGTCCAGCCCAGCAGCAGCCGGCCCCCCTCGCTCCAGCCGCTCACCATGCCGTCCGGGTCCACCACGGCAGCGGCCGTGGGAGCGTCCTGCTTGTCGGCCATCTCCACGCACCACGCCTCGGTCCGGATTGCCGTGTCCGTCAGGCCTGTCCTCCAGCGGCTGCTTCCAGCGTAGAGCGGCCCCCGCTCCACGGCGCTCCGGCTGGTGTCGGCACGACCAGCGGGACACTCGCCCTCGGCCTCGTCGTTCGGGGCGCGCTGATCCTGCCCTGGTCACAGGTTTCGACTCGCTTCTGCCCGCTTCGGATCGATCTCGCAGGCCCCTCTGCGCACTCCGCTGCACATTCCTTTGGAAAATGCCAAAGCGTTCACCTGCGCCGAGCACCCACCGTAGTCTCGTGCTCACGTTCGCGGGAACGGCCGTGCAGGGGGAGGGGGTTGGGCGTGCCCGGAATCGACGAGAGTCTGCTGGAGGCCATGCGGCTGCCAGGTGCTCGAGGGGCGTCGGTGGTCGACTGGATCAGTGGTCTCGCACTGGGCGCGGTGGGTGACGCACCCGGTGGTGACGCGGAGGCCACGGCGGCGGAGACCGCCGAACTCGCCCGGCTGGCCACCGAGAGCGGCGTCCTCGCCCTCGCCGGCGGCGACGACAGCGGTGGTTCCACCGGCGGCCTCGGCGGGGCCTCCGGCAAGGAACCGCCCGTACAGGACCTGATCATCACGAACGCCGACTCGTACCACCTGCTCAGGTTCGTCACCACGACCTTCGACAGCACCGTGTTCGTGCACTTATGGCTCGACCGCGAGGAAGGGAACCTGGCGCTGGCCCGCATACGGCTGGCCGAGATGGCGGACCGGCTGGTGCTCGGATGACGACATCGACCCCGACACCGTGCACCGAGCAGTCCGCCTCGGCCCTGCTCGGCACGCTCGCGGAACAAGGCGCCACCGGTGCCCTGTCCACCGAGACGGGCATGGTCTACCTCGCCGCGGGACACGTCGTCCATGTCGAATCCGCCGTCACACCCGACCTCGGCGACCTGCTCACCCACAGCGGTGCGCTCGCCCCGGACGGCTGGTGGGAGGCGATCGACCAGGCAGGCCGCCGCTGCCGGGTCGGGCGGCAACTGGTGGACAGCGGTCATCTCGCCGCCGGCGCGCTGGAACTGTGCCATCTGGGCGCCCTGTTCGACGCGGCGTACTTCGTCCTCGCCCACGACGGGCCGCCGCTCCGGTTCCGCCCCGGAGCAGCGCACTGGCTCGGCGCGGTCCGGTCCGTGCCGGTGGACACCGTCCTGCGCGAGTCCAGACGCCGCCGCGAACTGCTGCACCGCATATGGCCCGAACCCTCCGTCGACCGGGCGCCGCTCGCCCGGGTGCCCGGGCCGGACGCCACCGATCTGCCGGCCCGTCGCGGCCGGACCCTCGCCCAGGTCGACGGTGTCCGTACCGCCGCCCAGATCGCGGCAGCCCTCGCCTGCCGCACCTTCCACACCCTCGTGGAACTCCGCCGCCTGGCCGCGGCCGGCCTGGTGGCTCCGGTCGGCGCGGCCACCTCGCCCCCGCCGCTCCCCGAACCGTCCCCAGCCCCAGCGTCCGCCCCCGCCACCGTGTCCGCCGAGCCGGGCCCCGCCCCTCGTCCCCCGGCACCGGACGAGCCCGACACCGCACTGCTGCGACGGCTCCTGCACGCCTTGGAGGCACTGTGATCCGCGCGCGAAGACAGCGTGCCGAAAGGAGACTGCTCATGGCCGTCGAGACCGACGTCCTGGACGAACTGCGTCGGCTCCGTACCCGCATACCCCGGCTGACGGGCTCCCTCGCGGCCACCGTCGACGGACTCGTACTCGCCCACGACGTGCCCGACACCGAGCCCGAGGGACTCGCGGCGCTCACCGCCGCCGCCCTCGGCGTCGCCTACCGCATGACCGACGCCGCCTCCCGGGGAGACTTCCGCGAACTGCTGGTGCGCGGCTCCGGAGGCTACGTCGCCACCTACGCCGCCGGAACCACCGCCGTGCTCACCCTGCTGGCCGAGGACCGTGTCAACGTCGGCCGCCTCCACCTCGAAGGCCGGCGCAGCGGAGCCCGGATCGCCGATCTGCTGGCCACACGCGTGGGCCCGGGCACCGGCCGTCACGCGGAGCGGCCGGCGCCCGAGGAACACCTCGCCACGACGGCCCCGGCCCTCGACCGGCCCATCGGCACCCTCCCGGTACGCACCCCGCAGCGGCCCACGCACCAGCCGCGCCCGCAGACCGGCAGCTGAGCCACCCGAACCTCCTGACCCACCACCGAAGTAGAAGACCGAAGGAAAGGAACCGAGCGCATGGCCAACACGGAGACCGCGCTGAAGGAATGCCTGAGCTCCATCGACGGAGCCACGGCCGTCGCACTCGTCGACTACACCAGCGGCATGGCCCTCGGCACCCTCGGCGGCGGCAAGGACTTCAACCTCGAAGTCGCCGCCGCGGGCAACACCGACGTCGTGCGGTCCAAGCTGCGCACCATGGAACACCTGGGGCTGAAGGAGGAGATCGAGGACATCCTGATCACCCTGAACTCCCAGTACCACCTGATCCGCCTGCTGAAGGGCCGCGGCGGCAGCGGACTCTTCCTCTACCTCGTGCTCGACGCGAGCCGCGCCAACCTCGCGATGGCCCGCCACCAACTGCGCCGTATCGAAACCGACCTGGAGGTCTGAGACCGCACACCGGACGGGAGCCCTCCGCCACGCAACACGTCGCGGAGGGCCCCGGCACGCCGCGGGTGTGGCGGGGGATCAGCCGTGGTACGTGATGTACCCGTTGCGGTCCGGGTCGGAGCCGCTCCGGGTGTAGGAGTGCACGTCGGCACGGCTGCCGGACGACTTGTACACGTAGATCGTGTCCTTGTCGTTGTTCCACATGAAGTTGCAGCTGTCGCGGTAGACGACGTTCTTCGCGTCGGAGTCGGCGCCGTTGCCGCCGCGCAGCTTCACGTAGTCGCCCGGCTGAAGGGTGTGGTTCGCGGTGAAGGTGAACTTGTTACCGGCGGCGTCCTTCACGACGTACCCCTTGAGGTTCACCGTCGTGGAGCGCGAATAGTTCTTGATGGTCAGGTACTCCTGGGCGGTGTTGCCGCCCGAGCAGCGGTTGGAGTCGCTCCCGGGAGCGTCGTACTGGATGCCCCGGATCTTCAGCGCGGAGTTGTACTCGGCGGCCTGGGCCGGAACCGCCGACAGGGCGGTCAGGGCCCCGGCGGCGACGGCGGTGGTGGCGACAAGGCGTATACGCATTGGACGTTCGTCCCCCCTGCATGGCCTTCACGTGAAGGCGATGTGATGGTTCGGTGAAGCATCCGGATCGTACACGGCTCAAATACGCGGCAGGGCGGGTCCGGTGACATTGCCACCGAACCCGCCCCGCGGGTTGTGGGACGCCGGGTGTGAAGCGTCAGGCGCCGCTGGCCCGCAGCATGTCCTCGCGCTCGACGATCTTCACGCGCTCGCGGCCCTCGGGCTCACCCAGGGCCTTCTCCGCCGCGTCCAGCCGGTACCAGCCGTCCCAGGTGGTGAAGCGGATGTCGCGCTCGGCGAGGAACGCGTCCACGGCCTCCAGGGCGGGGGCGGCGGGCGTGTGCAGCCGCTCGTTGCGGTAGTCGTCCAGCAGGTTCGCCACGGTCTCGTTGGCGTCGCCCTTGGTGTGCCCGATGAGGCCGATGGGGCCGCGCCGGATCCAGCCGGTGACGTACGTGGACTGCAGGTGCTCGCCCGACTCCTGCATGACCCGGCCACCCTCGTCCGGGACGGTGCCGGAGTCGATGTCCCAGGGCAGCTTGGGGAGTTTGTCGGACAGGTAGCCCACCGCGCGGTACACCGCGCCCACGTCCCAGGTGTGGAACGTGCCGGTGCCCTTGACGTTGCCGGTGCCGTCCAGCTCGGTGCGCTCGGTGCGCAGGCCGACGACCTTGCCGTCCTCGCCGAGGAGTTCGACCGGGGACTCGAAGAAGTGCAGGAAGAGCTTGTGCGGCCGGTCGCCGGTGTCGCGGATCGCCCAGTTCTCCAGGGTCTTCGCCACCATGTCGGCCTGCTTGTTGCCGCGCCGCGTGGTGATCGAGCCCTCGTCGTAGTCGATGTCCTCGGGGTCGACGATGACCTCGATGTTGGGGGAGTGGTCCAGCTCCCGCAGCTCCATCGGGCTGAACTTCGCCTGCGCCGGGCCGCGGCGGCCGAACACGTGGATCTCCTTGGCCCGGTTGGCCTTCAGACCCTCGTGGACGTTGGCCGGGATCTCGGTCGGCAGCAGCTCGTCCGCCGTCTTGGCCAGGATGCGCGCCACGTCCAGCGCCACGTTGCCGACGCCGAGCACGGCGACCTTCTCGGCCTCCAGCGGCCAGGTGCGCGGCACGTCCGGGTGGCCGTCGTACCAGGACACGAAGTCGGCGGCGCCGTACGAGCCGTCGAGGTCGATGCCCGGCAGGGAAAGCGCCCGGTCGGCCGTCGCGCCGGTGGCGAAGATCACACCGTCATAGAACGCGCGCAGGTCGTCCAGACCGATGTCGGTGCCGTAGTCGACGTTGCCGAAGAGCCGGATCTGCGGTTTGTCGAGCACCTGGTGCAGGGCGGTGATGATGCCCTTGATCCGCGGGTGGTCGGGGGCGACGCCGTAGCGGATCAGTCCGAACGGCGCCGGCATGCGCTCGAAGATGTCGATGGACACACCGGGTTCGGCGGCCACCTCGGACTTGAGCAGGGCGTCGGCGGCGTAGATCCCGGCGGGGCCGGATCCGACGATGGCTACCCGCAGGGGGCGGGGCATGGTCAGGTTCCCTTCGAGCGGCGACAAGCGATCTCGACGGGAAGCCTAAACTAAGGCAAGCCTAAGTCGGTACGAGGGTCCGGTCTATGAGCTCATAAGGCTACTTTATGGCAAGCCCCCAGTACTGCTTATGGCAGGGGCTGCTCCGCCCAGATCACCTTCCCCGCGGGCAGATAGCGCGTCCCCCAGCGTTCCGCGAGCTGCGCGACCAGGAACAGACCCCGCCCGCCCTCGTCCGTCATGGTCGCGTACCGCAGGTGCGGTGAGGTGCTGCTGGTGTCGAACACCTCGCAGATCAGATTGCGGTCGCGCAGCACCCGTACCCGTATCGGCCCGCCGCCGTAGCGGAGCGCGTTGGTGACCAGCTCGCTCAGGATCAGCTCGGTGCTGAACGTCAGATCCTCCAGGCCCCACTCGCCCAGCTGCCGGCTGACCGCCGCTCGCACCTCGCCCACGGCCGCGGGATCGGCCGGCACCGGCCACTCGGCGACCTGGTCGGCGGCCAGCGCCCGGGTCCGCGCGACGATCAGCGCGATGTCGTCGCTGGAACGGGCCGTGAGCTGCGAGTCGAGCACGACCCGGCAGGTGTCCTCCGGAGACGCGTCGGCCCGGCCCAGCGCCTCGCGCAGCATCTCCAGACCGACGTCGATGTCCCGCTCCCGGTCCTCGATCAGCCCGTCCGTGTACAGCACCAGCCGGCTGCCCTCCGCCAGCTCCAGCTCCGCCGTCTCGAACGGCAGGCCACCGAGCCCCAGCGGGGGACCGGCGGGCACGTCGGGGAACTCCACCGTGCCGTCGGGGTGGATCAGCGCCGGCGGGGGATGCCCGGCCCGCGCGACGGTGCAGCGCCGGGAGACCGGGTCGTAGACCGCGTAGAGACAGGTCGCGCCGGTGACCGGGGCGCTGCCCTCGTCCTCTGTCTCGTCCTGGTCGATGCGGCCCACCAACTCGTCCAGCAGGGCGATCAGTTCCTCGGGCGGCAGGTCCAGGGCGGAGAAGTTGTGCACCGCGGTACGCAGCCGGCCCATCGTCGCCGCCGCGTGCAGCCCGTGACCGACGACGTCACCCACCACGAGCGCCACCCTGGCCCCCGACAGCGGCAGCACGTCGAACCAGTCGCCGCCCACCCCCGCCGTCGCGGGCAGATAGCGGTAGGCGATCTCCAGGGCCCCCTGCTCGGGCAGGCTGCGCGGGAGCAGGCTGCGCTGGAGGGTCACCGCCATGCTGTGCTCACGGGTGTAGCGGCGGGCGTTGTCGATGGAGACGGCGGCCCGCGCGACCAGCTCCTCGGCCAGGGCCAGCTCGTCGGTGTCGAAGGGCTCCTGTTTCTCGTAGCGCCAGAAGCTGACCACGCCGAGCACCAGGGCGCCCGCCCGCAGCGGCACGGTGATCAGCGCGTGGATGCCGTACGCGACGATCTGCGCGGAGCGCTCCAGGTCCTGGGCCTGCCAGCCCGGGGCCTCGCCGAGCCGGGGCTCCAGCACCGGGCCGCCCGTGGCGAGACTGCGGCCCTGAGGGGAGGACTCGACGAACCGGATCCGCTCGCCCACCGGGTAGAGCGGCGCGTCCTTGCGGATCCCGCTCACCGCCGTCCGGCTGAGCGCCGCCGCCGCGGTCGGCTGCCCACCGCCCAGCACCGCGTCGAACAGGTCCACGGTCACGAAGTCGGCGAACCGGGGCACGGCCAGCTCGGTGAGTTCCTCGGCCGTGCGGGTCACGTCCAGGCTGGTCCCGATGCCGACCCCGGCGTCGTACAGCATGTTGAGCCGCTCGCGCGCGGTCTCGGCCCGCCCGGACAGCGCCCGCAGCTCCGTGGAGTCGCGCAGGGTGGCCACGCTGCCGGGCGGCACGCCCGCACGGTCCGTGGTCCGCTGGTTCACGGCGAGGAGCCGGTCCCCGACCAGGTGCACCTCGTCCGTGGCCACGCGCCCCGAGGCCAGCAGATCGGCGATGCCAGGGTCGAGACCGAGGCCGCGCACCTGCCGGCCCTCGGCGTCGGTGGGCAGCGCGAGCAGCCGGTGCGCCTCGTCGTTGGCGAGCAGCAGCGTGCCCCCGTCGTCGACGATGAGCACGCCCTCGCGGACGGCGTGCAGCACGGCGTCGTGATGTTCGTACATCCGGGTCATCTCGTGCGGCCCGAGACCGTGGGTCTGGCGCAGCAGCCGCCGGCTCACCAGCGCGGCACCCGCTGTCGCCAGGGCGAGCGCGATCGCCGCGGCCGCGAGTACCAGGGGCAGCTGACGGTCGGCGGTGCCGCCGACGTTCTTGGTCGTGATCCCCGCCGAGACCAGCCCCACGACCCGGCCGTCCGGGCCCTCCACCGGTACCACGGCCTGGACGAGCGGGCCGATCGTGCCCTCGATCTCCTCGGTGAACGACTCCCCGGCCAGCGCCGGGGCGAGCGTCCCGACGAACTTCCTTCCGATCCGGTCCGGCTTGGGGTGGGTGTAACGGATCCCGTCGGTGTTCATGACGACGATGAAGTCGACCTGCGACGCCTCACGGGCGGCCTCGGCGCGCGGCTGGAGTACGGCGGTGGGGTCGGGACTCCGCAGCGCCGCGACGGTGCCCGGCGCGTTGGCGAAGGTCTCCGCGACGGCGAGCGAGCGGTTGCGGGCCTCCTGCGTCGTGTCGTGCCGTACCTGGAGCACCAGCGCCACCACGGCCGCCACGACCAGCAGCAGCACGATCACCACGACGAGCAGGAACACCTGTCCGGCGACGCTGCGTCCGCCCAGCACCGACCGCAGCCCCGCCACCGGTTGCCACCGTGACGAGCCCGCCTCCCGCCGCTGCCGTGTGGACGGCGCAGCGCCGGGCCGCAGGGGCGATCGAGTCCCGGATCGACCCAAGAGTCGGACCATGTGCCCATGTCTACACTGCCCGGCCCCGCGAGGCGAGGGGCATCACCCATGGTGGCAGGGGGTTCTCACCGTTTCGTCACGTCTGCGGGCGTCACCGGGCTCCCCGCCCACCGCATACGGACGACAGAAGGGCGCGACGCACACGGACGACAGAAGGGCGCGACCGGCTCAGGCGCCCAGTGAGCGTGCCAGTTCGGTCGTGGCCCGGGCGATCTCGCCGTCCTCGTCGGCCATCAGCCGGCCGAGCTCGTCGCGCCGGGCCCGCACCGCCTGGCGCGCCGCACGCTCCCACACCACGGGATTCTCCCGGTGGTTGAGCAGCTTCGGATAGACGGCCGCGGTGCTCTCCCACTGCCGGGCGTCGGCGATGCTCTTGAGCAGCCCGATGATCTGGGCCCGGCAGGTCACCTGGGGCTGCTGCGCCAGCTCCCACAGGAACGGAACCGTGGCCGCGGTGGCCTGTTCCACGACGAAACCGAACTGGCAGATCCGTTTCCGCAGGTCGTCGAGGGCGGAGCGGGCGGTGTCGGCGTCGCCCCGGGCGATGCCGTCGAGCAGATGGGGGATGGCCGCCGCCGAGCCGGTGGAGTCCTGGATCTCGCCCCACGGCACGCGGTCCAGTGCCGGAAGGGGCGTCTCGCGGGCCGCTCCGGGCAGGGCGTCGGGGCGCTCGCTGCTCGGGTGTTCCGTCGAAGCGCTGCGCATGGCGAGGGGCCTTTCCGCGGGAGTCGGGTCAGATGGGTGGGCAGGGTGTGGCGGGCCGGGTCGACAACCTGGCCCAGACCGTCTTGCCCGCAGGGGGAGTAGGGGCCCAGCCCCACTCCTCGGACAGGGCGTCGACGATGCAGAGCCCCCGGCCGTGCTCGTCCAGCGAAACGCCGGCCGGGGTGTGCACGGGCGGGTGGTCGTCGGCGTCGGCGACGGTGACCAGCAGGTGCGTCGGATCCAGGAGGAAGCCGAGCCGGATCTCCGGCACACCAGGGCATCTTCGCGCCGCGTGCGTCGCGGCGTTGGCGGCGAGTTCGGTGATGACGAGCGTGGCGTCGTCGCAGCGGTGGTCGAGGGACCAGCCGTGCAGGGTGTCGCGGGTGAAGGTCCGGGCTCGTGCGAACCCCTCCCGGCTGCACTCGACGCGCAGGACGGTCGAGGCGGACAGGGCTCCCGCGAACTGTGGCGGTGTCGCCGGCACCGAGGGTGGGCTGCCGTACGACGGAGCCGGGTACGGGTCGGCCGGTGAGGGCCGGTCCGCCGCGGGAGCGCCTGTGTGTGCCGCAGCCCCACTCGGCGGCCGGAGCACGTGCTGCGCAGGTGATGACACGGCATCTCCCCGATGCGACGTCAGGACGCGGCGTCCGCCCGGGGGTTGACGCCACGGCTATTATCCACGCTGAAGGCGCTCGCGTGCAATTGCACGAGAAATTGCGTGAGAATCCAGCCGTTGTGGGTACGCAAGCCGGGACGAGTTCGGTCGAAGGGACGCGGCCGTGCCCGGAGAGCCGGCCGGCGCAACCTGCGCGGCGGGGAACGAGAACAGCAAGGAGACTGCGGTGCCATCAGTGCGGAACGGAGTGCAGGCAAGCTCGCTGGAAGCCTGCTGGATGAAGAGTCGGCACAGCAACGCCGAGGGCAACTGCGTCGAAGTCGCCTCCCTCGTCGACGGCGGGATCGCGATGCGCAACTCCCGCGACCCCGACGGCCCCGCCCTGGTCTACACATCGGCGGAGATCGCGGCCTTCCTGGCCGGGGCGAAGGACGGCGAGTTCGACCACCTGCTGTGAGGGTGCTGTCCGCGCCCTGAGGGCGAAGCGGAGCCCAACTCCCCACTTCTGCGGGGGCGCTGCGGGCGGATGCGTGAAGGCCCGGTGAAGTGCGATAGTGTTAGTCGCCCTTGTGCCGGTCTGCTGGGAGTCAGGATGTCCGCCGCGTCGCATCGCATCTCCCGTCTGGAACCCTACCTGGACAGGCCCGAGCCCGCGCCGACTCTGCTGAAGATGCTGGTCGGTGTGCAGCTCGCCGGCTTCCGCGGGGACGCCCGGCTCGCCCAGGACCAGGCGGCGCGCGCTGTCGGATTCAGCGCCGCGAAGTTGTCCCGCATCGAGTCGGGCAAGGGCCGCCGCCCGCCGACGGAGAGCGACGTCCGCGCCCTGCTGGAGCTGTACGGCACCGACGAGTACGAGGCCTCCGTGCTGCTCAAGCTGCTGCAGCGGGCCGGGGAGCCGGGCTGGTGGCAGCGGTACGACAAGCGGCTGATGCCCGAGTGGTTCGACCGGCTGGTCGGACTGCAGGAAGCCGCCGCCACCATCCGTACCTTCGAGATCCAGTACGTACCCGGCCTGTTGCAGACCCCCGCCTACACCAAGGCGGTGGTGGAGCGCGGCCTGCCCAACGCGCCGGCCGGTGAGGTGGAGCGGCGGGTCGAACTGCGCAGGCACCGGGCCCGTTTGCTGTCGCGGGCCGACGCCCCGCAGCTGTGGGCGATCATCGACGAGTCCGTGCTGCTGCGCGTCCTGGGCAGCACCGAGGTCATGCGGGAGCAGCTCGCGCACCTCGTCGAGATGGCCGGCCTCTCCAACGTGACCCTGCAGATCGTGCCGTTGAACGTCACCAACGCCTCGGCACCGGCCATTCCGATCACGTATCTGCGCTTCGGCGGCCTCGACCTTCCCGACGTGGTCTACCTGGAGCACATCAAGAGCGCGAACTTCCTCGAGGACCGCGACGAGACCGAGGAGTACCGGATCGCGTTGGACCGGCTCGCGGACGAGGCGCTCAAGCCCCGTGACTCGATGGAGCTGCTGCGCCGGACGATGGAGCAGCGCTACCCGTGACGCACGGATGCCTCGCGCGGCACGGAAGTCGTCCCGCGCGAGGCATCGAAGCGGTCACTTCTCCAGGGGGATCCGCCCGACGCCGCCGAACTCGATCCATTCGTGCGTGAGCTGACGGGGCGCCACCTCGGTGTCCGGGCGCCAGGTGGACACCTCCACCAGCCCCGGCTCCAGGATCTCCAGCCCCTCGAAGTACGTCTCCACGTCCTTCGGTTCGCGCACCCGGCCCCAGTGGCCCTGGGTCGCCTGGTCCATGAAGTCGGTGACGAAGGCCCGGACCTCCGGGTCCTCGCTGACCAGCTGGCACATCACCATGAAGCTGCCGGGCGCCAGTCGTTCCCGCACGCGGCGGGCCACCGCGAGCGGTCCGTCCGTGTCGCTGTCCGGGATGCAGTGGAAGACCGAGTTGAACAGCACGCACACCGGCTCGGAGAAGTCGATCAGCCGCTTGGTGTCGGCGTGCCCGAAGATCAGGTCGGTCTCGCGCATGTCGGCGTGGATCACGGTGGTGCGCTCGTCCTGCTCCAGCAGCGCGCGGCCGTGGACCAGCACCATGGGGTCGTTGTCCACGTAGACCACGTGGGTCGTGGGGTCGATGCGCTGGGCGACCTGGTGCACGTTGTCCTGCGTGGGCAGGCCGGATCCGTGGTCCAGGTACTGCCGGATGCCGTAGTCCTCGGAGAGGGTCTTCACGACGCGCTGGAGGAAGCGCCGGTTGTTCAGGGCGAGGCGGCGCGTGCTGGGCGCGACCTTGTCGAGTTCCTCACACGCGGCGCGGTCGGCCGCGTAGTTGTCCTTGCCGCCCAGGTAGTGGTCGTACATGCGTGCTGCCGTCGGCACGTTCGCGTCGATCTCGGTGGACAGCTGCTTCTCGGAGTGCATCGTTCCCCCTGCAAGGTGCCGCGTCAACGGACTGGCTGGACAGGAAGTACATCCTAGGGAGCGGGAGTTGGAGGGTGCCAGCCCACTGGCGAAGCTGCCCACGATCGAACGACAAGATGACAGCCCGCCCCGCCGCTTATATACCGTGTACAACCATTCATAACCTTTGTGTCACCCGCGTACGGGCGGGTACCCGCAGACGGCAGTGTCGTCCTGTGTGGGAGGTGGGGCCGTGGACACCCCGGCTGACCGGATCGCGGACGTCTGGGGCTCGCGCACCCCCTACGAGCCCGGTACGTCCTGGCCGTCCCGGACCGACACCCACCTGGCGGCGGGGCTCGGCGAGCAGGACGTGGAGCGATGGGTGCAGGCCGCCTCGCTGCTGCACTCCAACGGCGACGCGATGGACATCGCGGTGCGCGAGGGCCGCATCGTCGGGGTGCGCGGCCGGGCCGCGGACCGGGTGAACCGCGGACGCCTCGGTCCCAAGGACCTCTACGGCTGGCAGGCCAACGCGTCCCCGGACCGGCTCACCCGGCCGCTGATCCGCGAGGCCGGCCGGCTGGTGGAGTGCGACTGGGACACCGCCATGGACCGGATCACCTCCCGGACCCGCCGGCTGCTGGACGACAAGGGCCCGGGCTCGATCGCCTTCCACACCACCGGGCAGCTCTTCCTGGAGGAGTACTACACCCTGGCCGTCCTCGCCCGCGCCGGCATCGGCACCAACCACCTGGACGGCAACACCCGGCTCTGCACCGCGACGGCCGCCGAGGCGCTGAAGGAGACCTTCGGCTGCGACGGGCAGCCCGGCTCCTACGAGGACATCGACCACGCCGACACCGTCGCCTTGTTCGGGCACAACATGGCGGAGACGCAGACGGTCCTGTGGATGCGCCTGCTGGACCGCCTGGAGGGCGGCGAGCCGCCCCGCCTGGTGTGCGTGGACCCGCGCCACACTCACGTGGCCCGGCGGGCCGACGTCCACCTCGCTCCCCGGGCGGGCACCAACGTCGCGCTGCTCAACGCGCTGCTGCACGAGATCGTCCGCACCGGCCGCGTCGACCGGTCCTACGTCGACGCGCACACCGTCGGCTTCGACGAGCTCGCGGCCATGGTCGAGAAGTGCACGCCCCGGTGGGCGGCCGGGATCTGCGACGTGCCGGCCGCCCAGATCGAGCGGGCGGCCGAGATCCTCGGCAGCGCCGAGCGGCTGCTGTCCACCGTCCTCCAGGGCGTCTACCAGTCCCACCAGGCCACCGCGGCCGCCGTCCAGGTCAACAACCTGCATCTGATCCGCGGCATGCTGGGCCGCCCCGGCTGCGGACTGCTCCAGATGAACGGCCAGCCCAGCGCCGAGAACACCCGTGAATGCGGTGCGGACGGCGACCTGCCGGGCTTCCGGAACTGGCAGAACGAGGAGCACGTGGCCGACCTGGCCGCCGTGTGGAACGTGACCCCGCAGTCCATCCCGCACTACGCCCCGCCCACCCACGCGATGCAGATTTTCCGGTACGCCGAGCAGGGCTCGATCGGGATGCTGTGGATCACCGGCACCAACCCGGCCGTGTCCCTGCCCGAGCTGTCCCGCATCCGGTCGATCCTCGCCCAGGAGCGTCTCTTCGTCATCGCCCAGGACCTGTTCCTCACCGAGACCGCGCAGCTCGCCGACGTGGTGCTGCCCGCCGCGACCTGGGGCGAGAAGACCGGCACGCTCACCAACGCCGACCGCACCGTGCACCTGTCGGAGAAGGCCGTACAACCGCCCGGCGAAGCCCGCCCCGACCTTGACATCCTCCTCGACTTCGCCGCCCGCATGGACTTCCGCGACCAGGACGACGGACCGCTGATCACCTGGACCGACCCCGAGTCGGCGTTCGCCGCCTGGCAGCGGTGCAGCGCCGGACGCCCCTGCGACTACACGGGTCTGAGCTACGAGCGGCTGCGCGGCGGCAGTGGCATCCAGTGGCCCTGCACCGACGAGACCCCCGACGGCACCGCGCGCCTCTACACCGAGGGCATCGACTTCGCCCATCCCGACGTCTGCGAGAGCTACGGCCGGGACATGATCACCGGGGCGAGCGTGGAGCCCGTCGAGTACCGGTCCCTCAACCCGGACGGCAGGGCGGTCATCAAGGCAGCCGAGTATCTGCCGCCCCACGAGGACACCTCCGCCGAGTTCCCCCTCCAGCTGATCACCGGGCGCACGGTGTACCACTTCCACACCCGGACGAAGACCGCCCGCGCCCCGGAGCTGAACGCCGCGGCGCCGGAGGTCTGGGCGGAGATCTCACCCGCCGAGGCGGCGGCCCAGGGACTCGCCGACGGCGACCTGGTGCGGATCACCACCGCGCGCGGGACGGTCCGGGCCCGGCTGCGCACCACCGCCATCCGTGACGGCATGGTGTTCCTGCCCTTCCACTACGGCTACTGGGACACCCCGGCCGGTCACCGCCCACCCGACGGTGGCCCGGGCCGCGCGGCCAACGAGATCACCGTGACCGACTGGGACCCGGTGTCCAAGCAGCCCCTGTTCAAGGCCGGCGCGGCCCGCGTCACCCTCGTCGCCCGCCGCGCCGACGGCGGCGCGGCACGGCCCGACACGGCGAGGAGCGGCTCATGACCGGTACCGGCATCACCCTGCGCCTCCTCCACGACGGCGAACGCGACCTGGAACAGGACCTGCTGGCCGCAGCCGCACGGCACCGCGCCGACCACGAGTTCCACCACGTCGCCCTGGACATCGCCCGCTGGTCCCGCGAACACGCCCTCCGGCTCGCCGACGCGGGGCGCGACCACGGCCTCGACCTGTCCGGCCCCCGCGACCACCCCTCGCCCGGAGCGCTCGCCGCGCCCCGGCAGAAGGCCTCGGAAGCCCTCGGCCGGCGCCCCGAGGCCGGGCTGCTCCTGCTGCACGACCTGCGCGACCTGCACCTGGAGGCCGCACGCAACTCGCTCCACTGGGAGATGCTCGCCCAGGTGGCACAGGCCACCCGGGACGAGCGGCTACTGGCGCTGGCCGGCGACTGTCACCCACAGACGCTCCGCCAGCTCCGCTGGACCAACACGATGATCAAGATCCTGGCCCCGCAGCTCCTGGCCGGTGTCTGATCGGGTGCGTCACCGTCGCCGCGCGGCGATCAGGGACCGGTACCAGTGGTAGCTGTCCTTGGGCGTCCGCCGCTGTGTGGCGTAGTCGACGCGGACGATTCCGAAGCGCTTGCCGTAGCCGAACGCCCACTCGAAGTTGTCCAGCAGTGACCACACGTAGTAGCCGCGCACGTCCACACCGGCCTCCATCGCCGCCCGCAGCGCGGTGAGGTGGTCGCGCAGGTAGGCCACCCGGTCGGCGTCGTGGACGGCCCCGTCGGGGCTCACCTCGTCGTCCTCCGCCGAGCCGTTCTCGGTGATGTGGACGGGCGGCAGGGCGTCGCCGTACTGCTCCCTCAGTTCCACGAGCAGGTCGGTGAGGGTGTGCGGGGCGACGGCCCAGCCCATGGCGGTGCGCCGCGCATCGGGCAGGGGTACCTCCTCGTACCGGTTGTCCGTCGCGACGCGCCGCGCCAGGTCGCTCTCGCGATACGGGGCGTCGGCCACCACGATCGGCCGGTAGTAGTTGATGCCGAGGAAGTCGAGCGGCTGGGAGGCCAGTTCCAGGTCGCCGTCCCGGCGGAAGCGCTGACCGGTGATCAACGGACCCCAGGTCTCCTCCTCCGTGGCCGGATAGCGCCCCCGGAGGATCGGCTCGGTCCATACGAGGTTGTGCAGGGTGTCGGCCCGGGTCACGGCCGCTTCGTCGGCGGGGGAGCGGGTGGCGGGGAGGTGGTGGTCGAGGTTGAGGGTGATGCCCACCTCGCGCACCCCGGCCGCCCGCAGCGCCCGTACGGCCAGGCCGTGCCCGACCAGCAGGTGATGGGCGGCCGCCAGCGCGCCCTGGCCCTCGCGGGCGCCGGGGGCGTGCCGGCCGACGGAGTAGCCGAGGAAGGCACTGCACCACGGCTCGTTGAGGGTGATCCAGCGCGGCACCCGGTCACCCAGGTGCTCCGCGACGACGGCCGCGTACGCGCCGAACCGCTCCGCGGTCTCCCGCACCCGCCAGCCGCCGCCGTCCTCCAGGGCCTGCGGAAGATCCCAGTGGTAGAGGGTGGCGGCGGGCTCGATCCCGGCCGCGAGCAACTCGTCGACCAACCGCGAGTAGAAGTCCAGCCCTTTGACGTTCACCGGGCCGGAACCGTCCGGCACGATCCGTGGCCAGGCGATCGAGAACCGGTACGAGTCCACGCCCAGCTCGCGCAGCAGCGCCACGTCCTGCGGATACCGGTGGTAGTGGTCGCAGGCGACGTCACCGGTGTCCCCGTTCGCCACCCGCCCCGGGGTATGGCTGTAGGTGTCCCAGATGGACGGCCCGCGCCCGTCCTCACGCACCGCCCCCTCGATCTGGTACGAGGCGGTCGCGGCCCCGAACACGAAGCCGGGCGGAAAACTCGGAAAGTCAGTCATGCACTCAACCATGCCCACCACGCTCCTCGACACCGCGTGAGCCGCCGACCTGGAAATGCGAGAATCAGCCGGAAAGCGAGGGAATGTCCGCAACCGCTGTTCTCGCGGCTCCGGCCGCTTGTCCCGGGAGAAGATCATGGGCGACTATTACGATCTCGGCACCTACAGCCGTCCCGTCACCACCTCCTCCGCCGAGGCTCAACTCTGGTTCGACCGCGCTCTGATGTGGACGTACGCCTTTCACCACGAGGAAGCGGTCGCCTGTTTCGAGAAGGCGGCCGAGGTCGATCCCGAGTGCGCGATGGCCTATTGGGGCCTCGCCTACGCGCTCGGCCCGAACTACAACAAGCCCTGGGAATTCTTCGACGGCGAGGAACTGGCGGAAACCGTCGCCCGCACGCACGCAGCCGTCGAACAGGCCCATGAGAAGGCCGCCCGCGCCACCCCGGTCGAGCGGGCCCTGATCGGCGCCCTGCGGGCCCGCTACCCGCAGTCGCGGGCCGTCGAGGACTGCTCGGTGTGGAACGAGCCCTACGCGGACGCCATGCGCGCCGTCTACGAACTGGCGCCCGACGACCCGGACATCGCCACCCTTCACGCCGACGCCGCGATGAACCTCACCCCCTGGCAGCTGTGGGACCTCAAGACCGGGCAGCCGGCCGAGGGGGCCCGGACCACCGAGGCCAGGGCCGTGCTGGAGGGCGCCCTCGCCACCGAGGCCGGTGTGCGTCACCCGGGGATCCTGCACCTGTACATCCATCTGATGGAGATGTCCCCGACGCCGGAGCAGGCCCTCCCCGTCGCCGACCGGCTGCGGCGGCTCGTGCCCGACGCCGGGCACCTGCTGCACATGCCGTCACATCTGGACGTCCTGTGCGGCGACTACCGCCAGGTGGTCTCCGCCAACAGCGACGCGATCGCCGCCGACGAGAAGTACCACCGGCGGTCCGGCGCGATGAACTTCTACACCCTGTACCGGGCGCACAACCACCACTTCAAGATCTACGGCGCCATGTTCCTCGGGCAGGCCCAGGTCGCCCTCGACACCGCCGCCCAGCTCGAAGCCACCATCCCCGAGGACCTGCTGCGCGTCCAGAGCCCTCCGATGGCCGACTGGCTGGAGGCGTTCCTGGCCATGCGCGTCCACGTCCTGATCCGCTTCGGCCGCTGGGCCGAGATCCTCCAACTGCCCGCCCCCACCGACCCGGAGCTCTACGCCACGACCGTCGCCATGCGGCACTACGCCCGGGGCGTCGCCCTCTCGGCGACCGGCGAGACCGAGCGGGCGGAGACCGAACGCGAGCTGTTCCGCGCGGCGGTGGGCCGGGTGCCCGAGACCCGGATGCTGTTCAACAACACCTGCGCGGACATCCTCGCCATCGCCTCCGCCATGCTGGACGGCGAACTCGAGTACCGCCGGGGCCGCTACGACCTCGCCTTCGCCGCCCTGGAACGCTCCATCGAGCTGGACGACAACCTGCCCTACGACGAGCCCTGGGGCTGGATGCAGCCCACCCGTCACGCCTACGGCGCGCTGCTGCTGGAACAGGGGCGCGTGGCGGAGGCCGAAGCCGTCTACCGGGCCGACCTGGGCCTCGACGACACCCTGCCCCGCCCGCTCCAGCACCCCGACAACGTCTGGGCCCTGCACGGCTTCCACGAGTGCCTGCTCCGTACGGGCAAGACCGGCGAGGCGGCGCTCGTGGCCCACCGGCTCAAGCTCGCGAGCGCGCTGGCCGACGTACCGATCCACGCGTCCTGCTACTGCCGCCTGGACACCGCGTCCGGTCCGCAGCCTGCCGACGGGTGCTGCTCCTGACCTCGGCGGCTCACGGCCGGTACAGGCCCGCCCGCTCCAGCGCCCTGGTCATCGCCGGCCGGTCCTGCTGCCGCCCGCCGGTACCGGCGGTCAGGGACAGCAGCAGCTCCGGGGTCAGGCGGCGGCTCTCCGCGTGGGCCAGCAGGGCCTGCGCGTCCTGGGCCGATGTCGCGGCGTGATCCTCGTCGGCGAGGGTGCGCAGCAGATCGGCCCGGTCGGTGAAGCGGCTCATCCCGCAGTCGAGACCGTCGTCCCTCAGGGTGCCGGGGTAGGGGGCGCGGGCCCACGCCCCGTCCTTGTACCAGTAGACGCAGCCGAGTTCGTACCCGCTGACCAGTTCCTTCAGCTGCTCGTGGGGGAGCCAGTCCGGTGCTCCGGCCAGCATGTCGACCGGCGGCCGGTGCCACTTGACGCCGCTCGACTCGTCCTCGCCGAAGAGCACGTACCGCCCCTCGCCCCGGGACGCGAGGCCCCACCAGGTGCAGCCGGCGTCGTCGAGGTGGAGCCCCTCGTCGTCCACCCAGACGCCCGTGCGGTGGTGGCGCTGCTGCTCGCCCTTCTCGGTGGCCTCCAGTACGGCGATCAGCGCCCAGCGCGCCCACAGCACCTCGGCCGACGGAAGGTCCCCGGGCAGTCCCGGCCGATTGATGGTCATGCGCCGTCCTCCGGGCTCGTCACGCTGATCATGATCAGGGCACAGGATCTCACGCACCGGATGTCCCCGCGGCACGTTTGAGCTGCCCTTTCACGGTCACTCGTGCGGTGACCCCGTAGTCGGACACGACGTGGAGTGAGCGAACCGTGGCTGGAGATCAGAAGGGCAAGGCCAAGGCCGAGCAGGCCAAGGGCAAGGCCAAGGAGACGATCGGCCGTGCGGTGGGCAACGAGCGCCTGACGGCCGAGGGCCGGGCCGAGCAGTCGAAGGGCGACGCCCGACAGGCCAAGGAGAAGACCAAGGACGTCTTCAAGCACTGAGGTCACATGGGTGTGCCGGGTCCCGTGGGGGGACGCGGCACACCGCCCTACCGGGGCGGGCGGATCCAGGCGGATCCGCCCGCCCCGCGTGCTGTGCGTCCCCGCCGGGGTTCTCAACTCGCTCCACCTCTTGACGTGTTGATTGCCGTCCTAAAACATTCGGGAAGCTCGATTGATTCTGCGCGGTTCTGTTCGCTCCCGAAGGGAATCCATGTCCAGCAGACATCGCCTCGCCCGGACGGCACTGGCGATCACCACTCCCCTGGTCCTCGGTGCGGGCCTCGTGACCGTGCCCCCCGCCGCTGCCGCCGACCCGCCCGCGAGCGCGGTGACGGTACGGATCGACCCGTCCTACCGGCAGCAGGAGTTCGAAGGGTGGGGGACCAGCCTCGTCTGGTTCGCCAACATCACCGGCCGCTACCCCGAACCCATCCGGCAGAAGCTGGCCGACATGCTGTTCGGGAAGGACGGGCTCCGCCTCAACATCGCGCGCTACAACATCGGCGGCGGCAACGCCCCCGACGTCCGCAAGGACTACATGAAGACCGGCGCGACGATGGACGGCTTCTGGAAGGCCCCCGCGGGCACCACCAGGGAGGACACCGACTGGTGGAACCCGGACGACCCCGGGCACTGGGACTGGTCCGCCGACGCCGGCCAGCGCTGGTGGGTCGACCGCGTCAAGAGCAAGGTGACCAAGTGGGAGGCCTTCAGCAACTCACCCCCCTGGTTCCAGACCGTCAGCGGCTACGTCTCCGGCGGCTTCGACGCCAACACCGACCAGATACGGGCGGACCGCGTCGACGACTTCGCCACCTACCTGGTCAAGGTCACCGATCAGCTGGAGAAGAAGCACCGCATCAGGTTCGACACCATCGCCCCGCTCAACGAGCCCAACACCAACTACTGGGGCACCCAGATCGGCCCCGACGGACAGCCCACCGGCGGCCGCCAGGAGGGCGCGCACGCCGGCCCCGAACTCCAGCAGAAGGTCGTCCTGGCCCTGCACCGCGCGCTGAAGAAGGCCCGGACCCGCGCCACGATCTCCGCGATGGACGAGACCAACCCCAGCACCTTCGTGCGCAACTGGAACGCCTACGACCCATCCGCCCGGGACGCCGTCGACCAGCTCAACGTGCACACCTACGGCACCGGCATGCGCACCAGCGCCCGCGACAGCGCCAAGGCGGCGGACAAGCCGTTCTGGATGAGCGAGGTCGAGGGCACCTGGGGGACCGGCACCGACTTCACCGGCATGGAACCGGGTCTCGGTATCGCCACCCGGATCGTCGAGGACATGCGTGAACTGGAGCCGTCCGCCTGGGTGTTGTGGCAGCCGATCGAGGACTCCATCCCCCAGGCCCAGGCCGGCAAGAACTGGGGCAGCATCCACATCCCGTTCAACTGCACCTCGACGGACACCCTGGAGACCTGCCCGGTCAAGGCCAACACCAAGTTCCACACCCTGCGCAACTTCACCCACCACATCCACCCCGGCGACCACTTCGTCAAGGCCGACGACCCCTCCAGCGTCGCGGCCGTACGCAAGTCCGGCCGCGGAGCGACGGTCGTGCACGTCAACAACGGCACGACCCCGCGCGCGGTGACCCTGGACCTGTCGAAGTTCCGCCGGGTCGCCCCGGGCGCCACCGTGACCCCCGTCGTGACCAGCGCCACCGGCGCACTCGTCCGCGGCAAGCCCGTCAGGGTCGAGGACGGCTCGGCCACCGTGACCGTCCCGGCGAAGTCGGTCACCACCCTCCTGGTCGACGGCGTCTCCGGCACCGCGAAGGACGCCGCGCTCGTCCAGCCCGGCCACACCTACCGCCTCCAGGGCGCCCAGAGCGGCAAGTCCCTCACCCCGTCCACCGACGGCGACGGCGTCGTCATCCGTACGTCCGACCCGGCCGCCGAGGCGCAGCTGTGGCGCGTGCAGCGGCTGACCCGGGGCGAGGGCAACCGCGACCGCTACGCCCTCGTCAACGCTGCCGACGGCAAGCGCCTGGCCGTACGCGACAACGAGGCCGTACTGGAGGACGAGGACACCCCGGCCGCACAGTGGATCATGTCCACCACCGGCGACGGCACCTGGACCTTCGTCAACGCCGTGACGGGCCGCCTCCTCGACGTCGTCGACCAGTCGACCGCGGACGGCGCGCGTGTCTCGGCGTACCTGCCGACGTCCAACGCCAACCAGCGCTGGGGCGTCATCGACGAGACCGTCCTGCGCACCCGGCCCGCGGCGGCGTTCACCGTCCCCGGGCGCGCCCCCGAACTGCCCGGCACCGTGACGCCCGTCTTCCGCGACGGCGCCCGGGGCGCACTCCCCGTCGAGTGGACGCTGCCCTCCGAGTCGCGCTGGCGCAAGCCCGGCACCGTACGGGTGAAGGGCCGGGCCACCGACGCCCTGGGCCGGACCGTGCCGGCCGAGGCGGTCGTCACCGTGGACACCATCGCCTCGACCCTCCCGGCCCGCGCCAAGACCTACACCGGAGGGCGGCCCGGCCTGCCCGCCACGGTCACCGGCGTAGGACGGCACGGCGGGACGGCCGACCTCCCGGTCACCTGGGACACCGCCCCCGAGGGCTCGTTCGACGACCCCGGCGTGGTGACCCTGCGCGGCACGGCCCGGATACCCGGCGGGGAAACGGCGGCGGCGACCGCACGCGTCCAGGTCACCGCGCCGAAGGAGACCAACGCGGCCCGCGACGAGGGCGTCACGGCCGGCGCGAGCTACACCGAGGGCGGCTACTCCGCCGAGGGGTTGCGCAACGGCACCACCTCCGAGAAGGCCTGGTCGAACTGGAGGTCCGGCACGAAGAACCCGTCCGACACCATCACCTTCACGCTGCCGCGGGCACGCGATCTGACCCGGGTCGTGACGCACTTCCACCGTGACGGCACCAACGTCAGCTTCGCGCAGTCCCTCAAGGTGCAGGTGCGCGGCGCCGACGGCACCTGGTCCGACGCGAGCGACCAGGTCGCCGTCGGCACCGAGGGCACGCCTGTGGCCGACGTCCCCGTGCGTGCCACCGGCCCGGTCACGGGGGTGCGCGTGGTGATGACGGCCCGTCCAGGCGGCTACATCACCCTCGGGGAGATCGAGGTCTTCGCCAAGGGGCCCGGCGCTTCCGCCGACGCCGCGGCCGCGTCGATCGCGGTGGACGGCAAGCCTCTGAGCGGCTTCGAACCGGACCGGACGGACTACCGGGTGGCGGTCGACCGCCCGGACCGCGCCGAGATCACCGCTACCCCGCGTGACCCCTACGCGAAGGTGACGGTCCGGCGGGACACGGCCGGTGGCGAGAGGGCGCACATCGTGACCGTGAGCAGCGAAGACGGCTCACGGACACGGGAGTACCGGATCGCGCTGAGCCGCCGGTGACACACGAGAGCGCGGGGCCCGCACGCCCCGCGCTCTCGTCTTCCGGGGTCAGACCGCCGGGGCCGGGTACGTCGGGTACTCCACGCCGGAGACGTGCTGCACGACGCGGATGACCTGGCACGAGTAGCCGAACTCGTTGTCGTACCACAGGTAGAGGATCGCGTTGTCGCCGTCGACCTTGGTGGCGCCCGCGTCGACGATCGAGGCGTGGCGCGAGCCGATGAAGTCGCTGGAGACGGCGTCGGGAGCCGTGGTGAAGTCGATCTGGCGCTTGAGCGGCGAGGTCAGCGAGACATCGCGGAGGTGGTCGAGGACCTCCTCGCGGGTGGTCTCACGGCCGAGCCGCAGGCTGAGGATCGCGATCGAGACGTCCGGGACCGGGACGCGGATCGAGCTGCCGGTGATCGGCGCCTTGAGCTCGGGAAGCGCCTTGGCGACGGCGGAGGCGGCACCGGTCTCGGTGATCACCATGTTGAGCGGCGCGGACCGGCCGCGGCGGTCGGCCTTGTGGTAGTTGTCCAGCAGGTTCTGGTCGTTGGTGAACGAGTGAACCGTCTCGACGTGGCCGCGCTGGACCCCGAACTCGTCGTCCATCGCCTTCAGCGGCGGCACGATCGCGTTCGTGGTGCAGGACGCGCAGGACAGGATCTGCTCGTCCGGCTTGATCGTGTCGTGGTTGACGCCGTGCACGATGTTGGGCACGTCACCCTTGCCGGGAGCGGTCAGCACGACCTTGTCGATACCGGGGCGCAGGTGCTGCGACAGGCCCTCCCGGTCGCGCCACTTACCGGTGTTGTCGATGAGGATGGCGTCCTTGATGCCGTACGCCGTGTAGTCGACCTCGGACGGGTCGTTGGCGTAGATCACCTTGATGGCGTTGCCGTTGGCGACGATCGTGCTGTTCGCCTCGTCGACGGTGATCGTGCCCTGGAACTGGCCGTGGATCGAGTCGCGGCGCAGCAGCGAGGCACGCTTGACGATGTCCTGCTCACCGCCCCCGCGCACGACGATGGCCCGCAGCCGCAGGCCGTTGCCCGAGCCGGACTTCTCGATGAGCAGGCGGGCCACGAGCCGGCCGATGCGGCCGAAGCCGTAGAGGACGACGTCCCGGCCCTCACGGCGCTCGATCTTGTTGGCGCCCGTCGCACCGGCGACGGCCTCGGCGGTGAACTCCGCGATCGACAGGCCCCTGTCGTCGGCCTGGTAGGCCTCGGCGAGCAGGCCGATGTCGATCTGGGAGGGGCCGAGGTCGAGCGTGGTGAGGGTCTGCAGGAACGGCAGGGTGTCGGTGACCGACAGCTCCACGCCGGCGATCTGCCGGGCGAAACGGTGGGTCTTGAGGATGCTCACCACCGACTTGTTCACCAGGGAGCGGCTGTGCAGCAGGACGGTCACGTCCCGCTCACGGTGCAGCTTCCCGATGATCGGGATCATCGACTCCGCGATCTCCTCGCGGATCTTCCAGTTGGTGAACGAGTCGTCGTTGACAGTCACGAGTCCATCTTTCGAGCTAGGCGGCGCTCATATGTTAAACCGTCGATTCCTCGACCTCGAAGGGGGTGCCTCCTGGGGTGCCTCCCGTCCCCTGTCCGCGGTCCCTCCGCGCGCCCCGCGGGCCAGGGCTTGAGACGATCGAAAACGGATCTTCCATGCGAAAGGGGCGCCCATGGACTACGACTCCGTCGCCGACGAGCTGTACGCCCTGCGTCCGGAGGAGTTCACCGCCGCCCGGGCCTCCGCCATGGCCTCCGCCCGCACCGCCGGAGACCGCGAACTCGCCGAGCGCATCCGCGCGTTGCGCAAACCCAGCCTCGCCGCCTGGGTCAGCAATCTCCTGGTCCGCGGCAGCCCCGGGGAGGTCGAGCCGCTGCTGCGCCTGGGGGAGGGGCTGCGGCAGGCCCACCAGGACCTGGACGGCGCGCAGCTGCGCGAGCTGAGCCGCCGGCAGCACGCGCTGATCCGGGCTCTGTCCCTCCAGGCCCGGCAGCTCGCCCAGGAGGCCGGCCACCCGATCGGCGAGAGCGTGCAGCGCGAGGTCGAGAACACCCTGCACGCCGTCCTGGCCGACCCCGAGGCCGCCCGGGCCTGGGCGAGCGGCCGTCTGGCCAAGCCGCTCAGCGCGGCCGTCGGCTTCCCCGCCACCGGCGAGGGTGCCCGGCCACGGCGCCCCGACCCCGCGCCCGCGGCCGCCCCCTCCCGCCCGGGCAAGAAGGCGAGCGAGCAGCAGCGCCGCAAGCTCGCCGAGGCGCGGGAGGCCGCCGAGGCCGCCGAGCGCGAGCTGCGGGAGCTCCAGGACGAGGCGGCCGCCGCGAACCAGGAGGCGGCGGAGGCGGAGCAGCGGGCGGAGGGCCTTGGGCGACGCGTCGGGGAACTGACCGGCGAACTGGAACAGGCCAGGGGCGAACACCAGCAGGCCCGCTTCGCCGAACGGGCCGCCCGGGAGCGCTCGCGCACGGCCGAGCGCCGGGCCCGCGAAGCCCGGCGCAAGGCCGCGACGGCCGCCGCCCGGCTCGAACGGCTGACGTCGTCAACGCCGGACGCGTGAGCGGCAGGCCGACACGGGCCGGTGCGCGTCCTCCGGAGCCCGCCGGGGCGCCATCATGACGGCTGTGACCGAGCTCACAGCGTGCAAGGAGCCTGCCCCGCAAAGGTTCCACGCCCGACACCAAAATTGAACCGTTCGTTTTCTTGAACCGCTCGTGTTTGTGTGGCTAGGTTGGGCGCATGACCGCTACCGGGAACCCGACCACAGCCGAGGAGCTGCGCGGCGCCGGCCTGAGGGTGACGGCCGCCCGCGTCGCGCTGCTCGAGGTCGTGCGTGTCGGTGACCACCTCGGCGCCGAGGCGATCGCCTCCGAGGTGCGCGGCCGTGTGGGCCACATCTCCGTCCAGGCCGTCTACGAGGGGCTGCACGCACTCACGGCGGCGGGGCTCATACGCCGTCTCGACCCACCCGGCAGCCCGGCTCTCTACGAGGGGCGGGTCGGCGACAACCACCACCACCTCGTGTGCCGGTCGTGCGGGGCCGTCGCCGACGTCGACTGCGCGGTCGGACACGCCCCCTGCCTGACCGCCTCCGACGACCGCGGCTTCGCCGTCGACGAGGCGGAGGTCATCTACTGGGGCCTGTGCCCAGCCTGCTCCACCGCCCGCAGCACCAGCACGTGACCCACCCGAGCGTTCCCGAGCACACCTGATCCACCCGAGCGTTCCGAGCACGTGATCCACCCGAGCGTTCCCGAGCACGTGATCCCCCGAGCACCGTGATCCACCCCGTCCGGAAGGATTTCCATGACTGAGAACCACGACGCGATCGTCACCGACTCCAAGTCGGAGGAGACGGGAGGCGGTTGCCCCGTGGCGCACGGCCGCGCCCTGCACCCGACCCAGGGCGGCGGCAACCGCCAGTGGTGGCCCGAGCGGCTCAACCTGAAGATCCTCGCCAAGAACCCCGAGGTGGCCAACCCCCTCGGTGAGGACTTCGACTACGCGGCGGCGTTCCAGGCCCTCGACCTGGAGGCCGTCAAACGCGACATCGCCGAGGTGCTCACCACCTCGCAGGACTGGTGGCCCGCCGACTTCGGCAACTACGGCCCCCTGATGGTCCGTATGGCCTGGCACAGCGCGGGCACCTACCGCATCAGCGACGGCCGCGGCGGCGCCGGCGCCGGTCAGCAGCGCTTCGCCCCGCTCAACAGCTGGCCGGACAACGGCAACCTCGACAAGGCCCGCCGTCTGCTGTGGCCCGTGAAGAAGAAGTACGGCCAGAACATCTCCTGGGCCGACCTCATGATCCTCACCGGCAACGTCGCCCTGGAGCAGATGGGCTTCGAGACCTTCGGCTTCGCCGGTGGCCGCGCGGACGTCTGGGAGCCCGAGGAGGACGTCTACTGGGGCCCCGAGACCACCTGGCTCGACGACAAGCGCTACTCGGGCGACCGCGAGCTGGAGAACCCCCTCGGCGCCGTCCAGATGGGCCTCATCTACGTCAACCCCGAGGGCCCCAACGGCAACCCGGACCCGATCGCCGCGGCCCGTGACATCCGCGAGACGTTCCGCCGCATGGCGATGAACGACGAGGAGACCGTCGCCCTGATCGCCGGCGGCCACACCTTCGGCAAGACCCACGGCGCCGGCCCGGCCGACAACGTCGGCGCCGACCCCGAGGCCGCCTCCATGGAGGAGCAGGGCCTCGGCTGGCGCAGCACCTACGGCACCGGCAAGGGCGGCGACGCCATCACCTCGGGCCTCGAGGTCACCTGGACCAGCACGCCCACCCAGTGGAGCAACGGCTTCTTCAAGAACCTCTTCGAGTTCGAGTACGAGCTGGAGCAGAGCCCGGCCGGGGCCAACCAGTGGGTCGCGAAGGACGCGCCGGAGATCGTGCCGGACGCGCACGACTCCTCCAAGAAGCACCGTCCGAAGATGCTCACCACGGACCTGGCGCTGCGCTTCGACCCGATCTACGAGCCCATCTCCCGCCGGTTCTACGAGAACCCGCAGGAATTCGCCGACGCGTTCGCCCGCGCCTGGTTCAAGCTGACCCACCGTGACATGGGCCCGAAGTCGCTGTACCTCGGCCCGGAGGTCCCGCAGGAGACCCTCATCTGGCAGGACCCGCTGCCCGAGGCCGAGGGCGAGCCGATCGACGCCGGTGACATCGAGCTCCTCAAGACCAAGCTCCTCGAGTCGGGTCTGTCCGTCTCGCAGCTGGTGTCCACCGCGTGGGCCTCGGCGTCCACCTTCCGCGGCAGCGACAAGCGCGGCGGTGCCAACGGCGCCCGTATCCGCCTGGAGCCGCAGCGCGGCTGGGAGGTCAACGAGCCCGACGAGCTGGCTCAGGTCCTGCGGGTCCTCGAAGGCGTTCAGCAGGACTTCAACTCCGGCGCCGGCGCCAAGAAGGTCTCCCTGGCCGACCTGATCGTCCTCGGCGGCACCGCCGCGGTCGAGAAGGCCGCCAAGGAAGCCGGTTACCAGGTGCAGGTCCCCTTCACCGCGGGCCGCGTGGACGCGACGGAGGAGCACACCGACGCCGAGTCCTTCGAGGCCCTCGAGCCGACCGCCGACGGGTTCCGCAACTACCACGGCAAGGGCAACCGCCTCCCGGCCGAGTTCCTGCTGCTGGACCGGGCGAACCTGCTCACCCTGAGCGCCCCCGAGATGACCGTCCTGGTCGGTGGCCTGCGGGTGCTGGGTGCCAACCACCAGCAGTCCCAGCTCGGCGCCCTCACCAAGACGCCCGGCTCGCTGACGAACGACTTCTTCGTCAACCTGCTCGACCTGGGCATCACCTGGAAGGCGACGTCCGAGGACCAGACCACCTTCGAGGGCCGCGACGCCGCCACGGGCGAGGTCAAGTGGGCCGGCTCCCGCGCCGACCTGGTCTTCGGCTCGAACTCCGAGCTGCGCGCCCTCGCCGAGGTCTACGCGAGCGACGACGCGAAGGAGAAGTTCGTCCACGACTTCGTCGCGGCGTGGGTCAAGGTCATGAACCTGGACCGGTTCGACCTGGTCTGATCACCCCCGCATGACAGGACGCCCGGGCCGCGAGGCCCGGGCGTTCCCGTTCGCCGCCTGAGGGACCGTCAAAGGCCGTTCAAGGTAAGAACATCACTCACCCAACTCTCACCATGAAACGGCAAGGATCCCGGCCGCTCGTGGGTTCGGGCATACGTTCTGGCCGTGAACTCACAAGCCACCTCCCACAGAGGCACCGCCCGCCGCACCCTGCTGCGCACCGCGCTGACCGGGGCCACGGCCCTCGGCGCCGGCCTCGGAGCCACCACCACGGCCACCGCCGCCCCCGTCACCGCACCGCACCGGCCCGTCACCCCCGACGAGGCCCTGAGGGAGCTGGCCGCCGGCAACCGCCGCTGGCGCACCTACCGGGAACGCCACCCGCACGAGAACCCCGCCGTCCGGCGGACGCTGACCACCTCCCAGCACCCCTTCGCGGTCGTGCTCGGCTGCATCGACTCGCGCGTGCCTCCGGAGCTGGTCTTCGATCAGGGGCTGGGGGACCTGATGACCGTGCGCACGGCCGGTGAGGTGCTGGACGAGGCCGTGCTCGGCAGCGTCGCCTACGGCGTGCTGGAACTCGGCATACCGCTGGTCGTCGTCCTCGGTCACCAGTCGTGCGGCGCGGTACGCGCCGCCGTCGCGGCGGAGCAATCGGGAGAGCACCTGCCGGCCCATATGCAGTACCTGGTCGACCAGATAGGCCCGGCCATCGACCACGACCGGGAAGGGGACGCCCGGATCGACGCGACCGTGAGCGCCAACGTCCGCCTCGTACGCTCCCGGCTGGCCGCCGAGCCGGAACTCGCCGCCAGGATCGCCACCGGCGTTCTGGCGGTCGTCGGCGCCCGCTACGAACTGACGACCCAGGCCGTGAACCGCCTCGCCTGAGACGCCGCCCGGTCCGCCGCACCCGGCGGCGGACCGGGCCGCCCTCACGCCTGGAGCGGATTGAAGCGGGCCACGGCCATCAGGTACCAGGCGGTGGCGCCGGTGTGCCGGTACGGGTAGTAGCCGAAGCCGAACCCCGTGTCGAGCGGGCTGCTCGCGGACACCACCCCGGCACGCCCGGGCAGTTCCCTCCCCCCGACGGTCTGAGTGCCACCCAGCAGATCCTGGGCCCGTTCGATCGAGGTGAGCAGCCGCCGTGCGCGCGCCTCGTCGCCGCGTGCCCCGCGCTCGCGCAGAGCGAGCGCGAGATGCGCCGTGCCCTCGAACCACACGCCGTTGCGGTCGGGCTTGGGCTGACCGTCGGCGATCGGCGCCCCCTCGTCCGCGAGCAGGCTCGCCGAGCTGAACGTGACGCCCTCGTACGACTGCCCCTCGGGCACCGTGCTGTTGGTGCGCCCGGAGTGGTCCAGCACGGCCAGCCGCGTCACGGCCCAGTCCAGGGCGCGCGAGTGGCGGCGGGAGTCCAGCGCGAGGTGCGTCCAGGTCTGGGTGTCCTCCGGAATCGGGGACTTGTTGACCGTCACGCCGTCGTTCGTGCCGGTGTAGAAGAAGCCCCCCGACGGCTCCCACATCCGTTTCACGAACGCCTCTGCCCGCGCTCGCCGCTTCCGCCACACCCGGTCGCCGGTGAGCAGGGCGAGCCGCCCGAAGAGGCAGACCAGATCGGTGTTGTGCTCGGTCGAGGTGAACGGCAGCTTCTGGTTCGCCCCGTCGACCCCGAACTTGTAGCCGCCCAGGGGCTCGTCGGTCCGGCCGGTCCGCTCGATCCACTCGCCGATCCGGACGGCCCCGGCGAGGTAGCGGCGCGATCCGGTGCGGCGGGCGAGGGCGCTGAGCGCGATGCCCGCCCAGGCCATGTCGCCCACGGCCGTGCCGGTGAAGCCGAACTGGGTCCCGACGTTGGCCGTGCCGTCCGCCCGTACGAAGCCGTCGGGCTGGAGCGTGCCGTCGTAGAAGGTGTACGGCCCGGTGTTGTAGGCCTGCCGGAGCCTGCCGTCGTCGTGGGCCGGGTCGTGCTCCTGGGCATGGAGCAGGGCGTCGCCCAGGGCCCTGGCCCGGGTCAGGGCGGCCGGGGTCCGGGCCGCGAGGTGGGCGAGGATCGCGAGGGCGTTGTCGTAGGTGAACGCGGTACTGAACAGGCCCGCCTGGTCGGTGTAGCTCTGCGTCAGGCGGAGCGGGCCGTGGTCGGGGTAGGCGTCCATGGCGGCGGCGAGGAAAGCGTGCCCCCGGGCCGGGCCCGGCGAGGGGCGCGCACCGGAGGACCCGGCCGCCCGTGCTTGACCCGTGCCCGCGGCGGTGAGCCCCGCGGCACTGATGCCGAGTCCGGCACCGATGAGCGAACGCCGGCTGAGGGCCGGGCCGTGTCTGCCGTTCATGGATCTCCCTTTGAGAGCGCTCTCACTCAGTGGCCGCTCATTGTGCTGGCGCTCCGGAGCGAGGTCAACGCCTTGGCCGGAAGGGAGAGTTGTCGAGTGCCGCGAAGGGGGCGCGGGTCACTCGCAGACGATCTCGTCACGCGGCGTGTAGTGCGTGCGGTACGGCTCCCGCTTCACTTCCCGGCCGTCCTCGTAGAACACCCGCTCCACGGTCACGTCGAACCCTTCGAGCGGCGTCTGCGGCACGCACTCCTCGTCGTCGCTCACCTTCTTCTCCGGCTTCACCACGTTCTCGCGCGGGCCGGTCACCGACTTGATCTCGTCGTACGGGCGGGTGCCGAGGAAGGAGACGGTGACGGAGGTGTCCGTGGACTCGGCCTGGATGTAGATCGATGCGCCGGAGTCGTTGGTGAACCGCAGGTCCAGGCTGCCCCAGGCGACCGTCGCCTCGCGGCCCTCCGGGTAGCGCTCGATGTAGAACGAGTGCGCTCCGTGCTCCACGGGCTTGACCCCGGCGAAGAACAGCGCGTTGTACAGGGTCGTCGCCACGGACGAGACGCCACCGCCGGACGCCTTCTGGAACTTGTCGTCGAGGATGATGATGCCGTCCATGAAGCCGTTGGCCTCGGTGCGCTCACCGACGGTCCGGTTGAAGCTCCAGGTCTCGCCCGGATCGACGACGGAGCCGTTGATGAGCTCCACGGCCCGGCCGATGTTCTTCGTGCGGTACTCGGCCGCTTCGAAGTCGACCGTGAAGGAGGACATCTTCTCCGTCAGCCCCAGCTCCGCGGCGTTCTCGCGGGTCACCTCCGGCTCGGTCCGGCGCACCTCCACCTCGCCGCTGCGCTCGGCGCCCGACTTGGTGAGCAGCGGAAGCACGGCCTTGCCGAGCGCCTTGTCGCTGACCGAACGGCCCACCGTGGCGTCCTCGGCGACCACGGCCTTGTCGCCCTCCGGCCGCAGCTTCGCGTTCTCGGCGGTCCTGGTGACGGCGTTCAGCGGGCCGGCCACGGAGGCCTCGGCGCGCAGGCCCTTCGCGTCGAGCTCCGGCTTCAGCGCGCCGTCGCTCTCCGGCCGCATGGTCAGATGCTCGCCCAGTGCCTGCTGGCCGACGGTGAACCGCTCGCCCGCGGCGGTGAGCGTGACGGGGCCCGACATGGCCGGTTCCGCGAAGCCGCGCACGGCCTGGCGTACCTGGTCGGCGCTGACCTTCGGGCGGATCTCGCGGGTGGGCAGGGTGGTGGCCGCCTCGGTGCGGCCGTGCAGGAAGGAGTCGCGCAGGGGCCCGACCGCGGTGTTCACGTCCAGCGCGTACCCCGTCCGCGGCGCGACGGTCCGCACCTGCCCGTCGTGGAAGGCGACAGCGCCGTCCCTGACCTTCTGGTCGAGCCCCTTCGCCAGCTCTCCCAGAGCCGCCCGGGCCTTGCCCTCGTCGACGTCCACGACGGGTTCCACGGCGCCGCCCGAGCGGAAGAGCCCGCCGAACACGCTGATCGGGTCGGAGCCGGTGCGCGCCGCCCGGTCGACGGTCTCCTGGATGTCGTAGGACAGGCCCGCGCGCTCCGGATCGACGCCGCCGGTGCGGTCACCGACCTTCACGGGCAGTTCCCGGGCGCCGGCCGCCCCGAGCTCCCGCTCCAGCTTCCGCACCGCCTCCGTGCGGCTCAGCCCCCCGATCTCCACGCCGTGCACGGTCGTACCGGAGTCGATGTGGCCGCCCGTGAGGACCAGCCCGGCGAGATACAGCCCACCCACCCCCACGGCCAGCGCGCCGCCGGCCAGGGCGAGGGAGGGAAGGGAGGTGATGCGCGGGACGGAGGCTGTACGGGGGCGCATGGGTCTCCTGAAGATCGATACGAGGGTGCACCCGTGACGCGACGCTGCTGCGGGCAAACACATCCAGCTATCCACACATCGGGGTCGAATCGATATGGCCCAGACCACTTATGCCCGAGATCATTCCGGAACGGGCGAAACCGGCCCTTGCGCCGGCCCGGCCACAGAGTGGTAACGGCGAACAACGAACCGGGCGTTGACGCGGTCTACGCCACCATGAAGATCTCTTTCCTGATTCACAACGCCTATGGAATCGGAGGCACGATCACCACCACGTTCAACCTGGCCGGAGCCCTGGCCGAGCGGCACGACGTGGAGGTCGTCTCCGCCTTACGGCACCGCGAGCACCCCAACCTCGTGCTGGACCCGAGGGTGCGGCTGCGGGCCCTGGTGGATCTGCGCAAAGAGGCGGATCATCCGCTGCACCAGAGACCGGCGAAGGTGTTCCCGGCCGCCGAGTACCGCCACCGCCAGTACAGCGAGCTGACCGACCAGCGCATCGGAGAGTGCCTCGCGGCGCTCGACACCGACGTCGTCATCGGCACCCGTCCCGGCCTCAACGTGCACATCGCCCGCCAGGCTCCGCGGCACGTCCTGCGCGTCGGCCAGGAGCACCTCACGCTCGACAACCACTCGCCGCGGCTGCGCACGGCCCTGCGCCGCGCCTACCGCCACCTCGACGTGATCACCACCGTGACGGAGGCGGACGCTGCCGCCTACCGGCGCAAGATGTGGCTGCCCGGCGTCCATGTGGAGGCCCTGCCCAACAGCGTCCCCGACCCCGCCCTGCCGCCCGCCGACAGCACCGCCAAGGTGGTGATCGCCGCGGGCCGCCTGGTCCCGGTCAAGCGCTACGACCTCCTCATCGAGGCGTTCGCCCCGGTCGCCGCCGCGCACCCGGACTGGCAGTTGCGCATCTACGGCAAGGGCGAGGAGCAGCCCAGGCTGCGGGAGCTCATCGAGCGGCTCGGGCTGTGGAACAACGTGTTCCTGATGGGCGCCGCCACCCCCATGGAGGCGGAATGGGCCAAGGGCTCGATCGGCGCCGCCGCGTCCAACTTCGAACCGTTCGGCATGACCATCGTCGAGGCCATGCGGTGCGGACTCCCCGTCGTCAGCACCGACTGCCCCTACGGCCCCGCCGAGATCATCCAGGACGGGACCGACGGCCGGCTCGTACCGGTCGGCGACCGTGACGCGCTCGCCGCCGCCCTGCTGGACCTCGTCGGCGACGACGAGCGCCGCCGCCGCATGAGCCGAGCCGCCCTGGACAACGCGCGCCGCTTCGCCCCCGGGCCCGTCGTCGCCCAGGCCGAACGTCTCCTGGAGACGGCCGCCGCGGCCAGAGCCACCACCCCGCACAGCCGCGGCACCCGCAGCGCCCTGACGGGCCGGGGCCACGCCGCCCGCGACGCCGCCCACGCCGCCGCCTCCGGTGTGCTGCGCTCGATACGGAAGGGACGCCGATGAGCACGCCGGACAACGAGACGACCAGCGCCCCCGGACCCACGGGGGCCGTGACGCCGCACAACCCGGACCCAGCACCGCCCGCCACGGCGGTCGGCCCGCGCGGCGACACCCGTGACACCCACCCGCGCGCCCACTGCGCGATCGACACCGACGGCCGCATCACCTTCCGCCTGCCGACGGGCACCGCGCCCCGGCCCCGGCTGCTGCTGCGCCTGCGCCCCCAGAAGGGCCGGCCCGAGACGACCCCGCACCTCCTGGACCTGGAGCCCGACCGGGCCGACGGCCACCGGCAGGCCGTCCTGGAACCGGACCCGGTCCTCGACGAGGGCCGCTGGGACCTGTACCTGCTGCCGGAACCCGGAGCCGAACGCCGACGGCTGCGCCCCGGCCTGCGGGACCTGCGCACCCTCGTCGACGGGCACCTGCGCGAGCACCCCTCGCCGGTCACGGTGAGGATCCCGTACGTCACCAAGGACGGTTTCCTCGCCCTGAGGGCATGGCGGCGCACCGCCCACGCCGAGGCCCGCGCCATCGGCATCGAAGGCGGGGCCCTGACGGTCACGGCCCGCCTGCACGGAGCCGAGCTCCACAAGGACGCCACCGTCCGGCTGCGCCTGCGCGGCACCGGCACCGTGCGCGCCCTCCGCCCCCTTGCCGACGACGACGGCAAGGGGTTCTCCTTCACGGCCGGCCCCGGGGACCTGACGGCGGACGGTGGGGGAGCGGGCCGGATCTGGGACGTCTTCGTCCGGCCCACCGCCGACGCCTCGCCGATCAGGGTCGCCCGGCTCCTCGACGACGTGGCGGACCGCAAGCACGTACACGTCTACCCGGCGATCGAGGCGGACGGATCCGCTTTCCGCCCCTACTACACCGTCGACAACGACCTGGCGATAGAGGTGACCTGAGACCGAATCCCCGAAATGCCCGAAATGAAAATCCCGGGAGTTCCGGATGCCGTTTCGGTGATGCGCCGCGACAACGATGTGTGGATTTTGTGGAAAGCGGCGGCATAACAGGTCACGAGCGTGTTCTCAACAGCCGCAAATCGGGAGGGGACTTGCGGCTATAACCAAACTCAAGTACCTAGATGAATCATGAACCTGTTCAACCGCGTTGTGCCGTCCCGCCGGCAGGCGCCGCTCCCCCCGCAGCGCCCGACCGGCGCACCGGCGTCCTCCACCGCCGTGCTGCCGAACCCCAACCTGGCTGATCTGTCCGGCGAATGGGTCGTCGATCCCGCGCACAGCAGAATCGGCTTCTCCGTCCGGCACGCCATGGTGACCACCGTGCGCGGTTGTTTCCTGGAGTACGAAAGCCGTCTCCACTTCGACGCGCACGACCCCACACGGTCACGGGCCGACATCACTCTGTTCACCGCCAGCGTCGACACCGGAGTGGAACAACGCGACGCGCACCTGGTCGGCCGCGACTTCCTCGACGCCGCGACCTATCCGCGTATGCGATTCACCAGTACCGCGGTTCAGCAGACCGGCGCCGACCTGTTCAGCATGTCGGGAGAGCTGACCATCAAAGGCGTCTCCCGCCCCGTGGTGCTCGACATGACGTACATCGGAAATGTCACCGACCCCTTCGGCTACGACCGGGTCGGCTTCGACGGAACCACCACCATCAACCGCTCGGACTGGGGTCTGACGTACAACAGCAGGCTCGCCGAGGGCGGGGCGATGGTGAGCGAGAAGGTGCGGCTGCAACTCGACATCGCCGCCATCCGCACGGCACCGTCGGGCGGCTGACCACCCCGGGGCGCGCTCCCATGACCCGGTGCCGGACCCGGCCACGACCCTGAAAGTGGCCGGGCCCGGCGTGAGCGGCCGGACGGTCAGCGGCCCTCATGGGCGACCCGTCCGGCTGCGGCCGTCACTCCTCCTGCCGTCGCCCCGGTCCGCCGTCCTCCACCCGGGCCCGGACGTCCGGGTCGCCCGCGGTGAGGTGCTCCAGGACCTCGACCAGCTCCTGGCAGGCACGCTCCACGGACCGCCGCGTGTAGATCTGCTCGGTGATCACGGCGGACAGGATCAGTGCGGTGAGCGCCATCGCCCCGTTGAAGGCCTGGAGCTTCATCATCACCTCGACGCGGCTGAGCCGTTCGAACGGCCCGTCCCGGTCGGTCGCCGCCACCGTGGTCATCACCGAGGCGAACAGAGCGCACGTCAGACTCCCGGCCAGCTGAAACCGCAGAGCCGCCCAGATCAGCAGGGGGTAGACGAGGAACAGCAGACTGACCGAGCTGTGCGCCGCCACCGGCACGAGACAGCAGGCGATGACCGCGAGCCCCGCGGCCTCCTTCCACCGCGACATGCGCAGCGGCAGACGCACACGGGACAGCAGGAGCAGCACCGGCGTGACGATGAGTACGCCCATCGCGTCACCGACCCACCAGGCGAGCCACACCGCCCAGAAGCCGGGCCATTCGATCCGGTCCGTGGCGATCAGGATGCCGGCGCCGATGGTCGAGCTGATCAGCATGGCGGTGAACGCGCCCAGGAACACCAGGGCAAGCCCGTCCCGCAGCCGGGTGAGGTCGGTACGGAAACCGGCCCGGCGCAGCAGCAGGTACCCCACGACGGGCGCGGACGTGTTCCCCACCAGCACGGCCAGGGACGAGGGCGACAGGGAGGTGAGGGACAGGATGACGAAGAGGGCGCCGAGGGCGATCCCGGGCCAGCAGCGCAGCCCGAAGAGCAGCAGGCAGGCGACCGAGACTCCGGTCGGGGGCCAGATGGGGGTGACGACGGCGCCCTCGACGACCAGTTCCCGCAGCAGCCCCAGCTGCGCCGAACCGTAGTAGCAGGCAGCGACGGCCAGCGTTCGCAGAGCGACGACGACCGGCGTACGCAGATCCTGGCTACCCACCACAGCAGCCATGAGACACCGGGGGCGCCGGGTCGGCGAGACGGGAGCGGGCCCCGTGCGGCCCTATGGCTGAGCGTCCGGCCCGTCGAGGCCGACCACCAGGACGGCCGCGTCGTCGTCGTGCCCCACGCGCTCGGCCCCCTTGATCACGGCGGCCGCGAGCGCGTCGACGTCCATGCCCGCCACCGCCGCGATGCCCGCGAGCCGCGTCACCTGGTCCAGGCCCTCCTCCAGCCGCATCGACGGCCCCTCCACGACACCGTCCGTGAGCAGCACGAACACGCTGCCCGTGGTGAGCTCGTAGCGGGTGACCGGGTAGGGCGTCCCCGGCTGCACGCCGAGCGGAGGACCGCCCTCGTCCTCGGTGATGGCGGACTTGCCGTCGGCCGTGGCCCAGACGCAGGGCAGATGCCCGGCGCGAGCGCTCTCCAGTACCCCGGCACACGGGTCCAGCCGCATGAACGTGCAGGTGGCGAAGAGATCGGAGCCCAGCGACAGCAGCAGGTCGTTGGTACGCGCCAGCACCTCGCCCGGCTCGCTGGTGACCGAGGCCAGCGCCCGCATCGCGGCGCGCACCTGCCCCATGAAGGCGGCGGCCTCGATGTTGTGGCCCTGGACGTCGCCGATGGACAGGCCGATCCGGCCGTCGCCCAGTGTGAAGGCGTCGTACCAGTCGCCGCCCACGTTCAGGCCGTGGCACGCGGGTGTGTACCGGACGGCCAGGTGCAGTCGCCGGGCCAGGGGGAGGTCCCGTGGGAGCATGCCGCGTTGCAGCGCGATCGCCAGCTCGACCCGGGACCGCTGCATCTCGGCCTGCGCACGCGCCTGAGCCGTCAGGGCCCCGAGCCTGGTCAGCAGCTCGTCGCCGTCGTCCGTCGTGCCGGTGCGGGACATGGATCACTCCGGCGAGGATGGCCACGGTGGGTGACGACCGGATCGGTCAATTCACCCGATTTACGTCCATAGGATGATACTCAAGTACACGGCTCCCCGACGACTTCACGCCCTTCGAGGCTTTCAGGCCCCTCGACGACCTCACGTTCCCCGGCGGCTCTCGCCGCCCTCCCGTGCCGCCGCGGATTCGGTACGCCGCCCCACCGCCGCCAGCACGAACGTCACGCTGATCAGCAGCGCCCAGGACCCGAACTTCTCCACGCCCACCGGCTCCCAGCCGTGCTCCTGATACGGGTACCGCCAGGCGCCGACCAGCGTCGCCAGGTTCTCCGCCACCCAGAGGAAGAACCCGATCAGCACGAACGCCAGCGCCAGCGGCATCCGCCGGCGCACCCCGCGCACCGTGAACCGCGCCGACGTCCCCAGCGTCACGGCCACGAGCAGCCCGGCCAGCACCCAGCGCGCGTCGGGGAGCCAGTGGTGGCTGAAGAAGTTGACGTATATGGCGGCGGCGACCAGGGCCGTCGCGCGCGGCCGGTAGCGCACGATCTCCAGCTCGAACAGGTGCCAGGCCCGGCAGACATAGCTGCCCACGGCCGCGTACAGGAACCCGCCGTACAACGGGACGCCGGCGAACTTCAGCACGGCCGGCTCCGGGTAGCTCCAGGAACCGAGCGACACCTTCACCAGTTCGAAGGCCAGGCCGATGACATGGCAGGCCGCGATGACGGCGACGTCCCGTCCGTTCTCCCAGCCGCGGGCCCAGAACACCAGCGTGAGCAGCACCCCGTAGACGACCAGCAGGTCGTAGCGCGCCACGGGCAGCTCCGGCAGCAGCGTGGACACGGCCACGCCGGACAGCAGGGCGATGGCGAAGGCGCAGGCCCGCGTCTGGGTCCAGGCGAAAGCGAGCAGCTGACGGACCGGTGTGGCCAGGGGGCCGGTGATGCTTGAACGGATCATGGTGCCCTGTAGGACGACCCCGTCGGCTCAGCGGTTTCACCGTGTGCTCGACGAGGGGGCCGGGTCGTGCGGCTACGCCATGCGGGGCGGGCGGTCCGGAGGAACCTCGAGAGGCGAACGGGCCGTTTTACGGTGTTTCGATGCGATCTGTTCCGACATGGGCGCTGGTGTCCTCGGGGTGTGCCCCGGTCTTCCTGATCATGGGCTGGCTGGTGGCGGCGTCACTGCAGGGGCAGCCCTACGACCCCGCCGCCCAGACGATCAGTGTTCTGGCGGCCCCCGGAAACAGCGGATCCTGGGTGATGACGGCGGCGTTCATCGCCTTGGGCTTCTGTCATCTGCTGACCGCCTGGGGTCTGCGCCCGGCCGCGTCCCCGGGGCGGCTGGCCCTTGCGGCAGGGGGTGTGGCGGCACTGGTCGTGGCGGTGGTTCCGGCACCGAGCAGCGGCGGCTCACTGAGTCACGGCTCCGTGGCGGCGGTGGGGTTCGCCGTCCTCGCAGCCTGGCCCGTCCTGGCGGCCAGGGCCGGAACCTCCGTGCCCTGGGCCCTGCGCCCGTTTCCGTCCCTGGGGGCCACGGCGGTCATGGCGGTCGGCGCGGTCTGGTTCCTGGTCGAGTTGCATCTCCATGGCGTGGCCGGGGTGGCGGAGCGGGCCGTGACGACCCTTCAGTCCGTCTGGCCGTTCGTGGTGGTTCTCTCCTGTCTGCGCGGATCTCCGCGTGACGGGTGCCCGAGCTGAACGAACGCTTCCGGGAACTGTTGACAGGTACGGGCCAAAGCGCAATGTTGAGAGCGCTCTCATCTATCGCTCGACTGTTGAACGGAGGCAGAGCGTGTTGCGAACTCTCAGGCGCCGGGTCACGGCCGTGGGGCTGTCCCTCGCGATGGCCCTCGCCGGCTCGCTGCTGGCGAGCGGAACGGGCGCGTCGGCCCATGCCGCCGTGCCGGCGACGATCCCACTGAAGATCACGAACAATTCGGCCCGCGGCGAGCAGTTGTACATCTACAACCTCGGCACGGAACTCTCGACCGGACGACAGGGCTGGGCCGACGCGGCCGGCACGTTCCATCCCTGGCCTGCGGGCGGCAATCCGCCGACCCCCGCCCCCGACGCCTCGATCGCGGGCCCGGCGGCAGGGCAGTCGGCCACGATCCGCATGCCGAAGTTCTCCGGCCGCGTCTACTTCTCCTACGGTCAGAAGCTCGTCTTCAAGCTCACCACCGGCGGTCTCGTCCAGCCCGCCGTGCAGAACCCGTCCGACCCCAACCGGAACATCCTGTTCAACTGGTCGGAGTACACGCTCAACGACTCGGGCCTGTGGATCAACAGCACCCAGGTCGACATGTTCTCCGCCCCGTACACGGTGGGAGTGCAGCGCGCCGACGGCAGCACCGCGACCACCGGCCGGCTCAAGCCAGGCGGATACCACGGCTTCTTCAACGCCCTCCGGGGGCAGTCGGGCGGCTGGGGGAATCTGATCCACACCCGTTCCGACGGCACCGTACTGCGCGCCCTGGCGCCGCTGTACGGCGTGGAGACCGGTGCCCTGCCGGCCACCGTCATGGACGACTACATCAACCGCGTCTGGCAGAAGTACGCCGGCTCGACCCTCACGGTCACTCCGTTCGCCGACCAGCCCGGGACCAAGTACGTCGGCCGGGTCTCCGGCGGCGTCATGAACTTCACCAACAGTGCCGGGGCTGTCGTCACCAGCTTCCAGAAGCCGGACGCCTCCTCCGTCTTCGGCTGTCACGGGAAACTGGACGCCCCCAACGACCAGGTGCGCGGCCCGATCTCACGCACCCTGTGCGCCGGCTTCAACAGGTCCACGCTCCTGGTCAACCCCAACCAGCCCGACGCCGGTGCGACCGACTTCTACAAGGACGGCGTCACCAATCACTACGCCCGCGCGATCCACGCCCAGATGGCGGACGGGAAGGCGTACGCCTTCGCCTTCGACGACGTCGGCCACCATGAATCACTCGTGCACGACGGCGATCCGCGCCAGGCCTACCTCACGCTCGAACCCCTCAACTGACGGGCCTTCCATTCGCTGCCGGGACCGCGCTCCGATCGTGGTCCCGGCGGTTTTGCCGTACTGACCTGCGGACTGTTCCCAAAACAATCTGCGGTGCTCGAAGTTGGCTATTCATCAGTTCTGGAATCAATTACAACTTTGCGATTCCTTGGTGTAGTTGGGCTGCCGATTACGTGAGCCTCGTGGGCATCACCCGGTGACCACAACTCCTGCCGAAACAAGGGTCATGGTGGTCACTTCCCCCACGCAATGGTAAGAGGCACCAACGATGACGATGAACCACGCCCTGCGGTACGGCAGCCGCACGCTCGCGCTGACCGCGACCGCACTCGGGGTGATCGCGGCGGCCGTGCCGGCCGCGGCCGAGGAGCAGCCCACCGCGGAACAGATCATGGCCGACTGCGCTTCCGGTGAAGGCAAGTGCAGTTTCAATTCCCCGCAGCTCGGCAAGGCCTATCTCGGTGAGCCCCGTCAGGTCTCCGAACTTCTCTTCAACTGCACCGATTCGCCCGCCTCCCAGTCGATGACCTGGGCCGACACCGTGGGCTCCTCCCATTCGGTGGGCGGCTCGGTCACCGTGGGCGGTGGCATCGAGGGCATCATCACGGCCAGTGTGACCGCGACGTACAACTACACCTGGCAGAGCTCGCACACGGAGACGAGTTCCTTCACGGTGTCCGTGAAGCCGGGAGAAGTGGGCTGGATCTCCCGCGCCCAGGTGATGCGGCAGATATCCGGCACGTGGCAGACCCACTACGACGACCCCAAGTGGGGCCACTACTACTGGTTCGTGCCCGACACGGTCACCGGCCCGGCCCCCAACGGCACGGACGGCAAGCACAGCGCGATCGTGGTCAAGTCCCGCAAGATGACGGCCGACGAGAAGAAGCTGTGCGACGGCGGCTCCACGGAGAACAGGGTCTTCACCCGCAGCGGCTGAGCCGGCCTCGCCTTCGCACGGTGAAGGGCCCCGGGGCCCCGCCGGGTGGTGCTCGCCCGGCGGGGCCGCATGCTGGAAGGGACCCGCGGCGGACGGGCCCGGCACCCCGGAGGGGCTGCTGCCCCCGGTTTCGTCAGTTGCTCGCGGCGGCGGTCACCGTGGCCGGGTCCACGCCGGTCAGTTCGACGATGCGGTGCGGGGGCACACCGGCGGCCAGTGCTCGTCCGATCAGACCGTCCCGCCCGTCGGCACTGTCACGGTAGGCGAGCAGTTCCTCCTCGACCCGGGCCAGCGGCTCCGGCACCAGGTGGTGGCGGAGGCGGTTCAGTTCCTCCTCGCTCAGCGGAACCGGCAGCCGTTCCGCCCCCTCGGGCACGGCCGCCGTCTCCTCCGGAGGAAGCAGGCGCAGGTGCGGTGAGGTCGGCGTGCTGCCCTGGGCGTCGAGCCAGGCGCGCACGGCGGGGGTGTCCATGCAGGCGAGTTCACCGACGGCGGCGGGCACCACGCCGAGCTGCGCGGACGCGTCGTCGAGCAGGAAGAGATAGGCGTCGTCGGTCATCCTCGGCTCCTTCGCAACAGGGTGCTGGTCGACATCCATTACCCCGCCGCGCCGGATTCAGCGCCGGACTCACGGCACTCGATCGGCGGACTCGGCACGGCGCCGGGTCTCGGTGATGTGCATGTCGACGTTCAGGGCGAGGGCGAGTGCGTCCTCGGGCTCGTCGGCCTGGAAGGTGACGCGGCGCAGCAGGACGACCCCGTCGAGGGCGATGCCCTCGCGGGCGAGGACGAAGACCAGCGCGAGGAAGGCGGCCCGGGCGTTGCCGTCGTCGAACGGATGGAAGAAGCAGACGTCGAGATAGGCGCGTGCGGCGCGCGAGGTCAGGGGGAGGGGCCGCGCCTCGTCGTACGCGCTCTCGGCCAGGCAGGCGTCCAGGCGGGCGCGCAGGTCCGGGGCGATGCCGTAGCGCTCCCGGCCTCCCTTCGCGAAGGCCGGCCGATCGCGCAGGGGCGGTGGCTGTGACGTGCCCAGGACGTGCCGCTGCCAGCGTTGCAGCAGCTCGAAATCAAGGCGGGCGCCGCGCCCGGCGTCCTCCCGCGACAGTTCCAGGGCGGTGAGCAGACCGTCGGCCCGGGCCGGGTCCAGAGCGCCGTCAAAGCCTCGGATGTCCTCGGCCACGCCGTCCCGACGCGGCGTCACCGGCCCCGGGTGCGACGGCCCAGCGGTCGAGGAACCAGGTGAGCACTTGATGGCAGTGCCGGTGCCAGCCGCTGCCGCACCCGGTGCGGTCGGTCACCTGGAGGATCAGGTTGCGGGCCGCGCGGTCCCACAGCAGCCGGTCGTCCTCGACGTTCTCCAGATCCAGCGGGTAGGCGTCGATCCATCCGGCGAGGCTCTCCAGCCAGGCGCGCCATTCGCACAGCGCCGCGGTCACGCGGGTGAGCGTCTCCTCGGCAGTGGTGATCGAATCGCGCGGACAGCACCAGTGCCCGACCGGTCCTCCGTCGAAGTCCCCTTCGTCGTGCGACCAGCGGAAGCCCGCGGCCCATCGGCCGTAACGCTCCACCAGGGCCTGCGACATGGCGTCGGCCCACAGCCGTGCCTCCCCCCAGCTCCAGGCGCCCATCACCGGATCGGCGAAGGCGACGTCCGGCCTGCGCGGCACGCACCGGGCCGGGCCCAGGGAGCGGACCACCCGGGCCGCCGACGCGGCGTCGAAGGGGTGGCGCGCCGGATCCACCTCGTCCCAGCTCAGAAACACGGGAACCAGATCACGTATCACCGCGCAAGCCTCCGGGCCCGCTCGTGCGCGATCAAGCGAATTACCGACCGGCCGGGCAGCGCGTACCGCTCAGAGAGAGGAGGAGGCGACCCGGGCGGCGCGTACCGCTCAGTACCCGGCGCCGGCCGTCTCACAGCCGGCCGTTCCGGCCTCGGGGGCGACGTCCCAGGGTCGGGGGCCGGTTCCCGCCGTCCACGCGTCGAGGGCCTCCCCGTCCACGCACAGGATCCCGCACTGCTCGGCGTACTCCAGCGCGGGCGCCGTGAAGTCACTGGTGCTGACCAGGACCGCGACATCGGCGTCGTGCACGGTGAAGCAGGTGCCGCCGAAGCGCTGGAGATCCTGGGATCCGACGCGGTGGGACTCGTCGTAGCGCTTGCACTGGACGACGATCCGGCGCCCGTCCGGCGTGACCGCCAGAACGTCGGCGCCCAGGTCCCCGGCGCCGCCCACGACCTCGACGCCGGTGCAGCCGTCGCGTTCGCAGAGAGCGGCGATCGCCTCCTCGAACTCCTCCGGCGTCAGGGCGGAGTAGTCGATGATCTCCGCCGGTGCCGGTGCCGGCGCCGGCGCGGCGTAGTCGACGGCGACGGTCTCGACGGGCGCCCTCCCAGGAGGAGCCACCGGAGCCTGAAGCTGCTCGGCCGCTTCCCTGGCCGCCTCGTCGAGCGCGGCCGCGGCCCGACGTGCGGCTCCCGCCACCCGCCAACGGCGCCGCAGGGCGAGGCAGCTTGCGACACCTATCAGAGCCAGTACGAACATCCAGGCCGGGCGCCGCTCGACGGCGCTCGCCGCCACCCGGGCGGCGAGGCCCACAAGGCTCACGACCACCGCGAGGAACACGAAGAACAGGGCCGTCGACCGAAGGTCGAACCGGTGACGGCGGCGCCTCACCAAGGCCGAACGAGCCGTGGGAACGGTCACGACATCCCCCCTCCTGGGAACTACAGCAAGATCACTCCACCGTCTGCCCAAGATCAACGCGTTCACGGCTCCGGACTCCGCCCGCGTCCCGGCCACGGCACTCAGCCACACGTCCTGGCCGGTGCCATGCTCACGACGGACTCCCAGGGCAACGCGACCGTGCCGCCCGAAATGCCCCGGTTACCAGGCTCACCCCCACGACGCAGCACAGGGAGGCCCAGGCGAGTGCCCGCGTCACCCGTGCCACTTCCTGCTCGGTCCAGCGCCGCAGGGTCTGCCGACTCAGGAGGATCTCGCGTTCCGGGGCCCCGTGCGCCGCCCGTACGGCCAGGAGCGAGCCCGCGATCAGGAGCACGAAGGCGGTGATCAGCAGCCTCGTGGAGCCCGGTCCGTCCGGTGCGCCAGCCCTCTGCTCGCCTGCGCGGTTCGGGAAGCCTGGTGAACTCCACCGGCCCGTTCCCCTCCAACCCGCCCATACTTACACCGGGTTGGAGCATGGCAGCGGCGGATCAGGACAACACGGGTCCCCAGGGCTCACAGTTCCCTGATGCGCCACCACCACCAACGCCCGGCGGTCCACTCGCTCGCCCAACCCGGATCCGGGAGTGTGCGGCGTTCGAACTCCGCGTCGATGCGCGCCACCAGGCGACCCAGATCGGCCCGGGCGCCGGCGGGCAGATAGCGCAGGGCCTCGTCCAGGTCGTCCCGGGCGTCTTCGATCTCGATGCCGGGACTGTCGTAGGGGCCGCTCAGATAGCGCCCCGGTTGTGCGAAGGCCCATGTGAAGCGGCTGAGGGCGACGGCGACCGCGTCGGGCCACAGATGCTCGGCCTCAACGCGCCGCACCGCGGCCCGGGTTCGGGCCGAGACGGCAGGAATCCGGCGCACCGGCGGGTACTTGGGGGGCCGCCACCGCTCGGCGCGGACGGCCTTCGGGCGCCTACGCGGCATTGCCCTTTCGGATCGATGTCATGTCGGCATTCTGACATGGCCGGGGAGACGAGGGTCTCTGCGGTCACTTACTGACTTCGGGGGCGTGCATCGCGCCCGGTCAGTCGATCAGCACGCCCGGGTTGAGGATGTGATGCGGGTCCAGGGCGTCCTTGGCTGCGCGCAGCGCCAGCGCGAACGGTTCAGGGCGCTGGAGGTCGTAGCCGGGGCGGTGGTCGCGGCCTACGGCGTGATGATGGGTGATCGTGGCGCGATGGCGGTGCAGGACATCGCTCGCGACGGCCTTGATGTCGTCCCAGATGCCGACCTCCTCACCGGGGCGGCCCGCGACGGCCACGGTGAAGTAGGGCGCGGCGCCGTCGGGATAGACGTGCGTCAGGCGGCAGTTGACGGTAGCCGGGTGCCCGGTGGTCTTCAAGGCGGCGGAGCCGACCTCGGTGCGAACGGCGTCGATCAGGGCGGGGATCCTGTCCCAGGTGGCCGCCGTCTCGAAGGTGTCGACGACGGCCCCCATGCGGGCCAGGCCGTCGCGCAGATACGGCATCCGCAGGAAGGCCGAACGCCAGGCGCTCACCGCGGCGTCGGCCGGGACCTCGCCCGCGGCCGGGGAGGTGGCCGCCTTCTCCTGGGCCGGTACTCCGCCCCGGCCGCCGTATGCTCGCGCCAGCTCCAGGGCCTGCGCGAGGCGCTCGCCGACGGGAGCGGTGGCGGACTCGAACCCCAGCACCAGGACGGACGAACCGTCCCGCGAGGCGCCGGACAGCAGAGCCTCGCCGGGATCGAGCAGGCGGCAGTTGGCGGGGGAGAGGTCGGACCGGGCGATATCACGCACCGCCTCCAGCGCGCCGGTGAAGTCGGCGAACGCCACCGACGCCGACGCCTTGTGGCGCGGACGTTCCTGGAGGCGCATCCACGCCTCGGTGATGACCCCGAGCGTGCCCTCGGAGCCGAGGAACAGCCGGTCCGGTGACGGCCCGGCACCGGAGGCGGGCAGCCGGAGGGACGTACTGGTTCCGGCGGGCGTGACCACCCGCAGGGACTGTACGAAGTCGTCGATGTGGGTGCGGCCGGTGGCGTAGTGGCCCCCGGCCCGGGTGGCCAGCCAGCCGCCGAGGGTGGAGAACTCGAAGCTCTGCGGGAAGTGGCGCAGGGTGAGACCGTGCGGCCGTACCTGCTCCTCCAGTACGGGGCCGAGTGCCCCGGCCTGGATGCGGGCCGAGCGGCTGACGGTGTCGATCTCCAGGACCCGGTCCATCGACGTCAGGTCCAGTGACAGGACGGCCCGGTGGGCGTCACCGCGGTACTCCACGCCGCCCACCACCGAGGAGCCGCCCCCGAAGGGGATGACGGCGACGCCCTGCCCGCCGGCCCAGTCCAGCAGGTCGGCCACGTCCTGGTCGCCGGCCGGGTGGGCGACCAGGTCGGGGATGCGGCCCGGCCTGCCGCGCAGCGCCCGGATGATGTCGCGGTAGGCCTTGCCCATGGCGTGGGCGGCGCGCACCTCGGGGTCGGTGCTGACGAGGTGCGCGAGTGAGGGCGGGGGTGTCACCCCGGGTCGGTCGATCGCCAGGTCGGCGACGCGGGGTATCGGCAACGGGCGGGCCAGGGTGCCGGGCAGCAGAGCGCCCAGCGCGACGCACTCGGCGTCGTCCGGGTGGGAGCCGGCGTAGCCCCAGCCCCACCACGAGCGGGTGCGGGAGGTGCCGTGACCGGACGGTGAGGCGGACATACGCGTGCTCCCAGCGAGGTCCGAGGAATTTACCCGACGGAAAATTACCGTAGGGTAATATGAGCGCCATGACAACACCCTCGAAGGCCGGCACCAAGGGAGTCCCCAGGGCCGCCCGCGAACGACAGGTTCTGGCGGCGGCCACCGAGGAGTTCGGCCGTCGCGGCTACGAGGCCACCACCGTGGCCGCCGTCGCCACCCGGGTCGGCGTCACCAAGCCCCTGGTCCACCACTACTTCGGCAGCAAGCAGGACCTCTACCTCGCCTGCCTGAACCCTGTGGGCGACCGCCTCCTGCACGCCATCCGCACCGCCATGGCCGAACCCGCCTCCGCGGACCGGCCCACCGCCCTGCGTGTGCTGCACGCCCTGTTCACCGCGCTCGACGGACAGCGCGAGGCTTGGTTCGTCCTCTACGACGCCACGCTGCCGCCCGGCAGCGACGCCGCCCGCCGCGCGGCGCACTACCGCCGCGCCATCGACGACCTCGCCGCGACCGGCACCGCCGACCTCCTGCGAACGGCGGGATCCGACGACCCGCTGGACGCCGATGCCCTCACCTACGCCTGGCGCGGCCTGTGCACCGCACTGGTCCGCTGGTGGGTCAACCACCCCGACCAGTCGCCCGAAGCCATGACGCGACGCTGCGCGCGCCTCTTCGCGGCCGGCCGCGGCATGCTCGCGGGCGAGGACGCGATCGCCTGAGACGGGGCTGCGCCCCCGGCCGGCAGGGTGTCCGCCGGACGGGGGCGGGTGCGCGAAAGGTCAGGCGCGGGGCGTCAGTTCGCGAAGGGAACCGCGTCGGCGGGGTCGGAGTGCCAGTTCGTGGCGACGGGCCGGTCGACCTTGGCCGTTTCGGGCAGGGTCAGGGTGACGGCGTTGGTCTCGTCGCCCGCGACGGAGAGGTGCAGGAAGTCGAACTCCTTGCCGAAGTCGTCGTTCGTGGTCTTGGGGTTGATGCCGGCGTAGGCGGCGGTGGACCCGGACAGGGTGACCCGGTCGCTGACCGCGTGCTCGGCGGGCGCCACCTCGGTGTCGGCGGAGGAGCCGAAGGACGCGGAGGGGAAGACGCCCTCCAGGTAGCAGGTGACACCGGACTTGGCCTTGGCCGTGACGAGGTAGTAGCCGCCCGCCTGCGTCTTCAGGCTGACCTTGAAGCTCAGGTCCTTGGTCGCACAGGCCCGCACGGTGGCGCTGCGGCTGTCGGCCGTTGCGGTGGCCGTACCGGCCGCGGCGGCGGTGACGGCGACCGCCGCGACGGCGGCGAGGGCGAGGCGGGCGGAGGGGGCGGCAAGGCGCGAACGCATCGAGTTCTCCATGGTGCGAGGTGGTCTGTCCAGCGGGTTGCTCGGACGACCTCAGCGTTCTCCGCGATCCGTCCCACCCGCCACACAATGCGGTCACTTCGGGACGCCGGAACACTGAAACAGGCGCTGACCAGCACAGCTGCAGAGTGCCTGGAACGGCGTTCCGGGATGCCGACCTCAGGGCGCGATGCCCACCGAAGGCAGCCGGCTCCACTTCCTCTCCTGGCGGGCCGTCAGGGCCGGCCAGTTCAGACCGCCGGGGCGTGGGTTCACGCGTGTGGCGTACGGAGCGGGCGTGAAGCCCGGCCTGTAGAAGCAGCCCGTACCGTACGAGGCGTCGAACGCGGGGCAGGAGGCCGCGATCGAGGCCGGGGTCGGCTTCTTCCCGCTGCGCACCCATGCGTCCAGCGCCGAGATGGAGTTGGCGTACTCCGACGTGCTCAGCCCGCTGTGCTCGTGCTCGTCGGTGAAGGTCTGCACGAGGTGCTGGTCGCGCTTGGCTCCGCGCAGACTCGCCCGGTACGCGGCCTCGTGCTCGACGAACGCCGTCGGATCGTCGATCGCGTGGAGCGTGAGGACCGGAATCGAGACCTTCCCGGTGATGTCGCTGTCGTAGGAGAGGTCCCGCACCGCCGTGGGGTCCGCGGCGAAGCGCTCGACGCCCGCGTTGAGAGCGGCGTCGTCATGGGAGCCGGAGTAGACGATCTCCTGATTGGAGAAGGGGTTCCGCCCGCCCAGCCTGTTGTGCACGATGTCGCGGAACGTGAACGTGGCGAACCTCAGGTGCGATTCCAGGGTCCGCTCCGGAATCCTGGTGACGGTGAGGATGTCGTCGAGGTTGCGCTGTTGAAGGGCGGTGCGCTCCTCAGGCGGCGACGACAGGCCGGTGCACTCCTGGAGCCGTGCGCGCAGGCCGGTCGTCGTCATCGTCGAACCCGCACGCAGCCCCTCCCACAGCGGATACCGCACCTCGGACGGTCGCGGGTGGTTCCGGCAGTAGTACTGGTAGACCACGCGCAGGTCCACGCGATAGTCGTAGCCGCGGGAGCCGCCGCCGAGGACGCCGTTGGTGAGCAGCGCGCCGTCGTAGGGGCTGCCGTGCTTCTCGGAGCCGTAGCTCTCGATGATCTTCGCGGCGACGTTGCCGCCCCATGACTGGCCGTGGAGGTACGTCCGCTTCGGCTGGTGGAACGTCTCGGTGAAGAGGCGGCGCAGGCTCTCCGTGTCGGCCGCGGCCATCCTGGTTCCGTAGCCGCCCCGGCGATAGGAGGAACCGGCCCACGCGTAACCCTGCTCCACCATGACCGACCAGCGTTCCAGGTCGCCGATGCTGCGCTCGGGATCGGACTCCTCGCCCAGGTCCGGCCCGCCGTGTGCGTGCAGGACCAGAGAGCCGTTCCACTTCTCGGGTACGGCGATGGCGTAGTAGGCGCCGTCCGTACTCCGCCCGGTGTAGCAGCTCGCCGAGTCCTCCAGGTTCGCCGGACACGCGGCGGGCGCCGGTCCCTGGGTGGCCGCGGCGGCCGCGACAGGAGCCGACAGCGTGGACACGGCGAGAGCGGTGGATACGACGGCGGGGAAAACGAACTTGAGGCGTCTGGTCCGGGCAGGTCTCGGCGGCACTCTCATCTGGCGCACTCCTTGGTCCTCCTGGCGCGTCCCTCACGCGGAGGGCTCGATGCTAGGGGCGCCTTGACGAGCAACTGAATGCCGCCGGGATTGAATTCATATTGGTCGAGGGAGGGGCCCGTCCTGTTCGTGTCGGACGGCTCGGTCCACGTCTGTGTAGAGGGACGCGATCGCGGTGGCACGGTCGTGCAGGGCCGTGCGCAACGCCCCCGGGGCCAGGACCTCCGCATCCGTGCCGAGTTGCCACAACGCCCACTCGGCGTGCCGCAGATCCTGGTACGTCACCTCCAGCCGCAGCCTGCCGTCCGGGTCGGGTGTCGTGGCGCGTACGGCGACGGCGCTGCTCAGCAGGTCCTCCCGCCGCCGCGGGGTCACCCGTACCGACACGACGATGTGGTCGGCGGACAGGAACCGCGCGCAGCGTTCCCGCCAGGCCCGGTCCAGATCGACCTGTTCGGGTCGCCGGGCCGGTTCGGGAAGCATCTCGGCGGCCCGTACCCGCGACAGGCGGTACGTGCGGTCCGCGCCGGATCTGGTGGCCAGCAGGTAACTCCGGTCGCGCACCGTGACCAGGCCGATCGGGTCCACCGTGCGCCACCGCGGCGCCTGGCCCGTCGCGGTGTAGTGGATGCGCAGCCGGTGCCCGGCGAGCACCGCGCGCCGGATCTCGCTCATCGTCGCTCGGGCCACCTCCTGGGCCGGCCGGCGTGAGAGCAGGTCGGTCTCCGGCTCGACGAGGAAACGCCGGGCCGCGTCGCTCGCGCTGGCGCGATGGCTTTCGGGCAGCGCGTCGGTCACCTTGCGCATCGCCGAGGCGAGCGCCGGGCCGAGGCCGAACACCTGCTCGCCGCGCCCCGCTCCCGCGGTCAGCAGGGCGACGGTCTCGTCGTGATTGAGTCCGGTGAGCTCGGTCCGGAAACCGGGCAGCAGCGCGAAGCCGCCGTTGCGGCCGCGTTCGGCGTAGACCGGGACACCGGCAGCGGACAGTGCCTCGATGTCGCGCAGCACCGTACGGGTGGACACCTCCAGTTCGCGGGCCAGCGTGTCCGCGGTCATCCGACCACGCTGACGCAGCAGCAGCACCAGCGAGACCAGCCGATCGGCGCGCATGCGAGGACCCTATCGAATACATGACGAAGGGTGTCATGATTCGTTGGCAGGCTCTTGACCACCGAGGACGTCGACGCCCAGGGCGCATCCCACGCCGTTGGCCGTCGAACTCCCCATGCGTCGAATGGAGCTGATGTGGCAGTGGAACGTACGGCGATCAACCCGGTGACATGGTCGCTGGAGATGGGCTTCAACCAGGGTGAGACGGTCACCGGGCACACCCGGACCCTGTACTGCTCCGGACAGACCGCGATGAGCGGTGACGGCAAGCCCCTGCACGAGGGGGACATGGCCGCGCAACTTGCCCTCAGCATCGACAACTTGGAAGCCGTGCTCGCCGAGGCGGGCATGTCCCTGGCGAACCTGGTCCGGCTCAACGTCTACACCACCGACGTGGATCGGCTGTTCCCGCACTACGGCGTGCTGGCGTCGCGCCTGGGGGCCGCCGGGGTGGCCCCGGCCACCACGATGCTCGGGGTGACACGGTTGGCCGTCCCCGGCCAGCTGGTCGAACTCGAAGGCACCGCCGTCGCCTGACCTGATCTCGCTGCCTGTACTGCTGGCGCCCCAGGCGAAGGATCTTGGCGAAGATGTGGACGTGGCGTTCATATGATGCTTATATGGACTCAGCGTCCACATCTTGGCGTCCCTATCTCGCCCAGGAGAGAAGCCCATGACCAGCACACCTCGGACCACCACGCGCCGCGTCGCGCTCGTCACCGGCGGATCCGGCGGCATCGGCAAGGCCGTCGTGGAGCGGCTCGCCGCGGACGGCTTCGCCCTCGCCGTGCACTACGCGGGCAACAAGGCCAAGGCAGAAGCGCTCGTCGAGGAGATCACCACGAGCGGCGGCGAGGCCATCGCGGTCAGCGGTGACGTCGCCGACGAGCAGCAGATGGAAACGGCCTTCGAAGCGGTGGAGACGGCGTTCGGCGGGATCGACGTCGTGATCAACACCGCCGGGATCATGGTGCTCGCGCCGATCGCCGAGATGAACCTCGACGACCTGGACCGGATGCACCGTACGAACATCCGCGGCACCTTCGTCGTCGCCCAGCAGGCCGCCCGCCGGGTGCGGAGCGGCGGCGCGATCATCAACGTGTCCACCTCGGTCACCCGCACCCAGCTGCCCACCTACGCGGCGTACGTCGCCAGCAAGGCCGCCGTGCAGAGCATCGCGCTCATCCTCGCCCGCGAACTGCGCGGCAAGGACATCACCGTCAACACCGTCGCACCCGGCCCGGTCGCCACCCCACTGTTCCTCGAAGGCAAGGACGAGGCCACCATCGCCCACTTCGCCGAGACCACCCCGCTGGAGCGGCTCGGCGAGCCCCGCGATGTCGCCGAGTCGGTCGCCTTCCTCGCCGGCCCGGCCCGCTGGGTCAACGGGCAGGTCCTCTACACCAACGGCGGCCTGGCATGACCCCCGGGCCGAGGCGTGCGCCCGTACGCCCGTACGGTTTCCTGGACTGATCCCATCCGGAACGCATGAGGGAGAGACATCGTGACGCAGCAGGCCGAGGACGCCGCCGGGCGTCCGGCCCGCGGTCGTGGGCGCCGCCCGGCCGACGAGGTCCGCGCGGACGTCTTCCGCGTCGTCGGAGAGGTGCTCATGGAGGAGGGCATCGCCGACCTGACCTTCGAGCGGGTGGCCCGCCTGTCCGGTGTCAGCAAGACGACCCTGTACAAGTGGTGGCCCTCCAAGGGCGCCCTCGCCCTCGACGGCTACTTCCACGCCGTCGAGGAGACCCTCGCCTTCGAGGACACCGGCGACATCCGCGCCGACCTCACCAGCCAGTTGCGTGCGTTCGCGCGCCTCATGACCGGCACACCGGCCGGGCGGGTGGTGACCGAGCTGATCGGACAGTCCCAGACCGACGAAGACCTGGCCACCGCGTTCCGCTCCCTGTACTCCTCCGAACGCAGGCGACTCGCGGGGGAGCGGCTGCTGCGCGCCAAGGAGCAGGGGCAGATCCGGGACGACGTCGACGTGCAGATCCTCGTCGACCAGCTGTGGGGCGCCGTCTACCACCGGATGCTCGTCCCGGACGAACCGGTGACCGACGCGTTCGTCGTCGCCCTGGTCTCCCACCTGATCGACGGCATCACTCCATAGACGGCATCACTCCATGGACGGCGGCCCCGGAGAACACCCGGCACGCTCACTCGCGCACGGCGTCGCCATGACGGTGGGCCACCCTCCACCGGCCCTCCTCCCGGCGGTACACCTGGGTGGCCCTCAAGGTGTACGTACGCGGCGCTCCGTCGACGGAGGCGGAGGTGTGCTCGAGACCGGCCGTGTAGGCCATGTCTCCGGCGACGTCGTACGCCTGCAACTCGAAGACGTACGACGTGCAGTCCGAGAAGCTCCCGCCGAGGGTGGTGAAGAGCTCGTCCAGCTCCTGCTGCCCGTGGGCGTTGCGCCACGCTCCCAGGACGCTCACCGGTTCGTTGCGCGACCACAGTGCCCGGCGGGGAGCCGCGTCGCCGTTGTGCAGCGCGAGTTCCGCCTCGTACAGGTCGGTCGTGACCCACTCCAGGAATTCGTCACGGTCGGTCATGTCTTCATCATGGGCCCCGGTGCGCGCGACGCCCACGATTTCGTCCCCGGCACGCGGGGCTGCCGGTTTCTCCCGCCCGTGGCCCGCTGCCCCCGACACCCGGCCGACCCGCGTTGTCAGTGGTGGCTGCGACGCTGGACGGATGAACGGCGACGAGCAACTCCTGCGCGGCCGGGTCTACGGCCACGACCACGACGACCCCGACCCGGGGCCCCGCACCGGGAAGACCTATGCCCACCTCGTCGGAGGGCCGCTGGACGGGTTGCTGCTGGACGTCACGGGCTGGACGCCGGACGAGATCGACGCGGGTGCCGCGCTGCCCACCGAACTCGGGCAGTTCCCCGGCGGCCGCGCGCTGTACGACCCCGGTCACGGCGAGCCGCGGGCACCCGGACCCGGAGTGGCCTGCCGCTTCCACTATCGCGGCGACAGTCCCTGAGGGGCGGTCGCGGTGCGGCCAGGGTGCGTTCCGAGAGCGGGAGCGGCCGGTCCCAGTGGCGGCGCGGCGCGGCGGGGTCGAAGGCGTCGGTGCCGGACATCGTGAAGCCGTGGGCGGTGCCGGGGTAGATCCCCGAGCTGTGGTCGACGCCTGGGACAGCAGGAGGCGCAGGCTCTCGGGCCCGCCGGCGCTCACGGGGCCGTGGAACCCTGCGACGGCCGCGACCTCGCCCGGGTCCGTGTCTGGGCGTGCGCTCGCATCCTCCCGGACCGGGTCGAGATGACCGCCGATTTAGACCCGCCATGTCGCGCGCCGGCGGCACACCGGCCACGGCCCCGCCTAACCCGGCCCGGGCTGCGGGTTCTCGAGAAGGGACGCGATCGTGGTGTACCACCGTCGGTCGGCTGTTGCCGGGTCCTCCGTGGGGATGACCTGCACAGGGCCGAAGCGGGCCGGGTAGCCGGCGAACACGAAGAAGCGGTCCACCACATGGGAGTTGAGGCTCCAGGGGGTGTTCCTCGAGAGCCATGTCTCATGGAGCTGGTCGAGGTAGCCACGGTCGCCCTGGCGCAGGCCGAACACCGTTCTGCTCGTCCACTCGCGCCATCCGCGCAACCCCGAGGCGGTCCTGATGACACTGTCGGTCTGGGCGATGACGTCCTGAGCCGCGGAGATGTCTCCTGCCGAGCAAATCAGCTTGGCCGCGAGAGCCGTGCGCATGGTCAGCGTCTCGCCGTACCGGTCGGCCTCGGAGAGGACGGTGTCACACTCCTCCGGTGTACTGCGGCCCATCAGGGTTCTGCGCCACAGGACGGTCGCGTCGTTGTCAAGCGCCAACTGGTGCTTGCCCTCCTCGCGGAGGTAGGCGGCGCGGGTCACCGGCCCGGCGACCGACTCGCCCAGGAGACCACGGAGATAGGCCAGGTCGCTGTTGATACGCAGTGCCGTGGTGGGATCGACGAGGGGATAGTCGGACAGGTGCCGATGCAGGGCGTCGAAGTCCCCCTTGATCTGCAGCCCGCGGGCGACCTGGTAGCGCAGGAACTGCGACTCGGGCGTCTGCGCCAGCAAACCCTTGAGCAGTCGCAGAGACGGGTCGAACGCGGAGCGGGTCCTGTGAAGATAGGCCAGCCTGAGCTCTGCGAGGGCCCGGACGTCCGCCCGCAGCACCGGCTGCGCCAGGAACTCCTCCAGGCAGGCGATCCGCCGCAACCCGGACCTCCCCTGACGCCATGCCTCGAACATGCCGGAAAGCTGCCCCGTCCAGCTGTCGGCCGAAGGCGGCGGCAGCCGTTCCGCCGTCCTGGCGAACCCCGGCAGATCGGTGAGCGCGTCGGCCAGCCAGGGCGCGACCAGGTCGTGGTCCGCGCACAGGCCGGCCGCTAGCTCCAGTACGTCCAGCCGGCGGTTGCTGTCCCCCAGCAGGGACTTGCTGCGTGCTCCGAGCGTTTCCACCAGCCGCCGGGCCATGGCCGTACGGTCGTCGGGCGCCCAGGCTCCGGGCTCGTCGACCGACTCGTGGGCGATGGCGGCGCGCACCGCGTCGTGCAGTCGGTAGGGGAACAGCGGATGGTCGTCCCGGGTCACCAGCGTGCGGTGGCAGAACCGGTGCGTGTCCCCGATCAGCCCGTCCGTCGCCTGGTTGATCAGGTCCTCGTCGAAGCGGGGGACGAGACTGGCGGCACGGGCAAGCTCGCGTTCCCGTTCCGGCAGATTGGCGAAGACACGGGTGGCGAGCTCCGGCAGGGGCCCGCCGAAGGCGGCCGCCGGGAGCCGTTCTCCCTGCCCGGCGCGGGCGATGGACAACGACAGGCTGAGGTACAGCGGCAGGCCGTGCGCACCGCCGCGGATCCGGGCGATCACATCGGGAGCCAGTTCCGGATTGCCCGCCGTCCCCGACGCGGCCCGCAGGTACTGCTCCACGTCGGTGTCGGAGAGCTTGCCCACGAGATGCTGACGGGGATCCTCCCGCGTCTCCAGCCGCAGACCCGGCCAGGTCTGCGGGCCGGTCGCGGGCAGCAACTGGTTGAGGTGCGGCGAGTCCCAGTCCAGCCGGTTACGGGACGTGACCACCCACAGCACACCCGGCGTGAGGTGCACGATGCGGTTGAACAGACGCTCCTGGGCACGGTCGTCACCCTGGACGTACTCGGCGGCATCGGCGAAGGCGACCGCGATCGGCCGCTTGTCGGCGGCGAGGTTCTCCACATCCCATGACAACAGCCCGGCGAGCGTCGCGGCGACATAGTCCGACGGATCCTGCTGGGTCTGGTTCATGATGTGGACGAGCGGCTCGCACCTGCGCAGCGTCCGGTTGCGGAGCCGGTTCTCGCGTACCGCCTCGACGATGCGGATGCCCGTGCGGACCGTGAGGGGACCGAGCCCGAAGCTCGCCCCGGCGTCGCTGAGCGTCTCGTTGAGGGTGTCGGTGATCTGCCCCCGGACGTCGAAACCACCGGCGGACAGGTCGGGCAGCGCCGTTCCCGGGCGGGCCAGTGACCACCAGGCGGCGAGGCCGAGGTCGAAGGCGGGAAAGCGACGCCCCCGGGCGGCGACCGCGGCGCGCAGCCGCAGCACGATGTCCACCGCGTTGACGATTCGGCTTCCGTGGAAGTCGATCCGCACCGAGTGCAGCGGGCCTTCGGGCGGCACGTTCCCCGCCCAGTCACCGGGATCGGACAACTCGCCCCGCGCCCACGACTCCAGACGCCGCGACAGCTCCGTCTTGCCGATGCCGCCGATGCCGTAGAAGGAGAGGACGTTCCGCCGAGCGGGATGCCCCAGAGCCGTGGATCCGGCGCGGACGCGCTCGCCGTGCACACGGAGTGCCGTGGCGAAGGCCGTGTACTCGTCGACACGGTTGGTGAACAACTCGGTCGCCGAGTACCGAGGTTCGAAGATCCGGTCAAAGTCGCTCACAGGCCCCCCGACCCACCCCTGGCCGGCGACCCGGCCCTTCCATGGCAGTCTCAACTATGGCCTACCCACCAGCGGGGCAGGAGCGAATCCAGCAAGTCACGGCCGATAGGGAGCGCGTTCCGGGGTACCTGCGTCGGCATGGCTTCGCAAACCGATCACGTGGCATCCGTACGAGCCCTGCGGCAGCTGCGCCGCATGCGCACCTTCTACGCCGGGGGCGCCGTCCTGTGGGCGGCCTCGGCCGTGTCGGCGGGATGGGACGACCCCGGGGGCCGGCCGATGTGGGTGTCGGTGGCGTTCCTGGTGGTCTTCGTCGCTCTGCTGGGCCTGACCGTCCTGTGGCTGAAGCGTGCGCAGGGCGACGACGGTGCGGAGGAGCCCGTGCACCATGCCGCTCCCCGGAGGCCGGCCTGGCGCCGGCACGCCAACGCCTGACGGCGGGAGCCCGGACCCGGGGCCGTCAGCGGCCCTGGTCGTCCGGGCGCGGCCGGGCGTCGTCGTCGGGCCGGTCACGGCCCGGCTGCTGCCGGAAGTCACCCGGCCGGTCGCGGCGCAGCTCCTCGTACCGCTGCGCATACGTATCGACAGCCTGATGAACCGTGCAGCCCAGGGCATCGCGGATCGTCGCGATCGCGGCGATGCTGCGGTGCGCCAGGATGTCGTGGTCCACACTCGGGGGCAGTCCGTCCATGGCGAGAGGCTACCGGTCGCAGCGGACTCGATCCGTACCTTCGGCCACGCCCGGTCAATGCGGGGTGGGCCGGTAGACGAGCTCCTGGACGTGACCGTCGAGCGTGCGATGCTCGACCAGCTCCAGATCGAAGTCGGCCGCATCCCGGAAGACCGGATCCAGCCCCGAGCGGCCGGTGATGACGGGGAACAGCGTCACCTGCAGGCGATCTACCAGGCCGGCGGCCATCAGCGCCCGGTTCAACGACAGGCTGCCGTGCGAGCGCAACGGCACGTCCGACTCCGACTTGAGCCGGGCCACGACGTCTACGGCGTCGCCGCTGACCACCGTCGCGTCCGGCCAGTCGAGGGGGCCTTCCAGCGTCGTCGACACGACGGTTGTGGGAAGGTTCCGCATCCGTGTGACCCAGGGGTCCCGCACGTCGGATTCCCCGGTGCTCGAGGCCAGCATCTCCGCGAAGGCCCGGAACGTGTTGGCTCCGTAGACCATCCGCTGCTCCCCGCCGTAGAGGGCGAGGCGGTGGTCGAGCAGCTCGGGCCCCTGCTTGCCCCAGTAGCCGGTCCAGTCGCCACCGGCGACCCCGAAGCCGTCGAGGCTGGAGAAGACGTCGAACGTGTAGACAGCGGTCATGTCGTGCTCCTCACGAGAGGCCGATCGGCGCGCGTGGGCCGTGGCGAGACCGGCACCTTCACCTGCGGCGGCCTGCGGTGCCCCACGTACCAATAGACCCGGCACGTTGATGAAACTCATCGCTGTGCGCAGGGCGAGGTCCGTGTGCGCGTCACATTCGCCGCATCAGCGCGCTGATCAAAAACCCGATGTGAGCGTCAGGGCTCCTTGCTACGGTGGCCCGATGCCGTCGGTCAAGCAGATTCAAGTCACCTTCGACTGCGCGGAACCCGAGCGGGTCGCTCGCTTCTGGTGCGAGGTGCTCGGGTACGTCGTACCGCCGCCGCCGGAGGGTTTCACCACGTGGGACGACTTCCATCGCTCCCTGCCGCCCGAGGAGCGAGGGGCCTGGTTCCTGGCCCTCGACCCCACGGGCGTGGGCCCGCGCCTGTACTTCCAGCGCGTCCCGGAGGGCAAGGTCGTCAAGAACCGGGTGCACCTCGACGTACGCGTCGGCACCGGACTCGTGGGCGAGGAGCGCCTGACCGCACTCGAAGCCGAATGCACCCGCCTGGTCGCCCTCGGCGCGGTACGCCAGCGACTGCTGGAGGCCGACGAGGACAACGAGTCCTGCATCGTGATGCAGGACATCGAGGGCAACGAGTTCTGCCTCGACTGAACACGCACAACCGCCGCCGCGAACGTCGAAGGAGCGGCGAAACGGTGGAAAGGAACGGCTGATGGGCGGCCCGGCTCGCGGCGTGGCACTCCTCGGCGGAGGCTTCTCGACGGACGAGGACGGACTGCTGGACGACTGGCTGCTCAGCCATGCCAGGAGCAGCCGCCCCGCAGTGTGCTTCGTCCCCACAGCCAGTGGTGACGCACCCGCCTACGTCGACCAGTTCCTGAGCGCGTTCGAGCCACGCGACTGCGAGCCGTCCGTTCTGCCACTGTTCCGGCGACAGCTGGACGACGACTCCCTGCGGACGTTCCTGCTGAGCCAGGACGTGGTCTACGTCGGTGGCGGCAACACCGCGAACCTCTTGGCGGTCTGGCGCGCGCACGGGGTCGACCGCTTACTGTGCGACGCCTACGACCGTGGAACGCTGCTGTGCGGGATCAGCGCCGGCGCCAACTGCTGGGCCCGGGGCTCCCACACCGACTCCTTCGGCCCGCTGACGTTTCTCCAGGACGGCCTGGGTCTCCTGCCGGGCTCGGTGTGCCCGCACTACGACAGCGAACCCGGGCGCCGCACCTCGTACCGAGAAGCCGTGGCGACCGGCATGTTGTCCCCCGGGTGGGCCGTCGAGGACGGTGTGGGGGCGCTCTTCGTGGAGGGACGCCTGGAGGAAGCCGTCAGCCGGAGGCGGGGAGCGTGTCTGTACTGAGTGCAGGACGAGGACGACCACACCGTGGGGGAGCGGGCCTTGCCGTGCCGGCTGCTCGCCGGAGCCGCCTGACGCACGGGCCTCGGCGTCTCTGCCTCGAGTGTCCGGAGGCGTACTGCATGTGGGCGTTGCCGGGCCGCTGAGGCCCGCCGCAGCCGTTGTCCTGGTGCGGCGGGGAGGTGGAGCGCAGGTCAGCTCATGAACTTGGCGCAGGCGCTCTCCGTGACCCATCGGTGGGAGCTGATGTTGTACCACATGGGGTAGCCGCCGGTGCTGTCGTTGCGGGCGAGGTCGTCCACGTAGATCTCGCTGCGCTTCAGGCAGCTGTAACCGCCGCGCTGCCAGTCGTAGTCGGTGCTGACGTAGAAGGCGACCACGTCGTAACCGCCGGAGTAGGTGCCGGTGTTGAGGACCGAGAAGGCGTTGTCGTTGTCGCCGCCCTGGAACTGGCCCGCGCCGTCACCCCAGTTGGGGTCGTCACCCGCGTCGGCGCCGAGGAGGACGCGGCAGTCGGTCTCGTGGTACGCGCGGACCTTGCCGTCGCCCTTGTACTTGAAGTACTCGGCGTCACAGCCGGCCCCCGTCGCGGCGCTGCCCGCCGCGTGGGCGGACGGCAGCGGGAGGGCGAGTCCGAGCGCCGCCGTGGTGACCAGTGTCGCCAGAAGGTGTCGTGCCTTGCGCATGGATGACTCTCCTGTGTCTTGAGTGTTCCGCGGCGGTGCGCCGCGGGGGCTCTACTCGCCGAGGAGCCGCTCGGCCCGGGCCAGTGCCGCCCTCTGGAGACGGTCACGCGTGGCGATGTCCCGCGCGTACCGGGCGCGTACCGGAGCGCTGTGCTCCCGCTCCAGCCGGCGGGCCGTCTCGGCGAAGCCCGTTTCGCGGGCACAGGTGGCCTCCGCGACGGCGAGCCGCACCTCCGTGGCGTGCGCGCGGCCGGCGTCGAGGTCCTGGGTGAGCCGGGGCAGCGCCGCACGGATCGCTGTGGGGTCGGGGTAGGAGTGCCCGGCCCGGCGCATGCACGCGGCCCAGCGCCGCTGCGCCTTCGTGAAGTGCTCGTCGCGCAGCAGCCGCGGCACATAGAGGGGCGTCAGATTCGTCGCGACCTTGTCCACCCGGAACCAGACCGACGGGTCGCCGTAGAGCCGCTTCCGCGCCTCGGCCTCGCAGCCGCCGTTGCCCACCCGGACCTTTCCGCCGCCCGGCAGGGACGTGGTGAGCAGCTCGGAGCCGGGGCCGCCGGAGAGCGCGCGGACGTAGGCCCGGGCTTCCGCCTCGGACAGACCTGCCCGGTAGGCGATGTTGCGGTCGTGCCGTTTGGTGGCGAGGGCCTTGCGCTGGATGCGTCCGCCGTAGCCGTGCCGGTGGGCCCAGCCCACGTCGTCCAGCACGTATCCCGGCGCGCGCAGCTCGTCCGCGCGCATCGAGGCGGCCACCCAGAAGGGGTGACCGTGCCGGGCCATGCACTTCTTGGTCAGCACCAGTTCCGCCCGGTCGATCACCGCGAGCTGCGCCTCGGTGAGGGGCGCGCCCCCGGGCGCAGCCGGACGTGTCCCGGCAGCGGGCTCCGCCACCGCCCCACAGCCCGTCAGAGCCACGGCCAGCGCCAGGAGAACGCCCGCGACGGTGGAAAGACGCCGGTCGAACCGCACGGACTGCTCCTCACCGACCCCGGGGCGCATCAGGCCACCCGGGGCTCACCGAAAGCGCGACAACGAATGCGGCACAGCCGCCCGTTGCCCGGTCTGGCGTCGCCTGTGGCCGACCCTAGGCACCCAACCGCGTTCGTCGTCCCTGACAGCTGTCAGGGACGACGAACGCGGCTACCCGGAGTTGCCCCGCCTCACGGCGCTCCCGCGGCGCCTCCAGGAGGAGATGACCTCAGCGAATGAACTACCTCAGCGCACCTCCCGCGCATACGGCGCGACGGTGATCCGGTCGATCAGCGGCGCGTAGCGGGAGCGGAGCAGCACGCCCGGGAACGTGTCCGAGGCGTAGGTGGTGCCGTCGAAGTTCGGCAGCTCCTCGGAGCGGAAGCCGATCGTGTTCTTCCCCTTCTTCAGCTGCACCGGGACGGTCAGTTCCCAGAAGTTGTTCTGGTGGAAGCTGTGCGGGAATCCGACGCGCCGCGCCGCGCCGCCGTTGACGCTGATGTCGGCGTGCCGGGCCAGCGGGTCGGGGTTGTAGTGGGTGGCCTCGGACTGCTCCGGGTTGGAGTAGCGGATGCGCAGCGCGTACAGGCCCTCCCGGTCGGCCGTGACGGTGAACGTCGCGGTGTTGCCGTTGCCGGGGGCGCCGCCGACGCCCGTGATCGCCGTGCCGCCGGTGGCGAGGGAGAGCGGGGTGAGCGTGGCCGAGCCCGCGAGCCGCGCCTCCCCGGCCTCGTACGTGCGCGTCGGCAGCGTGCCCTCGGTCGGGGTGACCGTGAGACGGTCGACGAGGGTCGTGGCCGAACCCCCGGTCACGGTCACCTTGTTGACACCGCCGGACAGGGAGACCGCCGCACGCGTACTGCCCTTGGCCAGTCGCAGGACGTCATGGCCGTTGACGGCGAGCCGGGCGCCGCTTCCGCCCAGGGTGTCGACCTTGAGCGTGGCCTCGCGGTCAGCCGGCGAGTAGACCCAGAACGTGGCGCTCTGACCCTTGGCGAGCCGGACCGCGCCGGAGCCGGTCGCCGCCGGCTTCGGAAGGTCGTAGACGGGACGTGCGCCGTTCGCCGGCCAGGCCAGTTCACCCTCGTAGACCTGGGTGTCCGCCGAGGCGCGGGGGAGGGCGAGAGTGAGGCGGTCGACGATCGCGTCGCCCTGGGTGGCGCGCTTGCCGTCGGCGCTCTTCGCGGCGAGCGTCAGGGTGTGCTTGCCCTTGGTGAGCTGCACCTTGGTGTCCGTGTGGTCCCAGACGACCCACTTGTAGCCGAGCGGCAGGTGCAGTTCCTGCTCGCTGCCGGCCTTGCCGTCCACCCGCAGAAAGACGTTGGTCGGGCCCTGCTCCTTGACCTTGTCGAAGGTGTTGAGGGAGTTGGCGAAGACGCTCAGGTCGTAGGTGCCGTCCTCGGGCACGTCCACGGTGAAGTCGAGGGTGACGTCCGAGCCGGTGCGCAGGCCGCCGACGTCGTAGCCGCCGGAGGTGTAGAACTTCGACACGTCACGCGGCGAGCCCTCCGGCCCGTTCTTCGACCAGCCGGAGCCGCTGTGCGCGGCGTCCTCCGCCTCGTAGGAGGACTGCCAGCGCACGGGCGGGTCCTGCGTGCCCTTCGCCTCGCCGGCCGGACTGAGGACCACCTCGTAGGCCGAGGACTCCTTGAGCTTCGGCAGGGTGCCGTCGCCGAAGTCGAGCGTGACCGTGCCGTCCGCGCCGACCTTCAGGTTCGACTCGGCGAGCAGCTTCGGGCCGGACGAGTCGCCGATCTGCCCGCTCCACTCGATCTCCCGCACCCAGGCGTGCACACGCTTGCCGAAGACAGTCTTCGGTACGCCGGCGAAGACGATGTGGCCCTTGCCGGTGGAGCCGCCGAAGACCAGCCGGGACTGCTTCTTCTTCTCGTCGAGCGTGGCGACGCCCTGCATGGTGTAGTTCTCGCCGGGGAACGGCGGGGTCACCTTCACCGTGTGCCCGCTCATCGAGGCGTACGCATTCAGCAGCCACCACTGGCCGTTGCCACGGTTGGACTGCACGGCGGAGTCGGAGAGGTTCCCGTCGATGTTCCAGTACGCGATGTCCGCGTCGACCTTGGACTCCTCGATCGCGGACACCCACTGGATCATCTGGCCGGGGACCGAGGTGTGGTAGTTGAAGGCGTACTCGTTGATGTTGATCGGGAGTTGGGTGCCCGCGCGGTCGGTGCCCTTGAAAAGGTCCTTCTCCCACGCCCGGTACTTGGCGACGCTCTGGCGCACCGCCTCCGGGTGGCTCAGCTCGTGCCAGGTGATGACGTCCGGGAGGGTACCGGCGGCCAGGGTGTGGGTGAGGAAGCCCTTCACCTGGTTGTACAGGATGCTGGTGTTGGGTCCGGCGATGCGGGCGTCCGGCATCTTGCCCTTGATGAGCTTGTACATCCGGTCCCAGGCGGCGAAGTAGTCGTCCGGGTCGTTGAGCCAGCTGACCTTGTCGTAGCTCCACTCGCCGGTGCCGAACATGTTGCCCTCGGGCTCGTTGAACGGCACGAAGACGACGTTGTCCTGGTACTGCTTCGGTAGCTTCAGGACTTGGTCGACCTGCTTGGCGACCTTCTCCTCGTAGGTCTTGAGCTTCTCCGCGGGGGTGTCGCCCGGCCACTGGTAGGGGAAGCCGCGGTGGATGTCGGTCATGTAGATGTACACGTCACCGTCGGTGGAGTCGGCCAGCGGCTCGACCACCTCCAGGGCGTCGGCACCGGGGTGCTGCGGGCCGTCCTGCGCCTTGGTGGAGACCGTGCGCAGGCCCATGCCCTCCATGAGGTTGTTGGTCGGCACGTCCGGTCCGTACACGCCGTACAGGGTGCCGGAGGCGCCGCCGTGGAACGCGCCGGTGTCCGAGCCGAGGTCGACGGTGAGCTGCCCCTCGCGGACCACGGTGACGGTGGCCTTCACGGCGCGTCCGGCCGCGGTCCCGGCGACCGTGAAGGTGCCCGGCGCGGCGTACTTGTCGGCGGGGACGTCGTCCCAGGTGACGGGCGTGTCGCGGTCGTAGCCGTCGGAGAAGGAGGCGCGGACGGCGACGGGGAGCGACGGGGCGGTCCCGGTCGTGGTGCGGGCCTCGAAGGACGTCTTCGAGAGTTCCTGGAGGGTCGGCACGGACCCGACGGTACCGGCCACCTCCTCGGGGCTCAGAGCCGCGTGCCACACGGTGAAGTCGTCGATCGCGCCCTTGAGCAACGGGTCCGGGTAGAAGGACTTGCCTATGTACCCGGCGGCGGTGGCCGAGGCGTCCAGCAGATCCTTGGCCTTGATGCCGGTCTTCGCGGCGGAGACCGCCACACCGTCGAGGTACGTGGTGAGCCGGCCGGCGGAGCTGTCGAGGGTGACGGTGACCGTCCGCCACTCGTCGGCGGGCAGCGGCGCATAGCCGCGCACCTGGGCCTCGGCGCCTCCACCGCCGGTGGTCACGGAGGTCTGGAACAGCCCGCTGCCGTTGTACGGCGTGCTGAAGAGGTACTTGGTGGTGTTCGTGCCCAGGTCGAAGATCCGCTGCCAGGACGATGTGCCGGCGCTCCACTTCACGCGCGCGGAGACCGTCAGGTCGGTGGCGTCGCCGACCACGGCGCGGGGGAGGCGCACATACGCGCCCTCGGTGTCGGACGCGCCGCCGGGCAGGGCGAGGGCCTTGCCTCCGCCGGTGCCCTCGACGGACCGGGCGGTCGATCCGTTCACCAGGTCCGCCGTCAGTCCGTTGCCGGAACTGTCGGTGATCTTCCCGGACGCCATGTCGTCCTGGTCGAAGGTGTAACGGGCGGCGGGCTCGGGCGCCTGAGCCGCCTGCGCGGGGGCGGCCGGTGCGGCCAGCAGGCCCGCGCCGAGCGCGAGTGTCACGGCGGCGGGTGCGCGCCGCCGGGCGGATCTGTCAGCGGTTGGCATGGAGGGTGTCCTCGATCTCTGAGGGGGCGGTGGTGGGAGTCGGCGGCTGGGGGCTTCGGGAGCGGCGGTACGCGGTTCCGGGCCGGACCGGGCCGGCCGCTCCTGCGTGTGACGGCCGGGCGAGCAGTGGGTGCAGCGAGGTCGAAGGGAAGTCGAATCGGTTCGACGGACCGAACCGCGAGCACGTCTCAGGATGGTGGAGGCGGCTCCTCGCTTCCCCACGGGCACGGAAGCAGCCCGGGTTCGCCGGAAGGATCACTTCGTCGAACCGGTTCGCGAAGCTAGCACCGGGAAACCCGCCCAGCAATCCCTGCGGCACGAGGAGATGCCCGCTCCCCAAGCGGATCGAGACAGTGCCGCCCAGGATGTTGACATGCCTGCCGGTAGTTCCTACCTTCACTTCACGCGAACCGGTTCGACAGCCGCGCGTCGCGCCTGTCCCACCCCTCACACGCAAAACCGGCGAGCACTCCTTCCGGCAAGGAGTCGAACCGGTTCGAGCAAGGAGCCAGCCCCGTGAACATCGGTGAGATCGCCAAGCGGGCCGGTGTCTCCCGGAGCACCGTGTCCTACGCGCTGAGCGGCAAGCGCTCGGTGTCGGAGGAGACCCGTCGCAAGATCCAGCAGGTCATCGACGATCTGGGGTACCGGCCCAACGCCAGCGCGCGAGCCCTGGCCAACGGGCGCACCAGCACCATCGGCCTCGTCTTCCCGCCCGCGGGCAACCACTACACCGGGATGCAGCTGGACTTCATCGGCAGTGTGGTGGAGGCGGCGGCGGTGCACGACTACGACGTGCTGCTGTCGCCCAGCGGCGTCGACAGCGACCGGTCGTTCCAGCGGCTGCTGGGGGAGCGGAGGGTCGACGGGGCGATCCTGATGGAGATCAGGCTGGAGGACGACCGGGTCGACCACCTGGCCGAGCTGGACTTCCCCGCCGTAGCCATCGGCCGCACCGCCCACCCGGAGAACGGCTGGTGGGTGAGCCTGGACCACACCGCGCTCGCCGCCGCCTGCGTCCACCACCTCGCCGACCTCGGCCACCGCCGGGTCGCCTTCGTCAACCGGCCCGAGCAACTGCTGCGCGCCGGATACGAGTCCGCCCAGCGCGGCCTGGACGGCTTCACCAAGGCCGCGGCCGAACGCGGGCTCACGGTACGGGCGTACTGCTGCGGGGACGACGCGGCCTCCGGCCAGGCCTGCCTGGAGCGCATCCTGTACGACGACCCGGCCACCACCGCCCTGGTCACCCTGAACGAGGCCGCACTGGGCGGCCTGTACCGCGGGCTCGCGAAGGCGGGCCGTCATGTACCTCGCGACTTCTCCGTCACCGGGGTCGTCGCGAGCCGGTGGGCGGAGACGGTCACCCCGCAGCTCACCGCCGCCGACGTACCGGCCGAGGTGATGGGCCGGCGCGCGGTCGACCTGCTCGTCGAGCGGATCGAGCACCCCGCCGCGCCGCCCCGGCACCATCTGCTCGCGCCGCCGATCTCGCTGCGAGCCAGCACCGGACCCGCGACCGGCACCGCCCTTTCCGAAGTCTGACCGCACCGCACCGCACCCGCACCGCACAGCCACCTCGCTCCGCTCCTCCCTCACGCGCACCCGACCCCTCACCCTCGCCCGTTCGGAGTGCCCGCTTCCCCCCAGCCGCCCCTCCCACGGCACCCGTGTGCCCAGAACGAAGGACCCGCCATGCACAGCTCCTCAAGGCGCCGGCTCACCGCGGTGGCCCTGTCGACCGTCGTCGCCGTCACCGGTGCCGCCTGTTCCTCCGGGTCGGGCAGCGCCGACGCGAAGGGCTCGGACAGCGGCACGTACACCGTCTGGGACCCCTACCCGCAGTTCGCGAAGGGCTCGGCCTGGGTGAAGTTGCTGGACGCGTGCGGCGCCAAGGCCGGGGTGAAGATCAAGAGGACCGGCTACGACACCAGCGACCTGGCGAACAAGGCGCTGCTGGCCGCCCAGCAGGACAACTCCGCGGACATCCTCATCGTCGACAACCCCGTCGTGTCGACCCTGGCCGAGGCCGGCGTGCTCACCAGCACCGAGGACAACGAGCTCGACACCTCGAAGGTCGACCCCAACCTGCTCGCCGCGGGCCAGTCGGACGGCAAGACCTACGGAACCCCGATCGGCGCCAACACCCTCGCCCTCTACTACAACAAGAAGGTCCTGAAGGAAGCCGGGGTGGACATCGCCTCGGTGAAGGACTGGAAGTCGCTGACGGCGGCGCTGGCGAAGGTGAAGGCGGCGGGCAAGAAGGGCATCACCTTCTCCGCGATCGGCACGGAGGAGGGCAGCTTCCAGTTCCTGCCGTGGTTCTGGGGCGCGGGAGCCGAGCTGACCGCACTGGACTCCGCGCAGGCCGTGTCCGCCCTGTCGCTGTGGAAGGACTGGCTGAAGGAGGGCTACGCCCCCAATTCCGTCATCAACAACACCCAGACCACCAGCTGGCAGGAGTTCGCCGGCGGCGACTACGCCTTCGCCGAGAACGGCACATGGCAACTCGCCAACGCGAAGAAGGCCGGTTTCGACTACGGCGTCCTGCCGATACCGGGCGCCGACGGAGGCAGCGCAGCGGCGCCCACCGGAGGCGAGTTCGTCACCATCCCCACCCAGGGCGACACCGGCCGCTACGCCACCACCCGGAAGCTGGCGACCTGCCTGACCAGCACCCAGAGCCTTTACGACACCGACACCACCCTGTCCTACGTGGCCCCCACCGGCGAGGTGCAGGCCAAGCAGGTCGCGGCGAACGCCGAACTGAAGCCCTGGGTCGCGGCGGTCAAGTCGGCCAAGGGGCGCACCAGCGACGACCTGGGAATCAGGTACCCGAAGATCTCCGAGCAGCTGTGGAAGGCCGTCCAGTCCGCCCTCAGCGGGGCCAAGTCACCCGAGGACGCCCTGACTTCGGCGCAGACCGCGGTGAAGTGACGAGGGTCCGATGAAGCAGACCACCCACCCACCGGACCACCTGGCCGCGCACGCCCGGAGCGGGGTGACCACCGCCGCCCCGCCCCCGGCCCCCGCGCCCGTCCGGCGCCGTCCGGCCTCCCCGCAGTGGGCCGCCTGGGGGTTCCTCACCCCCGTGACCCTCTACCTCGTCCTCTTCTACGCCTATCCGCTCTACCGCAACCTCGACCTCAGCCTGCGCGACTACACCGTCCGCTCCTTCGTCCAGGGCAACGCGCCCTTCACCGGCATCGACAACTACCGGGCCGTCTTCGACGACCCGACCTTCGCCCCCGCCCTGCTCCACACGGCGCTCTTCACCGGCGTCTGCCTGGTCTTCCAGTACGCCATCGGTCTCGCCCTCGCGGTCTTCTTCAGCCGGCACTTCCGGCTGTCGGCCACCCTGCGCGCGCTGTTCCTGGTGCCGTGGCTGCTGCCGCTGATCGTGTCGGCGTCCACCTGGTCGTGGATGCTCAACAGTGAATCGGGTGTCGTCAACGCCGCCCTGCACGCCCTCGGCATCGCCCCGGTGAACTGGCTGACCTCTCCGTCCTGGTCGCTGACCTCGGTGATCATCGCGAACATCTGGATCGGCGTGCCCTTCAACCTGGTCGTGCTCTACAGCGGCCTGCAGTCCATCCCGGCCAGCCTGTACGAGGCCGCCGCGCTCGACGGCGCGAACGCCTGGCAGCGCTTCAGGCGCATCACCTTCCCGCTGCTGCGCCCGGTCTCCGCGATCACCCTGCTCCTCGGCCTGATCTACACGCTCAAGGTCTTCGACATCATCTGGATCATGACCAAGGGCGGCCCGGCGGACTCGTCGACCACCCTCGCCACCTGGTCCTACCAGCTCGGCTTCGGCAACCTCCTGCCCGCCTTCGGACCCGGCGCGGCCGTCGGCAACCTGCTGGTCGTCACCGCCCTGGTGTTCGGCCTGATCTACCTCAAGGTCCAGCGAAAGCAGGCGCTGTCATGACCCGACGCACCGGCCGCACCGGCTGGAAGACCGCCCTCGGACTCCTGCTGACCGCGGCCATGCTCTTCCCGGTCTACTGGATGCTCAACGTGTCCCTCACCCCCGACCGGGACATGCGCAAGAGCCCACCCGACCTCTTCCCCACCCACGCCACGCTGGACGGCTACCGCACGGTCCTGCACGAGCAGCTGCCCTACCTCGGCACCAGCCTCGTCATCGGCCTGGGCACCGTCGTCCTGACCGTCGCCCTGTCCGCCCCGGCCGGCTACGCCCTGGCCAAACTGCGGCCCCGCGGCGGCGGCATCCTCAGCTTCGTCCTGCTCGCCGCCCAGATGATCCCCGGCATCATCATGGCGATGGGCTTCTACGCCATCTACCTCAGCCTCGGCCTGCTCCAGTCCGTCCCCGGCCTGATCGTCGCCGACTCCACACTGGCCGTGCCCTTCGGCGTCCTCATCTTCACCGCGTTCATGTCCGGCATCCCCGGCGAACTGCTCCAGGCCGCGAAGACCGACGGAGCCGGGGCTCTGCGGACCTTCTGGTCCGTCGTCCTGCCGATGAGCCGCAACGCCGTCGTCACGGTGTCCCTTTTCGCGTTCCTGTGGTCCTGGTCCGACTTCGTCTTCGCCGGCACCCTCGTCAACGGCGGCGCCCACGAGCCGATCACCCTCGGCATCTACCACTACATCGGCAACAACAACCAGGAGTGGAACGCCATCATGGCCACCGCCGTCGTGGCCTCGCTGCCCGCCGCGGTCATCCTCGTCCTCGCCCAGCGCTACATCGCCGCCGGGGTGACCGCCGGGGCCGTCAAGGACTGACCCCCGGCCGCCCCCTCCCGACCCTCCCCGTCACCACCGGGCCGCCTGCGCGTCAGCCGGCCGGTGACCCCTGCTCGAGAAACGAGTCAGCGTCATGACCGCCGCCCGATCCGGCCCGGCCTTCTCCGTCCACGACATCCCCTTCAGCACCCACGGCTCCTGGTTCGACATCTCACCCGTGGTGGCGGAGAAGACCTACGCCGAGGACCTCCACCTCGTCTCGCACCAGAACGGCATGCACGCCGTCCTGCGCCTCGTCCCGCTCGACCCGGCGACCGGCGACCGGGCCGAGACCCGCGTCGAGACCACACCGGGCCTGCTCAGCTGGATCGGCGCGGACGGACGCGTCGATCTCTCCTACGCATCGCCCGACACCGTGCGCCTGCGGGGGAGCGGGCTGGGCATGGGCGTGGTGGCGGCCGCGCCGACCCTCACCCCGTTCAGCGGAACCTACTTCTTCCGCGACCCGGCCGCCGACGCGCATGTGTTCACCTCCTACGAGACCGGACGCCGCTACCGCGTCACCGTGCTGTCCGGCACCGCCACCGCCACCGGCGCCCAGAGCCTGGGCGGCTGCCTCCGCGGTCTCACCCTGGCCGCGGAGGCGAGCGGCCCCTGGGAGATCGCGATCGAGGAACTCGACACCGCCCGGCCGCCGTACGCGTCCCCGGCGGCGTTCGACGCGATCACCGACTCCGAGCGGCGCTCGTTCGCGGAGTTCGTCGACCGGGTGGCCCCATGGCGCTCCTCCGCCACCCCCGCCGCCGAACTCGCCGCCTACGTCGTCTGGTCGGCGACCGTGCGTCCCACGGGACTCGTCACCCGGCCCGCGGTGCTGATGTCCAAGCACTGGATGGACAAGGTCTGGAGCTGGGACCACTGCTTCAACGCCCTCGCCCTCGCGCCCGGTTGCCCCGACCTGGCCCGTGACCAGTTCGCCCTGCCCTTCGACCACCAGGACGACACCGGCGCCCTGCCCGACTCCGTCACCCACTCCGAAGTCCTGTACAACTTCGTCAAACCGCCCATCCACGGCTGGACCTCCGGCCTGCTGCGCCGCCGCCTGCCCACCCCACCCGGCCCCGCCGAACTCGCCGAGACCTACGGGCGGCTGGAACGCTGGACGGGCTTCTGGCTCACCGCCCGGCGAGCCCCCGGCGCCGAGCTGCCCCACTACCAGCACGGCAACGACAGCGGCTGGGACAACGCCACGACCTTCGACCCCGCCCGGGTCGTCGAAACCGCCGACCTGGCCGCCTTCCTCGTGCTCCAGCTCCACGAACTGGCCACCCTGGCCACCGCGCTGGACAAGCCGGACGAGGCGAGCCGCTGGACCCGGATCGCCGAACAGACGCAGGCGGCGCTGCTGGACCGGCTCTGGGACACCGACCGGTTCGTGGCCCGGGCCGTCGACACCGGGGACACCTGGAGCAGCGCCGGCCTCCTCGATCTGATGCCCGTCGTCCTCGGCGAACACCTGCCCGCCGACATCAGCAGCACCCTGGCCGACCACATCAAGGCCCATCTCACGCCGTACGGCCTCGCCACCGAACTGCCCACCTCACCGCGCTACCTCGCCGACGGCTACTGGCGCGGCCCGATCTGGGCCCCCGCCACCGTCCTCATCGAGGACGGCCTGCGCCGCGCCGGGCACGAGCGCCTCGCGGACGACATCAGCGCCCGCTTCCGCGCGCTGTGCGAAGCCCACGGCTTCGCCGAGAACTTCGACGCGCTCACCGGAACGGGCCTGCGTGACCGGGCCTACACCTGGACGGCCAGCAGCTATCTCCTCCTCGCCGAGGCGCATGCTCGCCGAGAGGGCCGATGACCGCAGAGCCAGGAACCGGTGTGCCTCAGAGCCGGGCCGTGTGATCGGGGACGTAGGTCTGCAGGTCACGCGGCGGGCGCTGGTAGCCGGTCGAGGGGGGACGGTCCGGCAGCTCCAGCACGGGCGGCGGCACCTCGTGGTACGGCACGGAGTCCAGCAGATGGGCGATCATGTTCAGCCGGGCGCGGCGCTTGTCGTCGCTCTCGACGACGTACCACGGGGCCTCCGCGATGTCGGTGTGCACCATCATCTCGTCCTTCGCCCGCGAGTAGGCCTCCCAGTGGGTGATCGACTCCAGGTCCATCGGTGACAGCTTCCAGTGCCGCAGCGGGTCCTCCAGGCGGCGGCGGAATCGCTCCTGCTGTTCGGTGTCGCTCACCGAGAACCAGTACTTGCGCAGCAGGATGCCGTCCTCGGCCAGCATCCGCTCGAAGATCGGGCACTGGCGCAGGAAGCGCTGGTACTCCTCCTTCGAGCAGAAGCCCATCACGTGCTCGACACCGGCCCGGTTGTACCAGGACCGGTCGAACAGCACGATCTCCCCGGCGGCCGGCAGATGCTCGACGTACCGCTGGAAGTACCACTGGGTGCGCTGGCGCTCGGTGGGCTTCGGCAGCGCCGCGATCCGCGCGACGCGTGGATTGAGGTGCTCGGCGACCCGCTTGATCGTCCCGCCCTTGCCGGCCGCGTCGCGCCCCTCGAAGACCACGACCAGCCGGGCACCCTCGGTGCGCACCCATTCCTGGAGCTTCACCAACTCCGTCTGCAAGCGCAGCAGTTCCTTCTCGTACACTTTGCGCGGCACCTTCGCCGCCCGCTCGTTCGTCATGCCGCCTCCGCACGCCGCGGTGCCGTCGGGCCTTCGTTCCTGCACCGTACTGTCCGGCCGGGGCCCGCGCACGACGTGCCCGCTGCCGCGACGGCCGCGGCACAGGAGCGTCGTCGGACGGGCCCGCCCGAGTGGCCACCGCAGATCGAATCGAGGGAGGCTGGAGGGGAGGCGGCGGACCTCCGAGGACCGGCTGCCGTCTCGGGGCGCCGTGCGCGGCGCGGGCGGACGGACGGACGAAGGTGCGCAGCGGATGGGAGAAAGCCCATGAGGGTCGGAGTACTGACCGGCGGCGGTGACTGTCCCGGCCTCAACGCGGTGATCCGCAGTGTCGTCCGCAAGGGGGTCCAGGAGTACGCGTTCGACTTCGTCGGTGTGCGGGACGGCTGGCTCGGCCTGCTCAAGAACGACATCGTTCCGCTGGACATCGCCCGTGTCCGGGGGATCCTGCCCCGCGGCGGAACCATCCTCGGGTCCTCCCGCACGAACCCGTTCAAGCACGAGGACGGGCTGCGCCGGGTGCGGGACACCCTCGCCGAGCACGAGGTGGACGCGCTCGTCGTGATCGGCGGCGAGGACACGCTGGGAGCGGCCACGGAGCTCAGCCGGCAGGGGATCAACCTCGTCGGCGTGCCGAAGACCATCGACAACGACGTCTCGGGCACCGACTACACCTTCGGCTTCGACACGGCCGTCGGTATCGCGACCGAGGCCATCGACCGCCTCCACACCACCGCGGAGTCGCACATGCGCGCCCTCGTGGTGGAGGTGATGGGCCGGCACTCGGGGTGGATCGCGCTGCACGCCGGCGTCGCGGGCGGCGCCAACGTGATCCTCGTCCCGGAGCGGCCCTTCGACATCGACGAGGTCTGTGAGCTGGTGAAGCGCCGGTTCGAGATCAACTACGCGCCGATCGTCGTGGTGGCCGAGGGAGCGGTCCCCAAGGAGGGACAGCTGATGGTCAAGGACCAGTCCCTGGACGAGTTCGGCCATGTACGGCTGTCCGGCATCGGCGAGTGGCTGGCCCAGGAGATCTCGGCACGCACCCGGAAGGACGCCCGCACCACGGTCCTCGGCCACATCCAGCGGGGCGGCACCCCGAGCGCCTTCGACCGGTGGCTCGCCACCCGGTTCGGACTGCACGCCATCGACGCGGTCAGGGAAGGCGACTTCGGCCGCATGGTCGCCCTGCGGGGGACGCGGATCGTCCGCGTCCCGCTCGCGGACGCCACCGCCCGGAACAAGGTGGTGGACGCGTCGCTGTACGACGAGTTCGAGAACTTCTACGGCTGAGCGCTCACCCTGCGCGCGGCACGACCCCTCCGTACGGCACGACCGCGACCGGGCAGCGGGCATGGTGCAGCACGGCGTGGGCGACCGGGCCCAGACGGCCTTCCGCCGCGCTCGGCTCGGTGCGGCGCCCCACGACGAGCAGGTCGGCGTCCCCGGACGCGTTCAGGAGCCCTTCGGCGGGGTGGAGCAGCACGAGATCGCTGACGACGCTCACCCCGGGATACTTCTCCCGCCACGGGCGCAGGACGTCGGACAGCCGCAGCACCTCCTGGTCCTCCCAGTCGGCCCGGTCCTCCTCGGTCACCACCAGGGTCCGGGGCGAGACGGATTCGGCGGGAAGGGCCCAGGCCTGCACCACGTGCAGCCGCGCGCCGTGGGCGTCGGCCGCCGAGAACGCGAAGTCGGCCACCTCACCGACCGGCCGGTGCGCGTCGAAGCCCAGGACGACCCGGCCGGAGCCGTGCGCCGAGCGACCCTCCTGGGTGAAGGTGCCGGGGCGGTGCGGGACGAGGACGACGGGGCAGGGGGCCGCTGCCGCCGCCCGCAGAGCCACCGAGCCGACCGCCAGCCCCTCGAAACCGCCCGTTCCGCGCATGCCGGCGACCAGGAGCCCCGCGTCACCCGCCGCGGCGACCAGCGCCCCGGCCGGGGCGTCGTCGGACTGCGCGCTCTCCACCCGTAGGTCCGGGAAGCGCTCGGTGAGGTCCGCGACCGTTCGCCGGAGCAACCGGGCCCCGATGTCACGCAGCCGATGCTGGGCCGGAGCCGGGACGACGGCGCCGGGCAGCCGCGGAGAGGCGTGCAACAGCCGCAGCGGAACGCCCCGCAGCGTCGCCTCCCGCGCCGCCAGGCCGACGGCCGCCCCGGCACCCTCCGACCCGTCGACACCCACCAGCACCGGCAGTCGCATCCCGGCCTCCTGACTCCCCTCTCCACTGTTCCACGACGCGACGTCGACGGCGCCCGGACCGGGTGTGCCTCAGGATCCGCCCGGATCAATCACCGCAGGGCTTGACTGTTCTTCTCCTTTGCCGCTTCGAAGTAGTCGCCGCCTTTGCGTTTGACGTCGTCCGTGCCCCAGGCCTGTTCACCTGTGCCGGCTGTGGGCTGTCTGCCTTCGGTCCGAGGTCGCAAAGGCGCCTTGACCAGCCTCGGTATGTGCTTCGAGCAGTGGATGTACGCTTCCTCGACCTCGATCTCGACCCACATCTGGGGGCGGCGCCCCGGCAGCGGATCGAAGGGCAGAGCGGGATGGTCGCGGCGCGTGCTGTCGTCGGGCACCAGGCGGGCCCGGCCATTGATGTGCAGGCCGATGCGATCCACGGAGAAGTCGATGAGCAGGAGGCCGACGTGCGGGTTCTCGCGGATGTTGCCGAGCGACGCCATGACGCCGTTTCCCCGGTATTCCGGGTAGGTGAGGGTCGCGTCGTCGAGAACGTGCAGAAAACCGGGTGGGCCCGCCCGGAAGGTGCTGTCGCATTCACCGCGACCGTCCGACGTGGCGAGGAAGAACATCTCCTGCCGGGCCACGAACTCCTTCATCCTGGGGTTGAGCCGGTCCAGCACCTGGTCGTCGTAGAAGCGATCGGCGCGGCCGGTGGTCGCCAACTCGTGCTGGATCTCGTGCTCTCCGCGGCTGCCGGGCCGGTCTGCCCGCTCGTGCTGGTGCAACGGTCCTCCTGACAGGCGAGCCAACGCCTGCGTCCGAGCCCTGCTTCGGCGGTCCTACCGGCGCAGGTGACTCTGCCGATCCCCTTCAAAGGCCGAATGACGGTGATCGGCCACGCACATGAGGGTAGAGCAGACCGTTCGAACGTTCCGGCGGGGGAGAGTTCTTATGCGAAGAATTCGAGGAGTTGTGTGAAGAATGGAGGGAAACGTTGTCCCTCGGGAGGACTTCCGATGCGTAGCGTGACCTATTCGATGAACGTTTCACTTGACGGTTACATCGTCGGGCCGGACGGCGGCTTCGACTGGTCGGAGCCGGACGAGAACGTCTTCCGTTTCTGGATCGACCAGATCCGGCAGGTCGACGTCCATCTGCTGGGGCGACGGCTGTGGGAGACGATGCTGTACTGGGAGGACGTCGATCGGGATGCGCTCGACGACGCGCAGCGGGAATGGGCCGACCTCTGGAATCCGCTCCCGAAGGTGGTGTTCTCCAGGACGCTGACGTCGGTGCGGGGTCAGGCCCGCCTGGTCTCCGGCGGTCTGGCGGAGGAGATCGAGCGGTTGCGCGCCGAGCCGGGCGAGGGGGAGATCGCCCTCGGCGGCGCGAACCTCGCCGCCGAGGCCGCCGCGTCCGGTCTGATCGACGAGTACCGGGCCCTGGTCTACCCGGTCCTGGTCGGCGGCGGCATCCCGTTCTTCCCGCGGGACGAGCGCCGGGTGGGTCTCGAACTCGTCGAGACCCACACCTTCGGCTCGGGGGTCGTGCTTCTCCGCCATCGCGTGGCGCGCTAGGTGAGCTTACGGGTGTCTTACGCGCCGTGGACGACACCTTCCTCGTACCGAAGCGTCTCCTACGGTGACCCGATGACATCCCTCCCCGCGCTGCGTGCCACGGCACCGGTGACCTTCGCTCCTCTGTTGCTGGCCGTGGCAGGCTCCATGCATCCAGCGCATCTGACCGCCGCCACCGCGGGCCACTGGACCGCCATGCACATCGCCCTGTTGCCCGTCTTTCCCTTCCTCGTACTCGGCTTGGTCCTGCCCCTGAGGGGGAGGCCGCTTCGCGGTATCGACGGGGTCCTGGCGCTGCTCGCCTGGGCCGGATCCCTCTGCTACGCCGCCTTCTACTCCGGGCTCGACGCCGTGGCCGGGATCTCGGCCGGTGTGGTAGTCGACCACCACGTCCACGGGGCGGCCGGACGGCTGTTCGCGACCGGTGACGAACTGGGCCGGGCGGGTGTGTCCGGGCTGGTCGTGGCCGTACTCGCCACGAGCGCTCTGCTCTGGCGCCGGCACGGCGTGCGGGTGCTGCCGGCTGCCCTGGTTCTGCTGGCCGCCTGCTGGTCGTTCTGGGACAGCCACATCTTCTGGCCCCGAGGAGTCCTCACCATGCTGGGTTTCGCCCTGGGCTTCGCTCTTCTGACCCTGGCCTCCTCGGCGGCGTGTCGTAGTTCATGGGGCCGTGAGCCCCGGCACCAGCGTCAGCAGGAGCAGCAGCCGTGCCGGGAGCCGGGTCACGGATAGTTCACCAGATTCGCCACGTTGGTCGAGGAGTTCGACGGGCCGCCGCGGTCGTTGATGACGTGCCGGATGGTGCCGGTGCCGCCGAGCGAGACGGTGACCATGTTCCGGAAGCGCACGTTCGGGTGGTTGGGGGCTTCGAAGGCGCGCTCGGCGGTGACGGACGGGTCGACGTTGAAGAAGCAGTAACTGCCCAGACCATAGGCCTGGTGACTGGTCACCGAGTTCGCGACCTTGTAGGCGGCGTAGCCCTGGGTGGAGCCGTTCATCCAGGCGGCCTGGCCGGGCGGGTCGTAGGGCATCTCGTTCTGGTAGAAGTACGTCCGCCCGCCGTTGCCGTTCCAGACGGTCTGGTGCTTCTGGTAGTGCTCGACGAACAGGCCGTACATGGTCACGTCGTCGCCGTTGACGACGAGCCCGGTGTCGGCGGTGTTGGTGTTCCAGCCGATCCCGGAGCCGTGATCGCCGCGCCAGATCCACATGTGGTCGCCGATGACGTCGTCGCTGTTGACGACCAGGCTGGTCGTCGCCTTGCCGACGGCGGCGCCGCCGACGCGGAAGTACACGTCGTGCAGGGACGTCGGGTTCGCCGCGTGGTCCGCGGCGGACCCGGCCGGGCCGACCTCCATCAGGGTCTGCGAGTTGGTGGTGCCGGCGTCGAAGAGGACACCCGCGACCTTGACCCCGTCGACGTCGGCGACGGTCATGGCGGTGACGCCGTTGTCGGGGACGAAGGTGGCGAGCCCGAGACCCAGCACGACGGTGTCCGGTCGGGTCACCCGCAGGGTCTGGTCCAAGTGGTAGACGCCCGGGGTCACCAGGAGGTTCTTGCCCTCGGCCAGGGCGGCGTTGATCTGCGCCGCGGTCGCGCCCGGCTTGACGACATGGAACCGGTCGATGCCCAGCGAGGTGCCGGGCGCGTTGCCGCCCGCCCAGGTGGTGGCGGAGGAGTCGGACCGCAGGGACGGCACGAACACCTTGTACGCCCCGGCCCCGTCCACCTGGAGGAAGGGCTTCTCGCGGACGGTGGGGGTCTGGTTCACCGTCGTGTAGGGCGAGTTGGGGAAGGTGTTGCCCGGCACGCCCTGGCTGCCGACGAACACCATGTTCCAGTTGGAGCCGGTCCAGCCGCCGAGCTGGGAGTTGCGGGTGAGCCACTGTTGCTGGGTGCCCGAGCGGACCTGGCCGTCGATCTTGCTGTCGGCCATGAAACCGCCGCTCGACCAGCCGCCGTCGCTGAGTTCGAGATTGCCGCGGACATGCATACGGCGGTACCCGGAGGCCTGGGAGACGGCCCACCGGTCGGTGCCGCCGGTCGGGTTCACCGACAGGTTTTCCGCCCCGCGCCAGAAGTTCTGCGTGGCGTTCTGCGGCGGGAACCAGTCGGCCTCGACGTGCACGGCGCCGTTGATGGTGACCGCGTCCGGCGACTGGCCCAGGCCCAGGACCTGGGTGTAGAAGCCGACGTTCACATCGTTGCTGTACGTGCCGGGCTTGAACATCACCGCGTAGCGCTGGGAGCCGAACTGGTTCGTCTCCTGCTGCTGGAAGATGGAGTTCAGCCGGCTCTGGATCGTGGACGACGGCATCGACGGGTCGAAGACCACCACGTTGGGACCGAGGTCGACGTCGCCGGGCGCGGTGCTCACGGGCGCGACCTGGAAGCGCTGCGCCGCGGTGCCGTTGCAGGTGTACTGCACGAGCTGGACGCTGTCGGCCGTGGCGGCGGACGGCACGTCGAGGCACTTTCCGCTGTTGCGGTTGACGAAGTGGTAGGCACCGCCGCCCTCGTCGACCGCCCGCCACTGCTGGTTGCCGCCACCGCCGTACCTCCACAGGTGCACCGCCGCGTTGTCGGCGGTGGACACGTCGCTGACGTCCACGACCTGCTGGGCGTCGTTGCGGTTGCCGATGCGTACATAGCCGTCGCTGGTCGGGGTGAAGCTCCACTGCTGGGCGGTGCTGTCGTTGCAGGCGTACTGCTGCACCGCGGTGCCGTTGACGGTCGCGGCGGCGCGGGCGTCCAGGCACTTGCCGCTGCCGTTGTTGACCACCGTGGACCAGCCGGTGGGCAGGGCCGCCGCTGCCGAGGGGGCGGTCCGGGCGGGGTGGAGGCCGATGAGGAGGGAGGCGGTGGTGGCCACGGCCGCGAGGACAGCGGTCCGCCGTCCGGCGAGGGATGGTCGGGTGAGTCGGAGCACGTCTTCTCCTGTGCCGGCGAAGCGGCGTGAGTGGGGGCAGGGGAGGGGAGTGGGGCTTATCTCAATGCATGAGTTAAGAAGTGACACAAGCGGCTGTCAAGGCTTTGGTACAGGCCAACCCGGGGCGGCGGGCAAGGCATCTCCCGGGTCGACGGCCGTCGGTCTACGGACGCCGAGGGGCCCTGTGCGTCGCGGCGCAGGCGGGTGAAGCCTGAGCCGCCGTCAGCTTCCCGGGGCATGCATGAGGATCTCCGCCGTATCCGGCCGGGTCGGCGGTATCGATGCGCTGGAGGCGAGAGTGATGAACGAACGAGCCGGACGGGCGGGCCCCCACACCGTCAGCGTTCCGGTCCTCATCGTGGGCGGCTCCCTGGTCGGCCTGTCCACCTCGTTGTTCCTGGGACGGCTGGGCGTGCCCCACATGCTGGTGGAGCGGCACGCGGGCACCTCCATCCACCCCCGGGGCCGCGGCAACAACGTCCGCACCATGGAACTGTTCCGCGTGGCGGGCGTCGAACAGGGGATCAAGGACGCGGCCGCCACCCTGGCCGTCAACCACGGCATCCTCCAGACGCCCACCCTGGTCGGCGACGCGGGCGAGTGGCTGTTCAGGGACATCGACCCGGGTGGCGGCCTGGCCCGCTTCAGCCCGAGCGCCTGGTGCCTGTGCAGCCAGAACGACCTCGAACCGGTGCTGCTCGACCACGCCCGCGAGCACGGCGGCGATCTGCGCTTCCACACCGAGCTGATGTCGTTCGACAGCGACGCGGGCGGTGTGACCGCCGTCGTCAAGAGCCGCGAGACGGGCGAGCACACCACCGTCCGCGCGGACTACCTCGTCGCCGCGGACGGCCCGCGCAGCCCAGTGCGGGAGCAGCTCGGCATCACCCAGAGCGGGCCCGGCGACCTGTTCCACAACGTCAGCCTCACCTTCCGCTCCCGCGCCCTCGCCGACGTCGTGGGAGACCGGCACTTCATCGTCTGCTACCTGACCGGCCCCGAGGCCGACGGTGCCCTGCTGCCGGTGGACAACCGCGAGAACTGGGTCTTCCACGCCCCCTGGCACCCCGAGAACGGGGAAACCCTGGAGGAGTTCACGGACGAGCGGTGCGTCGAGCACATCCGCCGTGCGGTCGGGGTCCCCGACCTCGACGTGGAGATCACCGGCAAGGCGCCCTGGCACGCCGCCCAGCGGGTCGCCCGCAGCTACCGGTCGGGACGGGTCTTCCTGGCCGGTGACTCGGCGCACGAGATGTCCCCCACCGGTGCCTTCGGTTCCAACACCGGCATCCAGGACGCGCACAACCTCGCCTGGAAACTGGCCGCGGTGCTCGACGGGTGGGCGGGACAGGAGCTGCTGGACACCTACGACGCCGAGCGCCGCCCCGTGGCCGAGGCCACCAGCGCGCGGGCCGCGGCCCGGTCGGCCGAGCACAGCCACCCCGGCTTCGCCCCACCCCCCGGAGCGGGCGGCGGCGGTCCCCAGAAGGGCATCCTCAACGTGGCCCTCGGCTACCGCTACCCGCAGGGTGCCGTCGTCGGCGCCGATCCGGCGGTCCCGGTGGTGCCCGAGCGCCTCGACCTGAACGGAGGACCGGGCAGCAGGGCCCCTCACCTGTGGGTGCGCCGAGGGGACGAACGGCTCTCCACGCTCGACCTGTACGAGCGCTCCCTCGTGCTGCTCAGCGACGCCGCCGAGCCGAACGAGTGGCACCGGGCGGCCGTCAGCCTCGCCGGCAGGCTGGCCCTCCCGCTCACGTCGTACCGGGTGGGCACCGGCGCCCAGGCGGACCTGGTGCCGGAGGACGACGCCGACTGGGCCGAGCGCCACGGCACGGGCCCCGGCGGCGCGGTGCTCGTCCGGCCCGACGGATTCGTCGTATGGCGGGCGCAGGGACCGGAGGCGGACGCCGAGGCGGTACTGCACCAGGTCCTGAGAACCGCGCTGGCGGTCGCCTGAAGACCCGGGCGCGCCGGCGGGGGCGGTCGGCCGGCGTCCGGTCGACCGCCCCCGCCGCTGTCCGCGTCACCTGTGCGGGGGAGCGCGACCGGCGGTCCGGGACCGGCCGGATCGGCTGATCCGTCCGGCCTCTCGGCGCACTTGGGCGTCCGGCGCCCGTCACTCGCGTACGCCGTCCGAGTCGCGCGATGCGCGGGGACGGCCACAGGATCGAGGAACGCCGACGCACCATCGCGACCGGCGCTCACTTTCCCCTCCGCGAAGGAGATGTGCGGGATGACCACCACGTCCGAACGGGTGGAAGGTTCGCGCGCCCGACAGGCGTCGCACCATGTCTCCCAGTCCGTGTTCGACGGTTCCCGGCTGCGCGTCGTCCTCCTGGTCGACGTCAACGACGGGGCCCAGCACCAGTTCCTCAAAGCTTACGAACAGCTCTGCAACCAGGTCGCGTCCGTACCCGGACATGTCAGCGACCAGCTGTGCCAGTCGATCGAGAACCCTTCTCAGTGGCTCATCACCAGCGAGTGGGAGAGCGCCCCGCCCTTCCTCGCCTGGGTCAACAGCGAGGAGCACGTGCGGATGGTGGAGCCGCTGCACAGCTGCGTCCGCGACACCCGCTCACTGCGCTTCCACGTGGTCCGCGAGACCGGTGGCCCGGCGGAGGGCACCGGCCAGGCGGATCGCAGGCTCCAGTCGGCACCCAGGGTCGGCGACGGCGTGATCCGGCACGCGCTCACCTTCACCGTGAAGCCGGGCAGCGAGGAGATCGTCGCCAAGATCCTCTCCGACTACGCCGCGCCCGAGCCCAGGGTCGACGACACCACGCGCCTGTGCCGCACCTCGCTGTTCATGCACGGCAACCGGGTGGTGCGGGCCGTCGAGGTGCGGGGCGACCTGCTCGCCGCGCTGCGCCACGTCGCCCGCCAGCCCGAGGTACGGGCCGTCGAAGAGGCCATCAACCCGCATCTGGAGCAGGACCGCGACCTGGCCGACCCCGAGTCCGCCCGGGTGTTCTTCACCAGGGCCGCACTCCCGGCCGTCCACCACGTGATGGCCGAACGGCAGCACACGCAGGCCGAACGGTACGCCCTGTACTACCCGACGCGGCCGGAGCGCGGGATGCAGCTCGCCGAACTCCTGGCCCATCGTGACGAGGCGGCGGCCGACGACCCGCACAGTCCCGTGCTGCGCAGCACGATCTTCCAGCGCGACGACGTCGTCGTACGGCTGATCGACGTGCACGGCGGGATCGAGGCGGCCGACCCCGCCCACATCCTCGGCATGTCCGACTCGGCACAGGTGGCCGAGCTGACGACGCTGCTGGACGACACCACGGGCATGGACGTGGTCGCGTCCAAGGACGGCAGCCTCGCGCGCCTGCTCGAACTGGCGCGCATGGATCTCGTCACCGACCGCCGGTCGCCCGACGCCTGATTCGCCATCCGGCGGGAGAGACGGCACCGCCTCTCCCGCGTCGGTGCAGCACCTCAACGGAGGAACCCGTGATCACATCTCGTCCCAACATCGTGAGCCTGAGCGACGTCGAGCCCAACCGCCGGCGAGGCGGTGACCTGCGCGCCATGCTCACTCCGGCCGCGGTGGGCGCCACCAGTGGATTCATGGGCGTGGCCCTCATCGAGCCCGGTGACCGGATCGGTGAGCACTACCACCCGTACTCCGAGGAGTTCGTGTACGTGGTGTGCGGGCAGCTCGAGGTGGACCTGGACGGAGAGCCGCACCCGCTCCAGCCCGAGCAGGGGCTGCTCATCCCGGTCAACATGCGCCACCGCTTCCGCAACGTCGGCAACGTGGAGGCCCGGCTGGTCTTCCACCTCGGCCCCCTGGCCCCGAGTCCGCCGCTGGGCCACGTCGACACCGAGGAGACCGACGTCCGGTCCGCGGTGGTGGGAGCGGAGGCCGAACGACGTCAGGTCCGGTCATGACCAGGCGCGTGGCGGTCACCGGCATAGGTGTCGTCGCTCCCGGCGGCATAGGTGTGCCGGCCTTCTGGAACCTCCTGGCGGACGGACGCACGGCGACCCGGGCCATCACGTTCTTCGACCCGTCCGGGCTGCGCTCGCAGATCGCCGCCGAGTGCGACTTCGACCCTGCCGCCCACGGACTGGACGAGCACGAGGTGCGGCGGAGCGACCGCTACATCCAGTTCGCCCTGGTCGCGGGAGACGAAGCGGTCCGGGACTCCGGTCTCGACCTCGACGCCGAGGACCCGTGGCGGGTCGGCGTCTCACTCGGCACGGCGGTCGGCGGCACCACCCGGCTGGAGAACGACTACGTCCTGGTCAGCCACCACGGGCAGCGCTGGGACGTGGACCACCGGGAGGCCGGCCCCGACCTGCACCGCGCCTTCACGCCCGGCTCGCTCGCCTCGACGGTGGCGGAGCGGTTCGCGGCGCGCGGCCCGGTGCAGACCGTCTCCACGGGCTGCACCTCCGGCCTCGACGCGGTCGGATACGCCTTCCACACCGTCCAGGAGGGCCGCGCCGACATCTGCATAGCCGGCGCCTCGGACTCGCCGATCTCCCCCATCACCATGGCCTGCTTCGACGCCATCAAGGCCACCTCCCCGAACAACGACGACCCGGCCCACGCCTCGCGCCCCTTCGACGCCGACCGCAACGGCTTCGTCATGGGCGAGGGCGGCGCCGTACTCGTCCTGGAGGAGCTGGAACACGCCAGGGCTCGCGGCGCCCGCGTGTACTGCGAGATCGGCGGCTACGCCACCTTCGGCAACGCCTACCACATGACCGGCCTCACCAGCGAGGGCGTGGAAATGGCCCGCGCCATCGAGGAGGCCCTCGACCACGCGCGACTCGACCCCACCACGATCGACTACGTCAACGCGCACGGCTCGGGCACCAAGCAGAACGACCGCCATGAGACCGCCGCGGTCAAACGAGTCCTGGGACCGCACGCCTACCAGACCCCCATGAGTTCCATCAAGTCGATGGTGGGCCACTCCCTGGGCGCCATCGGGGCGATCGAACTCGTCGCCTGTGTGCTGGCCCTGACCCACCAGGTGGTACCGCCGACCGCGAACTACGAGACCCCCGACCCCGAGTGCGACCTGGACTACGTACCCCGCGTGGCCCGCGAGCGCAAACTCGACAGCGTGCTCTCGGTGGGCAGCGGATTCGGCGGGTTCCAGTCCGCGGTGGTCATGAACCGGCCGAGGGAGAAGTCACGATGAGCGAGCCTCGTCCACGGCGCGCGGCCGTCACGGGAATCGGTGTGGTCGCGCCCAACGGAACCAGTACCGAAACCTTCTGGAAGTCCACCCGGGAAGGCATCAGCGTCCTGGACCGCGTCACCCGGGAGGGCTGCGAGCGACTGCCCCTGCGGGTGGCGGGCCAGGTCCGCGACTTCGACCCGTCGGCCGCGATCGAGGAGCGCTTCCTCGTCCAGACCGACCGGTTCACGCACTTCGCGATGGCCGCGGCCGACCTCGCGCTGGACGACGCCCGGCTCCCGCGGTCCGTGACCGACGAGGTGCCGTTCTCCGTGGGCGTGGTCACCGCGGCCGGCTCCGGCGGCGGCGAGTTCGGGCAGCGCGAACTCCAGCAACTGTGGGGCAAGGGCAGCCGCTTCGTCGGCCCCTACCAGTCCATCGCCTGGTTCTACGCCGCCAGCACCGGCCAGATCTCCATCCGCCGCGGCTTCAAGGGCCCCTGCTCGGTCGTCGCGGCCGACGAGGCCGGCGGCCTGGACGCCCTCGCCCACGCGGCACGCGCCGTACGGCGCGGCACCGACGTGATCGTGGCCGGTGCGACCGAGGCACCGATCGCGCCCTACTCGGTGGTCTGCCAACTCGGCTACGAGGAACTCAGCACGGTGGACGACCCGACCCGTGCCTATCGTCCGTTCACCTCCGCGGCCTGCGGATTCGTGCCCGCCGAGGGCGGCGCCATGGTCGTGGTGGAGACGGAGAGCACGGCCCTCGAACGGGGCGCGCCCGTACGGGCCCACCTCGCCGGACACGCGGCGACCTTCACGGGAGCCTCCCGCTGGGAGGAGTCCGGGCAAGGGCTCGCCCAGGCCGTCCGGGGCGCCCTTGCGGAGGCCGACTGCGCGCCCGAGGAGATCGACGTGGTCTTCGCCGACGCCCTCGGCATCCCGCGGGCGGACCGGGCCGAGGCGCTGGCCATCGCCGACGCCCTGGGGGCCCACGGCACCCGGGTGCCGGTCACCGCGCCGAAGACCGGCATCGGCCGGGGCTACTGCGCGGCGCCGCTGATGGACGTCGCGGCGGCGGTGCTCTCGATGGAGCACGGTCTGATCCCGCCCACCCCCAACGTCTTCGACATCTGCCACGACCTCGACCTCGTGACAGGCCGGGCCCGTACCGCCGAGGTACGCACGGCGCTCGTGCTCAGCCGCGGGCTCATGGGGTCGAACTCGGCGCTGGTGCTGCGGCACGGCGCCACCGGCTCCTCGTCCTGAGGCGCCGCGGAACAGGCAAGGAAGGTACCTGGCATGAACGACCGCATCTCGGTGGAAGAACTCGCCGAACTCATGAAGAAGTGCACCGGTGTCACCGTCACCCCGGAGGAACTCCGCCGCGACGAGACGGCCTTCGAGCAGCTCGGCGTCGACTCGCTGGGCCTGCTGGGCATCGTGGGCGAGCTGGAGAACCGGTACGGCACGCCGATGCCCACCGACGCCGAGCGCTCCAAGACGCCCCGGCAGTTCCTCGACCTCGTCAACGGCGCCCTTCTGGCAGGAGCGTGACATGACCGGACACACAGAGAACGAGATCACCATCGCCGCACCCCTGGACCTGGTCTGGGAGGTGACCAACGACCTGGAGAACTGGCCGCGGTTGTTCAGCGAGTACGCCTCCGTCGAGATCATCTCCCGGGAGGGCCACCGGACGACCTTCCGGCTGACGATGCACCCGGACGAGAACGGCACCGTCTGGAGCTGGGTCTCCGAGCGCGAGCCCGACCGCGAAAAGCTCACCGTCAAGGCCCGCCGCGTCGAGACGGGTCCCTTCGACCACATGAACATCCTCTGGCGGTACGAGGAGGTACCGGCCGGCACGCGGATGGTCTGGACGCAGGACTTCGCGATGAAGCCGGACGCCCCGGTCGACGACGAGTGGATGACGGACAACATCAACCGGAACTCCAAGGTGCAGATGGCCCTCATCCGCGACCGCGTCGAGAAGATCGCCGCGGAACGCGGTGCACATGCCGGTCCGACCGGCTGAGCCGGACGGAGAACACCCATGCACCAAGCCCTGATCGTCGCCCGGATGGCCCCCGGGTCGGCGCCCGACATCGCCAAGGTGTTCGCCGAGTCCGACCGCGGGGAGCTGCCGCACCTCGTCGGCGTGACCCGGCGCAGCCTCTTCCAGTTCGGCGACGTGTACATGCACCTGATCGAGGCCGAGCGCGACCCCGGGCCGGCCATCGCCAGGATCACCGGCCATCCCGAGTTCCGGGACGTCAGCGAGCGCCTGTCCGCGTACGTCAGCGCGTACGACCCCGACACCTGGCGTTCCCCGAAGGACGCCATGGCGCAGCGCTTCTACCTCTGGGAGCGCGAGCCGGCCGGCTGACCGCCGCCGGCACAGCACGGCCGCCGGGTCCGCAGGTCGCGGACCCGGCGGCCGTCGGTCTGTGCGCGTCGACGGGGCCCGGGATCACCGGGCCCCTCGGGACGCGCTCGGATCAGCCGGGGATGTGGCAGTCGAAGGCGTGCAGATAGGGATTGACCGGACTGATGTCGTCGATGACCAGGCCGGCTTCGGTGAGCCGGTCCACCATGCTCTGGCGGGTGTGCTTGGCCCCGCCGACGTTGAGGAGGAGCAGCAGGTCCATCGCGGTGCTGAACCGCATGGAGGGCGAGTCGTCGACGAGGTTCTCGATGACCACCACCCGCGTCCCGGGACCGCCGGCCGCACGGACGTTGCGCAGGGTGCGGACGGTGCTCTCGTCGTCCCACTCCAGGATGTTCTTGATGACGTAGACGTCGGCCTTCACCGGGACGGCCGTCCGGACGTCGCCCGGCACCACCTGCGCGCGGTCCGCGAGATCGCCGCCCGCACGCAGGCGCGGCACGGCGTTCTCCACCACCCGGGGCAGGTCGAGCAGCGTCCCGCGCAGGTCCGGGTACTTGTCCAGCAGGCTCGCCACCACGTGCCCCTGGCCACCGCCGATGTCGGCGACCGAGGCGCATCCCGTGAGGTCCAGGAACGCGGCGACGTCCTGCGCCGACTGCACGCTGGAGGTCGTCATGGCGCGGTTGAAGACGTCCGCCGACTCGGGGGCGTCCTCGTTGAGGTAGGGGAAGAACTCCTTGCCGTACAGGTCCTCCACCACGTTGCGGCCGGTGCGCACCGCCTCGTCGAGCTTCGGCCAGACGTCCCAGGTCCACGGCTCGGTGCACCACAGTGTGATGGCACGCAGGCTGTGGGGGTCGTCCTCGCGCAGCAGCCGCGAGACGTCGGTGTGCGCGAACGAGCCGTCCGGGCGTTCGGCGAACACGCCGTAACAGGACAGGGCCCGCAGGAGCCGTCTGAGCGGGCCGGGTTCGGTCTTCACCGCGGCCGCGATGTCCTCCACGGCCATGGGCCGGTCACCGACCGCGTCGGCGACGCCCAGCCGGGCGGCCGCACGCAGGGCGGCGGCACACGCCGCCCCGAACGCGAGTTCCCGCAGCCGCATGGACGGCGGAGGAGCGGGCTGAGTGGTCGTCATGTGCCGCCTTTCCACTGGGATCGAGTACGAGGGCTGATGGGACGGGGTACGCCGGTCAGCACAGACCCGCGGGCTTGGACGTCAGGCAGGAGTTGCCCTGGAAGGTGTTGCCCTCGCCGGGGTCCGTGTTGACCAGGTCGGCCGGGGAGTTGCCCTCGAGCAGGTTGTCGCTGATCCGGTTCCGCTCGCTGGGTGTGCCGACGAAGCTCTTGAACACGACGATGCCGCCGGAGAGCGGGGACGTGCCGACGTTGTCCCTGATGACGTTCTGGGTGATCAGGTTGTCCTCGGTGCCCGTCAGGACGATGCCGGATCCCTGCAGGGCGTCCAGCCGGGCGGTCTTCGGGCAGGACTTGTTGTTGCGCTCGATGCGGTTCTCGCGCACGGTCACGAGGCCGGCCTTCGGCTTGTTCTCGTCGCCGACGACGAAGACCGCCGCGCAGTTGCCCGTGAGGTGGTTGCCCGCGACGGTCAGGTTGCGCAGCCGGCGGATGGTGACGCCGATCCGGTTGCCCTCCAGCCGGTTGCGCTCGACCACCGTTCCCCCGGTGTCGCTGGCGCCTTCCTCCTCCTTCACCGTGTTGGCGAGGAAGAGGCCCGCGTCGCCGTTGTCCCGGGCGGTGTTGCCGCGGAACACGCCACGGGCCGAGCGCTCCGTGGCGATGCCCCACACCCCGTTGCGGACCGCGGTGACGTTGCGCACCGTCAGCCTGTCGGCCTCGAAGGCGTGAACGCCCGTCTTGACGAAGCCGGTCACCGTCAGGGACGCGATGGTGACGCCGTCGACGCCGTGTTCCTTCGTGCCCGTGACACAGATGCCGTTGCCGGCCGCGGCACAGCTGCCGGTGGCCCTCGCGGCGCCCGCCGTGCCCGCGGGAAGGGTGGGGGCGGGAAGGGTGGTGGCGCCCGCGCCGGTCTCCGGTACGAGCACCGTGCCGCGGCCCATGCCCCGCAGGGTCAGTCCGGGCGTGGTCACGTCGACGCTTCCGTGGTGGGTGCCGTGCGCCAGCAGCACGGTGTCACCAGGCAGGGCGTTGTCCACCGCCTTCTGGATCGACTCCCCGGGTTTCACCAGATGGACCTTGTGGCCGGCGGCCGACGGAGCGGCCCCGAGGCCCGTCCCGAGCAGTGCCGCGGCGCACGCCAGATATGCGATATGGCATTTGTTCATACCGGGCAGGTTATGTCCATGAAGGTCGTGAACCGTTGCGATGGGCCATCCGGCGGCGTGGCCCTTTCGACGGCGCTCCGAACGGGCCTGTCAGCTCTGCGGCGGAGCGTCGGGCCGGGCCGTGTGATCGGGGTGCCCACCGGTGCGGCGCTCTTCCTTGAGCTCGGCCTCGTACAGGTGGTCCCGGCCGTCGGCCAGTTCCTGGCGTGCCTCCCGTTCCGTGGCTTTGAACGGCTCGTAGTAGGTGGCGTCGTACGCCTCGATGATCTGGAAGGTCCAGTGCCCGGGAATGACATTGCGGCCGGTGATCTCGCTGCGGATCCGTTCCGCCCACTGCGGGTGGCCGGCCTCGTGCAGGAGGTCGAACGCGCGGTCCAGCTCGAAGTCGGCCCCGCCCGTCAGCTGGTGGAAGGCGTACAGGTGGCCGCGTGCGCGCTCGGTCGTCTCCAGTGCCTTGGACAGGGCGCCCAGGGCCCGGACGGTGGCGTCGGTCATGCCGGGTGGACGGCGGTGCGCCGCGTCCGGTCCTTCGTGGTGATCACTCATGTAGGACTGAGTGCCCGCTCGGCGGCCGCTCGCCTCACCGGCATTCGGGCGACGTACGGCCGCGCCCCCGCGTCACCGCAGGAGTGGGCGGGCAGCCAGACGCACTCAGAAGGCGTAGCGCACGCGCAGCCAGGGCGCGTGACGGTCGATCAGGGTACGCAGGGCCGCCACCGCCTCGCCCTTGACGTCGTTGCGGTAGCGGAGGTTGAGGGCGCCGTTCTCGGAGCGCTTGGCCTGCTGGAGTTCCGGGCGCCACAGGACGTCCTCGGCGCGGGGGTGCCAGCCGAGGTTGACCTCGTGCAGGTCCCGGTTGTGGGTCAGCATGATCACCTCGGCCGCCGCCTGCCGCTTCACCCGCTGGGGCAGGGCGTCGTCGAGGTGGGTGAGCAACTCGGCCCAGGCCGCCTCCCAGCCGGGGCGGACGACCACGGGGGAGAGGTTGAAGTGCACTTCGTACCCGGCGTCCAGGAAGTCGGCCGCGGCGCCGATGCGCTCGGCGACGGGCGAGGTGCGTAGGTCGAGGAGCCGGGCGTCGTCCGGCGGCATCAGCGAGAAGCGGATGCGGGTGCGGCCACGCGGGTCGAGGGCCAGCAGATCGGGATTGACGAACTTGGTGGCGAAGGACGCCTTGGCGGTCGGCCACTGCCGGAAGGCGTGCACCAGATCCGCGGTGTTGTCGCTGATCAGCGCGTCCACCGAGCAGTCGCCGTTCTCCCCGATGTCGTACACCCAAGACTCCGCGTCGCACTGGTTCGGCTCGGGCTTGCGCCCCTGCCGTGCCACATGCCGGGCGATGTGGGCGACGATCCGGTCGATGTTGGTGAAGACGGTGATGGGGTTGGCGTACCCCTTGCGGCGGGGCACATAGCAGTAGGCGCAGGCCATCGCGCAGCCGTTGGAGGCGCCGGGGGCGATCCAGTCCGCCGATCGTCCGTTGGGGCGGGTGGTGAGGGTCTTCCTCTCGCCCAGGACCAGCGTCTCCCCCTTGATGCGCACCCAGCGCTCGATGTTCCCCCGGTTGCCGTGCAGCCCGGGCAGACGCCAGTGCGACTCCACCGTCGTCACCCGTGCGTCGGGGAACCGGGCGCTGATCTGCCTCCCGCGGGGCGACTCGGCCGCCGCCGGCTCGGCGTAGATCTCGCGCACGGGCAGCAGCCGGCGCGCCGTGTCCGAGGTGCGGAAGGAGGGGCGCTGCGCGGTGGCGTCCGGTCCGGGCGTGAGGGCGTCGAGTCCGAACAGCGCGCCGGAGTCGTCGTCGGGGGCGCCGGACGGGTGGTGCATGGGTGCTCCCGTACGAGGGGTGCGGGCGAAGGGGCCGTCACTTCACTGTACGGGGCACGCATCGCCGGCGCGTGGGTCAGCGGGGGCTCAACGGTCGGAGGTGTGGGAGCCGGCCGGGGCGTGGCCACTCAGCACGAGCTCCTTCGCCTTGCGGAACTCGTCGTCCGTGATGGCGCCGCGCTCGCGGATCTCCGACAGCCTGGCGAGTTCGTCGACGCTGCTGGTCCGGCCCTCGGTGCCCGCGGCCTGCCGGACGCGCGCGTCGAAGGCCTCCTGCTGCGCCCGGGCCTGCGCGATCTCACGGCGTCCCATGCCCTTCCCGCGGGCGATCACGTAGAGGAAGACGCCCAGGAAGGGCAGCAGGACGGTGAGCACCAGCCAGCCCGCCTTCGCCCAGCCGCTCATGTCGTCGTCCCGGAAGATGTCGACCACCACACGGAAGAGCAGCACGAACCACATGATCCACAGGAAGAACAGGAGCATGCTCCAGAAGACGCTCAGCAGGGGGTAGTCGTAGGCAAGATACGTGGATGCGCTCATGTCTTCCTCCGTTCCCGGTGCTCGCCGGGCCGCCGGCGCGCGCTGCGTCCAGGGTGGACCGGCAGGCCACGACCGGCGTCACCCGGCGCGGGTGAGTCCGGGGACGAGGCCGGGGCCATGGGTGCGCCCCCGGAGCGTCGTGAGCGGGGTCAAGCCGACCCCGTGGGGGTGCGCGGCCCCAGGGCGAGCGCCTTGCGGAGCGCGGTCCGCCATGCGAGGGCGACCGCCGCCTCGGCCAGGGCCAGCAGGACCAGCCACAGGCCGAGCAGACGGGTCAGGGCGCGGGCCGACTCCGAGGGCAGGGCGAGCACCACGATGCCCGCGATGATGCCGAGCGCCGCCGCACCCAGGACGACGCCGCGGTGGGGCAGGTCCTTGGCGGCGATGGCCGTGTAGAGGGTGAGGATCCCGGACACCAGCCAGACGACCCCGACGACCAGTGAGAGCGCGGCGATCGTCTGCAACGGGTTGCGCAGGCACAGCACCCCGGCCAGGACGTAGAGCACGGCGAGGATCAGCGCAGGAAGCCGTTCCCCCTGCTCCTCCCGGCCGAACACGGACACGAACCGGAACATCCCGCTCACCAGCAGGTACAGCCCGATGAGGACGGCCACGACGTGCAGGGTCGCCTCCGGCCAGACCAGGAGCAGCACGCCCGGTACGAGCGTCGCCACGGCCGAGGCCAGGAGCCAGGTCCAGGAACGGCCCAGCCGCGCGAGGCCGTACGCGGAGTCGCCCGTCGCCAGGAGGGAGGCTCCGTCGGAGTGCTGCTCCCGCCCGGGGAACGATGCCGGACCATGCGACATGGTCATGACTCCTCCTTGTGCGGGTGAACCGTCGCCGCGGCGGTGGGACGGGAGCCTCCTCGCCCCGTACGCCCCAGGACCCTCGCCCTACTCCGGTACCGGCCGCATCTCCACGACCCGCAGTCCCAGCGACTGGCAGCGTGCCAGCAGTCCGAACAGATGCGCGTCGTCCACGACGGGGCCGAACAGGACCGTCTGACCGGCCATCACCACATGGCCCAGCTCCGGAAAGGCCTTGGCCAGGGTCTCGGACAGGTGTCCCTCGACGCGGATCTCGTAGCGCACGGACTTGTCCTCCCACGGCTCCGGGGACAGGCGGACGGCGCCCTATGCGTCATCGTCCGCCTCCGTGCCGCCCCGAACCTCACCCGGAGCAGGTGAACCGGCCGGTACCCGACGCCGGGATCAGTGCTTGAGCACGATCTTCACGGCGACGATGAGCAGGCCGAGCAGCAGGTTGACCGACGCGGTGACGGCCATGAGCCGCGGCGACGCACCGGCGCGCCGCGCCGCGGCCACCGACCAGCCGACCTGGCCGGCCACGGCCACACCCAGGGCCAGCCAGAGCGCCCCGCGGACGTCCAGCCCCAGGAGCGGACTGACCGCCACCGCGGCCGCCGGCGGGACCGCGGCCTTGACGATGGGCCACTCGTCACGGCACACGTCCATCACGAGGCGGCGGTCCGGAGTCCGCTGGGCCAGGCGCGCCCCGAACAACTGGGCGTGCACGTGCGCGATCCAGAACACCACCCCGGTGAGGAGCAGCAGCACGACCATCTCGGCCCGCGGGAACGACCCCAGGGAGCCGGCGCCGACCACCACGGAGGCCGCGAGCATCGAACCATAGACGCCGCCCGTGTAGTCCGCGCGGCCCCGGCGCCTGCCTCGGTCGGCCGGGGCGGGTGTCGTCCTGGACATGAGGGGCCCCCTGTGGCCTCAGAGTGTCGGCTCGGTCTGCGCGGCCGAGGCGTCGGGGCTCCGCTCCCGCGGCCGGCCCTGCCGGGCGGTCGGCAGGTGCGGTGTGACGAGGAAACTGGCCAGGGCGATGCCGCCGGTGGCCAGGATCGCCGCCTTGAGCCCCTGCAACTGCGCCGAGGCGTAGGAGTCCGCGACGGCTTCGACCTCGGACGGCGGCAGCCCGGCGCGCTGGGCCGCCGAGCGCACCTGATCGGTCGGGACGAAGGTGATACCGGCCTGGAGGACGATCAGCGCCCGCCAGCGTTTCACGGTGTCCACCTCGCCGAGTCGGCCCGGTACGGCCGGGAGGTCCCGGACGTGCACCGGCGCACGCGCCGGCTGCCCACATCACACCCCGAAGCGCGCGCCGCCCGCCTCACCCGGGAGGGGGGAGAGGCTCGGAGCCGGACTCCCGCACCGGCGCGGGCTCACAGCATCCGCAGGTCGCGGGCGCGGCGGACCGCTTCGCCGCGCCGGTTCACCGCCAGCTTCCGGTACACGCTCTTGAGGTGGGTCTTCACCGTGTTCACCGACAGGCAGAGGTCCGCGGCGATCTCCTCCGTCGACATCATCCGGGCCACCCGTTCCAGGACGTCGTGCTCACGCGCGCTCAGCTCCACCACCACGAGCGGCGCGGGCGGCGACGGCGGCCCCGGCCGCTCGCGGGGCTGCGGGGGAGCGGGCAGCAGCCAGCCCGCCGCCAGATCGTGCAGCGGTGTCGTGGCCAGGTGGGGCCGGATCCACGCTCCGGCGTCCAGGAACGGACGCCGCAGCCGTTCGCGCCGGGCGTCGAGGAGCGCCTGGGCCAGGAGCTTGCGGGCGGTCGCCGGATCTCCCGCCACGTCGGCGGCCCGGGCCCTGACCAGCGCCGCCCGCACGGTCACGGCGGGGCCGGTGCGGTCCTCGGCGTGGATGCCGTCGAGCAGGTCGAAGGCCGCCGCGGTCCGTCGTGCGGCGAGCTGGATCGACGCGGCCTCCACGGCGCACACGGGCTGCTCGCCGGAGACCGCCCGCAGCGCCTCGGTGGCCCGGTCGGGCCGCCCCGACGCCAGATGGGCGGCCGAGGTCACGAGTGCCTCCTGGCTCGCCGCCCACGGGGAGGCCACGACGGCGGGGACGGCCGGGGCCGCCGCCTCGACCGCGGCCCGCATCTTCCCCCGGGCCATCAGGAGCCGAGCCGTGACGAGGGCACGGCCCGCCACCGTCACCGGATCACGCGCGTCGAAGGGACCGTCGTCCGTACGGTCCATGAGGGCCTGGGCCCGGTCCAGCTCGTCGCGGTCGACCGCCACGGCGGCCAGGACCAGTCGCCCGATCACGGAGCCGCTCGGCTGGGACGGACCGGGGCGGTCCGCCTCGGGGACCGCCGCCAGGGCCTTGCGCTCCGCCCGGCCGGGCCAGCCGTTGAGGTAGTCGAGCAGCGCCAGGTGCCCCATCGCCTCCTCCCGGGGTGCCTCGGTCGACGGCCCGCCGGGAGCACCGGCCACGGTGGTCAGCACGGCGCGCGCATCCTCGAAGCGCCCGGCCCACAGCAGCGTCGAGCCCACGTGGGTCAGCAGCAGGGCGGTGAGTTCGGGATGCTTGTCCAGCAGGTGCGCCGGTACCTCCTGCCGCAGTTCAGCGGCCATTTCGGCGGCCTTCTCCACCTGCGGGGGACACCCGGTGAGCCGGGCGGCCAGGGCTTCCAGCAGCGCACAGCTCAGGCGCGCCGCCGCGAGGTCGCGGTCGTCCTCGGCGAGCCGTTCCTCGGCGTGGCGCAGGCTCGCCAGGCCGTGATCGAGGTCGTGGTGGGACAGGTCGTGGGCGGCGCGCACGAGGTCCGTGGCCGGGCTTCTCGCCTCGGGCCCCATCCGGGAGAACAACTGCGCCAGGTCGTGCGCGTTCGGACCGGTGAAGAGCCGTCCGATCGCGAGGTCGTCCACGAGGGCACCGGCGGCGAGGTCCCAGTCGTCGGCGGCGGCACTGTGGGCGAGTGTCTCCGGCAGGTGGCCGTGACGGCGTAGCCAGCGTGCGGCCCGTCGGTGCAGTTCCGGTTCCAGCCCGGGCAGCCGGACCCGCAGATGAGCCCGCAGGATCTCCCGGAACAGCGGATGGAGCTGGTACCAGGAGTGCCCGAGCCGTTCGACGAACGCGTTCTCGCGGTGCAGTCCGGCGAGGAGCGGCTCGGCGTCGATGCGCTGGGTCAGCGCGTTGGCCAGATCGGGGCAGAAGCGGTCCAGTACGCTCACGCGCAGCAGGAGGTCCTGGGTCTCGCGCGTCTGCCGCTTGAGGACCTCGGCCAGCAGGAAGTCCGCGACCGTGCTGCGGTCCGCCTCGAACTCCTTGAGATACAGCTCGGGATCCGCGCTCTCGCGGGCGGCCAGGGCGGACAGGCTGAGCCCGGCGGCCCAGCCCCGGGTGCGGTCGACCAGGTTCCGTGCCGCCTGCACCGGGACGCTCACCCCGTGCAGGTCCAGCAGTGCGGCGGCCTCCTCGGGAGTGAAGGCCAGTTCGGCGGAGCGGATCTCCGTCAGTTCGCCGACCGCCCGGTAGCGGTGCAGGGGGAGCAGGGGTTCGGTGCGGGTGACCAGGACCAGGCGCAGCCCCCGGCCGGCGTGGTGCAGGACGAACTCCAGCTGCTCCGCGATCTTCGTGTCGGCCACGCGGTCGTATTCGTCGAGCACCAGGAGCACGGGCCGTTCGCGCTCGTTCAGTTCGGAGGCGAGGGTGGCCAGCAGTCTGCGGCCCACCCGGGAGGCGTTGACCGGTGCCCCGACGGCGGCGGAGGGTGCGGCGCCGCTGACGCGCAGGGCTTGCAGCACGTAGGACCAGAACAAGCCGGGGCGGTTGTCCCCGTCGTCGAAGGAGAGCCAGGCGACAGGGGGGCTCTGCCGGGAGGCCCACTCGACGGCCAGCAGGGTCTTGCCGGCTCCGGCCGGTCCGTCGAGGAGGGTCAGCGGTGTCGTGAAGGCCTGGTCGAGGTGGTCGACGAGCCGCCGGCGCCGCAGATACGTGCGGGGCCTGGCCGGCAGGGCGAACCGTGTGCGCAGGAACGGATTGCCCAGGGGGTCCGTGTGCGACAACGGCGGGAGAAGGGGAACCGCGGATTCTTGAGCACGCGCAGGAAGATCCGACACGGCGCTCATCACCCCTGTCGGGTCAGGGCCACGTCATGGGCAGCGCTTCCACCCTCAGCATCCCAGCCTTCCCGCCCGGCCGCACGGCGGACCGGGCGGCCCCGGAAGTCACCCCTGGGGTCCTCAGCGCGGAGGGCGAGGCGTGACCGTGGGACGGTACGCGTCGTCGGGGGCGCGCCACGAACCGTCCTCGGACGGCTCGAGCAGGTTCTCGCGCGGTACGACGCACAAGGCCCAGATGATGAAGCCCGACAGCGCGATCATCACGATCGACCACACCGGGTACTGCGGCAGGGACAGGAAGTTGGCGATGATGACGAGCCCGGCGATGGCGACGCCGACGACACGGGCCCACATCGCGGTCCTGAGCAGCCCCATGCTGACGACCATGGCGACCACGCCGAGGGCGAGGTGGATCCAGCCCCAGCCGGTCAGGTCGTACTCGAAGACGTAGTTGCGGGTCGTGACGAAGATGTCGTCCTCGGCGATGGCCATGATGCCCCGGAAGAGGTCGAGCAGCCCGACCAGGAAGAGCATCACGGCCGCGAAGGCGGTCAGGCCGGTGGCCCAGTCGTCCCTCGCCCGGTGTGACGGTTCGGTGGGTGTCGCGGTCATCGTGCGCCTCACTTTTGTCGTCGTGCGCCTCTGTTTCTCAAGGCCTACGGGGTGGAGCAGCGGAGTCCCGGCCAGCGTGCGCCGTTGGGCCGGGGGCGGCCTCCCCCGCGGGGGGTGAGCGCCGGGCGGCCGCCTCCCTCATGCGCTGAGGGGCCGTGCCGCGGGAGTCGCCGGAACCGGAGCCCGAGGGCGGGCCGCACACCGGGTGGCACCGGGTGCACGCGGTTTCACCCGCCGTGGGTGAGGCGGCGGGCACCGGACACGGCGAAGACTGCACCGGCCCACCCGCGGCCCGGCGCCGGACAGAACTCGCCATCGGGCCGCGTCACCTTCCGGACCATCGGGCGCCCGCGCTGACGGCCTGCGGCATAGGTGGGGCGAGTGACGACCGCCACGCCGGCCGGCGCTTTGTGAAGCGAAGCTGGAAGACGGCCGGGCTCAGGGCCCGGGCTCGGTCGCACGCGGACCTCCTGTCACGGAGCCGAGCCGAAGTCACCGACCAGTCCGCGCACGGCCGCCAGTGCCCCGGCCCGGTCCGCCGGGACCAGTCCGATGCGTGTGCGCCGGTCCAGCAGATCGGCCTCGTCCAGGGCGCCCTCGTGCCGCAGGGCCCACAGCACTTCGGCGCCGGTGACGGGGTGCCCCGGGACGACGGGCTCGCCCAGCCGCGGGTCCCGCTCGGCCAGGGCGTGCACCGCCGGTGCCTCGGTGCCGTAGCGCTGGACGAGGCGGCGGGGCGCGCGCAGCGCCCCGAGGGTCCGGGGGGCCGCGGCGCCCACCAGCGGAAGTGCGGCGGTGGGGGAGGGACCGGCGGCCAGGCCGCGTGCCGCGACCGCGGCGTCCACGGCGTCCTCGGCCATCCGGCGGTAGGTGGTGAGCTTGCCGCCGACCACGCTGACCACGCCGTCCGGTGAGGTCAGCACCGCGTGCCGGCGGGAGATGTCGGCGGTGCGCGAGGGGGCGCCGGGCCGGTCCGTCCCGCTCGTGTCCAGCAGGGGGCGCAGCCCGGCGAACGCGCCGACGACGTCGGTGCGGCGGACCGGGACGTCCAGTACGGATCCGAGGACGTCGAGCAGGAAGCCGATGTCGGTCTCGGGCGCCTCGGGGACGTCGGGGACGGGTTCGTCGAGGGGTTCGTCGGTGAGCCCGACGTAGACCCGGCCGTCGTCCTGGGGCAGGACGAGGACGAAACGGTTGGTCTCGCCGGGGACGGGGATGTGCAGGCCTGCGGGGAGCGGGCCGAGGTGCTCCGAACGCAGGACGAGGTGGGTGCCGCGCGAGGGCCGGATCCGGATGCCGTCCACGAGGTCCCCGGCCCACACACCCGACGCGTTGATCACCGCACGGGCCCGGATCTCGCCCTCCTCGCCGGTGAGTTCGTCCCGAACGCGGGCACCGGACGCGGTGATCTCCAGGGCCCGGACCCGGGTCAGCACGCGGGCGTCGCGCGCGGCGGCCGTACGGGCGAGGGCGGTCACCAGACGGGCGTCGTCGGTGAGCCGTCCGTCCCACGACAGCAGCCCGCCCCGCAGCCCGCCGGAACGCAGTGCCGGGGCCAGGTGCCGGGTCTCCACGGGCGACAGCCGACGTGGGGCGGGCAGCGTGGCGCGCGCCGTACGGGCCGACAGCCGCAGGGCGTCGCCGGCCCGGAAGCCGGCCCAGGCCAGGGCGGCCTGGCCGCGCGAGACGAGTCCGGTCAGGGGCAGGACGAACGGCTGGGCACGCACCAGGTGGGGCGCCGTGCGCTCCATCAGCACACCGCGTTCGACCGCGCTCTCGTGGGCGACGTCGAACTGTGCCGAGGCCAGGTAGCGCAGCCCTCCGTGGACGAGCTTGGAGCTCCAGCGCGAGGTGCCGAAGGCGAGGTCGTGGGCGTCGACGGCGACGACGTCCAGACCGCGGGCGGCGGCGTCGAGGGCCGCTCCCGCACCGGTCGCGCCGAGGCCCACGACCAGCACGTCCACCACGCGGCCGTCGGTCGCCTCGGCCAGTTCGCGGGTGCGCCGGGCTGCGGACAGGGAGGCCCCGGCGGCCCGGACGACGGTCTGGCTCATGGGGTGAGGGTCCTCTCCAGAACGGTGCGCAGTTCGGCCAGAAAGGCCGCGGCGGTGAGCTCGGTGTCGTCCTCGTCGGTCATGGTGCGCAGGGACAGCGCGAAGGACTGCAGGATCAGCAGCACGGTCCGGGCCTGGCGTTCGGCAGGGGCCGCACGCACCGAACCGTCGGCGTGCCCCTCGCGCAGCGCGGCGGCGAGCAGCGCCAGGAGGGCTTCCTGGCTCGCGCCGCGCCGGTCCAGCACATAGGGCAGGAGCAGTTCGGGATCCACGTCGACGATCTTCTGGAAGAGCGGGTGGGCGCGGAACGCCTCCACCCCCGCGACCAGGCCGTCGATCAGCGGCGGGCGGGTGCCCAGCTCCGGCCGTCTCTCGGGCATGGACCCGGTCGCGACGGCGATCCACTCGCGCGTCATGAGGTCGCCGACGAGGGAGCGGACGTCGGGCCAGCGGCGGTAGAGCGTCATCCGCGACAGGCCCGCGCGACGGGCCACGTCGGTCATGGTCGTCCGCCGGACCCCGACGGCGAGGACGCAGTCGCGGACGGCGTCGAGCACCGCGTCGTTGTCGGCGGAGTTCGGCTGGGCCGAGCTGTTGTGACGATTAGGCGTCATGTGTAACAGTGTAACGCCAGACGCCGCTCCAGCGGCAACCCCGACGCCGCTCCAGCGGCAACCCCGACGCCGCTCCGGCGGCAACCCCGACGACCGGTGAGGACGACAGGCATGGACATGCTGTGGAACGGCTGGGGAGACCCGGCCAGGGCGACGCCGCTGCCGGACACCGTGACCGGGCTGCTGCGCGACTGGCTCGGCGTCACGCCGCAGCCCACGGCATCAGCACGGCTGGAGGAGATCGAGATCTCCACGCCCGCCCTCGACGGCGCCGCCCTGCACGCGCTGCGCACCGCGCTCGGCGACCGGGCGGACGACGTCCGCACCGACACCGAGAGCCGCGTCCGGCACACCCGCGGCAAGTCCACCCCGGACCTGCTGCGCCTGCGCGCCGGTGACACCGCCGACGCCCCGGCCGCCGTGGCCCTCCCGCGCGGCCATGACGAGGTCCTGGCCGTACTCCGGGTCTGCGCCGAACACCGCCTCGCCCTTGTCCCGTTCGGCGGCGGCACCTCCGTCGTCGGAGGCCTCGCCCCCACCGGCAAGGCGCCCTTCGTCGCCCTGGACCTGCGCCATCTGAACCGCCTGCTCGACCTCGACCCCGTCTCCCGGACCGCCACCCTCCAGGCCGGTCTGCGCGCCCCCGAGGCCGAGGCGCTCCTGGCCGAACACGGCTTCACCCTCGGCCACTTCCCGCAGTCCTACGAATGGGCCAGCATCGGCGGCTTCGCCGCGACCCGCTCCAGCGGCCAGGCCTCCGCCGGCTACGGCCGCTTCGACGAGATGGTCCTCGGCCTCACCCTCGCCACGCCGGAAGGCACTCTCGACACCGGCCGTGCGCCCCGCTCGGCCGCCGGCCCCGACCTGCGGCAGCTGCTGCTCGGTTCGGAGGGCGCCTTCGGCGTCATCACCTCGGTCACCGTCCGCGTCCGGCCCGTCCCTCGGACCCGCCGCTACGAGGGGTGGCGCTTCGCCTCCTTCGACGCGGGCAGCACCGCCCTGCGCCGACTCGCCCAGGACGGCCCGCGCCCCACCGTGCTGCGGCTCTCCGACGAGACCGAGACACTGATCGGCCTGGCCCAGCCCGAGGCCATCGGCTCCGCCGCCGGGCAGCGGAGCGCGGGATGCCTCGCCGTCGTCGGCTTCGAGGGCACCGAGGAGGACACCGCACAGCGCCGGGCGGCCGCCGCGGCCGTACTCACCGACTGCGGCGGCGAGTTCGCGGGCGACGAACCGGGACAGCGCTGGGCGCACGGCCGCTACTCGGCGCCGTATCTGCGGGACTCGCTCCTCGAAGCGGGCGCGTTCGCCGAGACGCTGGAGACCGCCGCCTACTGGTCCCGGTTGCCCGGCCTGTACGCGGGCGTCCGCGACGCGCTGACCGCCACCCTCACCGAGAACGGCACCCCACCCCTGGTCATGTGCCACATCTCGCACGTCTACGAGAACGGCGCCTCGCTGTACTTCACCGTCGTCTCCGCCCAGGGCGCGGACCCCGTGGCGCACTGGACGCGCGCCAAGCACGCCGCGAACGACGCGATCCTCTCCGCCGGCGGCACCATCACCCACCACCACGCGGTCGGCACCGACCACCGCGACTGGTACGTCCGGGAGGCCACGGACCTGGGTGTCGAGGCACTGGTTGCCGTCAAGCGGCGGCTGGACCCGGACGGCCTGCTGAACCCCGGCGTTCTGCTGCCGGCCGACTGACCGCGGCGCCACGCGCCGCTCGCACGCACCACCCCCACCAGACGACAGCCCGGCACCACCCGTCAGCCCGGAGGCACATCGATGCGACAGTTCACCGCCGTCGTCAACCCCACAGCGGGCGGAGCCACCAGCGCTGCGGCGCTGCTGAAGGTCGCCCGTCTGCTGCGGGAGGCGGGCGCCGAGCTGGAGACCGAGTACAGCCGCAGCCTCGCCCACGCCCGCGAACTCGCCCGGCACGCCGGGGAACGAGGCCGGGTCGTGCTCGCCGTCGGCGGTGACGGCATCACCGGATCCATCGGCGGCGCCCTCAGCGGCACCGGCGCACTGTTCGGCATGGTCCCGGCCGGGCGCGGCAACGACTTCGCCCGCGCCCTGGGCCTGCCCGGTGACCCCGAGGGCGTGGCACGGGTGCTGCTGCACGGCACACCCCGCGCCGTGGACACCATCGAGGTCACCTCCTCCGTCCACGCCGGCACCGTCGTGCTCGGCAGCGTCTACGCGGGCGTCGACGCGCTGGCCAACCTCCACGCCAACCGCTCCCGGCTGCTGCGCGGTTCGGCCTCCTACTACGCCGGTGCCCTGCGCGCGATCAGCACCTGGCGCCCTGTCGGCTACCGGATCACCGTCGACGGCCAGGAGCACACCTGCACCGGCTACACCGTGGTGGCCGCCAACTCCAGCTACTACGGCTCCGCGCGCCGCATCGCTCCGGAGGCCGAGCTGGACGACGGCCTCCTCGATGTCGTGATGATCCGCGACGCGCCGCGCCGGCTGTTCTTCACGCTGATGAGGGAACTCGACACCGGCGCCCACATCCACCGCCCCCAGGTGCGGGTCCTGCGCGGCCGGGAGATACGCATCGAGGCCGACCGGGACCTCCCCTACGGCGCGGACGGCGAGATCGAGGCCGCCCTCCCGGTCACGGCCAGGGTGCTGCCCGGCGCCCTGCGCGTCCTGTGCTGAGGCCGGGCACCACGGCGCTCTAGCTGCTCCGCAGGCCGACCCGTGCCAGGTAGCGGTCCACCTCCTCGGGACGGTCGGCGGCCAGACCGATGTGGTGGTCGGGGCGGATGAGGAACAGCCCGGTGCCGAGTTCCTCCGCGAGCGGCCCGCCCGTCACGTGCTGGGTGCGGACACCCGGTGTCGCGCGCGGCGGCGCGCAGTTCACCGCCAGCAGGGTGAAGTCCGGGCCGCGTAGCAGGCCGAAGAGATTCGGGCAGGGGCCGTCGGCGGTGACGCACGGGAGGTCCGGCGCCCGGTCACCGGCCCGCACACCCGTCTCGGAACGCGGTGCGCGGGCCTCGGTCGACAGTTCGCTGTCGCGGTAGTGCGCCGACAGCAGGTGACAGACCTTCCCGCGGAGGCGTGACTGCTTGCCGTCCTGGGGTTTGCGGCCGGCCCGGTACAGCCGGGTGCTGAGGTTCAGCACGTCTTCCGCGGCGGGCCGGCGCTCGGCCTCGTAGCTGTCCAGCAGCGCGGCCGGGGCTCCGCGGCCGATGACCTGGCCGAGCTTCCAGCCGAGGTTGCAGGCGTCCTGCACTCCGATGTTCAGCCCCTGGCCCCCGCCGGGCGGGTGCAGGTGGGCGGCGTCCCCGGCGAGGAAGACCCGCCCCTGGCGGAAGCGTTCGGCCAGCGCGGTGCGCGGCCGGTAGAAGGAACTCCACACCACCTCGGTCACGGCGTCCGGGGGCAGATGGGTCCGCGCGGCGAGCAGGTCGCGCACGGTCTCGGCGGTCGCGGTGAACTCGTCTCCCGTGATCTTGGCGTTCAGCTGGAAGTCGTCGGTTCCCGGCAGGGGGCACAGCAGCAGCTCACCCGGCGGGTCCTTGGGCCAGACGTGCCAGTGGTCACGGTCCAGGCCCCGCACCCGTACGTCCGCCACCACCGCCGGGCGCAGCCCGCGGTCCTCGCCCTTCATGGCGATGCCGAGGGACTCGCGCACCGCGCTGTGACCGCCGTCGGCGCCCACCAGATAAGGCACCGTCATCAGGCGGCGGCCGCCGTCGGACCGCGCCACCTCGGCCGTCACATGCGTGTCCGTCTGCGTCAGGGACACGAGCCGGGAGCCGCACTCCAGGGTTCCGCCCAGTTCGAGCAGCCGATCGCGCAGGATCTCCTGCGTACGCCACTGGGGGACCAGCCACTGCTGTGGCTGCCGCGACACCGGGGCCTGCGGGTCGGGTTCGATCAGCCACCACTCGCCCCCGCGCTCGCCGTCCCGCCAGGTCTGCATGGGCGGGAACGGGGAACCGGCGGCCCGCACCGCGTCGATGACGCCGAGGTCGTCGAACGCCTCCAGCGTGCGGGCCTGAAGGCTCTTGCCCCGGGAACCGGCGGGCAGCCCCTCGCCCGCCTCGATGACATGGGTGCGCACACCCCGCCTGGCCAGGTCGCACGCGAGGGTGAGGCCGGTCGGCCCGCCGCCGACGACCAGCACGTCGACGTCCGGCTGCCGTGAGGTCCGAGAAATGGGATCGGGCACGTCTCCCCGCTTTCTGCCGTCTGCCCCGGCACTGGATGCATGGAGCGGCGCTCTGCCGCACTATGCGAAATGTCCCCCGTGGGCGGGGCGGCCGTGGCCTGAGCCCACCGGTTCCGCCCACATGGCCGCACCACCGCACGAGCTCAGGAGCACCCATGGCTCACACCGCCGCCTGCCCCTTCGACTACAGCGAGCAACTCGAGTTCGACCCGTCCCTCGCCCAGCTCATGGCCGGCGGCCCGGTCAGCCGGATCCGGCTCTCCTACGGCGAGGCGGAGGCGTGGCTGGTCACCACCTTCGACGGCGTACGGCAGGTGACGACCGACCCCAGGTTCAGCCGGGCCGCCATCGTCGGCCGGGACTACCCCCGGATGACCCCCGAGCCGATCGTCTCCCCGGAATCGATCAACGTCATGGACCCGCCGCGCGGCACCCGGCTGCGCCACGCCGCCGCCCGGGCCTTCACCCAGAGCAGCGTGAAACGCATGACCCCGGCCATCGAGGAGGTGGCCCACCGGCTCGTGGACGAGATGGTCGAGCAGGGCCCGCCGGCCGACCTGGCCCGTGCCCTGTCCGAGCCGCTGCCCAACCACACCATCTGCGCGCTGCTCGACGTACCCGACGAGGACCGGCCGCTCATGCTGCGCCGCACCCAGCAGATGCTGACCACCGCGCCCGAGGCCCGGCAGACGGCGGCCGAGGCCAAGCAGCACCTGCGCGCCTACTTCACCGCGCTGGTCGCCGAACGCCGCAAGGACGGCGGCAGCGACCTCATCACCACCATGGCCGCCGCGGAGCAGGGGGAGGAGCCACTGAGCGACGACGAACTGGCCGTACTGGCACTGACCCTCATCCTCAGTGGCAACGACACGGCCACCTGCCAGATCAGCAACATCGCCTACACCCTGCTGACCCGCCCCGAACTCCACGAACGGCTGCGGCGCAGTCCCGAACAGCTTCCCCGGCTGCTGGACGAACTCCTGCGGCACATCCCCTTCCGCAAGGGCGTCGGCATCCCGCGCGTCGCACTGGAGGACGTGGAGGTGGAGGGGGTGCTCATCCGCGCCGGTGACTACGTGCACGTCTCCTATCTGGCGGCCAACCGGGACCCGAAGGTGTTCGTGGACCCCGACGTCCTCGACGTCGACCGTGCGTCCCACCCTCATATGACGTTCGGCTGGGGCGGACATCACTGCGTCGCCAGCACCCTCGCCGTCGCGGAGCTCAGGACCGCGATCGGCGTGCTGTTCACCCGGCTCCCTCAACTGCGGCTGGCCGTACCGGCCGAGGAGGTGCGCTGGGACACCGGGACCATCCGGCGCTTCCCCCTGGAGCTGCCCGTGACGTGGTGAGGACGCCGGGCATCCGTGGTCCCGCTCCTCGCGGTGCGGCGGCGTCAGTGCCTCACCGCGAGGAGTTCAGGGACTCGCCGGCGGCCTCCCGCTAGAAGGTGAGGTTCCAGGAGTCGATCCGCCCGGTGTCCTGCGCCGCGCTGTCGCGGACCCGCAGCTTCCACGTACCGGCCGCGGTCTCGGACGAGGCGTCCACCGTGTACGTCTTCACCACGTCGTCCCCGCTGTCACCGCCTGCGAAGTCCTCCAGGGGGTAGACCGAGCCGTCGGGCGCGACGAGGGACAGCACCAGGTCGCCCCGGTAGGTGTGCTTGACGTCCACGCCGACCTTCAGCGCGGACGGGGCGTTGCCCGTCACTCCGGTCACGGTGATCGGCGACTCCACGGTGGCGTTGTCGGCGACGGCGACGTCGGTGGTGTTCTCGAAGTACCGGCCGGGCGGCGGGGTGCCGCCACCGACGGCCTTCAGCGCGTCGACCTGACCCTCACCGAAGAAGGCGTTCCTCGCCGTGGTGCCGGTGCAGCGGCCGTCGGAGGGGCACGCGATGTCCGTGGCCTGGGTTCCCAGCCGCGCGCGCAGATCGGCGGGGGTGGCGGTGGGATCGGCGCTCTTCAGCAGCGCGGCGACACCGGCGACGTGCGGCGACGCCATTGACGTGCCGTTCATGTTGCCGTACTTGCCGCCGGGGAGGGTGGAGTAGACGCCGTACGCCCCGTCGCCGCCAGGCGCCGCGACGTCGATGATGTCCCGGCCGAGGTTGGAGTACGACGCCTTGATGTTCCCGTTGCCCATCGCCGCGACGGTCACCACGCCCGGCAGCTCCGTCGGGATGTCGATGCAGGCGTTGGTGATGGTGCGGTTGACGGGGGTGGAGTCGTTCGGGCTGGAGCTGTCGCTGCGCTTGTTGGCCAGGTCGTAGTTGGAGTTGCCCGCCGCCGCGACCTGGAGCGAGCCCTTGCCCTCCGCGTACTCCTGCGCCCGGCGCACACCCTCGATGATGGCCGCCTGGTCCGGGTCGTCGGGGCAGTTGAACATCCAGGGGTCCGTGTAATAGCTGTTGTTGGTGACGTCGAAGCCGTGGTCACCGGCCCACATGAATCCGCAGATGGTGTTCTCGGCGAAGAACAGGCTCGTACTCGGCTCCGCCACGCGCACGGAGGCGATCTTCACGCCGGGCGCGACCCCGACCACGCCCTTGCCGTTCTTGGCGGCGGCGATGGTGCCCGCGACGTGTGTGCCGTGACTGCCGACGTCGCGCCAGGCGCCGGCCCGGGTGTCGGCCTTGCCGTAGGCGCAGGAGACGGAGTCCGCGGCGTCGAAGTTGGGCGCGATGTCCTGGTGCCGGTCGTCCACACCGGTGTCGAGGACGCCCACCGTGACGGACGGCGAGCCGGTGCTGACGGCCCAGGCCTTGTCGGCTTTGATCCGGGTCATGTCCCACCGCGCGGTCTCGGTCAGCGTGGTGGACGACTGCCCGGGAGCGCTCGGCAGGGTGGGGGAGTAGGCGTCGGCGGGCACGTCCGAGGTGCGGGTCGCACCCACCTTCTGCACGCCCGCGACGGAGCGCATCGCGGTGGCGAAGCCGGCCGACGAGGAGTGGGCGACCACGACGCCGATCGCGTCGTAGTGGGCGAAGACCGAACCGCCGTTCGCCGCGACGGCGCTGCGAGCGGCGGAGGTGTCGCCGGGGGCGGTGATGACGAGGTAGGAGCGGGTTCCCGCCACCCACCCGGCGGCCGTCTCGGCGGGCACGGCGGAGGTCTTGGCGGGTGCGGTGGCGCGGCCCGCGGCCGAGCCGGGCGGAAGGCCGGTGTCGGCGTCGGTCGCTCCGGCGGGCGTGGCGAGCGCGAGGGCCGCTCCGGCGGCGGCGACGGACAGCAGCGACCGTCTGAGACGGCGACGGGATGTGCGGGGGGACATGCGGGGGGTTGTCACAGCATCCTCCGAGAGCCCGGGGCAAGGGGTGCTGCCCGCCGGGCCGTGGGTCGAATGGGTCGACGCAAGATCTCAGACGAGTGCATGACAAGGGAAGGGGCTGCGGCGCACAGATCGTCGGCTGACCACAAGTAGGTGACTTCACTCCGGATCGTGCGGCGGGGGCATGGTGCGCCCATGCCGGGGTACACGCGGGTTCGTCAGCCCACGGGAGGCCGGCACCGTGCAGTGACAGGGGAGGGAAGCATCGTGGCGACAGTGACCGCGGCGAAGACGGACATGAGCGTGGACGGCCTGCCGGAGGTCGCCGATCCGACGCGAGTGGCGCCGAAGGACGCCCGGCAGCTGACGCGTCTGTTCTTCGACCAGCTCGCGACGCTGGAGGAGGGCACGCACGAGTACCAGTACGCGCGGAACACGCTGATCGAGATGAACATGTCCCTGGTCCGCTTCGCCGCGGGGCGCTTCCGCAGCCGTGGGCCGGAGGAGATGGAGGACATCGTCCAGGTCGGCATGATCGGCCTGATCAAGGCCATCGACCGGTTCGAGCTGACCCGGGAGGTGGAGTTCACCTCCTTCGCCATCCCCTACATCGTCGGCGAGATCAAGCGGTTCTTCCGCGACACCACGTGGGCGGTGCACGTCCCGCGCCGACTGCAGGAGGCCCGCGTCCAGCTCGCCCGCGCCACCGAGGAACTCCGCAGCCGCCTGGGGCGCACGCCGACGGTGAAGGAACTGTCGGAGCTGATGAGCCTGCCCGAGGACGAGGTCAGGGAGGCCCGTCTGGCCTCCAACGGCTACAACTCCACGTCCCTGGACGCGGCCATCGGCGGCAGTGAGGACGGCGAGACGGCCCTGGCGGACTTCATCGGCGCCGACGACCGGGCCCTGGAACTCGTGGAGGACTTCCACGCCCTCGCCCCGATGATCGCGGCGCTCGACGAACGCGACCGGCAGATCATTCAGATGCGCTTCGTGGAAGAACTGACCCAGGCTCAGATCGGCGAACGCCTCGGCGTCTCCCAGATGCACGTCTCCCGCCTGCTCTCGCGCTGCCTGGCCCGGCTGCGCGAGGGCATGCTCACCACGAGCTGACGCGCCCCCGCCTCAGTCCCGGCAACGCGGCCCCTACGACGCGGCCACGACCTCGCCTGCGGTGACCTGAGGCGGCTGGGGCAGCAGCGCGGCGAGGCGGTCCCGGACGAAGTCCTTCGCTCTGGCGGTCGACTCCTCGGCGCCGGACCGGTCCTGGAAGACGCTCGTCGACACCATCACCCCGCCCCCGGCATCGACCCAGTAGTAGGCCACGAACCCCGGGACCTGGCGCACCAGAGGCAGGAACTCCTCGTTCACCCGGCGCCCGGCCTCGGCGGGGTCGGTCACTTCCTCGTACCGTCGCATCACCGCGTACATCGGCTGCCTCCTGTTTCTCGACGTGGTCCTGTGCGCAGGGTGTTCCTGTGCGCAGACGACGTACCCGCCGCGGCAGGCGGGACGTGCGGCACCGAGAGAAGATCACCGGAAAAGCCCCCTTCCGGCCCGTCGGGGCCACCACCCGAGTCACCCCGGTGGCCCGGCGCATAGAATTCGCTCTCATGTCGAAGCCTGACGAGCTGATCGTTGACATCGCCGCCCGCGTGGAGTCCGGGCAGAGCAGCCAGATGTCGCTGACCGTGGTCACCGGTGGTGCCGTCATCACCGGTCGACTGGCTCCCGAAGCCATGTGGCGGCAGCGGGTGTCGGAGGTGCTGACCGACTCCGCCCGCCTGAGTGAGTTCTCCGCCGCCTTCCACAGCCCCAAGAAGAAGGACGGGCCGCCCACACATCTGCACTTCCATGTCGCGCGGATCCTGCAGGGCACCGTGGGAATCCCGGAGACCGGCGGCATGTTCCGCGTCGCGATCGAGGACATCAGTGCCTGGACCGTGGGGGACTTCAGCTACTCCGACCACTGACCGGCGACCGTGCCGGGAGCGCACGGTGGTGACGGGCGGCTCTACGCGGCGCTGCCATGACCGGCCTCGCCGGGCGTGCCCAGCGGCCGCGTAGGCCCCTCGTCCGCCACCCCTCTGCGTTCCGGCTCCGTCGCGTCCAACTCCCAGTGGTGACGGCACTCCTCGCACCGGGGCCCTCGGCCTCCGCGTCGAGCACCTCCCCGTTCGGGCAGTCCGTGCCGTCCCCGCGACCCTCACACGCTTCCCAGCCGACCCCCATACGCTCGACCGTGCGCCCTCCCGTACCGAAACGGGAGGGCGCCGACAGGGCGCACGGGTGCTCGGTCCGGGTACGACGCCCCGGTACTTGTCGTCAGCCCCCGTGGTATGTGAATTCACCCGGAGAGCCACAAGTGGGCCGAGTAATGGTCGAATTTTGAACTTGTTTTCCATGATCTCTTCTTTGCGCTTCACGCAGGCCAAGCAAACCGGTTGCCTCCTGGGCAAGAAGAAGGCAGATCATGCGTCAAGCTGCGCGGACAATTCCGTCCGCTCGCGAGGAGCCGATCATTCCGCGCCGGAGGAGCTTTGCACTCCGGTCGCCGCCCGATCGGCGATCAAGAAAGGGCCACGCTTCGTCAACAGGACGGCGTGACAGAAGTCTTGCACCGATCCGATCCTCCTGACAGGGTTCGGGAGTCGGTTCTGGGCATTGCGTCACGGGGGAGACTCGATGTTGTTCACGTTTCCGATGGACCATGAAGGCTGCTCCTCTCCTCGGCCCGCGATACGCCGCGCTGCCTGAAGGGGAAGAGTGATGGACCACATCTCCACATCGGTGCAGAGGCCGGTACAACAGCACTTACACCGCCCCGATCCGCATCTGGGCGGACGTTTATCGGAGATCACCCGCGTACCCATCAGCAGCATCATGGTCGTGGGCTCACTCCGCACCGTCGGGGAGGATCCACGGCACATCAACGCACTCGCCGAAGTGTGCTCCGAACTGCCGCCGATCGTCATCCACCGGAAGACGATGACCGTCATCGACGGAGTGCACCGGCTCCGGGCGGTGGAGAACAGCGGCGCCACACACATCAGTGCCGTGCTCTTCAACGGAGACGAGCGCGAGGCCTTTGTGCTGGCGGTCAAGCTGAACAGCAATCACGGACTGCCGCTCTCCCTCGCCGACCGCAAAGCCGCGGCCCTGCACATGCTCGCCGACTTCCCGGAGTGGTCCAATCGGCGGCTGGCGGGCGTAGTGGGCCTGTCGGACAAGACCATCGCGGCGCTCAGGCGCCGGTCGGGTGCGGAACTTCCGCACCCGACCGCGATGCGCGTCGGGCGTGACGGGGTGGCCTACCCCCTCGCGGCGGCCGAAGGGCGCCGTCGCGCGCTGGAGTACCTCGCCACGCACCCCGGCGCCTCCGCGCAGGAGGTCGCCCGTGCCGCGGGCATCTCACTCACCACGGCGAAGGACGCGCGCAAGCGGGCGCGCGGCGCGCTGCCGGCACGGCCGGAAGAGCCACCGCCGAAGGACCGGCCGGGCGCCGGGCCGGCCCGGGAGGCCGGGGTCAGGGCCGAGGCGTGCGCCGAAACCGCGAACAGGGCGGGGGCCGGAGCCGGCCACCCCGGGCTCGTGAGACGCCCCAAGGCCGGGAACGCGAACCCGAACGCGGACCTGTCGCTGGCCGTCCGGCGTCTGCGCGCCGACCCCTCCCTCCGGTTCACCGAGGTCGGCCGGAAACTGCTGCGTACCCTGGACCCCTCGGCCACGCAGCCGCACGACTGGGCGGCGATGGCCGGCAGCATCCCGATCCACTGCGCACCTCTGATCGCCGAGCTGGCGCGGCACCATGCCGAGAGCTGGCAGCTCCTGGCGGAATCATTGACGGAACGGATCAATTCCCGGGAAGCTGACGCATAGCTGTCCGGCCGCTTCGCCGAACACCGTTGGCGATGGCTCGGATTCGTCGCCTCCGCTTGATTCCGCCGAGATCATCTCGTGTATTTCGCGGCCTGCCCGTGAGAAAAGCCTTTCTGAAGTCCGCGATATTTGTTGAATGTGCGACTTGGTTTCAAACGGTTGCGCGGTGCTCGAACGGTTTGTACGCTGGCTCACACAATTTTGAAGCGGGGTGCGGGGGGAACGTGACTTCGTATAGTCCAGGCCAAGTCGGGCGCGAGAATTCACCCGTGCCTCGACGTATTGCCGGTGACGGTTCATCATTACCGGGTATGCCGACCCATTGGTACAACTTCCTGACGGATCTGCCGGGCCCCATGCCCGAAGTCAGGGATTCCGGAAGCCCCACGGCCGCGGAAATAGCGGTCGGCATCAGGCCGCGCGTCCTCATCGAGCAGAACAGTTCGGACGAACAATGGATCGCCATACCGGAACCGGTCGCGGAACGGCTGCGGCAATGCGGCCGGCCGACCCCGCTGCACCGGGCGCACCAGCTCGAGAAGCACCTCGGCACCGGCGCGAGGATCTACCTCAAGCGTGAAGACGTCCTCCCCACCGGCAGTTTCAAGCTGAACACCGCCATCGCCCAGGCGTACTACGCGGCCGAGGAGGGGCGCACCACCCTCGTCACCGAGACCGGGGCGGGGCAGTGGGGGATGAGCGTCGCGCTCGCGGCGAAGATGTTCGGCCTGCGGGCCGAGATCTTCATGGTCAGGTGCTCGCTGGAGCAGAAGCCCTACCGGCGCCACTACATGGAACTCCTGGGGGCCACCGTCCGGCCCTCGCCGTCGAACCACACGGCGATCGGACGCAGGATCCTCGGCGAGCGGCCGGACCACCCCGGCAGCCTCGGCACCGCGATCAGCGACGCGATCGAGCACACCCTGGACAACCCCTCCGCCGCCTACCTCGCCGGCAGCGGAATGCCCCACGTCTACCTCCACCAGACGCTGCTCGGACTCGAGGTCGCACAGCAGCTCAGGGAAGTCCACGGCGAAGACCTGGGCGTCGACGGGCGCGGCGACCACCTCATCGCGTGCTCCGGTGGCGGCAGCAACCTCTGCGGTCTCATCGGCCCGCACCTGCGGGCCAAAGCCGACGGTGCCGACCTCCGCTTCCTCGCCGCGGAATCCACGGCGGCACCCCGTCTCACCCAGGGCGTCTACGAGTACGGCCGCACCGACCTGGGCGGCTACACGCCCGAGGTGCTCGGCTACACGATGGGCGAGAGCTTCATCCCGCCGCCCAACCACGTCGGCGGCCTGCGCAACCACCACAGCTCCGCCCTGGTCAGCCTGTTGCGGCACAAGGGCGTCCTGGACGCCGTCGCCTTCGACCAGCGGACAGCGCTGGAGGCCGGCAGGCTGCTGCTGCGGACCGAAGGCCTGCTGCTCGCCCCCGAGGCCGCGCACGCGGTCGCCGCGGCCCTGGACGTCGTGGCGAAGGCCGACGCGGAGAACGCCGAACCGGTGATCGTGGTCCTGGCCAGCGGCTCCGGATTCCTCGATCTGCAGGGATACAACGAAGTCCTGCTCGACGCATAGCCGCACCCTCGTTCACGGCATCTTCGCACCATGCGATTGGGAAGCCATATGCGCTTGGCGACATTTCAGCCCCAGCTCGGCGTTCATTGCGAGACGACCACCCTGCGCAACATGCTCCATCATGCCGGCGCCGGCATTTCCGAAGCCATGCTGTTCGGCCTCGGCCAAGGGATCGACTTCCAGTACTGGGACGCCCCCGAGCCCGGTCGCGGCGCGCCGATGCTCACCGGCCGGATCGAGCCCGCCCAGCTGTCCCGCAACGCCTGCGCCGCCCTGGGCGTGACCTTGCGCGAAGCGCGCTCACCCGACCCCGAAACCGCTTCCGCCGAGGCGACGCGACTGCTGGCCGCGGGACACGTCGTGGGAGTGTCCGTCGACATCTTCCACCTCGACTACTTCTCGTCCCGCAGCCACTTCGCCTCGCACTACATCGCGGTGTACGGGCTCGACGACTCCCTCGCCCACGTCGTCGACACCGACCAGCAAGGAGGGGCGCAGACCCTTCCGGCGGAGTCGCTGCGCCGGGCCCGCGCCTCCGACGAGGGCTTCATGCCGTCGCCCCACCTGCACCTCTACGTCGAGGATCTGCCGGAGCGTCTGACCACGGACCCCGACGCGGTCCTGCGTGAACAGATCTGGAACGCCATCCGGCTCACCGCACAGCGGATGACCGAGGACCGCGGACCCCGATACGGTCTACGCGCCATGCGGCGGGCCGCCTCCGAGATCGCCGAGTGGAGCGACACCCTCGCCGCCCCCGACGAGACGGTGCCGGGCGTCGGGCGCTTCTGGCGCTTCGCGGGAACCGGCGGAGCGAACTTCCGCACCCTCTACGGGGAGTTCCTGCGGGAGGCCCGGCAGCGCTGCGACGACCCCGAACTCGACCCGTTCGTCGAGGACTTCACCGCGGTCCGACGCCAGTGGGACCAGGCCATCGAACTGCTGATGGCCTACCCGGGGCCGCACGGCGGGCGACGGCAACTGCAAGCCCTGGCAACCCTGATGGACGCGATCGCCGACGCCGAGCAGGCCGCCTTCGAAGGGCTGCTCGTCCCGGCAGCCAAACGGGCGGGTGAGCCGGCTTGACGATCACCAGGGCCAGGTCCGTCTGCCGTATGTGCCACGGCGGATGCGGCGCCATCGTCGAACTCACGGACGGCGTCCCCACCGACATCCACGGGGACCCGGACAATCCCACGAGCGAGGGCTACTTCTGCATCAAGGGCAAGGCCTCACTCGACCTGCTGCGCAGCCCGGACCGGCTGACGACGCCGCTGGTACGCACCGGCCCACGCGGCTCGGGGACGTTCGAGCCGATCGGCTGGGACGCCGCCCTCGACCGGATCGCCGGTGAACTCACCGCGACGATCCGCCGGCACGGACCCGAGTCCGTCGTCCTCGGCCAGGGCACCGACCGCAACTACCAGGAATGGGTGTTCCGGCTCGCCAACGCCATCGGGACGCCGAACGTGACCGGCCCGGCCCATGTGTGCTTCTACCCACGGGTCATGGCGTCGATCATGACCTACGGCGCCTTCACCTTCTGCGACTACGAGGGCGACCCCGAAGTCGTGCTGCTCTGGGGCAGCAACAAGCCCAGCACCCACTCCGACGGCGTGATCGGCGTGAAGCTGCTGCGAGCCGTCGAACGCGGCAGCCGCGTCATCACCGTCGACCCCCGCCGCACCCGGACCGCCGCCCGCTCCGCCCTGCACCTGCCGATCCAGCCCGGCACCGACTGCGCACTGGCCCTCGGCATGATCAAGACCGTCATCGACGAGGGCTGGTACGACCACGACTTCGTCACCGCGCACACCTCCGGATTCGACGAACTCGCCGCCCATGTGAAGGCGTACGACCTCGAGCGGGTCGCGCGGATCACCGGACTCACCCCCGACCTCATCCACGAGGCCACCCGCTCCTACGCCCTCGCCTCACGCGCGTGCATCGAGGCCGGCACCGGTCTGTCGCAGAACGAGAACTCCTTCGACACCCACCGCGCCATCGCCATCCTCGCCGCGATCTGCGGCAACATCGACGCCCCCGGCGGCGACGTGATCTGGGAGCCGATGCCGATCGAGGGCCGGCGCGCCTTCCCCCGCTCGGACCTGCTCCCCGAGGAACAGGCCAGGAAGCGGATCGGCGGCGCACAGCACAAGATCCTTTCGATGTCCGGCTGGGTCGCGCCGGGAGACCTGCACGAGGCCATCGTGACCGGGTCGCCGTACCCGATCACCTCGATGCTGGTCTTCGGCAGCAACATGCTCGCCTCGCACGAGAACACCGCGCTGGTCCGCGAGGCGCTGAGCAAGCTGGACCTGCTCGTCGTGTGCGACCTGTTCATGACGCCGACCGCCCGCCACGCCGACATCGTCCTGCCGACGTCGAGCTGGCTGGAGCGGGACCAGATCGTCGAGTTCAACTCCTACATCGCGGCCCGGCAGAAGCTCGCCACGGTCGACGGCTGCCGCTCCGACGAAGAGATCATCCTCCAGCTCGCCGAACGGCTGGGCCTGGGCGAGCACTTCTACCCCTCGCTGGAAGCCGCCCTCGACGCCAAGCTCGCCGGCATCGACCTCACCTGGGAACAGTTCACGAAGATCGGCTACATCCGCAACGACAAGCGGTACCGCAAGTACCGCGACGGCGGATTCGGCACCCGGTCCGGACGCGTGAACCTGATGAACCACGGGCTGCGGGCCATGGGCTACGAGCCGTTCCCGGTCCACCGGCAGCCGCCGGAGCCGGACCCGGCCCTGCCGTACCTGATGACCAGCGCCCATCCGCGGCAGTTCTACAACACCGAGTTCCACCAACTCCCGACCACCGCGCGCAGCCAGAGCACGGCGCGGGTGACCGTCCATCCGGACACCGCCGAGCGGGAAGGGCTGCGCGACGGGGACGAGGTGGACCTCTTCACGCGGGCCGCCGCGCGCGGGGTGCGCATGACGGTCAAGATCTCCGACTCCGTCGCACCGAACGTCGTGATGGCGGACGCCGGCTGGTGGTATCCGGGCGAGTCCTCGATCGACGAATCGCTCAGATCCTCGGTCAATCTCCTGACGGGCAACGACCGTTCCGACGTGCACATGGGGAGCGCGACGATGAGAGGTGTAGCAGTGGGAATACGGCGGCTGGGGCCGGACCGTGGCTAGCGCGCGAGGCACCGTCGCCGCCCGGGTGCCGGAGACCGACGAGGGCCTCCAGGGCGACGAACTGGCCCTCAAATACGACGAGATGCAGCGCCACATCCGGGACAACGGCTGGCTCCAGGAGAAGATCGACGACATCCTCGCGGCGGAGATCACCTCCGGCGAGGTCCTGGAACTGGGATGCGGCCCCGGCTACCTGGGCCTGGAATGGCTCACCCAGGCCGAGGACTCCGCCCGGCTCGTCGGCCTCGACATCTCACCGGCGATGCTCCGCCGGGCCGGCAGCAACGCGAGCGGCTACGGCGTCGCCGGGCGATGCGCCTACGAATGCGGCACCGTCCTGGCCCTGCCGTTCGAGGACGGCCGCTTCGACCACGTCATCAGCGCGTCCTCACTGCACGAATGGGCGGACCCGGCGACCGCCCTGTCGGAGATGCACCGCGTGCTCAAGCCGGGCGGCCGGTACTGCGTCTCCGATCTGCGCCGGGACGTGGACCGGACGACGTTCCAGTTCATGAAGGCGAACATCGCGGCCGACATGCGCCCGGGCTTTCGCACCTCGATCCGGTCCTCGTACGTCAAGGGCGAGATCGAGGAACTGCTGCGCGGCACCGCGCTCGACACGGCCGTCGTGACGGAAGTGCAGATGGGGATCGTCATCACGGGCAGGAAGGAAGCGCCATGAACGCACTCGCGGGAAGTTCTCCGGCCATCACCGCCACGCGCGACGGGCGCTTCCCCGACCGCGCCGCCTTCGGCCGGGCCTGGGAGGAGCTCCTCACGACATCGAGCACCTGGCGGGACCTCGACTGCGGGCAGTACCTGTCGGCCTGGTGCGGCTACGCGCCCGGCCACGTCACCGAGAAGTTCGCCGGGGTCAACCACGTCGGCGTCTACATGGGCGACTACGACAACGACGACGAGGTCTTCGGGTGGAACGCCCACCTGCACGACCTGCGGGCGTCCGGCGAGATCACAGCCGTCGAGATGGGACCGTCGTACATCTCGCCCCGGCAGTACGGCACTCCGGGATGGTGGAACTCGATCACCCTCGCCGACGGACGGGTCATCGAGATGTTCGCCTGCCGCCGCTTCGGCCCCTGGGCGGACCGCCCGGCCGGCGAGCGCGGACGGCTCATGTCGCACGTCGCCATCGACGTCCACACCGACACCGACGTCCGCTACCTCCTGGACGTCCTCGACCGGGACGTCGACCACCTCGAGAACATCGCGTTCACCGAGGCGGACGAACTCGGCCACACCTACGGGCACCTGCGCAACAACGACAGCGGATCCGTGCTCGAGATCGTCTACGAGGCACCGCGCGGCGGAACGGGGCACGGCGATGGCGGTCATTGAGATCTCGCCGCACTCCGGCGAACACTGCGAATCCACGGCACTGCTCAACATGCTCCGCAACCACGACATCGAGCTGAGCGAGCCGCTGATCTTCGGGCTGGGACAAGGGCTGTCGTTCCTGTACTGGCACTCGAAGCAGATGCCGAGCCCGTTCCTCGCCGGCCGGGTCAAACCCGACCACCTCATGCGCAACGTGGCGGACGCCCTCTCCCTGGAGCTGCGGGCCCAGGAGACGTCCTCACCGGCGAAGGCCGAGGCCACACTGATCGAGGCGCTCGACGACGGCGACGTGGTGGGCCTCAAACTCGACCGCTACCACCTCGACTACGCGCGGGAGAACCACCACTTCGCCGCACACTACGTCGCCTGCATCGGCTACGAGGACGACAGGTTCGTCGTCGTCGAGACCCGCGCGCTCGGCGTGCAGTCGACATCACGGGAGAGCATGGCCCGGGCCCGCGCCGCCAAGGGGCCGATGTCCTCACGCCACCTGTCGGTCCGGGTCGACCCCGGCGGATACGACGAGTCGATCCTCGCCAAGGCATGCAGGGCCTCGATCCTGGCCGCCGCACAGGACTTCCTGAGCCCGCCCATCACCAACATGGGCTTCAAGGGGATCGCCAAGGCCGGCTCCCTGATGCGCGGGTGGCACGACAAGCTCGACCGTCCCGTGGCGGCGATGAGCGCCGTCGGCACCAGCATGGAGGAGGGCGGCACCGGCGGCGGGCTCTTCCGGACACTGTGGGCGCAGTTCCTGGAGGAAGCGCACGAACTGACCGGCGTCGCGGCCTACGACGAACTCGCCGTCGAGTACCGCCGTATCGCCAAGCGCTGGACGGACGTGGCGAACCTGCTGCGCGACGCCGACGAGGCCGGCGCCCCACGCGCACTCGAGGACGCCGCCGCCATCGTCAGCGCCCTGGCGGCCGAGGAGCGGACGGCCATGGCGAGGCTGGAGGAGGCGTCCCGATGACCACCCTCGCCCGGCCCACCGGCCACGACCCGCGCGGCACACTGCGCGACACCCTCGCCTCCCGCGTCGACCTCGCGCGCAAGGTCGCCGCCGTCACCTCACTGGACCGGCAGGCGCTCGACGCCTGGGCCGCGGAGGCGCTCGCAGCGACCGTGGAGCACGCCTGCCGCAACTCACCCTTCTACGCCGCCCACGTCCCGGCCGCGGCCGCCCGAGCCGTCGCGCAGGGCCGCCCGCACGCCTTCGAGGCCCTTCCGTTCACGACGCGTGAACACCTCGCCGCCGCGTACCCGCTCGGCATGCTCGCCGTGCCCCGGCGGGAGGTGATCCGGTTCGACGAGAGCTCCGGCACCGGCAACGGGCGCCCCATCGCCGCGTTCTTCACGATGGCGGACTGGCTGGAGAACAACCTCACCGTCGCCGGGCTGCTCGCCGCCGTCCTGGACGAGCGGGACGTCGCGGCCATCGCCGTCCCCTACGAACTCGCCGGGGTGGGCCAGGACCTGGACCGCGCCATCGAGGTCCTCGGCTGCACCATCGTGCCGCTCGGCGCGGCCTCGCCCTCCTGCACCCCGGACCGGATGGTCGACGCCCTGCTGCGGTCCGGCGCCACCACCCTGGTGTGCTCCGGCACGCGCGCCCTGTTCCTCGGCGAGATCGCCCGCCGTCGCGGCATCGACCCGCGGCGCGACCTCGCCGTCTCGAAGATCCTCACAGCGGGGGAGGGCGCCTCACCGGCCAAGAAGCGGCGCCTGGCCGACCAGTGGGACGCCGTCGCGTACTCGATGTTCGGCATGACCGAGACCAACACCCTGGCCATGTTCTGCCGTGAGCGGGAACTGCACCTGGTCGAGACCCGGACGTTCTTCGAGGTGGTCGACCCCGGAACCGGCGAGCGGCTGCCGGACGGCACCGTCGGCGAGCTGGCCGTGACGACGCTGGCCGCCCGGGCCATGCCGCTGCTGCGCTACCGCACCGGCGACGTGTGCCGGATCGAGGCGGCGCCGTGCGCCTGCGGCTCCCCGCTGCGCCGGTTGCAGCACCGCGGCCGGATCGGCGACCGGATCCCGCTCGGGAAGCGCTGGACCTCCCAACTTGAGGTCGAGGACATCGTCCTGGGCGCCATGACCACCGAGCCGTACTACTTCGCCTTCGACATCGAGGGCGACGCCCTGGAGATCGCCCTGCCGCCGTCCGGCTCCGACGACGCGACGCGGAAATCGATCGAGGCGGCGGTCCGTGACCGCCTCGGCGCACCCACCCGGTTCCGCGTCCTGGACACCGAACGGTTCGAGACGGCGCTGCGAACCTCCGCCAAACCGACGATGCGCAACTTCAGTGCCTACGGGGGAGGAGGGGCCGCCGGTGAGGGTTGAACTGCCGCTTCCCACGCGCATTCCGATCGACGGGCGCTTCGAGATCGACGACACCTGCATCGACTGCAAGCTCTGCAACGACCTGGCACCCGACAACTTCGACGCGGACCTCGACAACGACGTCCACTACGTGTGCAAACAGCCCGAGACACCCGACGAGCTGGAACGGGTCCTCGACGCATTCGAATCCTGCCCCACCGAATCGATCCGGTACTCAGCGGCACCCAGCGGGGAGTGATGGCGCAATGTCAAGCCTGGACGATCCAGTAACAACCGACATGTGCGCCGGCCGACGGCAGATGACCGCACTGGGGCCGGTGGCCGAGAGCTACGACCAGTTGCACCGCATCGACCTGCTCGGCGAGGCGCGAGCCGCACGAGGAGTCGAGGAGGGCACGTACGACTCGACCGTGTGCGCCGTCCTCCAGGCCTCCGAGGTGTGTCTGCTCAACCTGGCACGGCTGGCGAACCGGACCCAGGCCCGCCTGCTGGCCGACGACATCCCCACCGCCTCCCGCTACGTCCAGTGGGCCGTCGGGTTCCACCGGCTGCTGCGCGGGCTCGGCACGGTGATGTTCGGTGCCCGCGGCATCTACGGAGCCGGCGTGTCCGCGGGGGCCACGGCCGTGAGCATCTCCGAGTCCGCCGGTTACGCGGCCTATGTCGACGCGCTCCGCGGCCTCGAGGACGTCGCCAAGGGCTCGCTGCTGGCCGGCGCACCCGAGCTGACCCGGACCACCATCGCCACCCGGAGCATCGACGACTCGCTCTACCGCCTGCTGCACGGCATCCGGGTCGGCTGCCACGACGCCACCAAGTGGGAGAGCGACCTCACCGCCGTGCCCATCGGGGTGAGCCGGAGCACCGACGAGCTGATCTCCGCGGAGACACTGGCACGCGCGGTCGCCGCGACCGAGCTGAACGCGGACACCCTGCACGGCGAGTTCGTCGCCCTCCACCAGGTCCCGGAGATCCTCTGCGCCGAGGCGAACGACCACCTGGAGGTGGCGATCCGGGCCATCCGCGCCTCGGAGCTGAGCCGGGCGGCACAGCACCTCGCGGCCTGCCGGGAACTGCTCGACCCGGTGGTCGACGCACAGCGGGTGATGGCCGAACACCTGGCCACCGGGGAGTACCACGAGTTCCGGACCAATCTGGGCCCCGCGAGCGGTACGCACTCGCTGTCGATCAAGCAGCACATGTTCCGGGACCTGTTCAAGCACATGTGGAACGACCTCGAAGCCTGGCTGGACTCGCTCGGCGGGGCATCGCTGGAGGAGACCGTCCGGGACATCGACACACGCCGCCACGACGACCCGGAAGGCTGGCTCCGGCACACCGTGGTCGACCAGGCGTTCAAGCTGCACTCCGCCCACCAGCAGTGGCGCCACGAGCATCTGCACATGCCCCGCAACTGCCTGGGCAGCGGCGGCACCAAATCCATGATCGGCATCCCGGACGGGCCGCAGGCGGTCTACAAGATGCGCGACGCGGCCAACGCCCAGCACTCCCTGGCCACGATCCACCGGGCACGCCGCACGCCCCTGACGAACGCCGTGCCGGACTCGCCCATGGTCAAGCTCATCACCGACCCCAGCTCCCTGGACTCCGAGCTGATGCGGGTCGTCGGCGAGGCGACACGCGAGTACTTCCCCCAGGTGCAAGAGCAGAGCTACCAGCCGTTCCGGTCCGGTGCGGCCGAGCGGAACCCGTAGGAGCGCGGACGGTGACCACCACAGGATCCACAGCCTCGGACAAGCCCACCGACGACACGGCCCTCCTGCCGGGCACCTCCGGCGGCGCCTGGCGAGGGGACGAGTACATCTCCAGCCTCAAGGACGAGCGGGAGGTCTGGTGCGAGGGACGCCGGGTCGACGTGACCGGCGACCCGGGGTTCCGGCCCATGCTGTCCACGCTGGCCGGCCTTTACGACGCCCAGCACCGGCCCGACCGCGTGGCCGAGATGCTCCACCGGTCGGACACCTCCGGCCGGCACGTCAGCCTGTCGTACCTGGCACCGGCCGACCGGGACGACCTCGCCCGCAAATGGGCCAACTCCCACCGATGGGCCGAGGCCTCCTACGGCCAGCTCTCCCGGATACCCGACTTCATGTCGAACGTCGTGGTCGGCCTGTACGACTACCGCTTCCAACTGGCCGAGGTCGACCCCGAGTTCGGGCGCAACGCGGAGAACTACTACCACTACTGCCGGGAGAACGACCTCACGCTGACCCACGGGCTGGGCGACCCGCAGATCGACCGCTCCGCCACCCCCGCCGACCGGCCGGAACTGGGCCTGCGGGTGGTGCGGCGCGGCGCCGACGGCATCGTCGTGCGGGGAGCCAAACAGATCGCCACCCTGGCGCCGTACGCGCACGAGGTGCTCATCTACCTCTCACCCGCCAACTACCTGCGCGAGGACCCCAGTTACGTCTGCTGGTTCGCCGCTCCGCTCGCCACGCCGGGCCTGCGCGTCCTGTGCCGCACGTCGTACGCCGAGGGCTCCGGCGGCCTCGCCTCGCGCTACGACGAGCAGGACGCCATGCTGGTGTTCGACGACGTGTTCATCCCGATGGACCGGGTCTTCCTGCTCGACGACTCCCAGGCCGCCGTCCGCGGATTCGGCGAGCTGAACAAATGGTCGCTCTACACCGGCCAGGTGCGCTACTACCACCGGCTGCGCACCATGCTCGGGGTCGCGTCACTGCTCGCCCAGGCGATCGGCGTAGACACGTTCCGGCAGGTCACCGACCTCCTCGGCGAGCTCACCTCGTACGTCGAGATCGTCCGGCTCGGCCTGGCCGCGATCGACGCCGAGAGCCGGCCCACCTCCTCGGGCCTGCTCGCCCCCGGCTCGACGGCGGCGCTCGACGCGGTCGCCGGACGCTTCTCGACGCGGGGCTCGGAGATCATCCGGCAGATCGGCGCCTCGGGCCTGATCATGCAGCCCTCGGAGGCCGATCTGGGCACCTCCGAGCTGCGCGCGGTGCTGGACACCTACATGTGCGGGCGCGAGACGAGCGTGGACGAGAAGTCCCGGATCTTCCGTCTGGCCGCCGATCTCGCCGTCGACCGCTTCGGGATGCGCCAGGAGCTCTACGAGACGTGGAACCGCGGCGACCCCGCCCGGGTCCGCTCGATGCTCTATGCCCGCTATCCCGACCTGCGACGCTGCGAAACCCAGGCCCGCGACCTGGCCGAAGGGCGGAACGACACCCCATGAGTCTCGACAGCATCCGGCTCGAAGGCGTCACGACCCACAACCTCAAGTCGGTCGACGTCTCCTTCCCCAAGGGCAAGCTGGTCGTCGCCGCGGGCGTCTCGGGGTCGGGCAAGTCGTCCCTGGTCATCGACACCCTCTTCGAACACTCCAAGACGCTCTACCTGGGCGCCCTGTCCAGCAAGTCCCTCGACATGGGTGACGGCGACTACCAGTTCGACCGGATCGCCGGGACCCAGCCACCGGTGGCCCTGCGCCAGCGCGACGGCGGCTACTCCAACCCCCGCTCGACCGTCGGCACCCTCACCGGCCTCGACGGGCTGTACCGGCTGCTGTTCGGCGCCGGTTCGCGGCCGGTGTGCCCGGCCTGTCTCGGCCCGACCGGCCCGGACCTGTTCTGCGACGACTGCGGCTGCTTCGCCGAACCGCACTCCGCGAAACACTTCAGCCCGAACCGTAAGGAGGGCAAGTGCCTCCAGTGCGACGGCATCGGCGAACTCGTCGGCTTCGCACTGGACAAGATCATCCCGGACCGGTCGAAGACGCTCACCGAGATCTGGGACGGAGCCGACCCGGGGACCTTCGCCGTCCCCAACGTGCGCAAGGCCTTCGAGGCGATGGCCGCGGACATCGGCCTGGACCTCTCCCTGCCGTTCGAGAAGCTCAGCCCGGAGCAGACCGAACGCGTGCTGCACGGCTCGGACACGATCTACACGCTCAAGATCCGCAAGGTCACCAACGACTTCCGCTTCGAGGGCATCCTGGGCTTCCTGGAGCGCGCCTACCGCAACGCGTCGTCGGCCGCCCGCAAGAACGCCTTCACCAACTACCTCGGGCGGGAAGTCTGCCCCGGCTGCGGCGGCGGACGGCTGCGCCCCGAGTCGCTCAGGGCGACCGTGGCCGGGCACACCTTCCACGACTTCCAGAGCGACGAACTGTCGGGCTCCATCACCCGGTTGCGCGACGGACTCGCCTCCGGCGCCGTGCCCGCGCAGGTGCGTGAACTCGCCTCCGCGATCGTCAAACAGAGCGCGAACATCGACGACGTCGGCCTCGGGCACCTGCAACTGCGACGGCCGGTCGTCACCCTCTCCGGCGGCGAACTGCAACGGCTGCTGCTCGCGCAGCACCTGGCCAGCGACCTGACCGGCGTCATGTACGTCCTGGACGAACCGACCGCCGGTCTGCACGAGGCCGACACCGGCAAGATCCTCACCTCGCTGCGGCGGCTGCGCGATCTCGGGAACACCGTCATCGTCATCGAGCACGACGAGTCGGTGATCCGTGCCGCCGACTGGATCGTCGAACTGGGACCCGGGGCCGGTTCACGCGGTGGCGAGCTCGTCTTCGAGGGCCGCTTCGCCGACCTGCTGAACTCCGGCGACTCACCGACGGCGACCGCGATGCGCTCCGGCGGGCCGACCCGGGCGCGGGCCGCACTCGCCGACGCCACCTGGCTCGACGTGCGCGGCATCACCCGCAACAACGTGGTCGACCAGACCGCGACCTTCCCGCTCGGCGGGCTCACCTGCGTCTCCGGTGTGTCCGGCGCGGGCAAGAGCTCCCTGGTGGCCGGCATCCACACGGCGGTCTCCCGGGCCATCGCCCAGCGGGCGGCGGGCGCGACGGACACGAGCACCGGCATCCGGGGAGCCGACGCCCTGGACGACGTCATCTACGTCGAGCAGCGGCCGATCGGCCGCTCCAGCCGCAGCACCCTCGTCACCTACATCGGCATCAGCGACCACATCCGCGACGCCTTCGCGGCCGGCGCCGACGCGGTCGAACGGGGCCTCGGACGAGGCGAGTTCAGCCCGAACGTCGCCGGTGGACGGTGCGAGGCCTGCAAGGGGCTCGGGCTGGCCGAGATCGAGATGACCCTGTTCAAGAGCGAGTTCATCGTCTGCCCCGAGTGCGAGGGCCGGCGGTTCCAGGAGCACGTCCTCGAAGTGCGCCTCGGCGGCAAGAACATCCACGACGTGCTGTCGATGACCGTCGAGGACGCACTCGACTGGTTCGACGCCACCAGCAGCCCCAAGGTCGTACAAGCACTCGGCGTGCTCCACGAGTTCGGCCTCGGCTATCTGCAACTCGGCTGCTCGACGACCACCCTGTCCGGCGGCGAGGCGCAGCGGCTCAACCTGGCCGGCGAACTGCTCAAACAGCGCCGCAGCCGCACGCTGTTCATCTTCGACGAGCCGACGCGCGGCCTGCACGCCGCCGACATCCGCCACCTCCTGGCCCTCTTCGAGCGCCTGATCTCCACCGGCAACACCATCGTGGTCATCGAGCACGACCTGAAGGTGATCAGCATCGCCGACTGGGTGATCGACCTGGGCCCCGGCGCCGGCGGCGAGGGCGGCCGGGTGGTGCACAGCGGGACACCGGAGGACCTCGCGGACAACACGGAGAGCGTCACCGGCCGGTTCCTGCGCCGGCTGCGCGACGAACCCGCCGCGGCGACACCCCTGCCCGAACCCGCCGCACCCGCTCGGCCGAGTACGGCACCGGACCTCGGGATCATCGGCGAGCTGCTGCCGAGGGCCGTCACGGTGGTCGCCGGTACGGCACGGCAGTCCGAACGGAACGGGCCGACACCGTACGGACTGGTGATCGGCTCCCTGACCGTCGTCTCCGACGAACTCGCCCTGATCGGCTTCCTGGTGCGCTCGGGCAGCACCAGCTGGAACGCCATCGCCGAGACCGGCCGGTTCTGCGTCAACATCCTCGGCGAGGACCAGCACGAGGTGTCCGACGCCTTCTCACAGGGCCGGCCGGACAACCGCTTCGACGCCCTGGCGTGGACGCCCTCCACCAACGGCTGCCCGCGCCTCTCCGGCGCCGTGGGCACCATCGACTGCAGCCTGAAGTCGACGTACCGGATCGGCGACCACGAGTTCGTCCTGGCGACGGTCGTCAGCGTCGACATGGAGGGCGGCACCGACCGCCGGCCCCTGCTGCGGGCCGAACGGGGCGACAGCGCTCTCGACGAATACGGGTGGCGCCGGTTCGCCCGGGAAGCGGAGGCCAGGTGACCACGACCACACCCCTCGCGACGCACTACGAACAGTTCCTGGAACTGCTCACCCGGGACCCCCGCACCACGGTGGACGGCCGCGACGCCCCGCCTGCGCGGTACGGCGAGCGGGCCGACCCCTCCGGCGGATCACAGCCGATCGTGCTGACCCGTGAGGAGTGGATCCGCAACCAGATCGACCTGACCCTGGCACTGGGCCGGCTGCTGACCGAGGACGACGTCGTCGTCTCGGCCGTGCCGTACGAACTGTCGTTCATCGGCGCCGAGGTGGACCGCGTGATCGAGATGGTCGGCGCCTCGGTGATCAGCGTCGGGACCAGCGGGACCATCTGCCCGATGCCGCGGCTGCTCGGGCTGATCGAGCAGTACGAGGTGACCGCCCTGGTGTGCTCGCCGAGCTTCGCCGCGGAGCTCGCGGGTCTCGCGGCGTCCCTGGGCAAGCGCCCGGCGGACTCCACGGTCCGGACCATCGTCAGCGTGGGGGAGGCCTGCTCCGCCGAGCGCCTCGACCGCATCGGCGCCGCCTGGGCGGCGAGGACCTCCGCGCTGTACGGGACGCCGTCGACACCGACGGTCGCCGTCGCCTGCGATCTGGGCGCACTGCATCTGTGCGACCACCGGCTGCGGGCGGAGGTCCGCGGCGGGCCGCGCGGCGAGCTGATCCTGGACGGCTCACCCACCGGTGAGGCCGTCGAGCTGTGGCCGGCGGACCGCCGCTGCGACTGCGGTTCCCCGAGCCGGGTCATGGTGCCGCTCGGCGGCATGGCCTCGGCGGTACGCGGACCGGACGGGCTGGTCACGGCGCTGGACGTGGAGCGGATCGTGTTCGGCCACCGCAGGCTCGCACCGCCCTTCGCCTGCGCCGTCCGGGCCGGCGCCTTCCACGTGACCTGCGCCGTGGCCGACTCCGACGCGGTGGACACGGACGCGATGCGGCGCGCGATCCGCGGCGGCATCGACGAGGCGCTCGGCGTCCGGGCCGAGGTCACGATCGTCGGCGTACCGGACTGGAGTACCGCACCGTCATGACCCGCACCCCGCCGCGGCACGCGATCGCCGCGGCCCATCCACCCGGTGGCACCCCGAGGAGACAAGACGCATGAGGGTAGCGGTAGTACAGACCCAGTGGGTCGACGATCACGAAGACGGCCTGCGCAACGCCTACCAGGCGATCGAGGACGCCTGCGCGGCCGGCGACATCGACCTGGTGTGCTTTCCCGAGTTCCTGCTCGGCCCGCCGTGGTACATGCCCGGGCAGGACGGGCTGAAGGGACTCACCGACACCCCGATACCGGGGCCGATCGTCGACGGCTTCCAGTCCCTGGCCCGCAAGCTCAACACCCACATCCTGCTGGGCTCGCTGGTCGAGGACCTCCAGGACGGCATGTACCGCAACACGTCCCTGCTCATCGGCCGGCAGGGCGTCATCACCGGACGCGCCGTCAAGGCACACCCCTTCGGCAACGAGATGGTGGTGTGCCGCCAGACCGACGCGCTCGGCGTGCTGTCGACCGAGTTCGGGCAGATCGGCATCGCCGTGTGCTCCGACTTCTGGATCCCCGAGGTCGTCCGGATGCTGGCGCTGGCCGGTGCACGCACGATCTTCGTACCGGGCGGCACACTGGGCCAGAACCAGCCGCTCATGGTCAACGCCCTGCGCACGGCGGCGTACCTGAACGACGTCAACATCGTCTACGCCAGCTCGGTCGGCGTCGTCCGCGGCAAACGCGGCGACCGGATCGTGGAGATCCACTTCGCCGGAACCAGCCTGGTCGCCAGCCCCGAGGGCGTGCTCGCGCAGGCCGGCAGCGACGAGCCGGAGACCCTCGTCGTCGACATCGAGGAGCCCGCGGACGGCGACGGCCGCCGCTGGCAGCAACTGCGCAGGCCCCACGCCTACCAGGCGCTGCTCACCCCGTACGCCGGAGCGGACCGGGACCTCGCCGCCGAGCTGCGGGCCAGCCTGACCGGGGGCGGCGGCCCGGACCGGGGCAGGCCCGCCGCCGCTACCAGCACACATGAGGGGACTCGTTCGTGACCATCTTCGTAGCGCAGCACCCCCGCCGGGCGACCCCCGAGGCGACGGCCTCCGCCGTACTCGACGACCTCGACAGCCGGGTGACCGACGAGGCGTCGTTCGTCGTCCTGCCCGAGAACGCGTTCACCAGCGGCGGCGACGTCCGGGAGCTGCCCCGGCACCTGCGCGAGCGGTGCCTGGACCGCCTGACGGCACTGGCCCGGACCCGCGGCACCTACGTGCTCACCGGCTCGTGGGCGGAGACCCGGCCGGGCGGCGGGCTGACGCAGGTGACCAGGCTCCTGGATCCGACCGGCGCGGAACGCGCCCGTGTGGAGCGCCCCGTCCTGCCCGACGGGACGACCGGCACCGGGGACGACTTCCCCGTCGTCGAGACGCCGTTCGGCCGGGTCGGGATCCTCCTCGGCCCCGACTTCTGGCTGGTCGAACCGCCGCGCATCGCCTGCCTGGCCGGCGCCGAGCTGCTGCTGGTCGCCGGGTCCCTCGACGGCAGGCAACAGGCCTCGCAGCGCGCGGCGGTGTGGGGCATCGCGACCCTCAACACCGTCGCGGTCGCCTTCGCCGGCTCGCTGAGCGAGCGCTGCGGCGGGGGCAGCGCCGTGGCCGCGCCCGAGGGCTTCGTCGCCGAGGCGGGCACCGACGAGGGTGTCATCGAGGCGCCCTGGGACGTCGAGAGGATCCGGCACCTGCGCGAACCCGACCTGCGCTTCCAGCAGACCCTCTGGTTCGGGCTGTGGGCGCGCCGCACGGAGCTGTACACCGACCTGACGGCGCAGGTGAGTTGAGATGCGCGACACCGGTGCCTCCGCCGCCGACGTCCGGCGGCGGATCGCCACGGAGATGGCCGACGACGTGCCCTGGAGCAGGGTGCTCAACTCCATCTGCACCGACCCCCACCCCCTCGGCGTCGAGATGGCGACCGCCGCGGCCCACACCAACCTCGGCGACGTGCGCATCTTCCGCGGCACCAAACGGATCGAGCGCAAGGTCGTCGAGCTGCTGCTCGACCTGCTGGGCAACCCCGGCGGGTCGGGGAGCCTGGTGTCCGGTGGCACCGAGGCGAACCTCATCGCGATGCTCGTGGCCCGTGAGTCGGCGCGTGCCCGGGGACGACTGACCGACCGGCCCGAAGTCGTCGTCAGCAGCACCGTGCACTTCTCGTTCACCAAGGTCTTCGGCCTGCTGGGACTGACCCCGGTGGTCGTGCCGGTCGACGACTCCCTGCGGCTGCCGGCCGCCGAGGTGGCCCGGCACCTCGGCGAGCACACCGTCGCGGTCGTCGCGACCGCGGGCAGCAGCGAGTTCGGCGTGGTCGACGCGGTCGACGAGATCGGGCCGGTGGTGTCGGGACGCGATGTCCACCTGCACGTGGACGCGGCCACCGGCGGCTTCATCATCCCCTTCGCCCGTGAACTCGGCCACGACCTGCCCCAGTTCGACTTCACCGTCGACGGCGTCGACTCGATCACCATCGACCCGCACAAGTACGGCCTGGCCAACGTCCCGGCCGGGGCCATCCTGTTCCGCGGCGCACAGGACGCCGGACGATTCGCCGTCGACTCCTTCTTCATCGACACGCCGGTGCACAACACCCTGCTCGGCACCCGGCCGGGCGCCGCCGCCGTGTCCACCTACGCGGTGCTCGAGCACCTCGGACGGGACGGCTTCCTCGACCTCACCCGCACCAACTACGAGGTGACGAAATACCTGGCGGACCGATTGCGCGCAGCCGGACACGAGCTGTTCGCCGAACCGCAGCTGAACATCGTGGTCGTCAGGATGGAGCACGCGGTCCGCATCTCACAGCTGCTGGAGACCAAGGGCTGGATCGTCTCCACGTCGAAGCGGTTCGGCGAAACCCTGCGGCTGGTCGTCACCCGGCATGTGACACCCGCGATGGTGGACGAGTTCCTGCCGGTGCTGGAAGCGGCGTGCAAGGAAGCCACGGCCGAGGCGGCGCCCCGATGAGCCTATTCCGCGGCGCCCGCACCCGGCTCGCCGCCCTCCAGCTGCGGATCGAGCCCGGACAGCGGGACGAGAACCTGGCCCGGGCCGCCAAACTGCTGTCCACCGCACGCGAACGCGAGACCGACCTGGCGTGCCTGCCGGCGACGTTCGCCACCGGCCTGAACTTCCCGACGCTGCGCACCGACGCCACCACCGAGGACGGACCGGTCGTCGAGTTCCTCGCCGAGCAGGCCCGCACCCTCGGGATGCACGTCGCCGCGGGTGTGCTGCTGTCGAGCGGGCGGGACGTCTTCGACGCGGCCGTGCTCGTCGGCCCCGGCGGCGACCCGCTCGGCTGGTACCACCGCGCCTGTGTGTGGGCGGGCGAGTCCGAGTACATCTCCACCGGCTCGCCCGGCGAGGTGATCGACACCCCGGTCGGACGGATCGGCCTGCAAGTCAGCTACGACCTGCGCTTCCCCGAGGCGAGCCGGCAGTACCTCGCCCAGGACGCCGACCTCGTCGTCTGCGTGGCCAACCTCTTCGGGCCGTTCTCCCACCCCCTGCGCTCCCTGTGCCGCGCCCGGGCCGCCGACAACGAGTGCGCGCTGGTCTTCGCCAGCGGCGTGGGGGAGAACCGCTTCGCGAACATGACCTACCTCGGCCGCAGCATGATCGTCGACGGCCTGGTGCAGGACGCCCGCGAGGACCAGGACGCGGACATCCTCGCCGAGGCCGGACCGGGCGGCCAGGAGGCCGTGATCCACGCGGACGTCCACTGGCGGCAGCGGCGCAAGACCCGCGCCGGGCTGCCCTTCCACGACGACCTGCGCTCGACCTGGACCACGATCCACGGGGGGCCCGCCTGATGAGGGCAACACGTATGCAGCCGGAGTCCGGCTGGCTCGGCGACGTGCTCGGGCTGGTCGTGATGGACATGCGGCAGTTCTTCGACAACCGCCTGTTCGCGGTGTCGACGCTGCTGACGTCGGTGTCGATGGTGCTGGCGTTCGGCGCGGCGACGGACCAGATGGTGAGTCCGGCACCGACCGCCGCCAACTACTTCGGCTTCGTCTTCCCCGGCATCATCGGCGCCGGCATCATGTTCAGCTGCACCTACACCGTCGGCTACACGGTCATCATCGACCGCAACCGCCGCACGATCGAGGACCTGATCCTCTCGCCCCTGTCGTACTCCGGGTTCCTGCTCGCCCGGATCGTCGGGGTCGTGCTCAAGTGCCTGTTCCAGTTCGTGCTGGTGCTGCTGCTCGGCGTCGGGGTCTTCGACGCCCGCATCGAGTCGGTGCCGCTGTTCGTCCTGGGCTTCTTCACCGCCTGCACGGCCTTCGCCGGGCTCGGCATCCTCATCGCCACGTACACCAACGAGATCTCCTTCCCGGCCGTCGTGAACATCATCGTCATCCCGCTCATGTACTTCGCCGGGATCTTCTTCCCGCTCGACAACCTCGGCAAGCTGGGCGAGGTCTTCGAAAGGCTCCCCCTCTCGGTGCACGTCGACATCTTCCGCGCCGCCACCTCACCCGACGTCTCCGCCACCGGGGCGTCCGTGCTGGCGGTGGCCTACTCGTTCCTGGCCCTCTCCATCGCCGCCTGGGCCTTCCGCAGGAGGATCGGCCATGGCTGACACCCCGAGCACCACGGCACCGGTCCTGTCGGTCACCCGGCTCGACCACCGCGTGAGCCCCGACTTCGCCCTGCGCTCCCTCACCTTCTCGGTCGGCGCCGGCGAGGGCGTGGCCATCATCGGCACCAACGGCGCAGGCAAGACCACGCTGATCCGGCTCGTCGCCGGGCTGCTGCGCCCCTCGGGCGGCGAGGTGCGCATCTGCGGCACCCCGCCCCGCCGCTGGGGCCAGGTCGGCCGCCACATCGGCTACGTCCAGCAGGCCAAGGACCTCCCGGACGGCGTCAGCGTGGAGACGTACGTCAAGCACCAGCTCAAGCTCCGGCGCGCCGACCCCGGCCGCTACGAGGAGCTGATCGCCCTGGCCGACCTGGAGCGGTACCGCCACCAGTACGTGCGCAGCCTCTCCGGCGGCAGCCAGCGCAAGCTGCACGTCATCTGTGCCGTCGCGCACCGCCCCGACCTGCTGATCCTCGACGAGCCGACCACCGGCCTGGACCCGACGGCGCGCGAGACGCTGCTGGAACTGCTGGGCAGCCTGAAGAAGGACGGCGTGGGCGTGCTGTTCGCCAGCCACCACCGCGACGAACTCCTCGCGCTGGCCGACTCGGTCGTGGTGCTCCACCAGGGCCGTCAGATCAAGGACGCCTCGCTCGACGCCGTCACCCGGTGGGGCGAGCGCTCCAGCCTGATCCTGGAGGCCTTCACCGACGCGCACCTCGCGCCGCTGCACGACTGGGCCGGGCAGCAGGCACAGGCCGGCCGCGCGGTCCGCGCCGTCCGCACCATCGACCAGGGCGTGCGGCTCGACCTGACCGACGGCGACCACCAGGGCACGCTGGCCGAGGTGGTCGCCCGGGCCCACGCCGCCGGCCTCGCCCTGCGCTCCGCTTCCTACTTCCAGCCCACTCTGGCGGACGTCGTCCGTTCCATCGTCGACCAAGTCGAACCGGAGGACATCGCATGAGCATCACCACCACGACCACGAGCATGCCGTTCTGGAAGGAGTACCCGGAGCGCGACAGCGAGTGGGTGCGGCAGTACCCCACCAAGCACGTACCGGTCAACGAGGAGGAGGTGTTCACACGCAAACCCATGGGCGTGTACGTCCACATCCCCTTCTGCAACCGGCTCTGCTTCAGCTGCCCGTACATCAAGCACCAGACCGACCGGGACCTGACCCGCACCTATCTCGACGCGCTGAAGGCCGAGATCACCAACTACGCCGAGCGGCCCTACATCCAGGACCACGTCATCACCCTCGGCTACATCGGCGGCGGCACCCCGACCGCGCTCACCGCCCCCCAACTCGACGATCTGCTGGGCCACATGTTCAGCAGCTTCGACGTCGAGGAGGGCGCGGACTTCTCCATCGAGACCACCCCGGTCGACATCAGCGAGCGCAAGGCCACCGTCCTGCTGGAGCGCGGCATACGGCGCATCAGCCTCGGGGTGCAGACCTTCGTCCCCGAGGAACTGAAGAACATCGGCCGCCCGAATGACCCGGAGATGCTCAAGGAGAGCATCCGGCTGCTGCGGCGGTGCGGTTTCGAGAACATCAACATCGACCTGATGCACGGCATCAACGGGCAGACGATGGAGAGCTGGGAGCACAGCCTCGATGTCGCCATCGAACTCGGGGTCACCTGCATCTCGTTCTACACGTACATGGAGTTCGCGCAGATCTCCACCAAGCGCCGGAAGCTGCCGCCGGTCCCGGAGAAGGCCGTGGTCGACGACATGTTCCTGTTCGCCGCGGAGAAGCTCTCCAAGGCCGGCTTCCTGGGCTACTACGGCGACTGCTTCGCCAAGCCCGGCTTCCAGCCCAAGTACGGCGAGACGTCGTGGAGCGAGGACATCCCCATCATCCCGCTCGGCCCCACCGCCACCGGCCACCTGCGCGATCACTGGTACTTCAACGAGCCCGACATCGGCCGCTACATCCAGACGGTGATGGAGGGACGGCTGCCGATCTCCATGGGCAAGCACATCACCAAGTCGGAGTCGATCCGGCGGTCGATGGTGCTGGGCGTCAAGGCCGGGCGGGTCAACCGGGAGCGCTTCCGCCGGATCCACGGCGTCGACTTCATGGAGATGTTCCGCGCCGAGATCGACGACCTCATCGAGAAGGAACTCATCACCGCCGACGAGAACGGCATCGAGGTGACCGGCCCGAAGGGCTGGTACTACCTGGACAACATCTCCAAGGCGTTCTACTCGCCGGAGTTCCGGCGCTACCCGCAGCACCTGGGAGCGGACATCTCCAACTTCATCTCCAGCCAGCCGATCCCCCTGCAGCTCACCACGCGGCCCAAGGACGAGGAGGCCGGCTGTGACCACCACTGAGGCCCGACTGCTGAACCTGACCGACCGGGTGCCGCAGCCCTCCCCGCACGACGACATCGACAAGGTCCGCTTCTACGACCTCGGCATGCGCCGCTCCGCCCTGATGGCGTACAAGCGGCCCAGCGACCGCATCCTGGCCAACGTCCGCGAGGGGATGACCGACCTCGTCGAGGTCGGCTTCAACACCGGCCTGCTCTCCCTCCACGTGGCCGGCAAACTGCCGGACCTGGCCGTGTCCGGCGTGGAGGAGAACCAGAACCTCGTCGACGTCGCCGAGGACAACCTGACGCTGGCCGTGTGGGCCAACAGCGCGGGCGACGTCGAGTTCGAGATGGCCAAGCTGAGCCGTATGCCCTTCCCGGACGACTCCGCCGACATCGTGTTCTCCTTCTCCTCGCTGCACCGCTGGCGCCGGCCGGTCGAGACGCTGAAGGAATGCGCCCGCATCTGCAAGCCCGACGGCGTCGTGATCATCGAGGACATGAACCGGCACGCCGAAGAGGGCCACATCACCTTCATCCTGCAGTTCGTGAAGGAGGGCGGCGACGAGTTCATGCGTTCGTTGCAGGCCGCCTACACCCGGGACGAGGCGGCCGAACTGCTCCAGGAAGCCGGTCTTGCGGACTGGCAGGTCGTCGAGGAGGACCTCGGCCTGGTGATCTCCTCACGTCCCCTCGAACCGGTGAGCACCTGATGCCCGGGACGAAGATCGCGGTTGTCCAGATGGAGTCCAAGCTCGGCAAGCCGGCGCAGAACCTGCGCCGCGCCGAGCACTACATCGGCGAGGCCGTCGCGCAGGGAGCGGACCTGATCTGCCTGCCCGAGGCGTTCTCCACCTCCGGCAACATCCTGGAGGTCTCGGACGTGTCGGTGACCATCCCGGGGCCCGAGACCGACTTCCTGCGCGAGCAGGCGCGGCAGGCCGGCGTGCACATCGTGGCCGGGCTGCTGGAGCGCGGCGGTGACGGCAAGTACTACAGCACGTCGGTGCTGTGCGGCCCCGAGGGCACCCTGCTCGGCCACTACCGGCGCGTGCACTGCCACGAACTGGAGGCCCGCTACCTCAGCGGAGGGTCCGAGTACCCCGTCTTCGACGTCGGGTTCGGGCGCATCGGCCTGATGCAGGGCTACGACATCAACTTCCCCGAAGTCGCGCGGGAGTACTGCCGCCGCGGGGTCGACATCATCGTGTGCTCCGCGCTGGTACCCGAGATGTTCGCGTACGTGGCGAACATGCGCCTGCCGGTCCGGGCCGTGGACGCCGAGTGCGTCGTGGCGTTCGCGTCCGGCATCGGAAACAACCTGTACGCCGGGTTCGGCTACATGGGGCGCAGCCAGGTCCTGGCGGACCCGCTGTTCCTGGAGGCCGAACGATTCGACTTCGTCGACGGCGACGAACGGATGGTGGACCTCGGCAAGGAGCCCGGCGTCGGCGTCGTCGAGATCGACCTGGACCGTATGCGCCGCTACCGCGCCAAAGCCACCCTGAGCGGCGATCTGCAGCCGGCGACGTACTGGCAGTCCTGACGAGAGTGAAGGCCCATGCGCGTACTGCTCATCTCCACCAACAAGATCCGGGTACCGCGGCCGGCGCTGCCCATCGGCATGGCCTACATCAGCGCCGCGCTCAAGCACGCCGGACACCAGGTCGACGTCCTCGACCTGCTCTGGGAGTCCCGGGAGCTCAAGGCCGTCCGGGAGAAACTGACCACCGCGACCTACGACGTGGTCGGCATCGCCGTGCGCAACCTGGACAACCTGACGTTCATCGACCCGGTCTTCTTCGGGCCGATGACCGAGAAGATCGTCCAGTGCGTGCGCAAGTACACCAGCGCCACCGTCGTCCTCGGCGGCTCCGGATTCTCGGTCGAGCCGCTGTCGTTCTTCGAGTACGCCCAGCCCGACTACGGCATCGCGGGTGAGGGCGAGGCCGGAGTCGTGCAGCTGCTGGACTACCTGGAGTCCGGCGGACGGCGGGAGTCGATATCGGGGCTCTGCTACCTCGACGACAACGGCAAATTCTGCCAGAACCAGTCCAGTCAGGCGTTCGACCTGGGCGCCCTCGAACCCGACCGGTCCGTCTACGACCCCCGGTACTTCGAGGAGGGCGTCTCGGCGGCCTCCGACCTCACCCGTGACCACCAGCCGGCCATCGAGACCCTGCAGACCAAACGGGGCTGCAAGCTGTTCTGCTCCTACTGCATCATCCGCAAGACCGAGGGCAAGGGCGACCGCTTCAAGGAACCGGCGGAGGTCGTCGGCGAGATCCAGCGGGCCATGGCGGAGAACCCGGCCGTGCGGGAGTTCGAGATCGTCGACGCGACCTTCAACTACCCCATGGAGTACGCCGCCGAGGTGTGCGAGGAGATGATCCGCGCCAAGCTCGACGTGCCCTGGTACTGCCAGCTGACGCCCAACGCGGTCACACCGGAGTTCGTGAAACTGCTGCACGCGGCCGGCTGCATCCGGGTGGACCTCGGCACCGACGCCCTCACCGACGAGGCTCTGGCGGACCTGATGAAGGGCTTCGACATGGCCAGGGTCCTGGAGATCGACCGCCTCTTCACCGCCAGCCCCATCGAGCACACCCACTGCATCTTCCTCGGCGGGCCGGGGGAGACGCCCGAGGCGCTGAGGGAGTCGATCCGCTTCACCGAGAAGTATCTGAACCCGGCCCAGATCTACGCCAACCTCGGCATCCGCATCCTCAGCGGCACCAAGCTTCAGCGCCAGGCCGTCAAGGCCGGGATCCTGAGTGAGGGCCAGGGCACGTTCGTCCCCGCCTTCTACGTGGAGCCGGCGATCCTCGCCGACCGGGACACGCTCGACTTCGTCCGTGACGCCTACCTCAGCCACAAGAACTGGTACCTGTGGTGGGGCCTGGGCGGGCAGAACCTGACGGACCGTTCGAGGGAGACCGTCCAGGCCGTCGCCGACATGCACCAGGAGTACGAGTACGTCATGCAAGGCAAGCCCCGGCTGGAACGCGCACCGAAGCCGCTGCCCGCCCAGCCGCTCAAACTCACGATCGGCACCAAGTGATCAATGTTCCAACCGCCGCGCACGAACTGTCCAAGACCCTCGCGGCCCGGGCCGACCCGGACTTCGCGGTGCGCACACAGCGCTACTTCCCGCACGAGATCCGGGCCCTCGGCGTCGGCAACGCCGAGGTCGCGAAGATCGCCACCGACTACTTCCGGGACCGGCGCGACACACCCGCGGCGACACGGCTGCTCCTCGCGGAGGAACTGCTGGCCCGCGCCGAGTACCACGAGGAGGTGCTCCTGGGCTTCGCGGTCCTGCACAAGGTCGCCAGGACCGGACTCGGCGAGGAGTTCCTGGACCGCTGCCGGCACTGGCTGGAGACCTATGTGTCCAACTGGGCGCAGTGCGACGACATGTGCCTGAAGCTGCTGTACCCGTTCTTCCTCGGGCACCTGGAGCTGATCCCGCGGACCCGGAGCTGGACCGAGTCCGCCTCCCCGTGGGCCAGACGCGCCGCCAACGTGGCCGTCGTGAAGTTCGTCCGGCGCACGGTGGGCCGGACGGTCTTCGAACTGCCGCTGACGCACGTCCTCGACAACTGCGTCCGGCTGATGCACGACGACGACACCTATGTGCGGAAGGGCTCGGGCTGGCTGCTCAAGGTCACCGCCGAGGTCCATCCCGACGAGGTGGCCGCGTTCCTGCGCACCTGGCACAGCGAGATGCCCCGCGACACGTTCCGGTACGCGGTGGAGAAGATGGACCCGCCACTGCGCCGGTCCTTGATGGAACTGGGACAGGGGTGACGCGATGAACGACACCGGCCGCTACGCCCACCGGCGGGGCACCCACTGCGAGTCGGCCTGCCAACGCGCCGTCCTCGCGGCCGGCGGCTACGACGTCGACGAGGAGATCGTGTTCGGGCTGGACGGAGGTTTCGGCTTCTCGTTCTTCCCGGCGAACGGCGCCGCCCCGGACATCGTCGTCGGCAAACAGACGATCATGCCGCTGCGAGCGGCCCGGCTGATGGGCGTGGAGGTCGCCGCGCACACGCCGAAGTCCGCCGACGGCCTCGCCGAGCTGCTCGCAGCGGCACCCGCCGTCCTGACCCGGGTCGACCTCGGCCTGCTTCCGTACTGGAATCTCGAGGGCCGCACCTCCTTCGGGGGCTACTTCGTCAACGTCGTCCGCCCGCTCGGCACCGACGCCTTCGAGGTGTCGGATCCGGCGTTCGACGACCTCGTACGCGTGAGCGCGGCCGAGCTGCAGGCGGCCCGGTCCAGCCGCAACTCGCCGCCGCTCAACCCGGACTGGAAGGTCTACGTCCTCGGCATGCCGCGGCGCACTCCCCAACTGGAGCGTGTGGGGCCGGTGGCGGTGCGCACCCTGTGCCGGGAGGTCCTCAAGCCGGGCAGCCGCAACCTGGGCATCCCCGGGATGAGACTGCTGGCCACGACTGCGGCGTCCTGGCCGCAGACCAAGCACGGCGAGGTCGAGGACGTGGACCTGTCCGGCCGCGTGGTGCGCACCGACGCCCTGGCGCGTCAACTGCTGCACCTGGGCCGGCAGATCGAGTCCTTCGGCACCGGCGGCGGGCTGTTCCGCCCGATGATCGGCCGCTATCTGACGCGGGTCGCCGACAGCACCGGCGAAGCGCGCTACGCAGAGGCGGCCGACCGGTTCCACGACAGCGGACGGCTCTGGTCGAACCTGGGATCCGCACTGCTGGGCGCGGGGGCCGCCCCCGCCCGCGACGACCTCAAGACGCTGGTGGACGCCGTGGCGGACACGGCACGGTCCGCGATGGACGTCGAGAAGCGGGCGCTCACCGCGCTCACCACCCTGTAGACGCGAGGTCGAGACATGCCCACCGAGGACGAGACCGTACTGCTCCAGGGCCCCCGGCGCTGGAACGAGCACGCCCGCCGGCGCCGGGCGCAGGGCCCCTTCCGTCCCGATCTGCGCAAGGCGATGCTGCACGGCGCCGACCTCCAGGGCGCCGAACTCGCCGACGCGGACTTCACCGACGCCGTGCTGACCGAGTCGTATCTGATCTCCGCGGACCTCAGGGGCGCGAACCTCGAAGGCGCCGATCTGTGCGAGGCGTACCTCATCCTGGCCGAGCTGAACGGCTGCCGCCTCGTGGGCGCGAACCTCGACGGCGCGGACCTCAGCGGCGCCGACCTGACCGGCGCGGAGCTCGACGCGGGCTTCCTGCGATCCACCGTGATCTCGGACTACCTCACGATCTGGCCATAGCGAAAGGAGCTCCTCATGATCGTTCTGGGCTACAACGGATTCGGCAAGTCCGCGGAAATCTTCGGACGCCTCTTTCGCGCCACCGGCATCGACCGTCACCTGCTGTACGGCCATGACTCGTCGGCCGCGCTCGTGATCGACGGGAAGCTGGTCGCCGCCGTCGAGGAGGAGCGGCTCAACCGGGAGAAGAAGACCTCGAGTTTCCCGGTCAACGCGATGCGCTGGTGCCTGGATTCGGCCGGGATCACCTTCGACGACGTCGACACCTTCGCGTTTTCCTGGCAGTTCTCACAGGACGTGCTGAACAAGATGATCGCCGAGATCACCGAGGACCGCACGGCGTCCGTCGAGCAGAAGTTCGCGCGCCTGCGGCGTCTCGCGGAAACCCACGACGCGATGTTCAGCGAGGCCGCGACCGAGGCCGACTTCCTGGAGCACACCGGCCACCGCCTGGACCCCGGCAAACTGGTCCGGGTCCCGCACCACCTCGCGCATCTGATGACGGGATATCACCTCTCGGGCGGCACGGACGCCGCGTTCCTGGTCAGCGACGGCCGCGCCGAATGGCTGTCGGCGATCATGGGCGAGGTGCGCGACGGCGAAGTGAAGGTCTTCGACGACATGACCATCGACTCGCGGCACTCCCTGGCGATGCTCTTCTCGGTGGTGACGCGCTACCTCGGATTCGTCCCGAACAACGACGAGTACAAGGTGATGGGACTGGCCGGCTACGGCCCGCCGCCGGAGCCGAATCCGTTCCTTGAGCACGTGGTCGAGATGTGCCCCGACGGCACCTACAAGATCCCATATCCGGCGAACGCCGTACCCGCCTACTACGAACTCTTCGACCGCGTCTTCGGCGGAAACGCCGACGGCCGGGAGGAGTTCGGCTACCGGGTCCGCGTGGCGAGCGCGGCCCAGCACATGCTGGAGACCGTGACCGCCGGCCAGATCCGGACCCTCGAAGCCCGCAGCGACCTGCCGCGCGTGATCTTCGAGGGCGGACTCGCCCTGAACTGCGTCAACAACAGCAAACTGCTGGAGCGTTCACGCTTCACCGGGATGGACGTCAGCTTCGGTGCCAGTGACGTCGGCGTGGCCATCGGCGCGGCGCTGTTCGCCAGCGGCCGGTCCGGCACACCGCCCCGGGTCGACCCGTCCCCGTACCTCGGCCCGAGCTACGACGGCCAGGAGATCCAGGCGGCCCTCCAGCACTTCGCCGACCAGGTCGTCTGGCGAGAGCTGGACCCCGATGACGTACCGCGGGAGGCCGCCGCCCTGATGCGGGAGCGCTGCGTCATCGGCTGGTTCCAGGGGCGGATGGAGTACGGTCCGCGGGCCCTGGGCAACCGCAGCATCCTGGCCAACCCGAAGTTCCCCGACATCAAGGACATCATCAACGAACGCATCAAGCACCGCGAACAGTTCCGGCCCTTCGCCCCGGTGGTCCTGGAGCACCTGGCGCCCGAGGTCTTCGAACTCGGCAAGAAGACGTCCTCGCCCTACATGACCTTCGTGGTCCCGGTACGCCCCGAGTACCAGGAGAAGATCCAGGGCGCCTGCCATGTCGACGCCACCTCGCGGATCCAGACGGTCACCGAGGAGAGCAACCCCCTGCTCGCCCGGCTGCTGCGGGAGTTCACCGAGCTGACCGGGATTCCCTGCCTGATCAACACCTCGTTCAACGTCGCCGGAGAACCCATCGTCTGCTCGCCCACCGATGCCCTGTCCTGCTTCCTCAAGACCGAGATGGATCATCTGTTCCTCGGGAACTTCCTGGTTTCGCGAATCTGAACGAGTGAAGGTCTCCCTGATTCCGGCGTCCGCAATCGCACTTCAGGGGGTTGCGCTACGCTCTACGCGAAGGAAGGGAGACCAGGACAAGTGTCGCTTTTAGAAGAAGATCCGTATGTCGGGAACCATTGCGAGTCGACCACCCTCGTGAATCTCCTGCGGCAACGAGACGTCGACTTGTCGGAGCCGCTCATCTTCGGGCTCGCCGGTGGTTTGTCATTCATCTACTGGCGGACGAAGCAGATGCCGACCCCGTTCGTCGGTGGCCGTATCAAGCCCGACACGCTGACCGAGAATCTCGCGACCGCGCTGAAACTGCGGCTGTCCGTTCACGAGACGTCGTCGGTGAAGCGGGCCAGGGAACATCTCCTGGCCGAGCTTGAATCCGGAACCGTCGTCGGTCTCAAACTCGACCGCTATTTCATCGACTACTCCACCGACGACTTCCGGTTCGCCGCCCACTACGTCGCCTGCGTCGGACACGACGACGGCCGTTTCGCACTGGTCGAAACCCGGCCGCTCGGCCTGCAATGGGCCTCCGGTGAATCCCTGGAGACAGCGCGGAACGCCCGGGGACCGATGAGTTCCCGCAATCGCGCCTTCACCCTCGACCTCCCGAAGGGCGGCCTTCCCGATCTGGGCAAAGCCGCACGCGACGGCATCAAGAAATCGGCCGAGGAATTCCTGAACCCACCGATCTCCAACTTCGGATACAAGGGCATGCACAAAGTCGCCGACCTGATGCCCCAGTGGCTCGACGATCTCGACTCGCCCGCCGACAGCCTCCCCGAGATCTGCACGATCATGGAGGACGCCGGAACCGGCGGCGGCCTGTTCCGCACCATGTGGGCGGAGTTCCTCGCCGAGACCGCCGAGATCACCGGCACCGGTGCCTACCAGGAGGTCTCGGACGCCTACCGCGAGGTGTCGAAGAAGTGGACCGAGGTGGCCGGACTCCTGAACGAGGCGGGTCTCACGTCGTCACGGGACTCCCTCCACAGCGCGTCAGAACTCGTCCATGAGGCCGCGGACAGGGAACAGCACCTGATGCAGCGCCTACTGGAGCTGTCGAGCTGAGCCAGGGGCCGCTGCCGTCGAATGGGGCGGGGTGTGGCGACGTGACCGGCGGGTACCTGCGTGCGGCGGCCCCTCGACCCCGGGTGGCCTTGCGGCGCGAGTGTGCGGAGTGGGGAGATCGTCGTGGCGGTGCGCGAGGTGCGGGACGCCCGGGCTGTTCGGGGCTGTGCCCGGATCCTGGCGGGCCGCTACCGACTGGATGACGTCATCGGATCGGGTGGGGCGGCCGACGTGTACCGCGGGTTCGACCTGCGGCTGCGGCGGCCGGTCGCCGTGAAGGTGTTCCGCGCCGGCACCGGCTTCGACACGGAGGAGACCTTCCGCGGCGAGGCCGAGATCCTCGCCCGGCTGCAACACCCGGGGCTGGTGACCGCTTTCGACGCCGGACACCACGACGGCGACGCCTTCCTGGTCATGCAACTGATCGACGGACGCACCCTGAAATCCCGCATTGCCGACGGACCCCTGGCGTACGACGCCGCGGCGGCGCTCGGCGCCGCCCTGGCCGAAGCGCTGGCTCACACCCACGAGGTGGGGATCGTCCACCGGGATGTCAAGCCGTCCAACATCATCCTCGACTCCCACGGCCGCCCCCATCTCACGGACTTCGGCATCTCCCGGCTGCTGGACGCGACCACCCGCACCGCCACCGAGTCCCTGACCGGCACCGCGGCCTATCTGTCTCCCGAACAGGTGCTGGGCAGGCCCGTCGGCACGCCCGCCGACATCTACGCCCTCGGCCTGGTCCTCCTCGAATGCCTCACCGGGCGGCTCGAATACGACGGCGGTCCCCTGGAGGCCGCCATAGCGCGCCTCCACCGCAGGCCCACCCTCCCGGACTCCCTGCCCGACGACTTCGCCCGCCTCCTGCGGGACATGACCAGCCTGGAAGAGCAAGCTCGGCCCACGGCCCGCGACTGCGCCCGAACCCTGACCCGGCTCGCCGGAACGAGCCCGGCCGATACCGTCGCGTCCGTGGCCCGGCCCGTGCTCAGCGCCGTACCTCCCACCACCGCGGGCCGCGCAGGCAGCACACACCGGAGCCTCCCTCAGGACCCGCCCCGCCGCGCCTCCCGCCGAGGCCGCCTTCGCACGCGAGGGGCGGCGGCCGCACTGGCCGCCCTGGTCGCCGCCGGACTGGTGGTCACCGAGGGCTTCTCCCACCCCGACGCCGCGGGCGAAGCGGCGCCGTCGGCCCCTGACCCGGTCGCCCCTTCCACCCGCCCCGACACCGCGGCCGACCATGGCGCCCCGTCCTCCGCCGCCGCCACGCCACCCTCGCGCGGCCCTGCCGCCTCCGCTCCGCCACCGACGGACGCCGCACCGACGCGGCACGACCATCGGCCCGTTGACCGCTCAAAGCCCGCCACCCACCCCGTGGCCAAGGCCAAGGGGGCGGCAAGGGGCAAGGCGAAAGGCCGCGATCAAGCGCCGGGACATGCGCGCATGAAGCAGAAGGGCAAGAAGCCCGGCCCGCGCTGACGGGTCCGAGGGTTCAGCGGCCGACGATCAGCCGATCGAGAACCGGAGCTCGGGCCGGTCCCAGGCCACGGCGGGCGGGTTCGCGGGGACGGTCCCGGTGGGCAGCGCGCCCACACTGCGGTAGAACCCCTCGGCCGGAGGATGCGACACCACCCGGACCTGGGTCAGTCCCGCCGTGCGTGCCTCGGACCTCATGTGCTCCACGAGGAGCCGCCCGATGCCACGGCCCTGCGACCCGTCCGCCACGAAGAGCAGGTCCAGCTCCGGCGGCACGAGCACCAGCGCGTAGAAGCCGAGCACCGGGCCCGCGGCGTCATCGGCGTCGACGGCCACGAACACCCGATGCGTCTCGACGTAGTCGGGCCCGACGCGGTAGTCCGCGATCATCGCCGCGTACTGCCCCTCGTAGGCACGCGAGCCGCGCACGAGTCGCGTGAGCCGCTTGGCGTCCCGGGCGACGGCCCGGCGTACGACGATCCCGCCGCGTCTGGATGTACGGCTCACCTGCATGGAGAGCATCTTACGCGCCGGGGCGGTGCGGCGGCTCGAGTAAGCTACCGCTCGGTAATTTTCAGGGGGAGTTCTCGTCCGGGGACTCTGGGCCCGCGTGACGGTCGACCAGCCGTGCATCCGCGGGCCCTCGACGTAGGACGTGTATGCAACACCGTATGACGCGGCACACTGTCGCATTTCTGATGGCCTTGGCGATGGTGTTCGGCCCGGGCCTGGGGGAGAAAACCGCGGCGGCGGCCGAGGGCATCGAGAAACGGCAGGCGGCCGTCACCGCGGCCGAGAAACTCGCCGGAATCGTCAAGGCCGCGGCCAGGTACTCCGGCTGCGGCGGTAAGCCACTGCTCGAAAAGCCCGCCTGCTACCGGGAGTTCGCCGACAAGGCCATCCGGGTCGGGGCGGGCGTGGGGGTGGCCGCGTACGCCTTCCATCAGCTGCACAAGGACAACACCCAGCACTTCGCCACCCTCCGCAAAGAACTCGTCGGGTTCACCGAGCTGAAGGAGGCGGTCAAGCAGGACCCCGCCGCCATCACCGACCCGGCCCTGCGGGCCAAGGCGGAGAAGCAGATCCGCGCCGCGTACGCCGCCGCGCAGGCTGACGTCGACCACCGGCTCGCGAAGGTCAACGAGACCATCCAGACCTTGCTGCTCATGGCCGAGGTCACCGTCGCGTTCCTGCAGATCATCTTCGCGCTGGCCGCGCTCGTGGGCGACCCGGAGTTCCAGAAGGCGGCGACCGCCCTCAAGACCGGCCTCAAGGGCATGGGCGAGGACCTCGACAAGATCAACGCCGGTCTCGGGCAGATGAGTCACGCCCTCGACGACATGAACGACTCGCTGGGCGACGTGAACGGCGCGCTGGACCAGATGAACCGGGGGATCGGCCGCGCCAACAAGGGCATGGACGAGATGAACCGGGGCATCGGCCAGGCCAACAAGGGCATGAACGAGCTCAACAAGCACGTGCCCGGCATCAAGAAGGGCGCCGAGAAGCTCAAGGAACTGCCCGGCATCGAGTTCGACTTCTCGCACCTCAAGGACACCTGGGGCTCCGGGACCTCCGGGCTCGACTCCGACACACAGCAGCGGCGCATGGGACTGCTGCTGGACCTGCTGCCCGGCATCGGCGACGGCAAGGGCATCGTCGAGGCCATCACGGGCAAGGACGTCGCCACCGACGAGGAGCTCAGCGGCTTCGACCGGGCCACGGGCGCGCTGGTCGTCCTGCGCTGGCTCAAGGTGGGCAAGAAGGCCCTCGGCGGCGACGACGTACGGACCGCCCGCAAGGGCAAGTGCGCCGCGGGGAGCGTCACCGACGACAACAGCTTCCCGGCCGGCACCCTGGTCCTCATGGGCGACGGGAGCACCACGCCGATCGAGCGCGTGCGTGAAGGGGACGAGGTGCTGGCCACCGACCCCGCGACCGGCTCCACCCGGGCCGAGCCCGTCACCGACCTGATCACGGGATCGGGACACAAGCGCCTGATCACCCTCACCGTGGACACCGACGGCACGGCGGGGCAGCGCACGGACACGGTCACGGCGACGGACCGCCACCCGTTCTGGACGCCGGGCCCGGACCTGTGGACCGACGCCATCGACCTCACCGCCGGGACCGAGCTGCGCACCAGCACCGGCGCGGAGGCGGAGATCACCGCCGTCGCGACCCGCACCGCCGAGCAGACGGTCCACAACCTCACCGTCGCCGGCACGCACACGTACTACGTGCTCGCCGGAAGCACCCCCCTCCTGGTCCACAATGCCAAGAAGAACAAGTGCGGCCTCGAGATCGACCACGTGGGCCAGGTCGACCAGGACTGGGTCACCAAGGGCGCCCACGTCAACATGAAGGACGGCATGGAAGTAGCACTGCGCCCGGACGGCCAGGGCGGCATCCGGGGCGAGGCGATCAGGCTGCGCAACGGCACCGCCACGCAGAAGCAGGTCGACGCCGCCGTGGCGAAGATCAAGTCCGACCCCAAGGTGCGCGCTGACATGATCAGGGTGACCAAGGGCGCCAAGGAGGTCTTCGAGTCCAGCGCCAAGGCCATGAAGGAAGGCCGCAACCCGCAGTGGCGGTTCAGCAACGACCGCACCGCCGAATTGCAGGCCCTGATCGAAGCGATGGAGAGGATGTAGATGTCCGACCTGGACTTCTACGCCCACGTCGCCACCCGCGGCGACGTACTGGGCGTGGGGATCGGCGCGCAGCCCGCCGCATGGGACACCGCGCTGGGCTCCGACTGCCTCGACACCGAGGACGGCGGCCTGTTGCGCCGGGACTACGGGCTGGTGGAGCTGTCCTTCCAGGAGGAGGACGGCGCCTGGCCCTGCTTCGGGGTGAGCGTGCAGGTGCACCGTCTGCGGTGGGACACCGAGTCGTCCGTCCCGCCGGCCCTGCGTGAGACGTACGGCACCTTCGCCTCCTCGACGCGTTTCGAGGACCTGGCCGCCGCGATCACCGAGCTCGGCTGCTCGCTCGACCCCGAGCCGGACCAGGACGGCACGTCCGGGGACATGCGACGTTACCGGGTGCCCGAGTCCGGAGTGCGGATCTTCGTCCGCACGGACGAACACGCCCCGGGGCCCGCGGGTGAGGTCTGGAGCCTCAGCGTTTCTCCCGCGTGGTGGAGCGCGGCGGGCTGAGCCCTCGGGGCGGGCCGCGCCACCATCCGCGCCGCTCACCCCCACCATGCCGCCGGTTCCGGGGTCTGCCGACCCCGGGGCCGGCGGCTTCGGCGTGAGGTCAGGTGCCGATCTCACCCCACGCACCGATAAACCGCATTCAACACATTGTCACTGCTTCGAGGTAAGCATCTCCTCTCCCCGGTGGATACGGCCCGCGCAGTGGATAGCTTCTGCGGTGGGCGGAGCCGCGTGGTTCCTCCCGCTCGTCGTCCACTCCTCCCTGTCTCCCGGTCGGCGCACCCGTGTGCGTCGGGCGCCCCGTTGTGCAAGGAGAACCACCTCCGATGACCGTCGACAGCATCCCGGAAACCGGTGCCACCCGCGCCGCGCCGCAGCAGTCCCTGAGCACCGCCGCCGCCCGCAACCTCGCCACCACCACCAAGTCCGTCCCGCAGATGCAGGAGATCACCTCCCGCTGGCTGCTGCGGATGCTGCCCTGGGTCGAGGCCGAAGGCGGCGCCTACCGGGTCAACCGGCGGCTGCGACATACCGTCGGCGACGGGTGCGTCGAGTTCGTCCAGGAGGGCGCCACGGTCCGCGTGATCCCCCGGGAACTGGGTGAACTGGCCCTGCTGCGCGGATTCGAGGACACGGACGTTCTCACCGCCCTGGCCGGCCGCTGCACCCAGCACGACTTCGCGGCCGGCGACGTCCTCGCCGAGCGCGGCGCCCCCGCCGACCGCATCCATCTGATCGCCCACGGCCGGCTCAGCCAGACCTCCGAGGGCAGGTACGGTGGCGAGATCACCCTCGGGGTCCTCGCGGACGGCGACCGCTTCGGCGAGCACGCCCTGCTGGACGCCGACGCCTGCCACGACAGCACGGTCACCGCCGAGACCTCCGGCACCCTCCTCACCCTCAGCCGCGCCGACTTCGCCGCCGTCCAGGACGCGGCGCCCACCCTGCGGGCCCACGTCGACACCTACCGCTCACGCGCGCGGCACCGGCAGAACAAGCACGGCGAGGCCGAGATCGCCATGTCGGCGGGCCACGTCGGCGAGCCCGACCTGCCGGGCACCTTCGTCGACTACGAACCGGAACCGCGCGAGTACGAACTCTCCGTGGCCCAGACCGTGCTGCGGGTCCACTCGAGGGTCGCCGACCTCTACAACGGGCCGATGAACCAGACGGAGGAGCAACTCAGGCTCACCGTGGAGGCCCTGCGAGAGCGTCAGGAACACGAGCTGATCAACAACCGCGAGTTCGGGCTGCTGCACAACGCCGACTTCAAGGAGCGCATCCAGCCCCACTCCGGCCCGCCCACCCCGGACGACATGGACAACCTGCTCTGCCGCCGGCGCGGCACCAAGATGTTCCTCGCCCACCCCAGGACCATCGCCGCCATCGGACGTGGCTTCAACGCGTGCGGACTCTACCCCGACCACGTCGACCTCGGCGGACAGTCCGTCCCCGCCTGGCGCGGGGTCCCCATCCTGCCCTGCAACAAGATCCCGATCACCAAGGAGCAGACCAGCTCCATCATCGCGATGCGCACCGGCGAGAAGAACCAGGGCGTCATCGGACTGCACAAGACAGGACTGCAGGACGAGTACGAACCGGGCCTCGCCGTGCGGTACATGGGCATGAACGAGCAGGCGATCATCTCCTACCTCGTCACCACCTACTACTCCGCCGCGGTGCTCCTGCCCGACGCCCTCGGCGTGCTGGAGAACGTCCAGATCGCCCCCAGGCCCCACTGAGCCCCGGTCCGCGCGACAGGCCCACCCCATCGCAGCAAGGAGAGCCGCCGATGCCCGACTCCGGGCCCCTCGGATCACCACCCCCCGGGCAGCAACCGACGCCGCCCGCAGCCGTACCGGACGCGAGCGCGCCGGTGGCGCACCACCTTCCGGCCCCGCCGACGGCCCTGCAGTTCCTCGCCGCACTGCATCCGCCGGTCCCGGTCCCCAGCCCGCCACCGCCCCCCACGGCAGCGGCTGCACGGGACACGCCCGGCGCGGCAACGACCGCTCCTGCCGTTCGGGACACGCCCGCCGCGGCATCGGCCGCTCTTGCCGTCCAGGACAAGCCCGCCGCGGCCGCGGCCGACTCCGCCCTCCAGCGGATCCTGCGCGGGCCGACCGGACCGGGCACGTCGTCGCTGTCCGTGGCCCGCAGGCCCGAGCCCCCGGCCCCGGACCAGGTGCCCGCGACTCCCGCCCCGCCCGCCGAGGGGCGAGCCGTCCCCGGCCTCTACCACCACCCCGTCCCGGAACCCGACCCCGTACGCGTCGCGGAGGTGAGCAGCCGGATCAAGCGCTGGGCGGAGGACGAGGTCCAGCTCTATCCAAAGGAGTGGGAGGGGCAGTTCGACGGCTTCTCCGTCGGCCGCTACATGGTGGGTTGCCACCCCGACGCCCCGACCGTCGACCACCTGATGCTGGCCACCCGGCTGATGGTCGCGGAGAACGCGCTGGACGACTGCTACTGCGAGGACCACGGCGGCTCGCCCGTCGGACTCGGCGGGCGCATCCTCCTCGCGCACACCGCGCTCGACCACCTCCACACCACCGCCGAGTACGCGCCGGCATGGCAGGAGTCGCTCACCTCCGACGCCCCGCGCCGGGCCTACCGCAGCGCCATGGACTACTTCGTCCGCGCGGCCACGCCCTCCCAGGCCGACCGCTACCGGCACGACATGGCCCGGCTGCACATGGGCTACCTCGCCGAGGCCGCCTGGGCGGAGACCGAGCACCTCCCGGAGGTGTGGGAGTACCTGGCGATGCGTCAGTTCAACAACTTCCGTCCCTGCCCCACGATCACCGACACCGTCGGCGGCTACGAACTGCCCGCGGACCTGCACGCCCAGCCGGACATGCAGCGGGTCATCGCCCTCGCCGGCAACGCCACCACCATCGTCAACGACCTCTACTCGTACACCAAGGAACTCAACAGCCCGGGCCGGCACCTGAACCTGCCGGTGGTGATCGCGGAACGCGAGCAACTCCCCGAGCGTGACGCGTACCTGAAGGCCGTCGACGTCCACAACGAACTCATGCACGCCTTCGAGGCCGCCGCCGCCGAACTCGCCGCGGCATGCCCACTGCCCGTCGTGCAGCGCTTCCTGAAAGGCGTGGCCGCCTGGGTCGACGGCAACCACGACTGGCACCGCACCAACACCTTCCGCTACAGCCTGCCCGACTTCTGGTAAAGAACGGAAATCTCTGTGACCACTGAAACGACCGCCCCCGTCACCGCGAAGATCCCGGCCCCGGCGACGCCGTACCAGGGGGACATCGCCCGCTACTGGAACAACGAGGCGCGACCGGTGAACCTGCGCCTCGGTGACGTGGACGGGCTCTACCACCACCACTACGGCATCGGCGCCGTGGACCACTCCGCGCTCGGCGACCCGGCGCACAGCGAGTACGAGAAGAAGCTCATCGCGGAGCTGCACCGCCTGGAATCGGCACAGGCCGAGACCCTCCTGGACCACCTCGGCGCCATCGGGCCCGACGACACCCTCGTCGACGCCGGCTGCGGCCGCGGCGGGTCCATGGTCATGGCCCACCGCCGCTTCGGCTGCAAGGTAGAGGGCGTCACCCTGTCCGCCACCCAGGCCGACTTCGGCAACCGGCGCGCGCGAGAACTGCGTATCGAGGACCACGTCCGCTCCCGCGTGTGCAACATGCTCGACACCCCCTTCGAGAAGGGCAGTGTCGCCGCCTCCTGGAACAACGAGTCGAGCATGTACGTCGACCTCCACGACCTGTTCGCCGAGCACTCCCGCTTCCTCAAGGTCGGCGGCCGGTACGTCACGATCACCGGCTGCTGGAACCCTCGTTACGGCCAGCCGTCGAAGTGGGTCTCCCAGATCAACGCCCACTTCGAGTGCAACATCCACTCCCGCCGTGAGTATCTGCGCGCCATGGCCGACAACCGGCTCGTGCCGCAGACCATCGTCGACCTCACCCCGGACACGCTGCCCTACTGGGAGCTTCGGGCCACGTCATCGCTGGTCACCGGGATCGAGGAGGCGTTCATCGAGTCCTACCGGGACGGCTCCTTCCAGTACGTCCTGATCGCGGCCGACCGCGTGTAAGCACGCCCACGCGAGCCGGGGCCTCGTCACCGACGGCCCCGGCACCGCCCCAGGGCGGCTTGCCGGAAAAGACTTTGAGTACGACGACGGCCCACTGCTACTTTCGCGGTGGACCGTGCAATCGTCGTTGGAGGTGAGCCCCGTGAACACAGTTACCCGTGGGTGCTCCCTCATCCCGTCACGGTCCGGCGGCTGACGTTCGGTGTCGCCAGGAGCGCCTGAGTCCGAGGCACTCCTGGAAGGAAACTCCGATGAACACAAAGCCCTTCATATCCGGCCTGGGCGGGGACGCCGTGATGATCACGCGCGTCGCGGACAGGCAATGGCACGCACTGGACGACGACCTGGTGGTCGGCCGCGCACATGCCCAGCACCGCCCCGACGGGCGGCTGTTCGTCAGCATCGACGCCTGGCACGACGCGGCCTTCGACCTCCTGGCCGAGGCGATGCTGGCGCAACTGCCGGCACCGCTGTACACGCTGGTCGACGAGGCGGACACCGAACTGACCGCCCGCTGGCGGCGGGCCGGGTTCACGATCCGGCGCCGAGAGTGGGAGTACGTCGTGCCGACCGACCCGAGGGTCACCGGTCTCGACGGCGTCCTTCCACCCGCGGGCGTGACCATCATGCCTGCCGGTCAAGCGGACGAGACGCTGCTGCGGGCGGTGGACCGCGCGATCCGTGACGAGGTCGAGGCGACCGCCGGGTGGCAGTCGATGCCCGCGGAGGTGGTTGGCGCTCCTGACGGTGACACCATCGTCGATCCGTCCATGTACGCGGTGGCCGCGGGACCGGACCGCTACCTGGGGCTGATCCGGGTGGTGAGGGTGAAACGGCCGCGCATCGGGCTGGTCGCGGTCCGGGCCGCCGAGCAGCGCCGCGGTATCGCGCGGGCGCTGCTGGCCCACGCGCTGGGAACACTGCACCACTCCGGGGCCGGCGCGGCCTGGGCGGAGGTCCAGGAGTCCAATCGAGCGGCTTCGGCCGTGTTCGAGGGCATCGGCGCCCGGCCGATGAGCAGCAACCTGGAGCTGGTGCGATGACGAGGAACAAGAACGTCGTCGAGGTCGAGGGCAAGGTCGTCGAGTGCCTGCGCAGCGCCATGTTCACGGTGGAGCTCGACAACGGCCATCAGGTGCTCGCGCACATCAGCGGGAAGATCCGCAAGCACTACATCAAGATCATGCTGGAGGACCGGGTACGGGTGGAACTCCCGCCCTACGACCTGACACGCGGCCGGATCGTGTTCCGGTACCGCAACTAGCGGCGGCGGGCACGATGAGCTGTCGCTGTCGCTGTCGCTGTCGCTGTCGCTGTCGCTGTCGCTGTCGCTGATCCAGGTCCAGGTCCAGGTCCAGGTCCAGGTCCAGGTCCCGGTCACGTCGTTCCCGTGACCGGGGCCTCGGCGACGGCGCGCACGGGACGACGGTGCGGCCACGCCGGGTCACAGCATCTGCCGGCCCGCCAGGTCCCCGCCGGGGTCGTCGGCGAGCATGACGTCGGCGGTGATGCGCTTGCCGACCGGCTCCCGGTGGATGGCGAAGCCGACGCAGACGGCGGCCACGATCTCCAGGCCGTGCTGCCCGACCCGGCTGGGGTCGGGCGCGAGGATCGTCGGCAGGGTGGTGTTGCTGTCCCAGACGCTGATGCGCGCGGCCCCGTCGGCGATCTCGAGCGTGAGCAGGCAGGGGCCGGGGGCGTACTTGCGGGCGTTGGTGACCAGCTCGCTGACCACCAGCTGCACCATGCCGATGGCCCGGCCGGAGACCGGAAGGCCGTGTACGGCCTGCACCCGGGTCAGGAAGGTGTGGGCCATGTCCCGGGCCGCGGCGATGCCCGTGTCGTCCTCGAACGCCGCGGACACGGCAATGGCGTTGGTGGCCAGCGGATGCCGGTCCTCACCTGCCTCTTCATGGTCCATACGGTTAGCCGTGTCCCTCGATCCCTTGTCCAGCACGGGCAGCGCATACCCGCAAAGTCACACCCAATGCCGGCGACCGCCCGTGTGCCACGTCACTGTCGGGACGCCGTCATGGGCACCTGACGCAGCACCTCGCCGCCGCTGACCTGCCGGTGGGTGGCGACGAAGGACACACCGACCGTCCTCGGGAAACGGTCGGCAAGCGCGTCGCGGCCCACGTCCTGCTGCCTGGCGTGTCCAGGACACCGCACATGTGACTGCGGGGGCGGAGGCGGGGCATACGGGCTTCACCCCCTTGAGAGAGGAGCCCCATCCATGCTCGGCATAGTCGCGGCGGTGCTGTTCTTCTTCGCGTTTCTGATCAACGCGGCGGAGATCAGCACCAACGACGTGTTCTCTTCGACGAACGTCATGCTGCTGGGACTGCTGTGCCTCGCTCTGCAGGTGGCCGGCGTCGGCGGCGGCTGGACCCGCAGACGATGACCTCCCGCTCTGCGGATCCGGTGACACCCTTTCAGCGGATCCGCAGAGCACGCGGGGCACCCGGTGACCCCGAGTGGGCAGGATCATTCGCGTGGAACCACACCAGTCACCGGAGACAACCCCCGACGGTCACTTCGTCGTCATCGGCGGAAGGAAGTGGCGGGCCACCGATCCTTCCGTCCCGGAGGACACCGCCGCCCGGCTTCGACGCCACCTCATGTCGGCTCGTCGGGCGGTGCGGTCGGCGATGACGGCGGGCGATGCCACGGCCGAGAAGGCGGCGCGTGCGCGCGTGCACCGGGCGAAGGTCGCACTGGGTGAACGGGGCACCCCCTGGTGGGAGCAGCCCGAGGACGAGCGCCGACGACGCTGGGAAGAGGGGCTCGCACACCTTGATTCCGAGGCCAAGGGCTGAGGGCATCGGGTGAGCGGCTCAGGCCGTCGGGGCGGGTGAGACGCTGCCGCGCCCAGTGGTGCCACCGGCTACCCCGGCGCCCCGCGTCGTGTTGGCCGCCCCCATAGGTGTCGGCCACACCCCGCCATAGCCTCCCGCGTATCCCTGTTCCCCACGGTGGAGGCTCACACGTGCGCTTCTCGTTCCGCCCCGGTTCTCCCTGCACGGCACCCTGGACGTCCTGCTGCCGATCACCCAGGACTCCGACGTCTACGCCCGCATGGTGCGCCGGGCCGGCCGCGCCCCACTGCACCGCTACTACCGCATCGCGGGCGGCACCCACACGGACGCCCTCGTCGACACCCACCCGGAGCGCCTGCGTCCCCTCACGCCATGCCACCGCACGGCCTTCACGGCCCTGGACAACTGGCTCACAGCCGGACACCGCCCGCCCGCCTCCCACACCGTTCCGATGCCCGAAGGGGCAGACGCCGCGACCCTCCTGAACGCGTGCTCCCTCAAGGATTCTTCGACGCGTTTCTCAGCCGGGAAAAGTTGAATGGGCATCACCGGGGAACTCCCGGGCCGGGGTGGTGAATCGGTCTGGTTCTTTGTGCGGGGCGCGAGCCGCGAGAAATTTCGTATTGGACGAGTTGCCGGTCGGTAATCGCTTGCTGCGGAACGGGGGCTGTCTACCCAGATTGTTCGGAACCACCGCCACTCCTGATGCATGGTCACACATCCTCGACACAACGTCCGTATGAGGGTCGGGCGTGTGATGGAGGAAAGCGCCGGAAAAGATGGCCGGTTCAGGCCCAACCGACCTGCTGATACTGCCTGGAGTGGCGTGAAGCTCTTGATCTGCGCACATCAATAGGTCAGGTTCGAGGCGGACCGATCGCGGTTCCGGTCCGCCCCCCACACCCCCCACAAAGCGACGAGGAGAACCCTCACATGTCAGCTCGCGCATTCACACGCAGAATGCAGGTCCTCACCGCCACGGCTGTCGTCGCGACCCTGACGACCATCGGGACGGCGCACGCGCAGATCCTTCCCGAATCCGCTCCCGCCGAGGGCACCGTGTACGGCCTCGGCGCCAAGGGAGCCGTCCCGGGCGCCTTCATCGTCACGCTGGACGACAAGGTGGACAAGTCCGACCTCGCCAAGGAGTACGGCGGCAAACTCAAGCGCACGTACTCGGCCGCCCTCGACGGCTTCTCCGCCGGCGGCCTGTCGGCGGACGAGGCCAAGCGTCTCGCCGCCGACCCGGCGGTCGCCAAGGTCGTACAGGTCAAGAAGTTCAGCATCGACGCCACCCAGGACAACCCGCCCTCCTGGGGTCTCGACCGCCTGGACCAGGCGGACACCGCCGGCGACAGCAAGTACACCTACCCCGACGGCGCGGGCGAGGGCGTGACCGCCTACGTCATCGACACCGGCGTACGGACCACACACAAGGACTTCGGAGGACGGGCCGCTTCCGGCTTCGACGCCGTGGACAACGACGACGACGCCTCCGACGGCAACGGGCACGGCACCCATGTCGCCGGCACGATCGCCGGCGAGGCCCACGGTGTCGCCAAGAAGGCGAAGATCGTCGCCGTCCGGGTGCTCGACGACAACGGCTCCGGAACCACCGAGCAGGTCGTCGCCGGCATCGACTGGGTCACCAAGAACCACCAGGGGCCGTCCGTCGCGAACATGAGCCTGGGCGGTGGCGCCGACGAGGCCCTCGACGAGGCCGTGCGCAAGGCCGTCGCCGCCGGCGTCACCTTCGCCGTCGCCGCCGGCAACGAATCCTCGGACGCCGGGCAGGGTTCCCCGGCCCGTGTCAAGGAAGCCCTCACCATCGCGTCCTCGACCAAGGACGACAAGCAGTCGGACTTCTCCAACTACGGCGCGGTCGTCGACCTCTACGCCCCCGGCTCCGACATCACCTCCGCCTGGAACGACAGCGACGAAGGCACCAAGACCATATCCGGCACGTCCATGGCCACCCCCCACGTCGTGGGCGCCGCGGCCGTCTACCTGGCCGGACACAAGGACGCCACACCGGACCAGGTCGCCAAGGCCCTCACCGACGGCGCCACTGCCGACAAGATCTCCAACCCCTCCCAGGGAACCGCGAACAAGCTGCTGAAGATCGTCGAGTAGTCCTCCTCGACCGGCGCCCGCCGTGCCGCCCCGACACGGCACGGCGGGCGCCGTCGCCGTCGCTCGCCCCCCCCACGGCTGTTTCTCCCGGCCGGCCGAGCGCAGCGGTCCTCGCACCCGCCCTCGCACCGCCGGGTGGAGCCGGACGCGGTGGCCGCGTGTACGGCACCCGGCCCGCCGGACGGGCCCGGTCGGTCGTCACCGCGCAGGTGATCGCCGGTAGGCTGCCGCGGTGCGCACGGTCGAGCTGTTGTTGGACGAGGCGGCGGAGCAAGCGGTCCGGGAGGCCTGGCGGCGGCTCGCGGACGCGGGGCTGCCCAGTCAGGCGCGCCACCGCTCCCCGACCAACAGCCCGCACCTCACGCTGGCCGCCTGCCCGGAACTGACCGCCCCGATCCGCTGGGAGCTCGCCGAGGTGGTGGCCTGCCTCCCGCTGCCGGTCCGGTGCACCGGTGTGGTCCGCTTCGAACGGCCCACCTCCGTGCTGGCCTGGGCGCTGGACCTCGACTCCGCGCTGGCCGGTCTGCACCGCAGGGTGTGGGAGGCAGTGGCTTCGGACAGCCCGCCCGAGACCCTCAACCCCTTCCACGAACCCGGGCGCTGGGCCCCGCACATCACCCTCGGCCGGACCCGTCGGGCCGGCGCGTTCGCCGACCGGCGGATCCCCGATCTGCTGCCGGTGCCACCGCTGTCCATCCGGCTCACGACACTGCGCAGCTACGACACGCAGACCGGCGCACTGGAGGTACTGGGGCCCCGCTGACGCCCCTCGCGACGCGAAGAGCCGAGGTGTCGCCGACCCCTCCTGCATCAGCCGCTGCAACTGCGCTTCGCCGCGCCGGTAGTCCGGTGACGGCGCCCGCCGCGTCGAACGACACCTGCGCCAGGACCACCTGGCGGCCCACGTCCTCGAAGCCGTCCCTCGGCAGCAGCCGCACCCAGGGGGCGTGCAACGGATCAGCCGGGTCTCGCCGACGGCCGGCGGCAGACCCGGGCCGCCCGCCGAGGCCCGCACGCCCCCGGCCCGTGGGCGCGGCCGGTCGCCGCACGTGGCCCGGCCCCGCGCAGGGCGCTGCGTCGCACGGCCTGGGCCTCAGCCGCCTTGTCGCCCTTGGGACGCTCCAGAAGGGGGTGGTCGCCGTGGGCCGGTACGGGGGACCGGCCCGGTCCGGCCGGGTGGCTCAGGGCCAGACACCGGAGAAGTCGAGCGTGCGGGCCCACTCGGGGTGGTCTATCAGCGGGTTCCGGTTGCCCTGGAGTTCCGCGGCGGCGGCGTTGCGATGCCGCTCGTACTCGGTGACCGGCTCGCTCTCGTGCCACTGGAGCAGCAGGGGCAGCCGCTCCCGGGGGAACTCCCGGGCGACGTCGCCGACCTGGCCCGGATAGCGGATCAGGAAGTACAGGGTGGCCCGGGCCACCACGCCCTTGCCCTTCTCCGGCTCGAACCCCACGGTCTCGCGCTTGCCGCACGCGCCCCGGACCGCTTCGTCGAAGTCGGGGAAGTCGATGTACGGGAAGTTGCCGCGGAAGCTGTTGCAGCCGACCTCGCAGGCGAACAGATGGTGCAGATCTCCCCGCATGGGCTCCTTCTTGCCGAACCACGACTGCGGCACCACGTGCTCGCAGTTGAACGGCATGGAGGCCTCCAGCACGTCGAACTCCGCCTCGAACTCGGCCGGCCCGGCCGTGCGCTCGTGCAGCAGCAGTTCCTGCACCCGGTCCAGCCGGGCCTCCTCCACGGCCGCGTCCGCCCGTATGAGTTCCTCGGCGGAGAATTCCCTGCCCGAGTAGATGCTGCACAGCCGCCCGTTCTCGTGCAGGTCGACCCACGGGTAGACGAGCCGCATCGGCTTGTACCGGGGCTGCGGCGCGTGGGTCCGGGTCAGCAGTTCGGTCAGGGCGCGGCGTAGTACGTCACCGTCGTCGGCACGGACGTTCGCGTAGTAGGCCTCGCGCGCCACGGCGTCGGCCTGCCGGTCGTAGTAGGGACGCTCCTGCGCCAGCCGGTGGTTGGTCAGGGCCGCGTCGATGTCCTTCTCCACCGCCGAGACGACGTCCGGCCGCCCGGGCGCGGGCGGCGGCTGCGGTGCGGGGGTGCCGTCGAGGGCGACGGTGATCCGCAGCGGGACGACGAGCTGCGCGGACGCCCCGTTCGCCCGGGCCGGAACCCGGAGCTGGGCCTCGGCCGGCGTAGCGTCCATGGTCGGGGCCTGGCCCAGAACGCCGTCGGGGCGCGCGGAGGTGGAGAGTTCCGGCGGGCGGCCGGTCGAGGGAGCCGGGGTCAGACCCGCGGTGGCCACCTCGTCCCGCAGCCGCGCCGCCTCACCGGTCAGCGGCGTCTCGTGCAGGGCACGCAGCACGCGGCTGATCCGCACCCCCTCGTTGGCCCGCCAGGCCAGCTGCTGTTCACCCATCTCCGGTTGCCACACCGCGCCGCCGACACTCAGCGGCCGGCCCTCGGCGTCGGTCTGCGGAACGGCCGAGTGGTGCAGCGCGACGACCTCCCACTGGTCGTTGAAGACCGGAGAACCCGAGGAACCCTCACGGGTGTCGGACTCGTAGTGCAGGAACCGCTCCAGCACGTCCACGATCTGGTTGTCGCGCAGCGAGAGCTGCTTCGGCTCACCCCTCGGGTGCTGCACGATGTTCACGAACTCCCCGATGACGGCCTTTCCTTGTGCGTCAGTGAGGGCGAGCCGGCCGAACGACGACAGCTCCTCGCCCTGTGCGCCGCGCGGGGCCACCGCGACGAGGCTGTAGTCCAGCGCCCGGTCGGTCACGAAGAACCGGGCCGGATCGAGCGGGAAGACCGCGGGCGTCAGCGGATCCCCGTCGACACCGTCCTGGAAGGCGAACGCGACCGTGCTGCGTGAGGCGACCTGCGCGTCGCGCAGCACATGGTTGTTGGTGAGCAGCAGGGACGACGAGACCAGGAAGCCGGTGCCGTGCCCGCCGCCCGGACCGCTGATGGTGACCCGGCCGACCGGACGCGAGGCCCGCACCCCCTCCTCCAGGAACGCCACCGGCGTGAGGTTGTTGCGCCCGATCAGGCGCTCCAGACCCAGGACTTCACCGGTGAAGGACTCCGGGGGCAGACCCAGGGTGCTGCCCGCGCTGCCGGCGGGCACCGTGGGGTTCTGCTCGATGGCCCGCGCCATGGCCCAGTCGGCACCGAGACGCGCGAGCCTCTTCTCGACCCGCTCCGGCTCGTCCGCGTACAGCACGCCGCGGGTGTCGAGGACGGAACGGTGCCGGTCGCGCTGTTCGGTGCGGTTCGCGTAGCGCGCCGCGGCCATCGTCAGCTGGGAGAGATAGTCCGACTCGCGTTCGGAAGCGATTTCCGCCGTGGCCATGATCCGCCTCCTGGCCTGGATCGGGGCGGAGGTGTCCGGGACACTTTCCTTGGAGGACAGGCGGGACGCGTCCGGAGCGGCGAAGGCGTCGGCGCTGCCGAGGAGACACGCGCGAGATGCGCCGCGGGCCTCTTTGCGTGGAAGTGTTGTCACTTCGATGCTTCCAGAAGTGACGCAAGGGTGCAAAGGGACCGAGGGTGCTGAACGCCCGGCCTGACCGGCCCGAACCCTTCGCTCTCCGCCCGGGCCGGCCCGGCGACTCGATCGATGACCTCACGTGCCGGGCCCCGTGAGCGTCGTCGGCCGCAAGTCACCCGGCGCGACGGAGAGATGAGGGTTCGCGCGGCACCGTTCGGTCCGGGTGCTGCGTGTAAGAATGTCGCCCGTGACCGAATCGTCTACGCCGCCCGTCGCCGAGCACACGCCGGGCCGTGTCGGTCTGGGCCCCCGCGCCGCCGCCCTGCTGGTGTTCGGATCCTCCGCAGCCGTCCTGGTGGTCGAGATCGTCGCGCTGCGGCTGCTCGCTCCCTACCTCGGCCTGACCCTCGAGACCAGCACCATGGTGATCGGCATCGCACTGACCGCCATCGCCTTCGGCTCCTGGATGGGCGGGCACATCGCGGACCAGGTCGATCCCCGCCGGCTCATCGGTCCCGCGCTCGGCGTGTCCGGAGCGGTGGTGGCGCTCACCCCCTCGGTGCTGCGCTCCACCGCGCAATGGGCACCGGCGGTGCTCCTGGTGATCGCGTCCCTGACCATCCTGGTGCCGGGCGCGCTGCTCTCCGCCGTGACGCCGTTCGTCACGAAGCTGCGGCTCACCAGCCTGGCGGAGACCGGTACGGTCGTCGGCCGCCTGTCCGGGGTCGGTACCGTCGGCGCCATCGTCGGCACCGTGCTCACCGGCTTCGTCCTCGTCTCACGGCTCCCGGTCAGCGGGATACTGCTCGGCCTCGGAGCACTGCTGGTGGCGGGCTCGGCGTGGTTCGAGTGGCGAACGCGCGGATGGAGCGGCACCCCCGCCCTGACCCTGGTGGTCCTGGCCGGGGGCCTGGGTGTCACGGTCGCGCCCGGGGGCTGCGACGTGGAGACCAAGTACCACTGCGCGCGGGTCGTCGCGGACCCCGGCGGGGGCACCGGCCGCACCCTCGTCCTGGACGGCCTGCGGCACTCCTACGTCGACGTCGACGACCCGACGCATCTGAAATTCGCATACGTACGCGCCATCGCGGCAGCGGTGGATGCCGCCTTCGCGCACCGTGAACCACTGGCCGCCCATCATCTGGGCGGCGGCGGACTCACCCTGCCCCGCTACCTCGCGGCCACACGGCCCGGAACGCGCAGCCACGTCTCCGAGATCGACGGCGGGGTCGTCGCCATCAACCGTGAGCAGCTCGGACTGCCTCCGCAGGCCGGCATCGGCGTACGCGTCGAGGACGGCAGGCTGGGTCTGCGGCGCCTGGACACCGGCAGCCGAGACCTGGTCGTCGGCGACGCCTTCGGAGGCGTGAGCGTCCCGTGGCACCTCACCACGGCGGAGGCGATGGCCGACGTACGGCGGGTGCTCGACGAGGACGGACTGTACGTGGCCAACCTCATCGATCACGGTGACCTGGACTTCGCGCGGGCCGAAGTGGCCACCCTGAGCGAGACCTTCGAGCACGTCGCCGTCCTCGGCGCACCCGCCGACATCGGCCAGGGCCCGCCTGCCGACTCCGAGGGCGGCAATCTGGTGGTGCTCGCCTCCGAACGGCCGGTCGACCTCCGTACGACGCAGAAGAACCTGGACGCCCGGAAGACCGGCTGGACGATCACCACCGGCGACGACCTCGACGTCTGGACCGGCGACGCCCCGCTGCTCACCGACGACCACGCGCCCGTCGACCAACTCCTGCAGCCCTACAGCCCGCAGACCGGCCGCTGACACCGGGCCCGTGGCCCGGTTCCGGCGGTCAGGGGCACGTGTACGTGAAACGGGTGGCCGCCGTGCGCTCGGTCCCGGACAGCAGGCGCAGCTCCGCCCGGGCGGTGTGATGTCCTGGGCCCTGGAACGTCCACCGCAGATGGAGTCGCGCCCGCTTCTGTCCCCGGACCGTCACCTCCTCCAGGACGTCCGAGGCGGTGCCGTCGCTGCGAACCCAGCGGTAGGACAGTGTGCCGGGGCGGCCGTTGGTGGTGACGAGGGCGACGATGTGCGCGGTGCCGTCACAGCCGAGGGCCGTCGGCCGGGCCGTGACCGTGATCGTGCCGACCCGCAGCGGCTGCCCGAGCCGCTGCCAGGCGAGGAGCGCGAGGACACAGAGCACGACGAGCACGGGCAGGGTGTGGCGGCGCAGCCGTCGACGCCGAGGAGCGGGCGGTGCAGCGGCGGCGGGCATCCGATGGGTGCGCTGCGCGAGGGTGGCGGTGACGCCCGGGCCGAAACGGAGCACGGTGCCCTCGACGCGGTCGGGCGGCGTCGAGCCCCCTTCCATGGTGGGCTCGACGAGGGTCTCGTCCGCACCGGGGCGCTGAATCCAGTGACTGGCCAGCACCGTGGCGCTGTACTCGGCGTCGGGCGCGGGAGCGTGCTGATCGTCGTGTGCGGTCACCGGAGGTCGCACCGCCTCGTGAGGAGCTGCTGCGCTGCGCCGCCGTCGGCGGAGGCCGGGGTCGTGGTGGCCTGGACCGCCCAGTAGCAGGCCAGGTTCTGGAAGGTGTGGTCGACGGTGAGGGTGTACTGGGTGGAGCCGCCGCGCTCGAAGGTCTGGGTCGGTCCGTCCTGAGCGCCCAGCGGGCCCGCCGTACGGCCCGCGAACCAGGACACCGTGATCGAGACCGGGCCGGTGCCGTCCGTGGTGACAGCGATGGTGGCCGTGGCGCTCGCCGGACCCGTCTGCCGGAAGGCCGACACCACGACGTCCTTGACGGAGGGTGCGGCAGGCGGCGCGGGCTCGCTGGTCGTCGGTGTCGCCGCAGTGGCCGGGCCGCCGGGTTCGGTGCTCTCCGGGTCGCCGGAGGGGGTGACGGAGGCCGGGGGATCATCCGGCCCGGTGGCCGTCGGGTCCGTGGACGACGACAGGCTGGGGGAGGGGGACGGGGAGGCCGACGCGCCGGATGTGGTGGACGCGGACGGCGAGGACGAGGCGGCAGCGGGCGGCGCCGCCTCGTGGCCGGACCGCGTGCTGGTGGTGGCCTGAGCCCGCGCGGTCCGCTGCGCGGCGGTCCCCGGGTCGAAGGGGACCCCGAGGGCCAGGAGGAGACCCAGCAGGGCGGCACCCGCGGACACGAGCAGCCCCGGCCGTCCGGGCAGCCAGGACCGCGCCCGGCCGAGCCCCGGTGGACGGTGCAGGACCGTGCGAGCGGTGTCCGTGGTGCCCCGGGGAGCCTCGTGGGACGAGGGCAGGAGCAGCGGCAGCAGGGCCACCAGGGCGGCGAGCCGGCCCCGGCCGCGTTCCTCCCAGTCGGGACCGTAGGCGCTGCCGGCGGCGCTCTCCAGCTCGGCGACGAGGTCCTCGGCGCGTGCGGGCCGCTCCTGCGGATTCTTGGCCAGGCCGCGGCGCACCAGGTCCCGTACCGCCTCCGGGGTCTCCTCGGCCGGCACGGGTGCGTCGACGTGCTGGAGCGCGAGTTCGGCGAGGTTGTCGCCGAGATACGGCTTGCGGCCCGTGAGGCATTCGAAGAACGTGGCCGTCGCCGCGTACACATCGGCGGCCGGCGAGGCCGGAGCGCCCGTCCACTGCTCGGGGGCCATGTAGGAAGGGGTCCCGGCCACACCCGAGCTGGCGCCCGCGTCCACCGCGATGCCGAAGTCGACCAGCTTGGAGCAGCCGTCCGGCGTGACCAGGACGTTCTCCGGCTTGTAGTCCCGGTGGACGACGCCGATCCGGTGCGCGTCGGCCAGCCCGAGCAACGAGCCCTTGAGGACGACGAGCGCGGCCTCGGGGTCGAGCGGGCCCTGGCGCTTCAGCAGCGCACGCAGGGAGACGCCGTCGACCAGCTCCATCACGATGGCGGCGCCGTCCGGGCTCTCCACGTACTCGTACAGCCCGGCGACGTACGGGCTCTCGAGACCGCCCAGCAGCCGGGCCTCCGCGCGGAAGTCGTGCACGAAGCCCGGCCGGGTGCGCAGGGACTCGCTGAGGTACTTCACCGCGACCGGAACACCGGTCTCCTCGTGCACGGCCTGGACGACCCGCCCGCTCGCCCCTTCCCCGAGTTCGAGCGACCCGGTGTACCCGGGCACCTCCCACGTGTTCATCGCACCCCCCTGGGCCACCGTTCGGCATCGGCCGGCCCCGCATTCGAGGACATATCTTTCGGCCACGGCGGTTGCGTGGCCAGAAGGATGCGTGAGGCGTGCCCGGACCGTGACAGAACGGTGAAGGTGGTCCGGGAGATCCCGGCCCACTCGGCCGGCCGAGTGCCGCCGCGGGCTGCCTGCCCCCGGACCGCCCTCGCGGGAATCCGGCCCGGCGGCGAAGTCGTAGGTGCCCGACCCGACCTGGTGCGGCATTGACCGGATCGCCGAGCCCGCTCGCCCGGTAGGGCCGCACTGGCTTGATCACACCCCCGCCCGCCACCCGCACCCCCTCCAAAGACAACCCCCGGACACCCCACCCCCTCCTACGTGGCGCGAGAGGCGCCCGGGACCGACGGGACGTCTGCGCTCGGGGTACAGAGGAGAGGACCATTGAACCGTGCCCGGCGAATAGGTGTCACCGCCGTGGCGGTGGTGGCGGCCCTGGTGGGCTCGCCCGGACTGGCACAGGCGGAACAGCCGCGCGCGGCGGGGCTGTTGAGCGCGACCGACGACGCCCCGCTCCCGCCGGGATGGCGGATCGGCGAGAAGGGCGGGGCGCGTGAGCTGGTCTGGCGTGCGCCCAGGACCGTGCCCATGGGCGATGCCCGGGTCGAGTTCCGCACCGGGAACCGGCTGCTCGGCGTGCCGAAGCCGGCGAGGGACGGGCGGACCTTCCGGCTCGCTCTCGACGAGACGGCGCGGCCCGAACAGCTGAAGGACCTTCAAGTGACGGCCGCGGGCCGCAGGCTGGACGCGGCGGCCGACGCCCCGCACGACTCCGCCTCGCGCGAGGCCCGGCCGCCCGCGCAGGCACCGGCGAACGGCGTCGACCCGGGCAAGCCCGGCTCGTACCGCACGGTCACCGGACGGTACGACCTCGACCCCGTGCGCCTGCCCGGGTACGACACCCCGGTGGAGATGACCGCCGAGGTCGTGGCACCGAAGGGCGCCACCGGCAAGCGGCCGCTCGCGCTGTTCCTGCACGGCCGCCACTCCACCTGCTACAAGCCGGGCTCCGAGGACGACGTCACCGGCGACTGGCCCTGCGCGGACGGCTACAAGCCGATCCCGAGCCACCTGGGCTATCTGCGCGACCAGCGCCTGCTGGCCTCCCAGGGCTATGTGACGGTGTCGATCTCGGCGAACGGCATCAACGCCCAGGACTGGCGGGCCGAGGACGCCGGCGCGCAGGCGCGTTCCTCGCTCGTACGGCAGCACCTCGCGCGCTGGGCCGACTGGACCGCCCACCGCTCCTCCGCCCCCGCCGCCGTCCGCGAGGCACCGAAGGCCGACCTCTCCCGCGTCCTGCTCGTCGGCCACTCGCGTGGTGGCGAGGGCGTCAACCGGGCCGCCATGGACAGCCTCTACCCGCCGCCGGCCGCCGAGGACGGCTACCGCGGCCCGGTGCGCTGGAAGGTGCGCGGCACCGTGCTCATCGGACCGACGATCTTCGGTCAGAATCCGGTCGCCGACGTGCCGTCCGTGACGCTGCTGCCCGGCTGCGACGGCGACGTCTCCGACCTCCAGGGCGAGGACTTCGTCGACGGGACGCGCGGGATCAGCCGGGGCACGGCACTGCACAGCGCCGTCTACATGGTCGGCGCCAACCACAACTACTTCAACAGCGAGTGGACCCCTGGCGAGGCCGTCGCACCGGCCCAGGACGACTTCGGGACCGACCCCGACCAGCCGGACCCGGTGTGCGCCCCGGGCGCCGCGACCCGGCTGACCGCCACCCAGCAGCACAAGGCGGGCGCCACCTACATCGCCGCCGCGGCCCGGCTCTTCCTCGCCGGGGACGACCGGGTGCGACCGCTGCTCGACGGCTCCGGCAGGCGGGCCCCGTCCGCGGGCCCGGCCCGGGTGCTGACCCACGCGGTCGGCGGCCGCCGCGGCGGCGGCTTCCTGCCGGACGGCGGCGCGAAGGTGAGCGGCGCCCGGCTGTGCTCGGCGATCGACCCGGACCCGGCCGTGGCCTGCCTGGCCCCGGCGACCCCCGGATCGTCACCGCACTTCGCGTCCTGGGAGACGGAACGGGAGACCGGCCGCAGCGCGGTGGCGCTGAAGTGGTCCGCGCCGGGCAGGGCCGCCCGGGTCACGCCCGCCAAGCCGCTGTCCCTGCGCGGCGCCCAGAAGCTCGCGCTGCGGGTCTTCGTACCGCCGAACACCACGGGCACGAAGTTCGACGTGTCCGTCACCGACTCCTCCGGCCACCGGGCGAAGCTGGGCTCGGTCCGGGTGGACGGACTCCCCGGCTCCGCGCGAACCGCCTCCTACTGGGCTCAGGAGCTGCGCGTCCCGCTGTCGGCGGCGACCCGCGCCGGACTCGACCTCAAGCGCGTCAAGTCCCTTGATCTGACGCCCCGTTCGCGGACCGGGAAGGCCTGGCTGATGGACGCCTGGGGCTGGGCACCCGGCATGCCGGCGGTGAAGGCGGCCGTACTGCCGCGTGTCGACGTGGGCCGCACGACCGTCAAGGAAGGCGACTCGGGCACCCGCACCTACCGGATCCCGGTCAAGATCTCCGGCCGCGGCAGCGGGCAGGTGCGGGTGTACGTCCTCGACCCGGACAGCGGCCGCGCCGGCGACCGCCTCGTGACCGTACGGCCCGGCAGCCACGCCATCGACGTGCCGGTCAAGGTGAAGGGCGACACGGTCTACGGCGACGACGTGGCGCACGACATCGCCGTCAAGGCCGTCCGGGCCGCCGTCGTCGGCAAGCACCGGGGAGGGGTCACCGTCGAGAACGACGACCCCGCGCCGGAGATGACCCTGTCGCCGGTCGCGGACCGGGTCACCGAGGGCGAGCCGCTGACCTGGCGGCTGTCCATCGACACCCCCACGACGGTGGACATCTGGCAGCCCGTGCGGGTGCTCCCGGCCACCGACGGCGCCGAGCTGTCCACCAAGGACGTCGACGCGCAGTGGCTCAAGGACTGGTCCGGCGACGTGCCCGACCCCGAGCGGCCGCTGTCCGAGGCGAACCTGTGGATGTGGCTGAACATCCCGCCCGGGAGCACCGGCGTGGACTTCGCCGTGCCGACCGTACGGGACCAGGTGACCGAGCCGGCCGAGTCGATGCGGCTCGCGCTGACCGACGACAACGCCGAGCCGCTGCCCGGCAAGCCGGTGCTGACGGGCACGGTGCTCGACAAGCCGTAGGCACGCCACACGGGGGTGTGTGAGCACCCTCCGGTGCGGGGTCCGGCCGGTCCGGGCCCCGCACGCGACGGCGTCCCGTCAGAGGGCGCCGGAGTCGGCGATGGTGATCTTGGCCGAGGTGCGGCCGGACTGCGAGCCGTAGCTCTCGATCTTGCGCACGACCTCCATGCTGCTCTCGTCGGCGACCTCACCGAAGACGACGTGCTTGCCGTCGAGCCACGACGTCACGATCGTGGTGATGAAGAACTGCGAACCGTTGGTGTTCGGGCCCGCGTTGGCCATGGAGAGCTGGCCCGGCTTGGTGTGCTTGAGCGTGAAGTTCTCGTCGGCGAACTTCTCCCCGTAGATGCTCTTGCCGCCCGTGCCGTCGCCACGGGTGAAGTCACCGCCCTGGAGCATGAACTCCGGGATGACGCGGTGGAAGGACGAGCCCTTGTAGCCGAAGCCCTTCTCACCGGTGGCGAGCGCGCGGAAGTTCTCCACGGTCTTGGGGGCGACGTCGTCGAACAGGTTCATGTTGATCCGGCCCGCGGGGACGTCGTCGATGGTGATGTCGAAGAAAACCTTGATAGTCATGCCCCCATCCTTTCATCCGTCCTCACAGGCGCAGCACGAGCATCTCGGGTGCGGCCCGTACCGCCGGTACGGCCGGCGCGACCGATCCGGCGACCCGCCGGCGCATGCTCAGACACCGGTGTGGACGTGGGCGGCCCAGCGGGTGGGCGTGGCGGGATAGCGGTCACGCAGGTCCGAGAGAGCGTCGGTGAGGGCCTGGGCGCCGGGCAGGCCTGCGGCACGGCGGGTGTGGAAGGCCTCGGCGACCGCTTCGGCCGCCGCGTCGGTGACCGGCCAGAGGGTGCCCACGACCTGGCGGTATCCGCACAGCTGGAAGGCCGCCGTGATGTGCACGAACTCGTCCGCGAGCCGGTGTGCCGTGACACCGGTGCTGCACGCGGACAGATGGGCCAGGTCCGCCCGGCGCAGGCGCAGGTCCGCGAGCACGGCGACGGTCAGCGGACGCTCGCGGTGATCGGCGAGCAGCAGCCGGCTGCCCGACGGGTCGATCGGGTCGGTCAGACCGTGGCACACGAAATGCGCGGTGCCGTGCCGGGGGAGGGCGTCGAGCACCGCGTGCGAAGTGGCGGCCGGGCCGGTCAGAACGGTGACGGGCCCGGCCGGCCGCAACAGCTCGGCGACCCGCGCCGCCTCCCCCTCGGCATGGCCGAGGGGCTCCGCGCCCGGGGTCTGCGGCAGGGCGACGACCAGCGTGCCCGCGTCCGGGGACGCGGCAGGCCGGGCCCGGGCCTGCGCCAGGACCCGCAGCGTGGAGGTGGTGGACGACACCGTCCGGTCGAAGAGCGTGGCGCGCCGCCGGCCCGCGGGCGGCACAGAACGGTGCAGTCCGGCCGCGTGCAGCGGCAGCGAGGCGAGGAACCCGACCGGGCACCACCACACACGGGGCCTGGGCCGGTCCTCCGTACCGTCGATGCCGAGCCGGTCGAGCACGGGGGCGGCGACGGCGTCCCACAGCCATTCGAGCATCTCGTGGAGCTCGCTCTGGGCGTGCTCCTGCGCGCCGAAGGAGGCGAAGGGGTCGTCTCCCGGCTCGCGGAGGGCGGCGAGCGCGTCCTGGAGCCGCTGCGCACGGGCGACCGCGTCCTCGGCGATCAGACCGGGCAGCGGGACGACGGTGACCGGCTCCGCGGGCGGAGCCTCAGGATCGAGGATGAGCGCGTCGGAGCGCCAGCCGCTGCTGTAGACCAGCACCACCGGACCCTCTCCCGCCGCGCCCCGCAGCTCGTCGATCGTCGGCCCGTCCAGGAAGTCGGCGTTGCCCACCGCGCGGATGCGGGCGAGCAGCCGCGTCCAGCGGACGCCGTGCCGTAGCCGCTCCTCGGCCGAGCCGTCGAACGCGGTCGGCGCGGCGGAACGCAACTCCTCCAACTCTGCGGCGAGTTCGGGCTGCTCGCGGCGCAGGTCCGCGAGTGCCGCGTCAGGGGTGCCCAGGGCGTCGGCGGCGAGGACGCCGCGGGCGCGTTCCAGGAGTTCGACGGCCCGTGCCGGGTGGCCGGCCGCGACGGCGGCGGCCGCTGTGGACGAGGCCAGCCCCGCGGTCTCCCGCAACGTGAACTGCCGGTCCCGGCGCGTGAGTTCGTGCGGGGCGACGAGCGGCAGCAATCCGACGGCGGTCCCGAAGGCGTCGAGCGCGGCTTCGGCGTCCCCGCGGTCCATGGCTTGGTTGCCGGCGCGGGCCGCGGCGGCGAACCGTGCGGCGGGCCGGGCCGTGGTGATCGAGGAGGCCTGCCGGAAGGCCTCCTCGGCCTCCGCGGCGGCCTCGGCGGCGCGCTCGGCGTCACCCGCGGCCCTCGCCTCGTGGCACTCCTCGGCGCGGACCATCGCGAGCGTCAGCAGGAACTCGACACGGTCCGGATGCTCCTCGGGCACGGCACCGGCCGCCGCACGGGACAACTCGGCGGCCTGCGCCAGGGCGTCGGGCTCCGGCCTCTCCAGCACCGCCCCGGCCCGGTGATGGGCCAGAAGGCATTCGGCGAGCGCGATCCGGACCATGGGCCCGTTCGTCGCGTCCAGCGGAATCTCGGCGACCGCCTCGCGCAGCAGGGCCAGAGCCAGCTCGAGCAGGGCCGCATGAGGCTCGGGCCCCGCGCACAGGCCCAGGACGGCGTGACCGGCCCGGGCGACGAGGGACGGCTTCAGGGGATGGTCGTCGGGGCATGTCTTCTGGGCTTCCAGACAGCAGCTGACGCCCTCCGACATCCGCTCGACGTACGCGTCCTCCTCGCTCAGCCGGTCCGATCCGCGCACCAGCACCTCGCCGAGATGGGCCAGCGCCACGGCGCGCCCCACGCCGGACGGGGGCGAGGCAGCCACCACCTCGCGGGCGTAGATCTCGGCGTCCCTGAGGGCGTCCAGGTCCCGGCGGCGCTGGTACAGCTGGAAGAGCCCCTGGCTCAGCTCGGTGAGCCAGGTGAGCTGCTCCCCGGCGGTGAGATCGGGGTCCGGGCCGCCGGGGCCACCGTCGAGCTCCCGCAGCAGCTCGATGCCCTCGGCGAGTGCGGCGAGGTCCCCGGTCTCGTCGTACCGCCTCAGCAGGGTCCCGGCGAGTAACCGCCGCGCGCGGCGCGACCGGGGCCCGGGCGCCTCGGCCCGTACGCGGAGCCGCGCCTCCTCGACGGGGTCGGCGGTGTCCCTCCCGGCCGCGTGGACCAGCCGCTCGGCCTCCCGCAGCAGCCCGGCGGCGTCGCGGTACGAGGAGTGACCGGGCGGCGCGAGACGCACCGCCTCCTCGGCGGACGCCAGAGCCTCCGCGACGAGCATCGTGCGCCCCTCCGCCCGTTCCTGCCCGGCGAGGTCGAGCAGGCACCGGGTGAGCAGCAGGCGGCGGGTGATCCGGTTGGGATCGTTGGCGGCGGAGCCCGCCACCGAGGCCCGCAGCGCGTCGGCGGACCGGCGCAGCAGCCGCACGTCGCGGGTCTCCTGGTAGAGGTTGCGCAGGTCCTTGCCGTAGTTGTTGAGGATCGCGGCCCGCTGTGGCTCCGTGTCCGGCACGGTGCGGGCGGCCTCCGCGCCGAAATCGACGGCGGAGCGCAGGACCGCCGGATCCGCGGAGCGGTCGTACAACGCCGAATACAGGTTCTGCACATGGCAGAGGCGCACCGCGCGCAGCGGGTCGTGCGAGGGCGTGAGGTTCAGCGCGACGATGCTCACCTCCAGGCTCTCCTTCAGGGCCGCCTCGTCGCCGGTGCGGCGGAACGCGTCGAGGAGCAGCGAGCCGTGGTTGAACAGGACCAGCGGCCGCTGCGGGTCGTGCTCGGCGCAGAGCCGGTAGGCCTCCTCGCTGTACCCGCGCGCCTCCTGGAGGACGCGGAGGTCGCCGGTCAGGGCCAGTTCGTGCTGGAGGGCGACGCCCAGCGCGCTCCGGGCGCGGACGCTGCGGGAGCGCTGCTCCTCGGGCAGGATGTCCAGCAACCCCGGGGTGGCGCCCACCAGTTCACGCATCAGCACGACAGCCGTGCGGAGGGTCTCCGGGTCGCGGATCGTGCGGTAGCGCTCGACGGCGAACGCGGCATGGTCGTACAGCGCCTCCAGCCGCAGATCGAGGTCGCGGGCGATCTTGGCCAGGGGTCTCGGCAGCCGCGGCAGGCGCCGTACTCCGGCCCGGACGCCCGACGGCACGAGCGCGGGTGCGAGCGCGTCGAGCCAGGCCGACAGCTCCAGGGCGCGATGGCGCAGGGCACCTGCCGCGGCGGGAGGCTGCGGGGCGGCCAGGTGCAGCTGCCAGCACGCGACGGCGACGGTCCGGGCCATGTCTGCCTCGGGCGGTGGATGGTCCTGCAGCGCCTGGTCGGTGAGCAGCAGCAGGCCCACGGTCGTGGGGTCGAGGAGCGGCCCGAGGTCCCCGGTCTCCTCGAACACGCTGACCCGGGCGCGCAGTTCGGCGTACAGACTCAGTTCCACAGCCACTCGACGCTCCCGTCCCCCGGTCGGCCACCATCTGCCATTCTCTGCCATGACGACCTTGGACGGGAGGGCGCATGCACGACCTGGCGGATCGAATCGACCGGCTGTGCCGACTGCTCGGCGGGGGCGAACTCGCCCGCAGGGCCCGGGAGTACGGGGTGGCCGAGCACTTGGAGCGGGTACTCGGCGCCGTGCGCGACGGAACCGACCCCGAGCGGATACGCGCCGATCTCGAAGCCCTGGACGAGGGGTTCGCCCGGCACGGCATCGACGGCCTGACCACCCGGACCCGGGCCTACCAACGCCTGCCGGGGACCGTCGGGCATCCGGTGCTGCGGGGCTGGGTGTGCCCGGCGGCCCATCGCTGCTCCCGGTTCACCCAGCACGGCGCGACCCCGGACGGCGACGCCGGGCCCGTGTGCGAAGCGCTGGGCACCCCGCTGCTCAGGGTGGAGATCCCGCTGTGAACGCCTTCCTGGGAGAACTCGGCCGCAAGCTGGCCGAACGCTGGGCGACCCTGCTCCTGCTGCCGGGCGCGCTGTACGTGGCCGTGGCGACGGCCGCGTCGGTGCTCGGCCAGGGCCACGCGCTGGACCTACGGGCGCTGAGCTCCTGGATCGACTCCCTCGCCGCCGCTCGGGGCGCCGGTCAGGCCGGGATCGTCGTACTCGTGGCGGCCGGCGCACTGGCGGCTGCCATGGGCGTGGGCCTCTGCGCGGCGGCACTCGGCGAGGGTGTGGCCCTGCTGTGGGCGGCGCAGGGGCGGCGCGGCCCGGCGCGCCTGCTGGCCGAGCGGCGCCGCAAGCGGTGGCGGCGGGCCTACGCGGAGGTCGTCGCGGCGCGCCGGGCGGTGGCACTGAGCGCCGTACCTCCGCACGGCGCGGACCCCGGGGCCCGCGCGGCGCTGCGGGCGTCGCTGGACCGGTGCCGCCGGATCTGCCCGGTGCCGGCCGATCGCCCGACCTGGATCGGGGACCGGCTGCGGGCGGTCGACCTGCGGGTCCACCACGCGTACCGGATCGACATGGAGGCGCTCTGGCCGAGGCTGTGGCTGGCGCTGCCGGACCCGGCGCGCACCGAGCTGACGGACGCGCACGCCGCCTACCGGGCCAACGCCCGGCTGACGGGCTGGGGCCTGATGTACCTGCTGGTGGCACTGTGGTGGTGGCCCGCCGCGCTCATCGCCACCGTCACGCTCGGCACGGCCTGGATCCGCGCCCGGGGCGCGGCCGAGGCCCTCGCGGACCTGGTGGAGGGGGCGGTGGACCTGTACGGGCGCGACGTGGCGACGGCGCTCGGGGTAGTGCCGGACGGCGAGGGCCTGGACCGCGCGTCGGGTGACGCGGTGAGCGCGCTGCTGCGCAAGGACGACTCCCTGCATCCGGAACCGACGGATCCGCCCGACGGCCCGCTGTAGCCGACCGCCCCCGGTGATGAGTTTCGGCCCCCGCGCCCGTCACACCTACGACGGGGCACGACGAGGCGGAGGGACGACGCGATGAGTACGGACACGCGGCTGGAGGAACTGGGCGTGAGCGGTCTGGGCGAGGTCGACGAGCAGGAGTTCTCGGGTCTGGCGGAGCGGCACCGGCGGGAGCTGCACGTGCACTGCTACCGGATGCTCGGCTCGTTCGAGGACGCCGAGGACACCGTGCAGGAGACGTTCCTGCGTGCCTGGCGGCGGCGGGAGACCTTCCAGGGGCGCTCGACGTTCCGGGCCTGGCTGTACCGGATCGCCACCAACGCCTGCCTCGACCTGCTCGCCAAGGTCCGCCCGGAGCCCGCCACCGGCGGCGAGGTGCGGTGGCTGCAGCCCTACCCGGACCGGCTGCTGGACGAGCTGCCCGCTGCCGACGCCGACGAGCCGGAGTCGGTCGCCGTCGCGCGGGAGACGATCGAGCTGGCGTACCTGGTGGCGGTCCAGCACCTCGCGCCCCGCCCGCGGGCCGTGCTCATCCTGCGGGACGTGCTCGGCTGGCCCGCGAAGGACGTCGCGGAGTGCCTGGGCGACTCCGTGAACTCCGTGAACAGCGCCTTGCAGCGGGCCCGCGCCGGGCTGCGGGAGCACCTGCCCGCCGAGCGGCAGGACTGGAGCGGCGGCGGCGATCAGGACGCCCGGACGCGCGAGCTGGTGCGGCGCTACACCGACGCCAGCGTGGCCACGGACATCGACCGGCTCACCACCCTGCTGCGCGAGGACGTCCGCTGCTCGATGCCGCCCACGCCGGGCCTGTACATCGGACGCGACGCGGTGGTGAACGACTGGATCACGAGCGGCTTCGAAGGCATGAAGGGCCTGCGCGCCGTCCCCACCTCCGTGAACCGGCAGCCCGCCCTCGCCTTCTACATCTGGGAGCGGCAGGAGGACGCGTACCTGCCGCTGACGATCGACGTCCTGCGCGTCACCGGCGGCCTGATCACCGAGATCGTCACCTTCCACGACGACCGGTTCGAGCGACTCGGACTCCCGGACCGCCTGAAGGCGGAAGGAACGCAGTAGCCGCGCGAGCGAGGACGGTCCGGGGCCCTGTGCTTCGTACGCGCGTTTGATGCGGCGAATAGGGGTCATCCGCATGCCAGGCCCGCCTCCCGACGGGGCGGCGCCGGCATCGGCATGCGGGGACACGAAGCGGGCGACGAGGGGTGAACGCGATGACCGTCGCGACACAGCAGGGTGGCGGGGGCGGTTCCAGCGGCCTCTACGACGTTCTCGAACTCATTCTCGATCGCGGGCTGGTGATCGACGCGTTCGTGCGCGTCTCCCTCGTCGGCATCGAGATCCTCAAGATCGACATACGGATCGTGGTGGCCAGTGTGGACACCTACCTGCGCTTCGCCGAGGCGTGCAACCGTCTCGATCTGGAGGCGGGGCCGCGCAAACCGGCCGGGCTCACGGATCTCGCGGGGAAGATCACCGAGTCCGGTGCCCGCGGCAAGACCAAGGGCGCCCTGTCCGGCGCGGCGGAGACCATCGCCGACGCCTTCCAGCAGGCCCGGGACGAGGGCAGGGACCGTCGGACGGGCCGCGGCCGCTCGTAGGGCAGACCTCGCGTCGCGGCCGAGATGTCGGCAGTAATCTGCGGACATGACAAGAAGCGAGCGACTCGCGGACCAACTCGACCGGCACTGGCAGAAGAACCTGCGACCGCGACTGCACGGTCTCACCGATGACGAGTACTTCTGGGAGCCGGTGCGCGACTGCTGGAGCATCCGCCCCCGTGACACGTCGAGCGCGCCGATGCCGGAAGGCGCGGGGGAGTGGACGATGGACTTCGCCTCACCCGCCCCGGAACCGGCGCCGGTGACCACGATCGCCTGGCGGCTTGCGCACATCATCGTCTCCTGCCTGGGCTATCGCGTCGGATTTCACTTCGGCGGCCACGACATGGACTCCGAGACCTTCCCCTACGCGGGGACCGCTGACGAGGCGCTGAAGCAGCTCGATGACATGTACGGGAGATGGACCGCGGGGGTCCGCGAACTCTCGGACACCGACCTGGACAACCCGCCCCGGGTGGGCCCCGAGCAGTTCCCCATGGAAGGCATCGTCCTGCACGTCAACAGAGAACTGATCCACCACGGCGCCGAGATCTCCCTGCTGCGCGACCTGTACCGCCGGCGATAGAGCCACGCCGCCTGGAGCAGGATCGTGGCATGCAGATGACTGAGTCGTTCGCCACGACCGTTGCCGCCGTCGCGCCGGTCGTGTGGCTCGCCGGGGCGGTGGAGGCACATCAAGCCGTCAAGTACCTGCGAGAGAAGGCTGAAGAGCGCCGGCTGTGGGCTGCGCTGTCAGCGGCGTTGATCGTGGCGACGGCTCTCCCCCTCAGGTGGCTGACCGAGGGTGAGGGCGTACCAGCTCCGCTGGTGGCCGACTTCTGCTACTTCACCGTATGCGCGGGGATGCTCGTCGTGACCATGCTGCCGATGGCCGTCATGTCCTTGCGGATGATTCGGTCCGGAACACGCACAGCCGCGTCACTGCAAGCCGCCAGGCAACGGCGCGCGGCGGCCGAGGCTCGCCTGGTGGCACAGCGACCAGGTGACGATGACCCCGGCGAAGCGGGACGGACGTGACCCTGGCCGGCTGGTACCGCACGATCAGCTACCTGGCCAACGGGTTCCTCCTGGAGGAGGAACCCTGGGGCGCCCGCTTCCCGGCCCGGTGACACAATGCGGCCCCAGAACACGGAACAGCGTGAGCGGCTCGTGCGGCACGCCGGGCGGCATCCACCGGCGCAGTGCCTGGGCGACAGGTGCCGGGCATGCCGGTCCGAGGGTCCGAGTCGGGCCCTCCGGTCATGGCCGCACTCGACCTGCTCGGACGGCGTTGGACGATGCGCGCGCCCGGGTCGCCCGTCCGCGCCGCCGGGCGGGCATGACGCGGGACCAGGCGTGAGGATGGTGCCGCGATGGTGCTGAGCTCCAGGAAGGCGCCCCCCGCGCCTCCCACCCGGCCGGCACCCGCCCCCGGGGCCCCGGCCGTCGCGGACCGACTACCGCTGTGGAGGTACACCGTGCACGACATGCCCCTCACCAGGAGTGTCGCTGAACTGCTGCACCGGCGGCACGGTGCCTCCCGGGGCACCCGCCCCGAAGCGGGGTCCGACGGCTACGGCCTGGACAGCCGGAGAGCGGGCCAGTTCACCGAGGGGACGCTCACACCGCAGGAGGAGGAGAGGCTCGCCGACGAGGTCGCGGAACTCCTCCCGCACAGCTGGGACATCCCGACCAAGTCGCGGGAGGCCCTAACCGCGATTATCGACCATCTGGGCGGCCAGCGGGAGCTGATGGCCTGGCTGGACCGCCACCCGGGCCGTCCGCGGCTGATCGCGCGACTGTACGTCCTCATGGGCCACCTCGACCGCTACAGCGACGACCACGCGGTCGTCGCGGCCCTGCACGCGGCCCGGGAGCAGGACCCGTTCCCGGCCGGTCTGCGCGACTACCTGCTGCCCCAGACCAACGACGAGACCCTGGGGACGCTGGCCAGCCGGATGGAGAGACTCCTCGTGGAGCAGCGGGAAGCGGACGCGACCGCCCTGGCCCAGGCGACCACCGCATGGCTCGGCGACGTCGCCGACAACGCGGACAGCCCGGGCCCGGCGGTGCTGGAGATGGGCAGTGTGATGGGGCATCTGCGTCGGGACATCGCGGAGTCCGCCGGACAGCGGTGAGCGATCCGAATCCGCCGATCAGGCACCTTCCGCCCGCGGCCCGGACTGCTCCGCCCGCCCCGGCAGCCTGACCGGGCCCGCCTGCGAGGCACCGCCCGTCATGCCCACCGCCGTCCGCGCCGCCGCCACGAACGCCGCGATCGCCGGGTGGGTTCCCCCGCCCGCACGGAAGGCGACCTTCGAACGGCGGAACAGCGGGAGCCGGGTCAGCACCACGCCCTCGGGGGCGTGGGCCGTGGCCATCTCCGGTACGAATCCGGCGCCCTGCCCGATGGCCGCCAGCGCCAGGACCGTACGGAAGTCGTTGACCTGATGGCGGATGCGCGGCTGGAACCCGGCCGCCTGACAGGCCCGTACGGCCATCGCGTGACCGGTCGTGCCGTCCCGGGCCGTGATCCAGGGGGACATGGCCCACGGCCCGAGCAGTTCCGCCAGCGTTTCCCCGAGGGCGGAACGACCGGTGGCCGGCGCGGTGCCGGTGGCCAGATACATCGGCTCCTCCAGCAGGGGCACCTGGTCGACCGTCGTGTCCGGTGACGCGGGCACGAAGTCGTAGTCGTGGACGAGGGCCACGTCGAGTTCGTCGGCGCGCAGGCCGTCCGAGACCCGGGCCGAGTCGATCTCCTGCACCATCGGCTCCAGCGCGGGATGCCGCCGGGCCAGTTCGGCCAGCGTGGCGGGCACGATCGCGGGGCCGCCGGAGGGAAACGTCCCGATCCGCAGCGGCCCGCCGATGCCTTCCCGTGCCCCGGCCAGCTCGGCGACCGCCAGTTCGAGGCGCTCCAGGACGGCATCGGCGTGCGCGACGAGGGTACGGCCCGCGGGGGTGAGCACCACCCGTCTGCCGCTGCGTTCCAGCAGTGGAACGCCCGCTTCCCGCTCAAGCACGCTCAGCTGCTGGGAGACGGCCGAGGCGGTGAAGCACAGCGCCTGGGCCACGGCCGCGATGGTGCCGCGCCGGTCCAGCTCGCGCAGCAGATGGAGACGTCGCACATCGAGCATAAGGACAGCTTACGTATGAGCGAAGAAATGTGAACTGGATCTACCGGGTCGGTATCGGTGAAGCTGGGCTCATGAAGCCCGAAGCGAACCTCACCGGTCTGTTCGTCCCCCTCGTGACCCCGTTCACCGACGACCTGCGCCTCGCCCCGGACGCGCTCGCCCGCCTTGCCCACGAGGCGCTGTCGGCCGGTGGCGCCAGGGGACTCGTCGCCCTGGGAACCACCGCGGAGGCGGCCACACTGACGACCGAGGAGAAGCGGGCCGTGGTCCGCGTCTGCGCGGCGGCCTGCCGGGCGCACGGGGCGCCGCTGATCGTCGGCGTCGGCACCAACGACACCGCCGCCGCCATCACGACACTGCGGGAACTCGCCGAGAGCGGTGACGTCACCGCGGCGCTGGTCCCCGCACCGCCCTACACCCGGCCCGGCGAGGCGGGCACGATCGCCCACTTCACGGCACTCGCCGAGCACGGCGGCATGCCGCTGATCGTCTACGACATCCCCTACCGCACCGGTCAGCCCCTGGGCGTCCCGACGCTGAACGCGCTCGGGCGGCTGCCGGAGATCGTCGGGGTCAAGTACGCCACCGGAGCGATCGACGCGGCCACGATGGAACTGCTCAGCTCCTCACCATCGGGCTTCGCGGTGCTCGGCGGCGACGACGCCGTCATCTCGCCGCTGCTCGCGGCGGGTGCCCACGGCGCCGTCCTGGCGTCGTCCCACATCCGCACCGCCGATTTCGCCGAGCTGATCTCGCTCTGGCAGCGCGGCGCCACCGACCCGGCCCGCAGGCTGGGAGCCGAGTTGGCCAGCCTGTCCGCCGCGCTCTTCACCGAACCCAACCCGACCCTGATCAAGGGGGTGTTGCACGCCCAGGGCCGAATCCCGAGCCCGGCCGTCCGGCTGCCGCTGCTGGCCGCCTCCGCCAATTCCGTCCGGCGAGCGACGGACCTGGCCTCCGCCGGGACCCACCACGCCCGCCGAGTGACCGCGGCCTGACCGCCGTCAGGACTGCTCGCCGGTCCGCTCTTCCAGGGACCGCTCTCGTAGAACTCCGGCAAGAGCCGAGGCGACGAGGGCGACCGTGGCGTCGTCGTCCTGGGCCAGTCGGCGCAGGGCGTCCTGCGCGGCGGCCCCCGCGACCTCGACCAGCGCCTGGGCGAGGCGGATCCGCGTCGCGGCGTCCACGGTGGGCGCGTCCAGTTCGTCGACCAGAGCGGTCGTGACCCGGTCCGTGCACCCGGGGTCCACGGACAGCGTCCCCAGAACCTCCGCCGCCTCCACGTCGTTGACGCCCTCCACCACCATGCCGACGAGTGTGGGCACGGCCGCGGCCACGCCCTGCCTGCCCAGAGCCAGAGCGGCGTGCCGGCGCACCACCGGGTCCGGGTCCCCGAGGGCGTCCGTGAGCACCGCGGCAGCTCCCGGAGCCTCCGGCATCTCGGCGATCGCCAGCACCGCGCGCCGCCGGATGTCGACATTCTGCGACCGCAGGCCCGCACGCAGTGTCGTCACACCGTCGCCGCCCGCCCGGGCGAGAGCCCAGCGCAGAGCGCCCGCGACATGCGGATCGGATTCGGTCAGGACCGCCCCGGCCAGCAACTCGGCGGGCACCGGCACATCCTCCGGCGGGGTCAGGGCCGCCCGCTGCCGGTGCGAGGCACTGGACGAGTCGAGTCCCCGCATGAGTTCCACGATGCGCAGCACCGCCTGCCAGTCGGTGGGCGCCGACGCGTCGATCGCCCGGAGCCGCTCCAGCAGCTCCCGTTCTCGCGCCAGGCGCTCCTCCGTCCGCCGGATGAGGTCGCCGACCAGGGTGGACGGCGTGAAAGCCGGGTCCTCCAGCACGCGTCCGATCTGCTTGAGCGAGAGCCCGAGGGACCGCAGGCTCTCCACATGGAAGATCCTGCGGACATCCTCGGCGGAGTACTCGCGGTAGCCACCGACGGTGCGACCCGTCGGCCGCACCAGCCCCAGCGCGTCGTAGTGCCGGAGCATCCGGGTGCTCACGCCGGAGCGGCGGGCCACATCGCCGATCAGCACGTCGCGTCCTGCGGCGCCTCTGCGTTGCGCGCGGTCCGCACCGGCTCTGTCGTCCCTCGCCGCGGGCCGAGTGCGACCACGCGCTTCGCCTCGTAGAGGGCCGCGTCGAAACCGGTTTCAGGGTCCAGTCGGAGCAGCTCGGTGGCACGGGCGTGCGCGGCCACCGCCGGGTCGGAATTCTCCGCGGCCTTCTCCAGGGCGGGCTCGATCACGTCACCGAGGTCGACCAGCGCCCGGCTCAGACTCAGCTGCACATCCCGGTCGCCACGGCCGAGTTGCCGCGCCAGTTCGGCGGCCAGGTCCTCCTCCTCGTCCGCGGGCACGAGGACGACCGCCACCCGCCACGCGGTCCGTGCGACCTCGTCGTCGGCGTCACGCAGCATGTCGCGGGTGATCCAGCCCCATGTGCCCTCGTCGCCGATCTTGGAGAGGGTGTGCAGCGCCTGACTGCGGGCCTGGGCACGCTCGGAGCCGAGTTCCTGGCGGATCCGGGGCAGGGTGATCGTCGGCGGGAGGCGGGTCAGCGCCCAGGACAGCATGTCCCGTACGAAGAAGTCCGGCTCGATCGCGCACCGCTCGACGAGCGTCTCAAGGAACACGGGGTCGGGGTTCGAGCCGAGCGCCATGGTCGTCCGAAGCCGTACTGACGCGTCCTCGGCGCCCAGGGCATTGATCACACGGGTGTGCTGCAGGGTCACGCCGGTCGTATTGATCGGGACCACCTCCTGCGCCCAAGTGAAGACCTTGTCACCGTGTCAAGGTCAAGTTCCTGACCGGTGGGGAACGAGCGGCGCGTGCCGGCGGCGTTCCCAGAACGTATGGCCCGGCCAGCGCTGTTCCTGGCCGTAGGTCTCGGCGTGATGCCGCGCGTAGGCGCCCGCGATCCGCTCCAGGAACAGGCAGTACTCCGCGAGGGCGGCCGGCTCCCCGGACAGGCACCGCTCGACGGTCAGGCCGGCGCGGGCCCCGGTGTGCAGGGCGTTGAGGATGCCCTGGGAGGAGAGCGGATCGACGGCGAGCGCGGCGTCTCCGGCGGCGATCCATCCGGGACCCGCCGCCGGGTACAGGCGCAGCCCGTGGGCCGAGGTCCAGCGTGGCGCCGGGGCGGCGGCCGGGTCGTAGCCGTCGAGACGGGTGCGGACGTGGCGGGTCTGCCCGATCGCGTCCAGGAATCCTCCGGCGCTGCGCAGCGCGGAGTCGGCCAGATCGGCGTCCGTGAGGTGGGCGACCACGCGTCCGGCCGGAACCCTGGCCGTGTACCACCACCCTCGCGGGACCGCCTCGACCAGCGAACGGAGCTCGGCGTCCTCGGCGCGCTGACCGGGCAGCCGGCGTTCGAAGAGGGCGTACACGGCGACGAGCCGGTCCTGCTTGTGGCGTCGCCCCTGCCGACGGCCGATCACGGCACGGCGGCCGGTGGCGTCCACGAGCCAGTCGCAGCGCTCCTCCGCGACCCGGCCGCCCGCCCGGATCAGTACGCGCGGGACACCGCCGCGCAGCGGAAGCGGCACGACCTCCGCCCGGCGCGGCTCCGCCCCCGCGGCTTCGGCGGCCGCGCGCAAGAACGCGTCGAACCGGGCGCGGTCGAGGTGCCAGCCGTGCCCCTGCGGGTCGTGGAGGTGGCTGTGACCGTGCAGTGCCTCCGATCCCCAGGAGGCGTAGGTCCCCACGCACCGCAGATGCGGAGCCGCGACGAACCCGGGCCACAAGCCCAGATCGTGCAACAGCGGCCGGGCCGCGGGCGGCAGGGTCTCCCCGATCCGGAACGGAACGGTCACGGACCCGGCCCCGGAGCCGGACCTGGATTCGGCGCCGGAGCCAGACCCGGTCCCGGGCTCGGACTCGGACCTGGACCTGGACTCGGTCCCGGAGCCTGACCCAGACCTGGACTCGGTCCCAGAGCCGGACCCGGACTCGGTCCCGGGCTCGGACTCGGACCTGGACCTGGACCTGGGCTCGGTCCCGAAGCTGGTCCCGCTCCCGCTCCCGCTCCCGTTCCCGGCCCGGGCCCCGTTCCCGACCCCGCGATCGGGCCTTGCCCCGAGCGCGGCCGTGCCGTTGTCGACGAGCAGCACGCGGCGTCCCGCCCGCGCCAGAACCAGAGCCGCCACGGCACCTGCCGGGCCGCCTCCGGCCACGATCACCTCATAGCTCACCGTTCGTCCGGGAAGCGCGCGACCTTCTCGAAGTAGCCCGCCATCACCTGCTCGTGAGGAACGTCCGTCCGCGCGAGGGCCGCGGCCACGGCGCCGCCGTTCAGCGCCGGGTCCGCCGCCTCCGGCACGTGCAGGCACCGCAGGTTGCGCAGCGCGGGCGGCGGCTGCTCGGGACGGAAGCCCACCGCGGATTCCACGAACATCGTCGCGGGCAGCTCGGGATCGTCGGCGGCACCGGCGCGCCGTTCCACGAGGCCCAGCTTGCCGAAGTCCTTGACCATGGCGTTCATCTGCTGGATGCGGTCCGCGGGCAGCCACCTGTCCCACACGGCCCGCCGCTCGAAGGCGGCCCGACGCTCCTCGGCGGGGCTGCCGGGGTCGACCGCCGTCTCATAGTCCTGCTCCGTCAGCACGTGGTTGGGCACGCGCGCGGGCCAGAAGGTGGGCAGGTAGGGGTCGTAGCGCGGCCCGTACCCGAGGTAGTAGCCGGAGCGGCAGCGGGCGGTGTCGGTCTGCCAGGGCACCGCCATCCACCGCGTCAGATGACCCGGGCCCTGCGCGTACAGCGGGCCGTCGACGCCCAGGGCCGTCTGCGGGGTCAGCACGGGGCCGTAGTCGGCCTCGGGGGCGCCGGGATCGCGGTGCCGCACCCGGAAGGGGGCCGAGTACAGCGTGCCGTGCCGCATCGGCCAGGACATCTCGCACCCCGGATGGAAGGCGTCGGCGAGACAGAACGACAGGGCCGCGCGGTCGAGCATGCCCGGCCGGTCCGTCAGCGGCACCTCGTCCAGGCCGGCGGGCGGCACCGCCGCGGGATCGTGGTCGGCTTCGAAATCTCCCGCCGCCCACCGGGCAAGGGACCGGTACTGCAACGACGTCAGCGTCAGATGCTGCCGCGCGGAGACCGGCCGCACGCTCATCGAGTCGCCGTAGAGCGGCGGCCACGGCACGGGGGACAGCCCGTCACGGTCCAGGTCCCGCATCGTGGCCCAGATCTGCTGCCGCAACTCCGCCGTGCGCGGCCCGGCATCGGCCAGCAGGGCGAGCCGCTCCGGCGCCAGGAAGTGCTCCCGGCCGCCGTGCCCGAACAGGGCGGCGATACCGCGGTTCACCCACTGCAGATCGCACAGGCGCCGCAGGATCGGCAGAACGTCACGGGTGAACGAGACCTTCTCCGGGACCGGCAGGGACCCGGAGGAGACGAAGACGTCACACAGCAGGTCGTACATGGTGCGCACGGACTTCAGCTCCGGCGCGAAGTTGGGCGGCGCCACCACGACCCAGGCCGGATCGACCGGCACCGCGCGGCCGTCGACGCGCACCCGCGCGGTCACCGGGCCGTCGGAGACATCGTCGTGCCAGCCGTCGTTGTTGGCGAAGTGCGTGGCCTGCGCGTGGTCCACCGATGCCGAGACACCGTGCCCGCCCAAGAACACCAGTCGGCCGGCGCCGTCCGTGCGCACCTCACCCAGATCAACGGGCTTGCCGAGGAAGCAGCCCGTGTCGAACCGGTACTCGGGCCGGCCGGCGCGGTCCCGGCCGCGGATCGAGCGCGGACCGGGGTCGATGACCAGGCGGCCACGCTCCGCGGCGGGCACCTTGGCGTTGCGGGGCGTGCTGTCGGGCGCCGCGGCCGCTTCGGGGATGTCCAGGGCCAGCTGGAACTGGTACCAGGCGGCCTTCTTGTTGGCCACGTGCACGGTCCAGCGGATGTCCGCGTTGTCCGCGGTCAGCTCGGCGACCGGCTCCCCGGCGGCGTTGTAGCCGTACACCCGGAACCGCGCCGCCTGCCGCTTCAGCGCGCCGGTCGCGTCCTTGTACGACCCGGCGGGCAGCGGGGGAGGATCGTCCACCTCCGGCGCGAGGAAGAACTCCTCCGCGCTGTCACCGACCCGGGCCACACCGATGGCGGGATGGATCGCGGCCCGCACGACCCGGGTGTCACGCCCGTGGGGCTCACCGGACGGTGCCCGTGCCGGGCCGGGTTCCGCCACCGGTACGCCGTTCGCGTCGCGGCGCCGTACGGCCGACGCCCGGTACACGACCTTGCGGGCCTCGGCGATGCTACCGACGGGCCGATGTTCGGCCAGGCAGTGCCAGGGGTTGTACGCCAGGTTCTCGCCGTAGGCGTCCTGGCCTCGCGCCCGCACGTCCTGCTGACGCAGGGTCAGTCGCGCGACGCGCACCGGGCGGCTCAGCGACTCCTCCCATCGGACGGTGGCACGGTCGAGGGGCATCCGCTCGGGATCCGTGCGGAACTGCACCAGCAGGTCGAAGGCCGCCTCACCGGCGGCCAGCCGGTGCCGCAGGTCCCCCCGGAAGAACGAGGGGTCCTTGTCCGGCGGGACCGCCCGCGGGTCACCGGGCGGGCAGGAGACGGGCACGAGCACGTACTTCACATGCCGGTCGGGCCCGAACTCGTACGGCAGCACGCCCCAGTACGCGGCTGTCAGCGCGCTCTGCTCGGGCTTGCGCATGGCTTGCAGGATGTCGCGGGTCACCGGGTGGGCGTTCTGGTACGCGATCGGATCCTGCTGAAACTCGCACATGTCCCGGGCGGTGTCGACGAAGAACACGTCGTGGTTCTGGAGCACGAGATCCTGGGTGTCCGCCCGGTCCTCGTCGTCCAGCAGCTTCGGGCCGGGAACGCCGAACAGCTTGATGCCCATGCCGAGGGTCCGGCGGAAGTCCGGGCGGTCCGGCAGGGTGTCGCTGGAGAATCGGACCCACGCGGTCAGACCGCCCGGCTTGTCCCGGGCGGCCCGGAGGAAACCGACGCACAACTCCGGCGGCAGGTCGGGGGCGACGCTGAGCACCCCGCGAGCGGTGCCGTGGTACTTGACGAACACCGGGCGCAGCACGGGGTCCTGCCCCTGGGCGATCCGCTGCCCCATGCGCTCGCCCACGAACTCGGCCACGATGCCGGCGACCGGGTCGGCCGCGCAGTCGGGCAGGTCCTGCGACGAGTTCCGCTGGGGGTCGGCTGTCCCGCTCATGGGCACGCTCTCCTGCTGGTCGAGCTGATTCGGCGTTCCCTGCTCATTAGTGGAGCGAGACCGGGAAAAATATGCCTAAGTCCCTCGTACGGCGCAGCCCGGCAGGTTCGAAATCACCATGCTTCGGCGGGCATCGGTCGGGTAGCGTGCGGACCATGTCGAGTCCTGAGTCGGACAAGGTGGGGGCTTTCGGTCACGCCGTCAGCCCCCTGAACCACTGAGTTCGTAGCCCGTCGTCGTACCGCTTCTCGCGACGGGAACGCGTACGTGCGCCGGGGGCCGGCCGCGGTGACGAGATCACCCTCTCGCGCTTCTCCTCACCTCGGAGCCACTCGATGCCTCTCCCGCTCTATCTTCTTGCCCTGGCGGTCTTCGCCATGGGCACCTCGGAGTTCATGCTCGCCGGCCTCTTGCCGGACATCGCCTCGGATCTCGACGTCACGGTCGGGACAGCGGGCGCTCTCACCTCGGCCTACGCCATCGGCATGACGGCCGGCGCCCCCCTGGTGGCCGCGCTCGCCCGGCACTGGCCTCGGCGCCTCAGCCTTCTCGGGTTCGTGCTCGTCTTCGCGGCAGCTCACGCCGCGGGCGCCGTCACGGCGAGCTTCCCCGTTCTGTTCGCCACCCGGGTCGTCGCCGCGCTCGCGAACGCGGGGTTCCTCGCCCTCGCTCTGACGGCTGCCGCCACGCTGGTCCCGCCCGGCAGGACGGGACGCGCGCTGGCGGTGCTGCTCTCGGGCACGACGGTGGCCACGATCGCCGGGGTCCCCGGTGGTTCGGTGCTCGGCACGTCGCTCGGCTGGCGGGCCACGTTCTGGGCCGTCGCCGCTCTCTGCCTGCCGGCGGCTCTCGGCATCCTGAAGGGCATCCCCGCAGGGCGCGGCGATGACGAGGCGCCCGGCGGGCCGGCCTTGCGAACGGAACTCGCCCAGCTCACCAGGCCGCGGCTGATCCAGATGATGCTGCTCGGTGCGCTCGTGAACGCGGCGACGTTCGGAAGTCTCACCTTCCTCGCCCCCGTGGTGACCGACAGCGCCGGGCTGGGCGACTGGTGGATCTCCGTCGCACTGATGCTCTTCGGCGCCGGTTCCTTCGCAGGCGTCACCGTCGCCGGACGCCTGTCCGACCGTCGTCCCGGAGCGGTCATCGCGGTCGGCGGTCCGTTGCTGCTCGTCGGCTGGCCGGCCCTCGCGTTGCTGGCCGACGAGCCGGTCGCCCTGCTCATCCTCGTGTTCGTGCAGGGCGCACTGTCCTTCGCGCTGGGCGGCACCCTGATCACGCGGGTGCTCTACGAGGCCTCAGGAGCCCCCACCATGGCCGGCTCGTACGCGACGGCGGCGCTCAACGTGGGCGCCGCCGTCGGCCCCGTCATCGCCGCGGCCACCCTCGGCACCGGGGCAGGCGCCCTCGGGCCGCTCTGGGCGAGCGGATTCCTCGTCGCGTCGGCACTCCTCATCGCGTTGTTCCTCCGCCCCGCCCGATCGCACCCGAGGCCACCACGGTCAGGAGGGTCCGCTCCGCAGCCGGAACGCCGCTCGGCGGCGTGAGAGGTCAGCTCGGAAGAACGGCCGCTTCGGCTGCTGCCTTGATCCGGGCGCCGAAGGCCGGCGCGTCCTTGCGAGCGGCGATGAGCGCCGGGCCGAGGAGGAGCTTGCCGATCCCGTGTCCTTCCAGAACGTTGAAGATGCGGACGCGAGTCCTGCCGTCGCCCAGTGACTCCAGGTCGTAGCCCCCCTCTCCGGCGGTCACACTGTTCTTCGACACCTCTGCCCACCGGATCCGCACCGGGGCTTCGAGGTCGGTGATGCGGAACTCCCTGGCCGTCTTCATCCCGGCGTCCTTGACCGAGCTGCGGAAAACGGTCCCCACGGCTGTCGGGCCGTCGGGGACCCGCTCGATGTGGAGCACGCGAGGGCTGAACTGCGGATCGTTGCGCCCGTCGGCGAGATAGTCGAAGACCGCCTCGACCGGCCGATCGATCTCGACGGTCGCTTCAAACTGTCCTGACATGAACACTCCTCGATCGTCCGAGCCGTAGCCGTCCCGCGACTCTGCTCCGAGGATGCCCGCAGCATCGACGCCCGGTGCGGTACTGGCGCGGACACACCCGAAGAGCCCATAGCCGGTCACTCCGGCCGGGCGGCAGACCCCTCGCGACGGCTCAATGGGGTGTCACCACGACACCTCGCGGACACCGGCCCGGCTCTGCGGCTGGACCGTCGCGGTGATCTCCGACCGGTGGCGGCTGCCCGAGAACGTCACCGTCAGCGTCTGCGCCCCGGTCCGGCTCGTGCTCACCGTGAACCCCTGATTCGGCACCGCGGAGATCAGGCACACCGCGTCGCCGCCGAACCGCACGGTGGCCTTGCCGCCCTGGGACGTCACCGTGTGGACCCCCACGCCGCCTTCCTGGCACCCCGAGCCGTCCACATCGGCGGGCGCGGACGAGCTGCTCGCGCGGCCGGTCGGTGTCGGTGTAGGCGTGGGCGTCGGGCTGGGATCCGCCGCCGGTTCGCTGCTGCGGGGCGGCGCGCTGGGCGCACGGCTGCTGACCGACGGACTCGGGGAGGGTCTCGCGGAGCTGGGGCTGGGCCGCGGGGACTTCAGGGACTCCCCCTGCGCGGACTGCGCGACCGGCGCCGTCGGCCGGGTCGACCCCACCACGAAGTGAATCGTGAGGATGACAGCAGTGACACTGGCTGCCGTGCAGGCCAGCCATATGATCAGGTAGCGCAGGAGGCGGGACACGACACCATAGTGACGGACCGGCTAACGTGCCTGCTCATGGCCTCCGTACTTGTCGTCGAGGACGACCCCGTCATCCGGGCCGCGCTGATAGAGGTCCTGACCGGGCACGGCTACGCGGTCAGGACCACCCACCAGGGATTCGAGGCGCTGCGCGAGATCACCCAGAGCCCGCCCGACATCGTGGTGCTGGACCTGGGGCTGCCCGACATCGACGGCCTCGACGTACTGCGCATGATCCGGGGCATCTCCCGCGTACCGGTCCTGGTCGCCACCGCCCGCGACGACGAGAACGAGATCATCCGGCTGCTCAACGCGGGGGCCGACGACTACCTGGTCAAGCCCTTCTCCGGTGGCCAGCTCGCCGCCCGGCTCGCCGCCGTGCTGCGCCGGTCCGTACCCGCTGACGTACAGGCGGCCCGGCGGCCCGTCCTTCAGGTGGCGGACCTGCGCATCGACCCGACCGCACGCACCGCGCACCTGTCCGGCCGGGAACTGCCCCTGACGCGCCGCGAGTTCGACCTGCTCGCCTACCTCGCCGCCCACGCCGACCAGGTCGTCACCCGGCAGCGCATACTCGCCGAGGTGTGGCAGCAGCCGTACGTCGAGGACCAGACGGTCGATGTCCACCTCTCCGCGCTCCGCCGCAAAATGGGGGAGAAGGCCCGAAAGCCCCGCTATCTGCACACCGTTCGCGGCCTGGGTATCAAGCTGGTCAGCTCGCCATGAGACGTGCCCTCGCCGGAATCGCCCTGGCCGTCACCTCCATGGTGGCCCTGTCCTTCCTCATCCCCCTCGCCCTCCTCGTGCGCGAACAGGTACGGGACCGGGCCACCACCGCCGCCGAGCAGCGGGCGTCCGCCCTGTCTCCCGTCCTCGCCCTCACCACCCGGCGCGCCGACGTACAGCAGGCCGTCGCCGAGCTCGGCTCCTCCGACCAGCTCGTCGTACGGCTGCCCGACGGCGACTTCGTCGGCACCCCGCACGCGCCCAGGGACGCGCTCGACCGCGCCGTACGCGGGCGCGAGACGCTGGCCGTGGACACCTCCGGCGGCTGGGTCTACCTCCAGCCCGTCGTGTTGCAGGGCGACCGGGTCGCGGTCGTGGAAGCCTTCGTCCCCGCTGCCGACCTCACCCGGGGCGTGGCCGCGTCCTGGGGCGTCATGGCGCTGCTCGCGCTGGGTCTGGTCGGCGGCTCGGTGCTCGTCGCCGACCGGCTCGGCGCCCGCGTCGTACGGTCGTCACGCAGCCTCAAGAGCGCCTCACTGGCCCTCGGCTCCGGCGACCTGGACGTACGGGTCCAACCCGACGGCCCGCCCGAACTTCAAGAGGCCGGTGCGGCGTTCAACACCATGGCCGACCGTGTCCTGGACCTGCTCGCAGTGGAACGCGAACTGGTCGCCGACCTCTCACACCGGCTGCGCACCCCGTTGACCGCGCTGTACCTGGAGGCCGACCGGATGGGGTCGACGCCCAGCGCCCGCCGGGTCGCGGAGGCGGCCGGTCAGCTGGAGAGCGAACTGGACTCGATCATCGCCGCGGCCCGTACGCCACTGGCGTCCGCGCACCCGTCCCGAGCGGCGTCCGGTGCGGCGAAGGCGTGCGACGTCGCCGAGGTGGTCGCCATGCGCCTGGACTTCTGGTCGGTCCTCGCCACCCAACAGGGGCGGCCCCTGGAGCGCTCCCTCACACCGCGGCTGGTGCCCGTCGCCTTCCCCGAGGACGACCTCGCCGCCGTCGTCGACGCCCTCATCGGCAACGTCTTCCGGCACACCCCGGAAGGCACCGCCTTCGCCGTGCGCGTGGAGCGGGCGGACCGGCACGTGTACCTCACGGTCGACGACGCGGGAGAGGGCGTGGCCGACCCCGACGCAGCGCTCACGCGAGGTGTCAGCGTCGGAGGTTCGACGGGTCTGGGCCTGGACATCGTGGCCCGGGCGGCCCGCACGGCGGAGGGTGAACTGACCATCACCCGGGCGCCGTTGGGCGGCGCCCGGGTGCGGGTGTCGTTCGTACTGGCCGACGCGGGCGGCGCCGAAGGCGACGGGGCACGGTGAGAGGAAGCGGAGCAGCCGGGGTCAGCGCCCGGCGCCGAAGTTCTGCGTCCACCAGGGGCCGCCGTCCCCGAAGTGGACGCCCACGCCGAGCTCCTTGAAGGAGCAGTTGAGTATGTTCGCGCGGTGCCCGGGGCTGTTCATCCAGGACTTCATCACCGAGGCGGCGTCGGCCTGGCCCCGGGCTATGTTCTCGCCCAGGTTCGACCACTGGTACCCGGCGGCCTCGACCCGGGTCGTCATCGTCGAGCCGTCGGGCCCGGTGTGGGACATCACACCGCTGCGCGCCATGACGTCGCTGTAGTCGTCTGCGGCCCGAGTGAGCCGGTCGTTCGCCGTGAGGGGCGAGCAACCCGCCGCGCCACGCTCCTTGTTGACCAGCGCGAGCACCTGGGCCTCGGGCCCGCCACCGGACTGCGAGCCCGCCCCGGAGCCCGAACCACCGCTGCCCGGCCGCTCGCCGCCGGACCCACCCGCCGCCCCGCCGCCACCGTTCTTCGCCGCGGTCGGCGAGGGTGTCTTCGAGGCGGGGACGGTCGTCTTCCGCGCGCGGGGAGTGGGGTCGGCCGACTCCTTTCGCTCGTCCTTCGGCTTCGCGCTCGGCGAGCCGCTCGCCGAGGTGCTCGGGCTCGCCGAGGCAGAGGCGAGCGCCGCCGCCCCGTCGTCGGCATCTCCCGCGTTCGGCGTCCGGTCCGTGCTGTTCGCGACCACCCGGTCCGACGCGTCGCCGTCCTCGCCGCTGACCACGGCCACGGTGATCCCGACGCCCGCGAGCGCGGCGACTGCTCCCATCACCAGCGCGGGACCACGCGTCTTCGGCCCGCTGCTGGGACGGGCGTGGAAGCGGGACGGGCGAGCGGCTCGGCGGGAACCCATGCAGGACACCTCGGTTGGTCGGTTGGCTGACTCGGCCCCGAATCCGGTGGCCGCGATCGCGGCCACCGGACCTGTGGGGGGTGCTCGAGAGCCTAGGACCCGGGCGGGGCTGAGACCTCTGTTCGAAGGTCATCTTCAAGAAGCCTTAAGACAGCCACCAAAGTCCGCTCAAGCGCCGGCCCGGCCGGACGGGGGCCCCGATGACTCCGTGAGAAGCGCCGGTCCCGCGAGTCTCAACTGCCACCGCACGTGGACAGAGCACGCCGAACGGCCTCAGGGCGCCGGGTAGTTCAGTCATGCAGCGGTTTGGCCGGTCGCACGCCGGCTCGGGCAGGCGAACGCGGGGGAGCGGTCAGCCGCGACTCGATGGCACCGGGTCCAGCCGGCCCCGTCGGCGGGCGGCACCCGGCCGGCAGTGCAGCAGACGGGACAGGACCAACCGGCCGCCGCGCAGGGCGCCGTGGCGGTGCAGGGCTTGTACGGCATAGGTGGAGCAGGTGGGCGTGTAGGGGCAGCACGCCGACCGGGTCGGGCTGACCATGCAGCACCCTTCCTCCGACTCCCCGTCTTTCTGCTTCTTCCGCCGGTGCTTGTCGCTCCGCGTCATGCTGTTCGTCCTCCCCGTTCACGGCCGCAAGATCATATGACGGGTCGGGCGGCGGGTCTCGGGGCCGGGTTCGACCCCACCCCTGCTACGCGCCTCCTCGATCACCGAGACGGGGACGACCCCGACCCGGGACGCGGTGGCCGGCGGACGTCGGTGTGCAAGAACTGACCGAGATGACCGGGGCCGGAGGGCGGCACGACCCGGAGCGCATCGCGGTAGCGCTGCGTGCCGCTCTGCCAGGCGTGGTAGCCGCTCATCCACGCGGTCATGACGCGGACATAACAGGCGACGTCGGCCCGCTGCCGCTCGCAGAGGCCGAGTTGCGCGCAGACGGCAGGCACCTGTCCGGCCAGGTCCTGGAAACGCAGCACGCGCCGGTCCACCTCCTCCCGGGCCGCGATGAGGGCTTCGCGGCGGGGGAGGAGCCGGGCCCGTTCAAGGACCAGGACGACGTTGTCCATGTCGCCGCGGGCCTCCTCCTTCTCCAGGGAGTACACGTCGTTGCACATGAGGGTGACGTCGATGGCGTCCCGGCGCATGAGGCGCAGCTCAGGACTGTGGAAGGCGGACGCGGGGACGGTGAGGCCGGCCGCGCGTTCCCCGAGGGAGAGGGGCAGATCGGTGGCGGCGATGCCACGCCGGACCTGGAAGTAGGCGGCGAGGTCGGCCGGGGTGCCGCGCAGACGCCCCCGCGCTTCGTGGGCCTGCGCGGCGAAGTAGTACTCCCATTCGTGCGCGGTACGGGCGGTCCAGGCCGGGTGGGCCCCTTCGGTGCTGCGGGTCCGGATGTCGGCGAACGCCCTGGTGCAGGGGTCCGCGCCGGGCGGCGGCGGGGCGCCGTGCGCGATGTCGACCAGCACCTGGCAGACACGGGCGGTCTCGGCGGGGTCCCGGCCGAGGGGACCGTCGAACTGGTCGTCGAAGACGAAGAAGAACCCCATCGCGTCCGCCAGCAGGTCCAGGGCCGGGCCCCGGGCATGCGGGAAGCCGAGCGCGGCCAGGCGAGGCATGTCCCAGGAGACGTACCAGGCCAGGGACCGGTCATCACCGACCAGACCGGTGCGGCGCACCCAGTCCAGGTTGTGCCGGCGGGCGCCTTCGAGGTCGGGGCTGATCCCCATGTCGTCGGGGAGATCGAAGTCCATGTCCTGCGGCACGGGTCCTCCCGGAGCGGTAGCGGTCGGCGGGGGCGGCACGGGCGGCACGGGGCAGGTGGGCGCCCACGCGACCCCGTCGGCGGCACCCGGGACGATCCGGCTCCGGCCGGTGCGGCAGACCGGCCGCACCGGCCACGCCTGTCCCTACACCAGCGCATGTCGGCCCCCGCGCGGGAGCACCACGCCCTGCCCACCCGGCACACCCACCTCTCCCGGACGTCGCGCCAGGACAGCAGCCCCCGGGCAACCCCCACCCTGCCCCCGGCAGCCCGCGTAAGGGCAGGGAGCGCACGTTCCATGCAGACGCATCCGAGCGCACACCCCATGCCCCATTGCACACCGCGTGCGCCCTCCCACACCCCACGCGCGGCCGATGAGTTTCCGGCTCCCGGAAGGTCCAAGCTCGTGACACCCAGGAAAGGACACCGCCATGTCGGAGCTTCTCGTCGACTTCATCACCTCCCTCGACGGCTACGCATCGGGAGAGGGATGGCCCGGGTTCTGGGGCCTGGAAGGCCCGGAGTACCTCGCATGGCTCAAAGAGCAGCCCGAGGTCACCTACCTGATGGGAGCGAACACGTACCGCCTGATGTCCGGCTTCGCCGCAGGCGAGGTCCCGAGTGGCCAAGACGACTTCAGGCCCGAGGAAGAGGCCTCCGTGGACGAACTCACTCAAGCGTCCAAGGTGGTGTTCTCCTCCTCACTCCAGGAACCGCTGACGTGGGCCAACTGCACGCTGGTCCGCGACGACGCCGTCGAGGCGGTCCGCGCCATGAAGGCGAACGGCTCAGGGCTCCTGAGCACGATCGGCAGCCTCAGTCTGTGCCGCTCCTTGCTGCGAGCCGGACTCGTCGACCGGTTCCGGGTCGTGATGTTCCCGGTGATCACCGGAGCCACGGGTGCGGAGCGCATCTACGACGGCTATCCGGACGTCGGCCTCGAGATGATCGGACACCGCACTTTCGACGGCCGCATCCAGCTCGTCGAGTACAGGCCCCGCGTACTCGAGCACCCGCCGCTCGCCGCCCCGGCCTGACGCCGCCGCCCCGTCGTCCGCCGGTCCGGAGGGCCGCCAGACCGGCACCGGTGGACACGGGAAGGCACCAGCCCCCCGGCCGCCCCTCGGAGGGAGCGGCCGGCCAGGGCGCCGCAGTGTCAGTCTCCGCTCAGTGCCTTGCGGACCGCGTCCTTGGTGCGGTCCATGAGAGCCGCGACCGGACCGAGGGCCATGTTCTTCGCCCCGGACTCGACACCCGGGTGAGGCCGGGTGGGTGCCATCGCCTCGGCGGCCTTGATCGCCTTGGCCAGGGCGGCGAGCTCGGTGGTGTCGGTGCTGCGGCGGATGTGCGTGAACTCGTAGCGCTCTTCGGCTCGGGCGTGTTCCTGGACGTCCTTGCGCAGTTTCAGCAGCTGCGGCATGAACTTCGGATCGTCGGTGTCCAGGTCGTCGAGGGCGCTCAAGGTCTCCTTGGCCGCCTTCTCCTCGGCGAGCCGTTCCTCCACGACCCGCTCGCCGCCGGGCAAGCGCTTCCGCGCGAAGGGGTGGACGACCTCTTCCTCAGCGGTCTCGTGAACGGCCAGCAGACGCACCAGGCGCCGGAAAGCGTCGCGGCGTTCCTCGCCCTTGGTCGCCTCGACCTCGTCGAAGAGGTTGCGGATGTCACCGTGCTGGCGCATCAGCAGTGCGACGACGTCGTCGTCCTCGGCGTTGTCGTCCCCGGCGTGCGGAGTCTTCAGCTCGGACATCCCGGCCTCCTACTTCTCGCGCTGCGCGGGGTCGGGGTGCTCGCCCTCGGTCTGGACGCGGTACTCGCGGCCGAACATCTCGTCGTGCTCGGTCATGACCCGGTCGCTGGGGGGCGCCTCCCCGCCGTGGATCTGCTCCTGCATCTTCTCGAACCGCTCGTGCGCCTCACGCACATAGCCGGCACCGAGCGTGGTGAGATCCATCTGCGTGTCGAGCAACTCGCGCAGGTATCCCTTGTTCGGCTCGAAGGTGAGCACGTTGGGCAACTCGGGAGCGAGAACCGAGGCAGGGTCGCGGCCGTCGTGGCGGCGCATCAGGTCGCAGGCGGCGTGCAGGTGCTCCAGCTCCATGTTCAGGTGCAGCTCCCAGATCGCCTTGACCTTGGGGTCGCTCTCCTGCTCCATGAACGAGTAATAGAGGTAGCACTCGTTGTACTCGTGGTTGACCAGCTGCTCCCACCACGTCTCACCCGGGTCCACGAGGGACTCGTAGTGGGTGACGTGCTCCTCCTCGATCAGCCCGATCTCCTGGTAGAGCTGGCGGGCGATCGGCTCCATGTAGGTGGGGCCGGTGTTCATGTAGAAGTTCATGGTCTGCTGCTCCGCCGACATGATCGTCAGGGCGTGCAGCTTGGACAGCGGGTCGGTCTGGTCCTTGGCGTACGGGTCGCGGACGTTGTCGACCGGGTCGCGGTGGTGGAACCGCGTGGGACGGCCGGGCATGACCTCCGTGAGACCCTCGACGATCGACTCCGCCTTGCGGTGCTCGATCATCTCGTAGAGGTTGGCGTACCGGTACAGATGGTCGAAGTCCTCCAGCACGCCGAACTGGTACGCCTGTTTCAGGTACGGGTCCGGCTCCATCCGTGCCACCCACGCCGTCAGGTCCACCGCCACCTGCTCGTAGGCGATCGTCGTCTCCAGCACCGAGGAGACACCCGGGAGCAGCCAGTTCACGACCTTCTGCTGCTGCGCCTCGATGTAGCGCACCCGCGCCAGCTGCCGCTTGACCTCAGGATCGACGGTGTTCCGGGCCAGCTGGTGGCTGAAGAGGATCGCTTCCACCTCGATGCCGTTCATGGTGATGATGCGGCAGCGGGTGTAGGGGTCGCAGTGGTCCGGGTCGATGGGATCCACGTTCAGCTCGCGCCAGCTGCGCAGCTGGCGGTCCAGCGGGATACCCCGCTGCTCCAACGGATTGAAGGTCACCGGACGCTCCTCGTGAGAATGGGGGGTGAGGCGGACGAAGTACCCCTGCCATCACGCTGCATGCCGTGACAGGGCGCCACCGGCACCATGTTTCAGCCATCCGGTGGTCCCGGCCACCGCAGCGGCCTTTGCGGCGGGAGGCACGCTCCTTCGGGCGGGCCGTTGGGCCGTTAGGCCGTTCGGCTGTCCGCCTCTGGCGCTGCGCCCTTCGGACAGGAAGGAGGCAGGACGGGGGGGCAGGCAGAGCGCGCCGACCGATGAGCACATGAAGCCGGCCGGGCACTCAGCCGACAGGTGCGGAGCCATCGCTGCATGCGGCCGGTTAGCGTGTGCCCAGGCCGGTCAGCGTGTGCCCAGGCGGGTCAGCGTGTGAGCAAGCGGGCCAGCGCGCCGGCTCCGCCGAGGCAGACCAGGAGAGCGCAGACGCCGGCCGCGTGGCGTCTGAGCAGGGCACGGCGCAAGCCGACGTAGCGGGCTTCGTACTCCTGCCGTAGTTGGCCGGCCCGCAAGGCCGTGGTGCGCAGCAGGTCACGGGTGACGTCGAGGCGCCGACGTACGTAATGACCGGTGAGTTCCTCGGCCTGGGCGGTGGTCAGCCACGGCATCCGCGCGCAGATGTCCTCCGCCTCGCGCCGAGCCTGGTCACAATGCGCCTGGGCGAGGAGGAAGCCCTCGGCCTCCTCGGCCAGCCCACGGCCCCCCTCACCGGTCGGCGCCGGGCGTCGGACGCGTCTCACTGCCGCTCGCCCTTGTGCCCTTCGGCATCCACCGCATCACGTCGCCCGGTGTTCTCGGCTTCATCCAGCTGGGCCACATCGGGATGGTGCATGTCGAAGGCGGGGGATTCGGAGCGGATGCGCGGCAGCGTCACGAAGTTGTGCCGCGGGGGAGGGCACGAGGTCGCCCACTCCAGTGAACGCCCATACCCCCAAGGGTCGCTGACCTCGACCTTCTCGCCCTTCTGGGCGGTCCGCCACACGTTGTAGAGGAAGGGCAGGGTGGACAGGCCCAGCAGGAACGCGCCGATGGAGGAGACGGTGTTGAGGGCGGTGAATCCGTCGGCGGCCAGATAGTCGGCGTAGCGGCGGGGCATTCCTTCGGCGCCGAGCCAGTGCTGCACCAGAAAGGTGGTGTGAAAACCGACGAACAGCGTCCAGAAGTGAATTTTCTCGAGACGGTCATCGAGCATGGTCCCGGTCATTTTCGGCCACCAGAAACTGAATCCGCCGAACATCGCGAAAACAATCGTGCCGAACAGTACGTAATGGAAGTGGGCGACCACGAAATAGCTGTCGGTGACGTGCCAGTCCAGCGGCGGAGAGCCCAGGATCACGCCGGTCAGGCCACCGAAGAGGAAGGTGACCAGGAATCCGGCCGCCCAGAGCATGGGAGGATCGAACGACAGCGAGCCCCGCCACATCGTGCCGATCCAGTTGAAGAATTTCACGCCCGTCGGCACGGCGATCAGATACGTCATGAAGGAGAAGAACGGCAGCAGCACCGCACCGGTCGCGAACATGTGATGGGCCCACACCGTCACCGACAGCCCGGCGATGGCGACGGTGGCGCCGATCAGCCCGGTGTACCCGAAGATCGGCTTACGCGCGAAGACGGGGATGATCTCGGTGATCACGCCGAAGAACGGAAGCGCCAGGATGTACACCTCAGGATGACCGAAGAACCAGAACAGGTGCTGCCAAAGGACCGCCCCGCCGTTCTCCGGATCGAAGATGTGCGCTCCGAACTTCCGGTCCGCCTCCAGCGCGAACAGAGCCGCGGCCAGAACGGGAAAGGCGAACAGCACCAGTACCGAGGTGAGCAGCACGTTCCAGGTGAAGATCGACATCCGGAACATGGTCATGCCGGGAGCACGCATACAGATGATCGTGGTGATGAAGTTGACCGCACCGAGGATCGTGCCGAAACCCGCCAGCGCCAGTCCCATGAGCCACAGATCACCCCCGACATAGGCGGTGCGCTCACCGCCGCTCAGCGGCGTGTAGGCGGTCCAGCCGAAGTCGGCCGCCCCCTGCGGAGTGAGGAAGCTGGACAACACGATCAGGCCACCGAAGGCGAACAGCCAGTACGAGAACATGTTCAGCCGGGGAAAGGCGACGTCGGGGGAGCCGATCTGCAGCGGCATGATCGCATTGGCGAAACCGGCGAACGTGGGTGTAGCGAACAGCAGCAGCATGATCGTGCCGTGCATCGTGAACGCCTGGTTGTACTGCTCGTTGGAGACGATCTGCAACCCCGGCCGGGCCTGCTCCGCCCGGATCACCATCGCCAGCACCCCACCCACCAGGAAGAACGCGAACGACGTGATCAGATACAGATGCCCGATCTTCTTGTGATCGGTGGTCGTCAGCCAGGAAACGATCACCTTCCCCCTGCCGCGGCGCTCCACCGCGGGTACAGGTGCAACCGGCTCAGTGTGTGTCGCCATCAGTCCTCGATCAGCAAACATGCACGGACGGAGAAGAGGCAGGACGCATCCAGCCGGGAGGAACCTAGCCCTCGCGCCGTATCGCCAAGGCCCGACTGTGCTCTGAATGATCGAAGGAACCATCCGTACGAGCGGCGCAGACAGCCCGCGCTGCTTTTCGCGCAGGGGGCGACATTGCCGCGCGTCCTGCCTGGCGCCCGCGGGGACCCCCAAGCCCGGAAGCGTCACACGGGTGCGGTGCCCGACCAGAAGCCAGGCCTTCCTCGCACCTCACTTGCGATGGAGTGCGCTCGAAGTCATAACGTCGAGGACACGACGGCGCACGAGACCGTCCCGGTGCCCGCCCCTCCTGGGATGCCGGGGGACGGCAGCTGTGCCTGGATGGACCGGAGGCCTCGTGCCGTCCGAAGGACGATCAACCGTGCAGGGAAGGCTGGGACACGACATGCAGAAGCGTAGTCTGCGGGAATTGCAGGTATCGGCCATCGGCCTGGGCTGCATGGGCATGTCCGCCTTCTACGGAACCGCCGACGAGAAGGAGGGCGTCGCGACGATCCGGCACGCCCTCGACCTCGGGGTGAACTTCCTGGACACCGCGCAGATGTACGGCCCGCTCACCAACGAGTCCCTCGTCGGCGAGGCGATCCGGGGGCGCCGCGACGACTATGTCATCGCGACGAAGTTCAACTACCGGATGGACGACGCCGTACCGGGCGACATCAACACGGTCGGCCCGCAGGACGGCTCGGCCGAACACGTCCGCAGCTCCGTCCACGGCTCCCTGAAGCGTCTGGGAACCGACCACATCGACCTCTACTACCAGCACCGGGTCGACCCGAATGTGCCGATCGAGGAAACGGTCGGCGCGCTGGGCGAACTGGTCGCCGAGGGCAAGGTGCGCCACATCGGGCTGAGCGAGGCGAGTGCCCGGACCATCCGGCGCGCGCACGCCGTGCACCCCGTCACGGCCGTGCAGAGCGAGTACTCGCTGTGGTCGCGGGACGTGGAGGCCGAAGTGCTGCCGGCCTGCAGGGAGCTGGGCATCGGCTTCGTACCGTATTCGCCCCTCGGTCGCGGCTTCCTGGCCGGGCGGTTCGCCTCGCCGGACGACCTGGACGCCCATGACTGGCGCCGTCAGAACCCGCGCTTCCAGGACGCCAATCTGGAGGCGAACCTGCGGCTGGCGGCGAAGGTGAAGGAGATCGCCGCCGAGAAGGACGTGACGCCGGCTCAGCTGGCCATCGCCTGGGTGCTGGCCCAGGGCGAGGACCTGGTGCCGATCCCGGGCACCAAGCGACGCACCTACCTGACGCAGAACGCCGCCGCCGTCGACATCGAACTGACGAAGGACGATCTGGCCCGCATCGACGTCGAGTTGCCCGAGGCGGCCGGTGAGCGGTACGACGAGGCAGGGATGCGGTCCGTCAACCGGTAGGCGCAGGGGGCCCGCACGACACGGAGGCTCGTGGGATCGCGGGGGCCGACCCGGCACCCGCGTCGCACCACCAGCCGAGGCAAGCGGCAGGCCGGTGACGCCTCCAGGCCCGCCACCGCATGCCGCATCAGCCCATCCGGCCCTCCCTCACCGGGATCCGGCAGCACGACCGACCGCGCGGCCATCGTGCAGTACCGCTCGGTGACTCCCCGCACCCTTCCGCGTCCGTACCACCTTCACCAGACCAGCCCGCTCCCGCAGCCGGACGTGATAGCTGGAACTCCCCTTCGCAAGGCCCACCCGCTCGGCGATCTGAGTGATCGTCGCCGGCTCGAAGCGGAGCACGGCCATGATCCGGTGGCGCGTGGGGTTGGAGACGGCGCGCAGAAGCCCTTGGGGGACCGCGCTGCCCGGTCCGCTGCTCCGTGGAGGCCTTCCAGCGGCGGCTGTTCCACACCGCAGGGAGCCAACAGCCCGATCCGTTTTCCGGCCTCGGCGTAGTGGGTTGTGTGACATCGTCGACAATGAGGAACATCACAGATGTCAGACATGGTCTGACCAGGCCATTGTGACGAGAGGGAGGGACATGGGCCCGGTGCTCGGAACGATCGAGCGGATATGGCGGTACCCCATCAAGTCCACCGGCGGTGAATCGCTGGACGAGGCGGCCGTCGATGCCCGGGGCCTGGTGGGTGACCGGCTCTACGCGGTGCGGGACGCCGAGGGCAAGTTCGGCTCAGGCAAGCACACGCGCCGCTTCCGGCGCATGCCCGGGCTGTTGCAGTTGCGCTCCCGGTACCCCGCAGGAGTGGTCACGAAGGGGCCCGAGCTGCTGGATCCGGACGGCGTGCCGGTGGCGGACCCCAGTGTCTATGTGCGGCGATACCTGGACCGCGGTGACGTCGAAGTGGCACGGGAGGATGATGTCTCGCATTTCGACCAGCTCCCTCTCAGTCTGCTGACCACTGCCACCCTCGACTGGGTCCGCGCAGCCGTTCCAAGTGTGCCGGTCGACGAGCGCCGGTTCCGGCCGAACCTGCTGCTGCGGACACCGCCTGGCACACCTGCGTTCGTGGAAGATGAGTGGTTCGGCAGTACTGCGCGCATCGGCGACACCCTGCGTATCCGGTTCGAGCGCTCCAGCGAGCGGTGCGTGATGACCAACGAGGCCCAACAGGACCTGCCGCACTCCCCGCAGATCCTTCGGGCCATCGCACAGGCACACGACATGCGGTTGGACGCGCTGGCCACAGTCACAGAGGCGGGATGCGTACGACTCGGCGACACCCTTGTGCTGACCTGATACACCATCTAAGGGCAGCCTGCTTCGGGCTGCGCCCAGGGCGTCTTCCAACTCGGCGCCGCGGCGTCCAGCGGGAACGTTGCTGTGACGCCCGCGCGGAGGCGAGCTTCCCAGGAGGTGCTGGCCCGTGTGAACTCCTGGACGGGGGCGGCGAGGCCCTGAACGGGCCGCAAGCCGGTCGAGTTGCCGGGCGAGGTTCTGGCAATCAGGTGCCGGCGACGACCTCGCGGCCCCGGCGCGGATCCCCGGCAGCTTGCGCCGGACGCTACTCGCCGCACCGCGACCGTAGATACGTGCCCTGGCGGCCCTAATTGACCGCGGCACGGTTCTCGGCCCCGCGAGGTGCCGATCGCGGTCAAGGACGAGGTCAGCCCCAACCCTGGCGGATACGAACGCTCAGCCGACCTCAGGGACTTGGCGCGGTCAGGTACCGCTGGATCGTCGGTGCCAGCCATGCCACGATCTCCGCCCGCGCCAGCCCCACCGCCGGAGGCATTCGCAGCACGTACCGCGTGAGCGCCAGCCCCAGGAGCTGCGACGCCATGAGTGCGGCCCGTGCCGGGACCTGCTCGGGGTCGGGGCACACCTGTCGGGCGACCGGCAGCAGTTGGTCGCGCAGGATGCCCTGCATGCGCTCCGCCCCGGCCGGGTTGGTCACGCCGACCCGCAGCAGGGCTGTGAGGACGTCGTTGTTGTCCCACATGTCGAGGAAGTGCTCGACGAGGATGCGACCTGCGTCCTGTCGGCTGCCCGTCCCGCTCACATCCGGCAGCCGCAGGTCGATGGTGACGGCCGCCGCGAAGAGGCCCTCCTTGTTGCGGTAGTACCGCATCACCATCGAAGGATCGATGTTCGCGTCCTTGGCGATGGCGCGGATGGTGGCTCGCTCATAGCCGTCGGTCGCGAAGCGCTCCCGGGCCGCGGCGAGGATCGCGCCGCGGGTGGCGTCGGAACGGCGTGGGGCGCCGGAGCCGGGAACCGGGGAGGTGCTGTTGCTGCCGTTCATGCCAACAAGCGTAGGCCAACAGTCGTAGGTCAACAAGTGTTCGCCAACAGCCGTTTGCCAACAAGTGTTGACAGGCGTCTCGCCGTCTCGCTACCTTCGTCAACGAACGTTGGCCAACACGTGTTGGCACGTCCATCTCGGCAAGTGGACGATGGCAAGCAAGCCCGGTCACAGGAGGCCCCATGAACGGCACCGCCGCCCACCGCACCGTGATCGTCGTCGGCTCCGGCCCCACCGGCCTCCTCCTGGCCGGTGACCTGGCCACGGCCGGCGTCCCCGTGACCCTCGTCGAGAAGCGGCCGCACAAGATCAGCAACCTCTCCCGCGCCTTCGGGGTGCACGCCCGCACCCTGGAGCAGCTCGACGCCCGCGGCCTCGCCGACGAACTCCTCACCACCGGCGACACCATCACCGGCCTGCGGCTCTTCCACCGCCTCTCCCTCGACCTGAGCACCTTGCCCTCGCGCTTCCCGTTCCTGCTCATCACCCCGCAGTACGAGGTCGAGCGGCTCCTGGAGCGGCGGGCCCGGGAGGCTGGGGTCGAGTTCGCGTACGAGAGTGAGGTCGTAGGGCTGCGGCAGGACCCCGAGGGGGTCGACCTCGACGTGCGCGGCGCGGACGGAACGGTTGTCACCCGCCGGGCGGCCTACGTCGTCGGTGCCGACGGTCAGCACAGCGCCGTGCGAAGGGCGATCGGCCTGGACTTCCCCGGTGTCTCGGTCATCAAGTCGCTGATCCTGGCCGATGTCCGGCTGGCCGAGAAGCCCGACGGTGTTCTCACCGTCAACGGCCGCGGCGACGCCTTCGCGATGATCGCCTCCTTCGGCGACGGCTGGTACCGCGTCATGGGCTGGAATCGCCGCAACGAGGTCTCCGACGACGCCCCGCTCGACCTCGACGAGGTCAAGGAGATCACCCGCCGGGCCCTTGGCACCGACTACGGCATGCACGACGCCCGCTGGCTCTCCCGCTTCCACAGTGACGAGCGCCAGGCACCGCACTACCGGGTCGGCCGGGTCTTCCTCGCCGGGGACGCCGCGCACATCCACTCACCCGCCGGCGGGCAGGGCATGAACACCGGCCTCCAAGACGCCGCCAACCTGAGCTGGAAGCTCGCCGCGGCCGTCCAGGGCCGGGCACCCGAGGGACTCCTCGACAGCTACGAGGCCGAGCGCCACCCGGTCGGCAGGGCGGTACTGCGCAGCAGCGGCGGACTGGTCAGGCTGGCCCGCGCACGCAACCCGCTGCTGCGCGCCGCCCGTGCCCTGGTCTCCGCGTTCGTCGACATGACCCCACCCGTCCAGCGCAAGGCCCTGGGTCAGATCACCGGCATCGGTTACGCCTACCCCGCCCCCCGCGGCACCCACCATCTCACCGGCACCCGCGCCCCGGACATCGCCCTGAAGGACGGCCGACTCCACGAGGCGCTGCGCGGCGGCCGGTTCGTGCTGATCACACCCGGGACGTACGAAGGCCCCGGCGCCCACGAGGAGTGGCTGACCACGGAGCACTGGGCGAGCGACCGCCGGACGACCGTCCTGGTACGACCCGACGGATACGTGGCCTGGGCGGCGGAGGACGCGGACGCGACAGGGATCGAGGAGGCAGTGGCCCGCTACGCGGGCTGAACCTCATACCAGCGGTGGCAACGGCCGTGACGGCACAGGAGTGTCGCCCCCGCCCCGCTGCCGCTGGTTCCGGCCCTGGTGGCAGCACTTCTGTCCAGGCCGGTGTGGTTGTCCGCATCCGGTGCCGGCCGCAACTGCTCAGCTTCGCAGGCCGATCACGGCCCAGTCGCGGCGGGCGGCCTGGCTGACGACGTCGCCCCACTCGGCGACGAGCCGTGAGAACGCTGGGAAGTCCTGGATCCAGCCCATGGGTTCGGTGAGGTGGCGGTCGAAGGGCTCATGCAGTGAGCCAAGGTGCGGCTCGACCAGGCCCCAGAAGCGATGCAGCGCCACCACCTCCTGCGGCAGCAGCCAGAGCATGACATCGTTCCGAGAAGCCCAGTCGCAAGCGCCCGACTCCACAGCAGGAGAGAAGTTCGACGTCTGTGACGCGTATGCGGAGCCATCCCAGAACAGGGGAGCACTGAACTGGTCAAGGGCGTCCCGCAGTGGCGCATCGACGAACGCGCGCAGCTCGTCCCAGCGTTCGCCGGCCCAGAAATGCGCCTTGTACGAGGTCATGGTGTCGAGGAACTCATAGCGAGCCCACCACCGGGCTTGCGTGGAATCAGGCCATGTCCACCCCGACGGGGGGTCGTAGTCGTAAGCATCGTCCGGTCCGAACGCGGCCTGCTCGACCAGGTCCTCCCGCTGTCCAGCCGGTACCCCCTCCAGATAGGCCCAGTCAACGATCAGGACCTCCATGCACACGCCCATGCGGTCATCATATGAATGGCACAACGCACTGCAGTCGGCATGGTTCGAACCGCCCCCCCCCGCAAGGGCATTCAGGCGGCCGAGGCCGGACGCGGCGGCGCGGGGCTCGGTGAGAACGTCCTGACCGTCTCGGTGGACAGGGTGCAGGGGCTGGTGGTGTTGCCGGGGATCGGCTCGCCGACGACCAGATCGACGGCGGTGATGACGTTCAACCTTGCCCGAGGTATGACCGCTCTCGAGGGTAGCGAGGCCGGCCGGGGCGTCGGAGAGCGGATGGACCGCGGTGACGACGGGCGTGAGGAGCCCGTCGAGGGCCAGCTGGGCCGACCGCTCCAGGTTCTCGCGGTCGACGCGGCGCTCGACGAACCGCCCACCGAGATCGGGCACAGACATATCACCCACGGCGATGACGTTGCGGGGGTCCTGGGCCAGCGGAGCGACTGTCCGCAGCGAGGTGCCTCCGGCCAGGTCGATGATCCCGTCGAAGCTGTCCGGAACCAGCTCGCGTGCCGCGGCGGCGACGTCCTCGGCGGCGTAGTCGATGAACCGCACCCCTGTGGCCTCGGCATGCTCCCGTTTGGCGGTGCTCCCGGTGCCGATCACAAGCAGCTCGCGCCCGATGGCCAGCCGGGCGACGGCGAGACCGACCCCGCCCCCGACTCCGTCCGGAAGCACCCTCTTCCCCTTCGGAGTTCTGGCAATTCCAGCCCTCCTCTGCGACGAGATCGAGGACCACCTGCCAGCCCTCCACCGAGGCACACACCCCACCCCCGCGTCGGCCTCTCACGGGCAAGGCTCAGCACAAGCAGTGGCGTCGGGCGGCATCCCGGGCCAGGACGTCACGACCGCCGCGCCATTGCTCAACATCGCCGTCGCCCATCTGGAGCGCGGCAAGGCCCGCCCGTGCGGCCGCCGATCTCGGTGATCTGGGTGCCCTCCAGTTCCGGATCGGCTCCTACACCCAGGCGTGCCTCGCCCTCGACCCGGCACTGCGGATGCTGACCGCCGATAACCCGGCCACACCCGCCCTCCTCCCGGCGGAGATCCGGCTGCGCCGCGCCGCTGTCGTCCTCTTCGCGCCGGAACTCGCCGACTCGCGCGCCCCGCTGCCCGCGCGGGCCAACTCGCCGGAGAAGTCAGGAGCGGAGACGTCTGACACCGAACTCCGCCGCATCGGCGAGATACTCCGGCGCCACACAGCCGGCGAAGGCGTCTTGGCTGACACCCTTCGCCAGGTCGAGGACTTAACGTCCTGTTCTCGCCTTCCTTGATCACCACGAGTGCTGCTGCGCGGACCGATTGTCAGTGCCTGCTGCCACCATGGGCGGTTCTGGTCGTATGGCTTCGAGGGGGAGGCTGTAATGCCTTGGGTACGGGACTACGTGCGCTCTGACGGGACGCCCGTGCGGGGACATGCGAGATGGGCTCCGGGCGCCAGACGCGAGGTGACGATCTTCGCCGGCTTCGCGTTGGCCGTGGTGGCGTTAGGCAACGGCAGTACGACGGCAGGCAGCGGGGGTGAGGCTCCGCGCCCGCGGCCCACGGTGCAGTACCCGATCCGGTTCGACGACGCCCCGCCGCCGCAGATCCAGCAGCCGCGGCCCACGGTGTCCTATCCCGTCCGGATTCCTGAGACCGAGGGGGCCCGGTGACGCGTCGGCGGCCGCCGGCACGGCGGCGTACCCGGCGCCCGAGCAAGCGCCAGCAGCAGAAGGACGCCCAGCTGATCGCCTTCGCTGTGGTGGCAGCGGCGGTCATCGGTCTGGTGGTGATGGTGGTGAACTGGCTGCTGGCCCACTGGTGGGTGCTTCTGATCGCCCTGGTGCTCGCCGCGCTCGCCGGCATCGGCTGGCTCTCGAGCCGCCGACAGCAGGCCCGCTGGGAGGCCGTCCGGGCGCAGGGCCTGCGTTACGCACTGTCCCAGCTCGATGCGCTGCATCACGCCAAATTCGAGGAGGCGGTCCGGGACCTGATGCGCCGAGACGGCTGCCAGGACGCGCAGCGCGTCGGCGGGGGAGGCGACCTGGGCGCGGACGTGAAAGCCACCGACCCGCTCGGGCGACGCTGGGTGATCCAGTGCAAGCACCGTCGCAACGGCGCCCGCGGCTCGGCGGTGGGCACACCGGACCTCCAGGTCCTCAACGGCACCGCCCGCCCGGTGCATGGCGCGGACGTCGCAGTCATCGTGACCAACGGCAGGGTGACCGGGCCGGCCGTCACCTTCGCCAAGCAGCAGCGGCTGCACGTGGTGGACCGCCAGACCCTGGCCGTGTGGGCCTCCGGGTCCCGGCCGCTGTGGGAGCTGCTGCGGGCCGTTCCGCCCCCGAGACGGCCCACCTCTCTGAGCTGACCCGCGGACCGGCGGCTGACCTGCGGACCGGCGGCTGACCTGCGGAGCCACCAGAGGCCACAGCCGTCGGCACAGGGACCCGTGGCGAGCCGCCCGCCTCCCTACCTCAACGGGCCGTCACGGGACAGGTGAGCGACGCCGGTCAGCCGCTCATGCGCATCTCTGACCCTTGTTGAGGCACTTGGCGATCTTGCGCGCCAGGTTACCGGTCGTGATGCTGATGAAGTCGTCGTGATCGGTGGCGGGCTTATGCAACTGCTCGGGGAAGCCGTCCACCGCGTAGGGGTTCTTCACCTGCCCGTTGACGATGGTCGGCGGGGCGACCTTGTACACGAGACGCATCGTCAGCTGCGGGATCGCCTTGAAGCCGCTCGCGCAGACGCCGTTCCGGTCGGTGAACGCGACGTGACTACGGTGGTTGGCACTGTCGGCGTTCTTCCCGTCCCAGCAGCTCTGGAAGGCGAACGTGCGCACCACGTTGCTGCCCCGCGGACAGATCGGGTACTGCTCGGTCAGCTGCACCCGGCCCTCGAACCCGGTGCAGCTCCAGTTCGCGTTGGCGTTCGCCAGTCCGTTGGTCGTGGTCTTGGCATCACCGGTGATGATCCGCAGGAACTGCGGCATCGGCACGACCTTGCCGTTCCGGTTGCCGACGTACTTGATCTCGACCTGCTTCGGAGTGAGGATCCGGCCGATGTTGCCTTCCTTGCCACCACCGAGCTTGTCGTGGTCCGCCTCCTGGGTGCCGTCCTGAACACGGAGCACCGGCCAGTAGTACGACGACTTGTCGTTCCGGTTACGGCAACTGGTCGCCCCTTGCAGGAAGTTGCTGTTGTCGGAGAACGCGTCGATCTTCTGGTTGCCGACGTAGTCGTGAGTGTGATGAGCACCGTTCGTGACGCCGGGCGCCACGATTACATTGTCCGAGTTGCGCAACTTGTTGGCGTTCACTCCGCAACGCGTCGTGAACGTACCGGTGGAGGCGTTTCGGCGGTTCGCCGCCTTGGCGCGTACGTTCGGACGGACCTTGGTGATGTCGACGAAGTCCGCCGCGGTCGGCCCGATGCCGGCCTGCCCGCCTGCGTCGCCGCCCTTCGGGCCACCGTCGCCGTCCTGCTGACCTCTGGTGTCGTTCTGGCCGGCAGGCACGGGGGTGCAGCGGGCGAGATCGAGGAGATCTCCAGGTGCGGTACCGCCCGCCTGCGTGATCTTCACCGGGATGCGCTGGAGAACCGTCGTCCGGCTTCGCTGGAGCAGCCGGATGAGGGAATTCTCGATGAACTGGGGGTCCTTGGCCCGTTCTTCTCCCGCAGCCGCCAGCCGCTGGTTGAAGGCGGTGGTCTGGCGGTCGAGACCGGCCAGTTCGCGGTCGATTTCACCTTGGATCGCGGGAGGCACGGTCCCCAGTCTCGGTCTGACGTCCGGACAGGTGATGGCCACGATCCGATTCGATGCCGCCTTGGTCCGTGTCCCTGCCTGGTTCGTCGGCTCGTGTGCCGAGGCGTAGAAGTTCGCCGCCAGCAGTCCGCCCCCAAGCGCCAGGACTGCCAAGGTGGCTATCGCCTTGACTGCCGGCGGTGTGCGGCGCTTTCGTGCGTTGCGCTTCATGGATCTCCTCAAAACTTCCCTGCAAGGCTCGTTGCGGCTCGTTCGTCGCGTGCGAGACATCCGCGATGTTTCTCGAGGCTGCCGTCTGCGCCCGACTGCGTCGTGTACGGCAAGGTCAGGCCGAGCGTTCATGCCCATTCCGGCTTCATCCGGTACGGCGGCGCCTTGATCGCCGGGCTCAGTGTTCGTCCGGCATCCGTGGCTCGACGGAGCCTGTCACCGCCCGAACGAGGAGGCCAGCCGGGCCCGTTGAGGCACCAGGGGCCCGGCTGGCCAGGGGTTCCGGCCTCCTTCGGTCCTACCGGTGCGCTGCTTGTGTTGTCAGGCCGGTCGTCGACGGGTGGCAGCCGTACGGGGGCATCGGCGAGGCGTCGGACGGCCGGTGAATCGCTCGCCCGGCATGAGCGGTGTCGCCTCCCCGGTGCCAGGGAGGCGACCCGGTCTCATGCCATGGGGCATGAGCTTCCGCCGCCTATCGCCTTCTGGGTTCCCGTGCCGCGGCTTCGCCGGTTACCGGGTGCCAGCGCCGCGGCCCCCCGGTCGCTGGGTGGCCGCGTCACCGCGTCGGGCCGCGGCGAGGTGCGACGCCAGCAAGTGCGAGTCCAACAGCCCCGCATCGGCGGTACGTTCGGCGCGGGCGTAGCCCGCCAGCATGCGTTTGGTCAGGACGAGCGCCTCGGGCGGGCGTCGCAGCAGCGGTTTCGTCCAGGTGCCGATGACGTGGTCCAGCCGGTCGAGTGGTGCCACCCGGTGCAAGAGGCCCAACTTCCGGGCGGTGAGCGCGTCGAACCCCTCGCAGGTGAGCATGAGTTCGCGGATTCGCGCGGAACCCGCCTCGGCGATGAGACGGCCCATGGCCCCGCCCCAGGCGGGCGGGAGGCCCAGACCGACCTCGGGCATCCGGAACCGGCAGGTGTCCGCACCTGCCCGCAGGTCGCAGTACGCGGCGAGCGCGAGTCCGGCGCCGATGACCCTGCCGTGCAGCCGGGCGATCGTGATGGCGTGGGTGTTCTCCAGGGCCTGGCAGAGACGGTGCGCCTTGTCGGCGATCCGCCGCAGGGCGGCCCCTGTCGGATCCGAGGCCAGAGCGGCCCGGTACTCGTCCCGGTCCGCTCCCGGACAGAAATCCTCGCCCAGGGACGACAGCACCAGGACGCGGATGTCCGGCCGTTCATGAAGCTCCTCGAGAACCACGATGAGGGCATCGACCGCGGCCCCGCCCAACGCGGTGTCGCCCGCGGGCGGGTTGAGACGGACGTGCAGCAAGGGACCGTCCTGGTCGACCCGGACGGCCGCACCAGGGACCTCGGTAGGGGGCGTGTGTGTCATGCGAAGGCGACGTCGAGGTTCAGCGGGCGCCGGAACGCCACCCGGGGTGCCATCGTGGGACGGCGCACGACGGTGAGCCGGGGGAGGCGAACGACCAGCCGACGGAGCAGGATCCGGGCCTCCAGCCGGGCCAGCGGAGCACCGAGGCAGTAGTGGATCCCGCTGCTGAAGGCGAGGTGCGCCGGCCTCGCGCGCAAGGGGTCGAACCGGTCGGCGTCACGGTACCTGGCCGGGTCACGGTGGGCCGCCCCCACCATGAGATGAATCGTTTCGTCTGCGCGGACCGAGACTCCCCCCAGGGTGCAGTCCGCGGCGGCGACGCGGGAGATCACGTGCGTGGGAGGGTCAAAACGCAGCGTCTCTTCCACGAAAGCGGAGGCCAGGTCGGGGCGGGCGGCGACGAGGTTCCACCGCTCCGGGCGTTCGGTCAGCAGGAGCGTCATGGTCGACAGCAGGGTGGAGGTGGTCTCCAGCGAGGCAAGCAGCACGAACAGGGCCAGGTAGTAGACGGCCTCATCAGCTTTGTCCTGGTCCGGCTCCAGGTCGTCCCAGATCGAGATCCACCGCGAGACGGGGTCCTGGCCCCGGTGGGCGCGGCGTTCGCGCACCAGCTCCATGAAGTAGGTCCGCAGTTCGGCCGTGGCCGCATCGGAGCGGGCCAACTGGCTGGCCGAGGGCAGGAGTTCCTGGGCGAAGACCTGTTCGTGGGTCAGTTCGCGCAGGCGCGGCCGGTCGGCCGACGGCAGGGCGAGCCAGTCCCCGATGGTGGCGAGGGGTAACTCCTCACCGACCAGCGCGACGAAGTCGGCCTCGCCGTCCCGCCTCAGCCGGTCGGCCAGAGTGTCGAGCAGGCCGTCGGTCACCCGGGTGACGGACTCGCTCATCCTCTCGACCGTGCCGCGGTCGAACGCGCCGGCCGTCCGGCGCACCATGGCGTGCTCCGGAGGGTTGAGAGCGGGCAGGGTGCCGCTCATCTCCCGGGCCGAGGGGGCGAGCCAGCGGGCGGACGGCCCCTGTCTCTCCCGCCAGTGCCGGTCCGGTTCCAGCCAGGCGCCGGAGCGCAGTGCCTCGTCGCAGAGATCGAAGCGGGTCACGAGGAACCCACCCCACGGCGCGGGGACCACCGCGCCCTCCGACCGCAGCCGCGCGTAGACCGGGAAGGGATCCTGCTGCCCCCGCTCCGTCCGCAGACGGGACAGCAGGGGGACACCGATCCGGCGATCGTAGGGCGGAGTTGTGACATTCGGCATGATGACGGCCCCTTTCTGAGCACAGCCGTCATCGATACCCCCGGGACGACGAGAACATCCGGCGCAGTATCCCCATGGGCCTCACTGCTCACCGAAGTGCTCACCGGCACTCATGTGTCAGTTGCCCCTGGCCCAGGCCAGGAAGCGACTGAACAACCCCTTGCCGTGATGCGGCGCGGACGCGGTCACCCGCGGCGCGGACGCGAGGTCGACGCGCCCCGCGGGGAACCCGGACCCGCCCGGGCGCCCCGCGGGGAACCCGGACCCGCCCGGAACCGTCCGCGCCCCGGAGACCTCCCTCTCCGTGGCCGACGGCACCGTGCGCGGAGTGAACCGGACCGGAAGGGACGCCGGCGACCGGATCCACGGCGTCGGGGCCCAGCCGAGTTCGTCGAGGCTAGCGGCCATCATGACGTCGGGCAGCCGGTTGAGCAGGGACTCCACGGCATGGACCGCGATCAGGAACGCCGGATCCTTGGCCGGACAGGCGTGCGGACCGGCACCGAACGCCAGATGCGACTTGGCGCTGAGCTGCTCGCGGTGCTCGGTCAGTTTCGGATCGGTGTTGGCCCCCGCGAAGGAGATGAGGACGGGGTCGCCGGCCCGAAGGGTCCGCCCGCCCAACTCGACGTCTCGGCGCGGGTAATGGGCTGCGTAGTTGGCGATCGGCGCGTAGTGCCACAGCGTTCTCATGATCGCGTCCTCGACGGGCAGACCCGCAGGCCAGTCCGCGTCGAGGTACAGCGCGGTGCTGGTGCCGATGGTTGCCGCCAAAGGCAGCGTGCCGCCGGAGAGCAGGGTGACGAGCTGGTGCAGCACCTCCTCGTCGGACAAGCGCGCGGAGTGGTTCAGCAGCCGCGTCGTCAGGTCGGCGCCTGGGCGCAGGTGCTTCAGCGCGATCAGGTCGCTCAGGGCACCACCCAGCTCCTCGTCCGCACCGGGAGCGCCTTCGAAGATGCCGCTGATCCCGGCGATGACGTGGTCGCCGATCTCGGGCGGGCAGCCGAACAGGTCACTGAAGACCAGCAGGGGCAGCGGCTGCGCGTAGTCGGCCATCAACTCCGCCCGCCCGTGCGGTTCGTCCGCGAATCGGCTCACCAGATAGTCGGCTGACCGCTGCACCAGCCTGACGAGGCGGATCTCCTCGATCGTCGCCAGACTGTCCGTGATCGCCTGGCGCAGCCGGGCGTGCGCCGCGCCGTCCGCGAACAGCGCGTTGGGGCGGTGACCCATCATCGGCACGGCCGGGCTGTCACGCGGGACCCGCCCCTCGTTCAGCGCGTTCCACAGCCGCGAGTCCCGGGCGAACCAGGCGGGGTTCTGCAGGATGGACAGGGCGGCGTCGTAGCTGGTGACCAACTCGACCTCGACATCCGGGGCGATGTCCACGGGAGCGCTCGGGCCCATCCGGCGCAGCTGATCGTAGTGACGTTGCGGATCGGCGCCGAACTCCGGGCCGAACAGCGGGACGTTGCGGTGGGCAGGGCAACGGACTGGTGTTTTCGCTGGGGCGTCGTGCTGCATATCGTGGCTCCTAGCCGAGCGTGGACATGAGGTGTTGGGCGAGGACGACGAGCGCATGCGCGGACGATCGCCGATCGCGCACGTCGCAGTGCACGACGGGCGTCCGCGCCGGGAGGTTCAAGGCCTCGCGTACCTCGTCGAGCGGGTAGTCGGGTGTGCCGTCGAAGCGGTTGACGCCGACGGCGTACGTCAGGCCGAAGCGCTCGACCAGGTCCAGGACGGGGAAACTCTGGTCCAGCCGCTCGGGGTCGACCAGGACCAGCGCTCCCAGGGCTCCCCGGGACAGCCCCTCCCACATCTCCTTGAAGCGCTCCTGCCCCGGCGTCCCGAAGACATAGAGCACGAGCCGATCGTTCAGGGTCCGCCGGCCGAAGTCCATGGCCACGGTCGTCGTGGTCTTCTCCGGCGTACCGGCCAGGTCGTCGAAGCCCTCGCTGGCCTCGGTGATCTCCTCTTCGGTCTGCAACGGCTCGATCTCGGAGATACTGCCGATGCAGGTGGTCTTCCCGACTCCGAAGTGCCCTACGACGAGGACCTTCGCGATGTGGGAGACACCAGGATCCAGATGCACGTGTCACGCTCCGGCTATGGCTCTCAGGCCGTCGATCACGGCGCTGAGCAGTTCACGGTCGACAGATTGGGCGCGTGGTATCGGCGGCCGCACGAGAATGAGACCGCCCTCCTCCAACTGCGCCAGGAGGATGCGCACGACGCCCAGTGGCAGGCGCGTACGCCCCGCCACCTCAGCCACGGACAGGAAGCCGTCCGTGACCAGCTCCATGACCTGGCGCGCCTCCGGCGGCAGGGTGCGGGCCGCGACCGGGGCGCCCTCCTGCGCGGTCACGAGAGTGGTGTGCGAGTACACGTCCCGAGGGGGCAGACCACGCCCCTTCGTGATGACGAACAGCGGAACCAGATCGGAGGTCAGTTCCAGATCCCGGTTCCGGCCGTCACACATCGCCGCCCGTCCCTTCGCCGGGCAATGCCGACGCGCCGGGCGAGGGAAGCGCTTCGTGCAGAGAGGTGGCGAACTCCTCCATGTCACAGTCGTGGTCCGCGGCCGCGACCAGACAGGCGTCGTCACCGGCCGCGGTCAGGAGGACCCAGCCGTGCTGGAACTCGACGACCGTCTGCCGCCACAGACCGTCGTCCGGGCCCCCCGCGAACCGTGACGTGGCCCGGCTGTAGGCGTGCAGGCCGGTCATCGCCGCGGAGACGGTGTCCGCCAGGTCCTTGCCGATCCCGGACGTCGTTCCCCGGGGCAGGCCCCGGTCGTCGAGCAGCACGGCGTGTCGCGCTCCCCGCACGCCGGCGACCGCCCGGTCCAGCTCGGGGAGTTCCAGGCCCGAAGACACCGCCGCTTGCGGCCGGCCCGGCGACTCACCCCCGCCGCCGCCCGCGGCTGCCCGTCCGGCACTCGTCCTGGGCGCGGCCGTGAGGTTGCCGCCCAGGCGGGCGACCAGCCGGTGCATACGGAAGGAGATCTGCTGCAGATCCACGTCGGGCTCCGCCGCGGCAGCCAGGAAGGCACCCTGCCCCGCACCGATGAGGAAGACCCAGCCGTGCGAGAACTCGACGATGGTCTGGTTCCATCGGGCCTCCCGCGCCGCTCCCGCGAACTGGGCCGTGGCCCGGCTCAGTGACTGCATTCCTGCCATCGCGGCGGAGATCGTCCGTATGTCCGCCTCGGTCATGCCGTCCGTGGCTCCCCGGGGGATGCCGTCCGCCGACAGCACGACGGCGTTGCGTGCTCTCGGGACGTTGTCCACGATGTCCCGCACCATCCAGGACAGGTCGTCTCTGGTCATGACTCCTCGGTCTCTCCGGGCGACGGGGCAGCCACGCGGCCCGACATCGTGCCGCGCTGGAGAGCCCCCAGCCCCCGGGTGGAACCACGGTCCGCGTCGGCGGGTGTCAGTGAACGGGGTGCGAGACCGCCGTCGTCGACGGCCTGGGCGACGGGCTCCTGACGGGCGCCTCGCACCGGAAGACCGTGCGTGGTGCGCTCCCCGCTCTTTCCTTCGCTCCGCGGCCGACCCTGTCCGCGCCGGACCCTGAGGCCAGAAGGCCGCTGCTCGGGCGGAGAGGCGGGGGCCGCCTCCATGGTCCACAGTTCCTCCGGCAGCAGGACGACCGCTCTGACACCGCCGTACCGGGAGACTCCGGTGACATCGACCGAGAACCCGTACTGTCGCGCGAGCCGAGCGATGACGGGAAAGCCGAACTTGGGCTGGTTCCCCAGTTGCGACAGCCGGGGCACGGCGTGCCCGGACAGCAGCTCCGACGCAGAGTGCCGATCCTCGTCACTCATTCCGACACCGGCGTCGTCGATCACGATGCACATGTTGTTCCGGATCCGCTGGAACGTGACCTCGATCGGGGCGTCGGCTTGCGAGAAGCTGGCCGCGTTGTCGAGCAGTTCGGCGACGGTCAGCGCGACCGGTGCGACCGCCGACGCCTTCAGCGCGATGGCACTTTCCTGCATGATCTCGACCCGCTGGAAGTTGCGGATCTGCCCCTGAGCGCTTCGTACGACGTCATAAACACTGGCGGGCTTCTTACGACGGCCGAGGGGCGCCCCGCACATAACGGCGATGCCCTCGGATTTGCGCACCATCTGCGCGTTGGCGTGATGCACTTCGAGGAGATCGGTGAGCACGGGATGCCCTCCGTACCTTCGCTGGATCTCGTCCAGGAGCGTCGTCTGCTCGGCGGCGAGACTCTGAAGGAAACGGGCGGCTCCCTTGAGGACGGCCTTGGTCCGGTCCTCTGCCGATCGCTCAGCTTCCGTGACCATGTCGGCCTGCTCTTGTTCACGTCTGCGCAACTCGTCGTGAACGATGCGCATTTGGCGCTGCGTTTCTTCACGCTGCCGCGCCAGATCCGACTCCGACCGCTCCTTCTTCCGCTGCAGGGCCCGGTTACGGACGACGAGTAACAGGATCGCGGCGACGGCCACCACAACGACCGTGACCAGGCACCACAGGGGTATGCCTTGATTCATGAAAACCTTTCCCGGTGCGTGGCTGCGGCCAGGGTCGACCGGTTACGCGATGATCCGCACCACATGCAGCACAGGCGTCTGATCCGACTGGATCACGAGATGGACGGCGGGATGCTACCACCGGAACACGAGGCCACTGCTTTGCCGATTGGCCGTCCCGAGAAACATCAACTAACGTGCTGCACAATGCCATTGACCAGTGCGGACGACGACCGCCATCGATGAGTGGGACAATGCCTCGGCTCAGGTGTCGGGGATGCGGCACAGATGAATGTGCGTCCCCATCCTCACCGACGGTCGCGGTGAGCGAGCAGACTGCCCGGAAATGTCAATGAGAACTGGCACCCGGTGCATCAGGAATCAGTACCTTGCGGCCCTTCTCGGTCAGCAATGGTGGACGTTGAGTATCACCGCTTCCACATCACGGACCCGCAAGGACCTGTGGCCGAGGACCTGGACGCAGGCAGCACCGGCTTGGTGCCCGCCGACGGCGTGAAATGCTCGTGACGTCCGTCGCGGACGAACTCGCGGATCTGCCCTCGCTGGCGTCCCAGGGCCCCCGGCTCATACCGGCGCGTGTCCACGCTCGCGGCTGGCACAGGGCTGTCGACCAGACGAAGGTGGACGAAGTCGTGGAGTCGTATCTGATCCAGAGCTGGCCCGCCGCCCCCAGGACGCTCTCCTTGTGCAGGCGACGGACACCTACGGGCCCAGGTGCGCGCCCAGCCGGCTGACGGCACCATCGCCATCGACAGTAGACGGTGGCCAGGCCACCGGGACCACCTGCCTCTGCCGCATGCACCTGCGTCACGCACGGTGCGAGCGGGTCGGGCCGTGTCGGCGCGGGCATGTCGTCGGCCGACCGCGGGTAATCCTGAACTATGCCTACGGATGGTGGCGTTGCGGGCGGAGTGCAGGTCTGTTCTCTCAAGGTTGATACACCTCAGCTGATCTCGCCGGGCACCGTGTACACGATCGTCCGGTTTCCCTTCGGAACCGCGGAATCGACGGACCGATTCGAGATGCACCAGGCCGTCCAGCCGGACGGCTACGTGGTGAGTGACTGGACGACAGACGACCGTAGCGGCCTGATCTGGCCGTCCAAAGCGGGCTGGGGCCACCTGCACGCGATGATCCAATGGGAGTCCGCCAGCGCTACGGCCGGCTACACCGAGCTGCGTGACCAGTACGTCCGTGACCCACTGGGCCTGACGCCCAACCCCAACGACACCACCGCGACCGAGCACCGCACGCCGACGCCCGGCGGCCAGTACTACGTCAAGAACCACGGCATCTTCGTCGTCCCGGGCACCCCTGTCGCGCTCCGTGTCACGCACAACGACGCCAACCCGCGCCTGTTGACCCTCGCCGAGTTCAAGCTCGCCATCCACGATGCTGCCTAGGTGACCTGGGCGAACCCCCTTCTTGCTGCGCTGGACGACCCGGGCAGTGGCCTGAGATGACTCCTGCGACGGGGCGACCAGCTGGCGGTCGGGCGGAGGTCACCTGGACTTCGGGGCCGGCCAGGGCTGGTGTCCCGGGCCGGTCGGATGTATGCCCGTGACGCCGGTGACCACTGAGTAGAGGCTGGTCTGCGCGGTGATGAAGAGACGGTTGCGCTTGGCTCCACCCCAGGAGATGTTGGCCACTGTCTCGGGGATGTTGAGTCGTCCGATCAGCGTGCCGTCGGGGTCGTAGCAGTGCACTCCGTCGTCCATCGCGGCTGCCCAGAGCCGTCCGCCGTCATCGAAGCGGAGGTTGTCGAAACGGGCGTTCTGGCGGGATGCGGAGTCGGCGAAGACCTTGCCGTCGGAGAGGGTGCCGTCATCGCGTACGTCGAAGACCCGGATGCAGCCGGCCCGGGTGTCGGAGACGAAGAGCTGTCGCTCATCGGCCGAGAAGACCAGGCCATTCGGCGCCGCGAAGCAGTCGGCGACCAGGCGTACTTCACCGCTGACCGGGTCGATCCGGTAGACGTTGTTGGCGCCGATCTCGCTGTCGGCGCGATAGCCCTCGTAGTCGCTGGTGATGCCGAAATCCGGATCGGAGAACCAGATGGAGCCGTCCGACTTCACGGCGGCGTCGTTCGGGCTGTTCAGCCGCTTGCCCTGCCAGCGATCAGCCAACACCGTGACAGTGCCATCGTGTTCGGTTCGCGTCACTCGGCGGTTGCCCTGCTCGCAGGTGATCAGCCGACCCTGGCGGTCAAGGGTGTTGCCGTTGGTGTGCCCCGCGCAACGGCGGAAGACGCTGACGGCTCCGGTCTCCTCGTCCCAGCGCAGCATGCGGTCATTGGGGATGTCGCTCCAGATCACCTGCCGCCAAGCAGGGAGATAGATCGGTCCCTCGGCCCAGCGGCAGCCGGTGTACAGCACCTCCAAGCCGTCATCACCGTTCATGCACCGCCCGGTACGGAACCGGTCGTCGAACATCTCGTACAGCGCAGGGCGCTCGCTGGTCATGGATCCCCTATGGATATGCCGAGCCTCTACCGAACAACCTTCGGTTCAAGCGGGAGAATGCAAGATGACGTATAGTGCATGCAAGGTAATTCCGAATGGAGAGTTGTGGATCACATCGATCGTGCCCTGCTGGCACAGCTCCAGCAGGACGCCACCCAGTCCTACGCCGCGCTGGGCCAGGCCGTGGGCCTGTCCGCCGGCGCAGCTCATGAGCGCGTGAGGAAGCTGCGGGAGCGCGGCGTCATTCGGCGCACAGCGGCCGAAGTGGACCCGGTAGCGGTGGGCGGCGGCGTACTGGCCTACGTGATGGTCGACTCGACCGCCTGGATGGGCGACTCGGCGAAGGACTTCGCCGCGCTGCCCGAAATCCTGGAGGCGCACATCATCGCCGGCAGCGCCTCGGTGCTGGTGAAAGTCAGGACCACAACCACAGAGCAACTACAGGACGTGCTCCGCCGGATCTACGCCATCGACGGAGTCAGCGGGACCCAGGCGACGGTTGTGCTGGAGACCTTCTTCGAACGACCGGTCTCCCCGCAAGCCGCCGCCCGCCAGACGTGACCTGACGTTCCTTTTCCCGGTACTCGCGAGCGGGTCTTGCAGGCACCGGCCGCGTGTTGGTGGGCCCGACAGGAGGTGGAGTCCACGCTCGCCCTCGACCCGTCGATACGGCGGCCCTTTGCGTCGGCGTCGGCCGGGACGGCCGCGAAGAGTCTGTCCCACGTGCCGTCCGCCGGCCACCGTCGGTGCCGTCGTATGCGGTATTCCACCTGCCGAAACGTGCAGGCAGAGACTGCCAGGGCACTCCCGTGCGGTTCCGGTACAAGATCTCATTGATGATCATGCGGTGACTCGCCCGACGGCCGCCTCGATGATGGTGCCGTTGAAGGTCAGGCGGTCGACGATGGCCGCGCAAAGGCGGGGCTCGGTGAACGTCTTGGTCCAGCCGCCGAACGACTCGTTGGAGGCGATGGCGACGCTCTACGCCGATATCGGTATAGAGCGATCTATGCCGAGCCCGCGACTATGCCGACAATTCGCTGGCGAAAGTTGCTTCCTGGCCTGTCTTGTCTTCGTTTGATACGTCGAGATGGAAGGGCGATCCGTTGGCTGGTGGTGTCCATCCCTGTGCGAGGGCGGTCCGGATGGCCTGGGCGACATCAGCGGGAACGACCGGTTTGGTCGCCAGAGCGAACCAGTTCTCGGGGTGTGGCCGGTCGGTCTCGACGACGAGAACGGTTCCCGCGGTGGTGGCGTCCTCGACCGCGAACGTCAGCGGAGTCCAGCCGTTTGACTGACAGTAGGTCGGCTTGTGGCGGACACGCCAGCGGTAGGTGACGCCGTCCACGACGATGCGCCGGGACCCTTTCTTGACCAGCGCCACCGTCTGCTCCTTCGACTGCTCCGTGTTTCGCTCCGACATTCGCAGCCCGCCCTCGGGGAAGCAAGCCATTTGAGTTCTCGACATAGTCACAAGCGATCGAGGAAGGCCACGACCTTGTCGGTGGGCCGGTAGCGGCCCGGCCGGGCGGTGACCGGCGTGGTCAGCGCGAGCGCTTTCTCTTGGATGGTCATGTCGGCGTGTACGTAGGCGTCGGTGGAGCAGACGCCGGCGTGCGAACCGGCGGAGTCGCAGGTAGTCGTCGACTGCTTGACGAAGACAGGTCATGCCGCCTCCGTCCCGGGCCAGGGCTGTGCGACCGCCCGCGAGGCGATGAAGTCGACCTTCGCGTAGCGCGCGATCGTGGCCAGGTCTTGATGCCGGAGCACCTGTCCGATCGCGGTGAGGCCGGCGCCGTGCCGCAGCATGTCCGCGGCCAGGGCATGACGCAGTCGGTGCGGCCCGACCGTGCGCGAGCCGGCCCGCCGACAGGCTCGTTCCACCACGTCACCAACCAGGTCCGCCCGGATCGGAGCATGCGGAGCCTTGCAGGTCAGGAAGACATGGCATGCATCCAGGCAAGGCCGCAGGCCGGACATCGGCTGGCAGCGGGAGCCGGCCCTCCCTGCGCCCCTTGCCTCGGACGACGACCTCGCCGCATCGCAGTCGATGTCGTTCAGCACCAGCCGGGCCACCTCGATCGGACACGGTCCGAGCCTGGCCACCAGCATCAAGATCGCATAGTCGCGGACGCCGACCGTCCCGTGACGTGACGGGAAGTCCGGTCCAGCAGCTGCTGAACGTCGCCGACCGCCATCGTCGGCGGCACGGAGGCGAAGCGCCAGCCGCCCACTGGAGGCACCGCGCCGCCGAACTTCATCGGCATGACGCCTTGCAGGTGAAGGAACCGCATCAGCGACCGCAGTTCGGCCACCCGCCCCCTTTGCTGAGTCCGCCGAGAGCCTGGCGCGCTCCCGCAGCAGGAACGCATTCAGGTCCGCTCCGGTCGGACGGGCCGACTTGAACTGGCCGTCCTTCACTGCCTGTTCAGCAGAACGTCCACCGGCGACGGCGGCACCTGCAGCGCGGGCACCACTTCAGCCTCACGCAAGAACGTCAGCAGCGGGCCCAGGCCGCGCGGACCAGCCACCCGGCGGCGGCCCACGCATGTAGAAGCGGGACCAGAGGGTGGTGAGGAGGGTGATGAAAGAGGGCGGTTGGCCGTCAGGACCTGCCGGCCGACCGTAGCGGCGCTGTTCCACCGGTCGGCGGGGTGGTCCCGGCCGGTCGGCGGGGGCGTCGCCGAAACCTGTCGGGTGGTCCGCCTTCTGACGGCGCTGAAAGATCCTGCGCATGACACAGATAAAGCCGCCGCAGGAGACATCTGCTGCGCAGGAGAACTCGCCTCCACCGCCGCGAACCTCGTCCGAGTCCGCAGGGCCGGTCGCGGGCGGCCCCTCGATGGGACGCCTGGTCGGGGTGGATCTGGCCCGCGCGCTGGCGGTGTTCGGCATGTACATCGTGCACATCGCCCCGATGGAGTCAGCCTCGGGCAGCGTCGGCAGCTGGGTGTACTTCCTGGCCGAGGGGCGTTCGTCAGCGCTGTTCGCCACTCTCGCCGGGTTCTCGCTGATGTTGATCGCCGGCCGCCTGGAGCCGAAGACCGGCCTGGCCGGCCGGCAGGCGAAGGCCAGGATCGCGATCCGGGCCGTGGTCCTGCTGGCGCTGGGCACCGTGCTGGCTATGGAGTACGGCGACATCATCATCCTCGCCTACTACGGCGTCTACTTCTTCCTCGCGTTGCTCCTGGTGGGACTGAGCGCCAGGACGCTTGCGATGATCGCGGCGGGGATCGCGCTCGTGATGCCGCAGCTGGCGTTCGTTCTGAAGATGTGGCTGAGCGACTCTGTCCAGCAGAGCATCAACGCCTACGACCCGCTGGAACGGCTCAGTACCGTGGGAGTCCTCGATCTGCTGCTCACGGGCCTCTACCCGACGATCACGTGGATGGCGTTCGTGATCGCCGGCATGGCGCTGGCCCGCCTCGACCTGTCCGCCGCCGTCGTCCAGCGGCGTCTGGCGGCGCTCGGTGCCGGCCTTGCCGCAGGCGCCTACGGCCTGGCCATGCTGCTGTCGGGCACGAGCGCGGTGTTCAGCTTCGGGGGAGGCGGGGGGCCGCCCAGTGGCTCCGGTGCGGGCTCTATGGGCAGCGGCTCCGGGATCTCGGGGTCCATGGGCAGTGGTTCCGGCGGGCCTGAGCTGTCGGCCTCGGACCTGCTGGGTGCGGTGTCGCACACGGGCACCACCTTCGACACCATCGGCTGCCTGGGTGTCGCGATCCTCGTGATCGTGGGGGCGGCCGCAGCGGTGGAGCGCTTGCCGCGGCTACGCTGTCTGGCCAAGCCGGTCATCACTGTGGGCACGATGTCCCTGACTGCCTATGTGGGCCACTTCCTCGCACAGTCCGCGTGGCCCGCCTCCGGCTCCGGCATGACGAAGTCCTGGGTGCCCGTGCTCCTGTACATCCTCGGGGCGATCGTGTTCGCCACGATCTGGTCCCGCTTCTTCCGCCGCGGCCCTCTGGAGTATCTGCTCAACGCCGCCACCAAGCCTGCCAAGTACATCCGGTGAGGTCCCGGCGGGGTGGCTCGGCCTCCTGCCCCACCCCGGCCCGCAGGGGGATCGCCCTTGCGGGCTTCGGGCTTCGGTTGTGGTCCTGGCCGACCGGCTCACTGTTTTGACCCGCAGACTCGCACAACATCGCGGGCGCGCCCGCCGTATCAACCCCACCGCGTAGACCTGAGCCGCCCGCCCCCGCGCTTGTCCTCAGCAGCTGGCGTGAACAGGAAACCGGGTGCGGCAGGCGATCGACCGGTGCTCCTACGGATGCCGTGGGCGAGCGCGCGACGTTGGATGGTGCGGACCGCAGGTGTCGCCGCAGAGGTACAGCGGCGCGCCGAGAGAGGCTTCTGGCCGCGAGAGGACGATCGAGCATGGCCGAAAAGATGGTGTCCGTCGGTGATGTGAAACTGTGGACCGAGGACTTCGGAGACCCCGGTGATGCCCCTCTGCTCCTGGTCATGGGGGCATCCGCTCCGGTGATCCACTACACCGAGGAGTTCTGCCAGGACCTCGTGGCCCGGGGTCATCACGTGATCCGCTTCGACCAGCGGGACATCGGCAGGTCCACCCCCGTCGACTGGGAGCGGGCGCCGTACGACTGCCGGGACTTGGCCAGGGACGCCGTGGCGGTTCTGGACGCCTACGGCATCGAGTCCGCCCACGTCATGGGGACGTCGATGGGCGGACTGATCTGCCAGTACCTCGCCCTCGACCACCGGGAGCGGGTCCGCTCCGCCACGTTGATGTCGACGAGTTCCGCACTGTCCGGAGTTCCCGTGGCACTGGGGGGTGGCCCGACGCACTGCGATCCGCCGCCGCTGGCGTCATACGTTGAGGCCTTCACCGCCCTCGTCGAGGAGATGACCGCCCGCCCCGCGACCACGCGGGAAGAGGTCATCGACGCCCAGTACAAGCTCTTCCTGCTGCACGCCGGATCCGTCCGTGACGAGGAACGCCTGTATCAGCTGGCCGTCGAGGGTTTCGACCGGGCCGTCGTTCCCGGCCGTCCCGACCATCACGGGGCGGCGGTCGCCGCCTCGGACAAGGACCTGGCTCCCCGACTGCGGGAACTGGACCTGCCGGTGCTGGTCGTGCACGGCACCGAGGACCCGATCGTGCCCGTTCAGCACGGGCGCCGACTGGCCGAGACCATCCCGGGCGCCGGACTTCTCGTCCTGGACGGCTACGGCCACCTTGCTCCGCCGCACGAGGTCTTCGCCTTGGTGGCCCAAGCGATCGCGGAGCTCACACAGGAGGTCTAGCCACCATCGTCTCGACTCGTTGCCGGTCGCGCTCCCGGCGCCTGAGTACCTCTTCCGTCTCCGCCAATTCCTGCCGCAACCACTCCAGTTCGGCGCCGAGTTCCTCCACCCGTACAGCCGCGGCCTTCCGCCGCGCTTAGTATCTCGCGCCGCTGGCGGAGGACGAGGAGCCCGCGGTCATGGCCGTCGGGTCATCGCGGAGGAAGCCAGTCGGGCCGCGACGCGCGGTGCCGCACCAGCAGAACGCGGCCGGTGTCGAGGATCTGTCGATGGACCACCACGCGTTGATGGCCGCGGCCCTGGACGCGGGAGCCGATGGGCCGGGTGCCCGGCGGGCAGCGGTGGTGCTGGGCTGGGACAGAATGTCCGTCTCCCGCGTCGAGGGAGAGCACGGGCTCGGCTGAAACGGCCGGTGGAGCGGGGCTGGCTGGTCGAGGGGAAGCCGGGCAGGTTCATGCTGCGCCGGCTCTTCGGCGCGGGCAAGAACGGCAAGTCCGTCCTCATCGACGTCCTGGTGAAGCTGCTCGGTGACTACGCCGAGGCCGCGGCGCCGCCCGGCTTCCCGATGGCGCGACCGTACGAAGGCCATCCCACCGACCTCACCGAACTGCATGGCCGACGCGTCGTCTGCTCCGACGTCAAACCCGGCGACAAGTTCGACGAGGCGCGCGTCAAACTGCTGACAGGCGGCGACCGCATCAAGGCCCGTCGTATGCGCAGCCAGGACTTCTTCTCCTTCGCCCCCGCTCACCAGCTCTGGCTGCTCGGTAACCATCGGCCTCAAGTCGGCGCCGGTGGCTTCGCGTTCTGGCGACGCGTGCGACTCATCCCGTTCGAGCGTACGGTCTTCGGCGACCGCAAGATCGACGACTTGGCCGACATCCCCGTCGCCGAAGAGGGCCCTGGCATCCTCGACTGGCTCATCGAGGGAGCTCGCCGCTACCTCGCCGGTGACAAGGACCCCACCGGACCCGACAAGGTCCGCACCGCCACCCACGCGTATGCCGAGACCGAGGAGCACATGGGGCGCTTCCTCGATGCCTCACCACGGCAGATGATCTTGTCCTACTCGCTGAAGTACTACCCCGGGATCGGACTGCTCGCCGACGAGGAGAGGGCATGAGTGCCCTGATCGGCGACGAGGAGACAAGCACGAAGTAGTTCTTACTCCACTTCTCCGAACTCCTGGAACGCGCGGCCGTGCGGTGCTTCCCTCGGTCGCATGGTTCCCATCGACCGACTGCTCGCCTTCACGGCCATGTCCTTCCTGCTGATCGTCATACCTGGACCCAGTGTGCTCTTCGTGATCGGACGGGCTCTGGCGCACGGGCGTCGTGCCGCGCTGACCACCGTGGCAGGAAACACCCTGGGCGCGTGTGTTCTGGTCGTGGCCGTTGCGTGTGGCGTCGGTTCGGTCGTCGCACGGTCAGAGCCGGTCTTCATGTCGCTGAAGCTGGCCGGTGCCGCCTATCTCATCCATCTCGGCGTGAAGGCGGCCCGTGGCCGTCGTTCCCTGCCGGCCGCGTACAACGGCGAGGCGGAAGGTCGCGGGGAGCTCCGCACGCTCTGGGAAGGTTTCGTCGTCGGGGTGACGAACCCCAAGACCATCGTCTTCTTCGCCGCCGTACTGCCCCAGTTCATCGTTCGTGAGCAGGGCAATGTCGTGTCGCAGATGCTCACGCTGGGTCTGGTCTTCAACCTCATCGCGCTGGTCTTCGACAGCGCATGGGGGCTGGCGGCGGCGACCGGCAGGGAGTGGTTCGCCCGGTCGCCCCGTCGCCTCTCGGCCCTCCGCGGTGCCGGCGGCCTCACCATGATCGGACTCGGGGTCGCCCTGGCGGTCACCGGCCACTGGCAGTGATCGTCGACGAGAACCGCAGCAACGCCGCGGCCGCCGGCAAAAGAGCGAGTGCCGCGTACGGAGGGTCCGTACGCGGCACTCGTGCGACCGGCGGGGTGCGTCGGTCAGGGCACCCGGAGTGTCACCGGCCTGCCGTGTGGTAGCGGAACCGGAGTTCGAAGGTGCCGTCGAGGACGCCGGTCTTGGGGTCGAAGCGCCGGAGGTTGGCGATCTCGACCCCGGAGCCGCGGGCCCCGGCGAAGTCACCGGTACCGGCGAGAATCACTCCCTTGCCGTCCTTCCTGGGACCGGCCGTGGTGTTCTCGGTGAGCTTGCCCACCCACGGCTTGCCGCTGTCGAAGGCCGGCTTGAACACCGTCGACGCGACCTTCGAGGAGTTCTCGATCTGGTCGAGGATGAGGGTCCCCCTACCGGGAATGGACAAGGTCCACACACTGTGGGTGACGAGCTTCCCGGACTCGAGGTCGGTTTCCGGCAGGACTTCCTCGGTCTCGACCGCGAAACCCACCACCGTGCCGGACTTGTCCCGGAGCTTGCCTCCCAGGGCGAATGCCTTCCTCAGCCGCGGTTCGGTGAGCTTCGGAATGCCCTCCGGGGCGGCTGCCAGCGGCAGGTCACCCGGGTGGGTCACGAAGACGCCGTCCTTCGGGACCTCCGAGAAGAACGACTCCTCGACCCAACGCCCCTTGGAATGAACGGGCTTGGTCTTGCTCGACTCGTCTGCTTGATCCGACTCGGCGGCATGCGTCAGTGACGGGACGAGCACCGCCGTGAGTCCGGCACATACGAGACCGATGGCGATGCGGCGGTTGCGTGTGCCGGACCGCCTGTGCACTGAATTCGTCAACGCTTCTCCCCTTACCGAGGTTGCTTGTATGCGTGCACCAGTAATGTTTCCCGATCTCGATCGCGCTACGAGAGTAATGAGTGCTCATCCGGCGAATTCGTGAATTCCCCCGGAATGCGGAGGACTTGAAAGCCGTTCGATGACGCGGTCACGGACGGCACTGCGGCGAGCCTTGCCGGCGTCGTCCCGCAGCGGCTCAGCGCTGAACTCGATGGTGCGGGGGACTTTGTAGCGCACCAGTCGCAAACTGAGGTGCTCGAACAGTTCGTCCGGCGTCACCTCGCCCAGGACCTCGACGACGGCATGGACCCGCTGGCCGAGGTCGGGATCGGGCAGACCGACGACGACGCTGGTCAGCACCGCGGGGTGCTGGGTGAGCGCGGCCTCCACTTCGGCCGGGTACACATTGGACCCGCCGGACACGATCAGATCGGTACGGCGGTCGCTCAGGTAGAGGTAGCCGTCTTCGTCCATCCACCCCAGGTCGCCCAGCGACTCCCAGCCGTCACGGACCTGCGCCTTCGCCCCCACGTACCGGTAGGAAGGCGCAGGCCCCGGCGGGCGGCGCATGTAGATGTCCCCGACCGTCCCGGGCGGCACCGGCTTGCCGTCGGATCCCATGATGATCATTTCTCCCTGGACCGGCTTTCCGACGGAACCACGGTGCTGGAGCCATTCGGCACCGTTGATGGCCGTCATCGCCTGGGATTCCGTGCCGGAGTAGATCTCCCAGAGCCGTTCCGCGCCGATGAGTTCGATCCACCCCTCCTTGACCCACTCCGGACAGGCGGCAGCGGTGTGCAGGAGGATGCGCAGGCACGACAGGTCCGGGACCGTATCCCGCTCCTGGACGGTGCGCAGGATGCGCTGCATCATCGTGGGCACCATCATCGTCCACGCCACCGAGCGCGCCGTGATGGTCTCGATCGCCTCGGCGGCGTCGAAGCGGGGCAGGACCACCAGGTGGTGGCCGATGAAGAGGCCGAGGAAGGCGAAACTGAAGGGACCGTTGTGGTAGAGCGGGCCGGCGACGAGCTGGCAGTCGTCGGGCCTCATGTGCAGCCCGGAGCCCAGTTCGGCGTCGAAGTCTCCTGAGAGACCGTCCACGATGAGTTTGGGCCGTCCGGTGCTGCCCCCGGAGGTGGGCGCCTTCCACGACGGGGAGACCCGGTCCTCCAGCGCGGTGTCCGCCAACGAGGGCGCCGGGGAGAATCCGCTCGGCAGGCAGGTGCGGTACGGGTGATCGGTGGCGTCACAACCCACGACCAGCGCCGAGTCGGCCAGATCCACGATCGCCTGCCGCTCCAGTGCGGGCAGACGCCAGGAAACCGGTTGAGGTATGGCCCCGAGCTTCCAGGTGGCGACGACGGCGAGGAAGAACTCGACCGAGTTCGGCAGCCCGATGGTCACGAGGTCGCCGTGGCGCACCCCGAGCCCGGCGTAGGCACGCGCCAGTTGGTTGCTGCGCCGTTCCAGTTCCCCGCGGGTGATGGTTTCCGCGCCACAGGTGACAGCCGGCCGGTCGGGGGACCGCTCCGCCAGCTCTCTGATGATGCGTCCGATGGGTCGTGTCCGGGACATTGGGTTCCTCAGGTCTTTGATCTCGCCGGGCGGGGCCGAACCTTTCTCACATGTCTAAGGGCAGCGCGTGGCGCGGGGCATCCGTACGAACACGGGGTGGTCCATGACGCCGGCAAAAAGGCGGTGCGCCCTGAACCGGGGGACAGATCAGGGCGCACCGCCGTGCGGTGAGGACGGACTGCTTGTCACGCCGTCGCGAGCGCGGGGACCTTCCGTTCGGCCTTGCCGCGGCCGCTGACGGCGAGGAGCGTGAGACCACCGAGAGCCCAGACCAGAAGGACGGTCAGCGGCTTCGTGGCGCCGGCGCCGTCGAAGAAGGTGACGGACCGCAACAGGCTCGCGCCCGCTCCCGGCGGCAGTGCCTGGCCGATGGCTCCCCACGGACCCGGGAGCATCTCGGGAGCGGACGCCACTCCGGAGAAGGGGTTGCCCACCAGAAGGATCGTCAGGGCGCCCAGCGCCAGGCCGGGATGCCCCAGCGCGGAGCCCAGCCCCGCGACCGCACCGGAGATGACCATCACCATGAGGGCGACGACCGCGGCTTCCATGACGTACGAACCGTTCAGGGCCCCGATCCACCCGTGCACCAGAGCGGTGGTGGCCAGTCCGGCGAAGCAGGCGAAGAACGTGACGCCCAGCAGTCGCGCTCCTCGGCCGGAAAGCCTCAAGGCGAAGAGAAGGCCGCCGATGATGCCGGTCAGGACCACCGGCAGGACGCTGGAGGCGAAAGCCGCCCCGTGGGAGTCCTTGGCGGGCGCCGGCTTCACGTCCTCGACGGGAACGGCCGTGCCGGTCTTCTTGCCCAGCTCGGCGGCCACCTGTCCGAACGCGGAGCTGACGGCGGCACTGGCGGCGGTGGCGACCAGCACCTTCACCCGGCTGCCGTCGACCACGACGGCAGCGTAGGCGTCCCGGTCGAGCAGGGCCTCACGCGCTGCCGCCTCGTCGGCACGGGTGGAGATGTCGAAGGCCCCGGGCTCGGCCTGTACGAGCTGCTTCCGCAGCGCCGTCGACACCGGACCGCCGCCCGCGACGACGACCGGCACGTCGTGCGGACTCATGCGAGCGGCCGGCCACGCGAAAGCGATGAGGACGACCAGCTGGACCACTGCCAGGACTGCCGCGAGCACGACAGGCTTGGGTGTCCCGTGGGCCCCCTTGGGCGGGCCGTCGGCGAGAGGCTCGCCGTGCGGTGCGGACGGTGCGGTGTTCATGAATCCTCCTGAGAGCGGACCCCGCGGCCCTGTCGCGGAAGTGATCCCGGCGGACGAGGGCGACGCGCGGCGCGGACGCAGGCACACGTGGCGCCGCCGAGCGGCGACTCCCGCCTGCCTGCCCAGCACAGGTCGCCGCGACGGGCGGCACGCTGCCGTGTGCTGTGACGGAAAAAGGCTACGAGCGACCCGCCTGGTGCGATGAGTAACCAGTACTCCACTGGGCGAGGTCAGGGGATCGCGTCGTACGGACACGAGGTGCGACAAGGGGAAGGCACAGAGTGGCGAGCAGCCGCAGCTGTCAGGAGAACACCGGACAGCGGCCGCATCCCAGTGGAAGCACGGATGCGAACCCACGCCCCGGTCCCGCACCGTGTCTTGTTGTAGCCAGGGACGCCAGGAGAGGGCATGGAAACGGCCGGCACGCATCGCGTACGCCCCGCCGCCCGACGCGCGTGGCCTTCGCCCAGGCAGCAGGGCCGGCCGCCGCCACGCGCACCCCAGTGTCCGCAAACCTTGGGGTGCTGCCCCAACGCGAGCGGACCGGCCGGCGCCGGAGCATCGGTGACAGGTGCCCTTCCGGACCTCATCTCACTGCCAGCACCACCGACGCCTGGGGGATCACGATGGCTTCACCTGCGCACACCGCACCGTCCGGCAGTCCCTGCTTCACGTACGGGGCCGCCGGACTCACCATGGCCGACCGAGTGGACCTGGTCGGCCGTGACCGTGAACTGTGCCTGGCCCTGCGAGCCCTTCATCCCTCCACCGGACCGGGCGGAGTCCTGATCGTCGGTGCCCCGGGTGTCGGGAAGTCCCGCTTCGGCGAGGAGATCGTGGCCGCCCTGTCGCCGTCGGCCGAACCGGCGGGGAGTCCGGGAGGCGCGTACACCTCCGCCGAGGCCGCCCTGGCAGCGATGCCACGCCAGACGAGCCACGTCGAACGGCTGTCCCCCGGAGCGGTGCTGTCGGCGGTGCAGCGGCTGCTGCGCTCGGGATCGCGCCGCCCGAGGACGCTGTGGATCGACGACGCGCACGTGCTGTCACCGGAGAGCGTCGCCTCCCTGCGTGAACTCGCGCACCAGCGGCACGACCGGCTGCTGCTCGCGGTGAACGTGGACGAGGCTCCGGCCCAGCTCAACTCGCTCTGGAAGGACCAGCACCTCGCCCGCGTGGAACTCGGTCCTCTCGACGTCCTGTCGACCCGGCGTCTCGCGAGCTCGCTGCTCGGACACCGGCTGAACCAGCCGAGCGTCGTGCGTCTGGCCACCATGTCGGCCGGCAACCCGCTCCTCCTCCGCGAACTCGTCAGGGCCGCCCTCGCGCAGAACCTGATCGTCCAGGACGCGGGCCCGGCATGGCGGCTGAACCACGGCGTGCCGTCGTCCACCGCGCTGCGCGAGCTGGTGATCCGCCGGCTCGCACGGCTCTCCGAGGACGGCCGGCAGGCGCTGGAACTGGTCGCCCTTGCCGAACCGGCGCCCCTGCACGTCCTGGAGAAGGTCGTCCGAGCCGAGACCCTGCTGGAGCTGGAAGACGAAGGCCTCCTCCACGTGCCCGACCCGCGGGGTCTCCAGTCGGAGCGTGACCGGGCATCGGTGGCCGTCGCCCACCCCTACCTCGGTCACGTGCTGCGCCAGGGTGTCGCCCCACTGCGCCGACGCCACTACCTGCGCCTGTGGACGGCGGCCCTGCCCGAGCCGGACGTGCAGCGGCCGGTGGACAGGGTCCGTCTGGTCCAATGGCACCTCGACACGGGTGAGGTCCCCGAGCAGAGCGGTCTGCTGGACAGCGCGGAGCACGCGCTGCGCAATCATGACGCTCCGACCGCCGGCCGTCTGGCGGCAGCGGCCTGGGACACCCGTCCTTCCGCGCGTGCCGCGGAGCTGAACGCCCGTGCCATGTTCGCCGGAGCGGGCTTCGATGAGCTGCACGACTTCGTGGCCAAGGTGTGGCTCGACCATCCGGAGTACGCCGCCAGGCTCGTGCCGGTCCAGGCGAGGGCCTTCCTCGTCGAAGGCCGGCACGCGGAGGCGGACCGGCTCGCCCGGGAACTGCCCACCGGCCAACGTACGGCCCTCACGGCCATGACGGCCTTCTTCCGCGGCCGCTTCTCCGACGCGCTGCACCACGCGCAAGGCGTCCACCGCGACTCGGGATCGCCCTACCGTATGGAAGCGGGCCTGCTCGCCATGGGCGCCCTGTGCCACCTGGGCCGTCCGCACGACGCGCTCGAGCTGTACGCCCACCTGCGTGAACTCACCGTGCCCGACCAGCCCGCACTGCCCGTGGGCCGGGACTCGCTGGAGGAGATGCACGCCTTCGCCCTCATCCACGCCGGACGGCTGGACGAGGCGGAGAGCACCATGCTCGGTGAGTACCGTCGCGTCACTCAGGGCAGCGGCGCGCGCGTCGATGCCCAGCGGGGTCTGGCGCTCGGCATCGCGCTGTACGAACGAGGCCGTATTCGCGACGCGCTTCCGTACCTCTCGTTCACACCCGCCTACCAGGTCGGATGGCGGCCCTGGCACGTCAAGGCGAGGATCCAGCGTGCCCTGAGCCTGACCTGCCTGTCGTCCTCCGTGCACAACCGGCCGGAGGATCCGCTGGACGATCTGGAGGAGGGGTGCTTCGGCACCGAACTCGCCGTCGCCCGCGCCTGGCAGGCACACCGCCAGGGGGATCAGGAGAGAGCGACGGCGATGCTGCACGCCGCGGGTGACGCCGCGCTGGAGGACGGGGCCTGCGCGGACGCCGTGACCGTCTTCCACGAACTCGCGCGGCTGGGCCTGCCCGCCCACCCGGCGCTCGCCCAGGACATCCCTCTCCAGGGCTCCTACCTGCGCAGTCGCCTGCGTCTGGCCCGCGCGGTCCATTCCGGGGACGTCAAACTGCTGGGGCAGGCCTGCCGGGTTCTGGCCGACTCGGGAGCCGCCTTGTACGCCGCGGAAGGGTATGCGGAGCTGGCCCGCCTGCAGCGCCGTTCGGGCAGAGACCGCGCGGCGACGGCGTCCACCGCCCAGGCGCGCGCCCTGCTCGCCCACTGCGGCGACGTGGCCACACCGCCGCTGCACTTCCTCGGCGAGAGCGTGGCGCTGTCGCCCCGGGAGCGAACGGTGGCGCGACTGGCCGCACAGGGCCTCACCGACAAGGAGATCGCGAGCCGACTGGTGGTCTCCCCACGCACCGTCAGCAACACCCTCTACCGCGTCTATCAGAAGGTCGGTGCTTCCGACCGGCGCCACCTGCGCCGGCTCCTGTCGGCCTAGGCACCCCGCTCGGCACAGAGCTCCCCTCGGGGGCACGGTGCTCGCGCGTGAGTAGCGATCACTCATGACATCCCTGTGCCGCCCCATACGTTGGCCCCTACAAGCACTTCGCTCCCGGTGCGGCCCCGCTCACCGGCGGGGCCGCACCCGCATACTCGAGGAGACCCCGGCGTGGCGGATCTGGAGATCACTTACCGAGGCACGGTCTACCCCTGGCACTGCGACCACATGGGGCACATGAACGTCATGTGGTACGTGGGGAAGTTCGACGAGGCCACCTGGCAGTTGTTCGACCGCATCGGTCTTACCCCTGCCTACCTGCGGGAACAGGGAAGGGGGATGGTCGCGGTGGACCAGCGGATCTCGTACAGGCGTGAACTGCGCGCAGGAGACGTGGTGGTGGTGCGTACCGGGCTCCTGGAGGTCGGCGCCAAGAAGATCCGCTTCTGTCACCACATGGAGAACGCCTCCACGGGCGAGCAGGCGGCGGTCACCGTCATCACGGGGGTCCACATCGACACCACCGCCCGCCGGGCGGTGGCACTTCCCGAGGAACAGCTCGCCGCCGCCCAGAAGATGATCACCGACTTCGACCCGGGCATGTGACGGTGGGCAGGGGGCCCTGCCCGGCCGGCGGAGTAGACATCACTCATGTGCCCGGCAGCGGCTGAGTGATGACATAGGAAACGGCAGGACGTGGGGACGCCCTGGCCCGGCTGCCGACCGTTGAGCGTCTCTCGGCAGTCCCTCCATCTCTGTCCTCCCTGTATTCCGCCGATCCTGGGCATGGAGCGTGCGGTGAACCAGGGAGGGGAGAGGTGGAGTTTCTCTGCTTGCGGGAAACGTCACCCAGCCTGCCCGGCAAGGCTGTTGCCAGTACACGCAACCGCATGAGAGGCATTTCCATGACAATGCGAAAGCCACGGCAAGGCCCGGATGGCACACCGTCCTGGACACCGGAAAGCATTCGCGCACTCACTCGGCGATTCCTTGCCGAGAACGATCCCCGGGCCATGGGTCCGACCGAATTCCTGGAAGCCCGGTACGACGCGGGACTGAGCTGGATCCATTTCCCTCCGGGCAGCGGCGGGCTCGGTGCGCCCCGCTCGCTGCAGACGGTGCTGGACGCGGAGCTGGAAGCCGCCGGAGCGGCCACCGATGTCCTGGGCATCTACATGATCGGCCTCGGTATGGCCGCACCCGTACTGCTGGCCTGGGGCGACGAGGAGCAGAAACAACGGTTCCTGCGCCCCTTGTTCGCCAGGCGCGAGGTGTGGTGCCAGCTCTTCAGCGAACCGGGCGCGGGTTCCGACCTCGCCGCCCTGAGCACCCGGGCCGTACCGGACCCGGTCACCGGGGACTGGATCGTCAACGGGCAGAAGGTCTGGACCTCCCATGCCCATGAGGCCGACTGGGGCCTGCTCGTCGCCCGCACCGATCCGGCCGTGCCCAAGCACCAGGGCCTGACCTACTTCCTCGTCGACATGAGCGCCCCGGGCGTCGACGTGCGGCCGCTTCGGCAGGCGACCGGCGAGGCCGAGTTCAACGAGGTGTTCCTCACGGACGTGCGCGTGCCCGACACCCACCGCCTGGGAGCGGTGGGCGAGGGCTGGAAAGTCGCCCAGACCACCCTGATGAACGAGCGCGTCGCCATCGGGGCCGACACCCTGCCGCGTGAAGGCGGAATGATCGGAGCCCTCACGGCTGCCTGGCGTGAACACCCGCACTTGCGCACGCCGGGCCTGCACGCGGCACTGCTGCGTCACTGGGTCGAGGCAGAGGCGCTGCGGCTGACCGCCGAACGCCTGCGACAGCAACTCGTCGCGGGCCAGCCCGGTCCCGAAGGATCCGCCGTCAAGGTCGCTTTCGCCCGTGTGAACCAGGAGATATCGGGGCTGGCCCTGGACTTCCTCGGTGCGGAGGGGCTGCGCTACGACGACTGGACGTTCCGCTGGCCGGATCCCGGCCAGACCTTCGCGGAACGCTCGTTCGGCTACCTCTACCTGCGCAGCAAGGGGCTCTCCATCGAAGGCGGAACGACGGAGGTGCTGCGCAACGTCATCGCGGAACGCGTCCTGGGGCTGCCCCAGGACACCAGGACCGACAAGCACACGCCATGGAAGGACCTGCCCAGGTGAGCACCGCCCCCGAGACCCCCGTCCTCGACCTCCTCTACAGCGATGTCGAGGACGACCTGCGCACACAGGTGCGCGCCCTGCTCGCGGACCACTGCCCTCCGGCGGCTCTCCTCGCCGCGGTGGAGGGCGAGGACCTCCACGACACCGCGCTGTGGCAGGCACTGGCGCGGAAGTTGGGGGTGGCAGGCCTGAGCGTCCCGGAAGAGCTGGGGGGAGCGGGAGCCTCCTGGAACGAGACCGCGCTGGTGCTGGAGGAACTGGGACGCGCTGCCGCGCCCGTTCCCTACCTGGGCAGCAGTGTGCTGGCCACCGCGGCGCTGCTCGCGGTGGGGGACACCCGCCTCCTGCCGGAGGTCGCCGCCGGCCGGCGGATCGCCTGCCTGGCCGTTCCGTTCGCGTCCTGGCCGGGCGGCGTGTTCCCCGACACGATACGGACCGGCCCCGGCACGGTCAGCGGTGTGGCCGACGCGCTCGCCGCCGATGTGCTGCTGGTGCCCTCGACCGGCCCGGACGGCCCCGCCCTGCACGCCGTCGACCTGTCCGGCACCGGCTCGACCGTGACCCGCCAGGCCGTCACCTCTCTGGACCTCACCCGCCCGCTCGCCGACATCGTCCTGCGTTCGGCGCCCGCCCTGCCGCTCGCACAGGGGGCCGATGCCGAGCGCGCGCTCCGCCAGGCGCTCGTCGCGGGGGCCGCCCTGCTGTCCTCGGAGCAGCTGGGAGTGGCCGAATGGTGCCTCTCCACGACGGTGGCGTACACGAAGGAGCGCCACCAGTTCGCCCGCCCCATCGGTTCGTTCCAGGCCGTCAAGCACCGCCTGGCGGACCTGTGGGTTCTGGTGACCCTGGCCCGGGCCGTCGCCCGCAACGCCGCAGCGGCGCTGTCCGCGAACACGGCCACGGCGGCCACCGAGGCGGCGCTGGCCCAGGCGTTCGTCTCCGACGCCGCGGTGAAGGTGGCGGAGGAAGCGCTGCAGTTGCACGGTGGCATCGGCTTCACCTGGGAGCACCCCGTGCACCTCTACCTGAAGCGGGCCAAGAGCACGGCGCTCGCTCTGGGGACGGCGGACCGGCACCGCTTCGCCCTCGGCGGCCTGGCCGGCCTGCCGGGCGCGGTCCCGCGATGATCACTCGTATCGAGCACCTTGCGACTCACTTCGTCTACAAGGTGGATCGGTATGCCCTCGTCTCCGGCACCCGCTTCCAGCAGTCATGACGGCCGCAGCAGGTCGACTACCGCTCTGGTCCGGGGGCTACAGGTCGGTGACGTAGCTCGTCTCCAGTGTGCTGTTCAGACCCGTCGAGGGAGCCATGAACCCGGCATCGATGGGAACAACGACCTATCAGCCGGAGCGCGACCTTTTCCACGGCAGCGAACTGTCGGCGCCACCGTCATGGACACAGCTCATTTCGGGCGACTTCGCGTACCTCCGGGAGGCGCCCCAGCCGCTCAGTGTGGGCGTGTCACAGAAGCTGAGCCAGAACCACTGCCCGTCAACAAAGCCACACCAGCCGGGGTCGGCGGCGCCTTGTCCCCGGAGCAAGCGGATAGCGCGAGGCAAGCCAGAAACGATGCAACGAGAGGGAGGTGACTTCTTGCCATGTTGTCAACATAGATCAGATCCGGGCACCAGAACCGAATCTCGCCAGGCACCACGGGGCTCGACAAGATCCGAAAGAGACGCCCTGACTCAGTTGAACGGTGGGACCGAAGACCACACGCCGAACCACTGCTCGGCGCCCCACTCCTCGAACCGCTCCACCTCGGTAAACCCCAACTTCGCCGCGAGGCGCATCGAGCGGTCGTTGGCCGTCTGCGTGCAGAGCACTACCGGCTCGCCGGGGAACGCGTCGGCGAATCAGTCGAGTGCCGCTGCGCACGCCTCGGCGGCGTACCCGCATCCCCACGCTTCCCTGCGCGAACATGTAGTCGAGCTCGGCCTCCCCAGCCTCCGGACGAACGTGCCCCGGGCGCTCCGCGTTCCGCCGATCGAGAAGCGTGATAGTGCCGATCATCGCTCCGTCGAGAGCGACCACGAAAAGGCCAGGGCGCTGCCCGGGTATCTCGGGCACGGCGCGTTCGAGCTCATCACGCGGGCGAGGGCCACCGAGGTAGGTGCGCAACTCTGCTGAGGCGAAAAGCTCGATGAACGCCGCACGGTCCCGGGCCTCGGACTCCCGGAGTACAAGCCGTTCGGTCCCGATCGGAGCAGGTGGCCAGGCGACGGGTCCGAACTCAGTCATGGCGGGCAACCTGTCGCATCCCCGTGAGGGGGATCCGAAGGGAGAAGTCCTAGCCCGAAGTTCCTCTCTCGCCGAGTCCTGATCGGTCTGGGGCAGTCGATCTGCACCCCAGCGTCGAGGAACCCATCCACCTGACTTCCCAAAAGCGGGACCTTCGTCCGAGTTATGAGGGTCGGACGCGCAGGAAGCCGGGAATCCGCGCGCTTCCAGCAGGACGGACGGCAAGCCGTCCTTGCCGCTTGCCTTCAACGGCGCCGTCTTGGCGGGCTTCGCGTCCGTCGCCGACAAGGACCTGCCTCTGCCGACCAAGGTGTTCGGCACGGCGGCCGTCCTCGCCCTGGGCGCAGCCGCCGTGCCGCTGCTCCTGGTCATCCGGCCCTGACTCAGCGGCGCAGACCGGGCCTCCTTCGTTCGCCACCGTCCGCCTGCGCACCAAGGTCACGCGCGGGGCCGGATCCCCACCGTGGCCCTAGGCCATGGTCTTCAAGCTCGTCGAGTCCGCCAGCAGCGGTGGCGGGCCGTGAACACACCCCACCTAGTCCCCCTTTTCGTGCCGGGGCCCGCTTCGAACGCGGCCAACTGGTCGAGCGTCCCGCCACCGCCGTGGCATAGGGTCTGGTGCACCATGACCGACCACCACACCTACGGCACCAGCACCCACAGCGCCAGCGAGCTGGTCCGGCTCGTCAGTGATCGCCTCGGGCAGGTCTTCACCGAGCGTGAGAGCGATCACCGAGGCGCCTACCACCTCGCCAGCAGCCCCAACGGACGGATCGAGATCCAGCCCAACTCGATCCCCGGCGACGACGGCGAAGACGACCTCTACGCTCCGGAACACCCAGCGGCCCAGGTGCTGTTGCTCACCACCACTCCGACCGCGGACCCGGCCCTACAAGCCCGCCTGGGGTCCATCGAAGGGCTCATCCACCTGAATCACGAGACCGTGTGAACAGCTACTTCCACGCTATCGTCCAAGCGCGTTCTGGTCGGGCTGATGTGGACAAGCGCAAGTGCCTCGGAGGGGCCCGCGATCAGGAGGCCGCTCACGTGAGCGGCGCGTCGCCGGCCACGGCGAGCCGTCGTCCCTGAATGCAGGGAAACACGGCGCAAACCAGATTCTGTCGGCCAAGGCGCGGGTGGCGTTCCACCACATCCGTGACGGCGTCGAGGTCTCTTGTAGGTCGACTATGACAGGCTCGATCGGCACACCCCGCGACTCCGGAACTGCCACTGTGATGGACCTTAGCGCCTGCGTCATATCTCCCGCTGATGCACCAACCATCGCAATCCTCGGCAGTCGATATACGACCGGACCACGGAAAATCAGCGCGAACTCCAGTCCTCCCCATCAACGACATTGACTACCAAAATTTGGGCCAGTCGTTTCACGGCGTTGGGCAAGATCAATGTCAGTGGCTTTTGATGTCACTCTCGACTGTCAGTGCCGGGTGGAAGACCGCCGAGCATGATCGAACCGAAGCCGAAAGCGGACCTTCTCCAATACCTGCAAGAAGCACGTGATGTCCTGCTTTGGAAGCTCGACGGGCTCTCGGGTTACGACATCCGCCGCCCCCCCCACAGGCACGAACCTGTTGGGGCTGGTCAAGCATGTCGCGGGCGTGGAACTGGGCTATTTCGGCGACACGTTCGGGCGGCCGTTCTTCGACGAGGAGCCGCCGCCTTGGTGGTATACGGAGGACACAGAATCCAACCCGGACATGTGGGCCACTGCGGACGAGTCGCGTGAAGACATCATTGGGCTGTATCGGCAGGCGTGGAAGCACTCCGACAGCACGATCGCGGCACTCGCGCTGGATGCGATCGGCCGTGTTCCGTGGTGGCCGGAGGAACGTGGGGAGGTGACACTGCACCACATCGTGGTGCGCGTGATCTCCGATACTCAACGGCACGCCGGCCACGCGGACATCGTGCGTGAGCTCATCGACGGATCTGTCGGGTATTTGCAGGGCAAGGACAACATGCCGCCAGGGGAGCAGGCGTGGTGGAGCGGGCTGGAGCGCGTGGCGCGGGAAGCCGACGGCTGATCTCGCCCTGCTGCCGACCCCGCTGACCTCCGGGGCCGGCCATACGGCGCTCTGTTCAGCCGGCCTGGGTCTGTTCGGCCAGGGCTTTGGTGTGGGCGAGGCGGTAGGACTCGGTGCCGGTCTGGATGATCGCGCCGTTAAAGGTCAGGCGGTCGACGATAGCCGCGCAGAGCCGCGGATCCGTGAACGTTTTCGTCCACCCGCTGAAACTTTCGTTCGAAGCGATCGCGGCGCTGTTCCTTTCCTCACGCTCGGTCAGAACCTGAAACAGCAGCTCAGCGCCCCTGCCCTGCCGAAGTCGCCGATCAGGCAGAGCGGCTCCCCCTTCTTGACCCATTCGCAAGTGGCGAGGGTGTTGACGGTGGCCGGGTCGATGTTGGGGTTGGCGTCGAAGTACTCCGACTCCAACCAGTCCTCCTTCACGAAGACCGGCCGCGACATCCGCACGCCGCCTACCTCCTGTGAGCGCAGCAGAACCCCCAGATCGGTCAGGGCGAGGGAGTGATCGAGGGTGTACAACAGACAACTCCCGTGGCCCCACCCCGGCTCCGGGCAACAACTCCCAGTGCTCCCGTCCCTCGCTCGCACTCACGTGATCCGCTCCTTCAAAAGGCCATGCCCTGTGGCCCGGCATCCCAAGCGAGACCAGCGCCCGAGGTGCCACCTGAACTGACCGAGCGACAACTGAAGTGCTCAGTCACACCGCGGACCTCAACAAGATCTGTTACGAGCTCTTACCGGGATCAGGACATCAACGATATGGGATTCGAGTTCACACTTGCTGAGTGAGCGGGTCTGACCCGCCACACTCTGGAGTGCGCAATGTATGCCGGGTCCGGAATCGTCAACCTGGCGCAGTTTTCCCATTTTTGATCCCTCAGGCGCAACTGCTTCATTTTATGCTGCACGCGAAAACTGCACTTTCGTCGCCCACCTGGAGTCAAACTCGGCCGAGCGATCCTCGATGTCCCGGAGAAACGAATGACACAGGCCCTGAACAGATTCATAGAGACGTCTCCGTACTGGCCGGTGGTCCGCCACCCGACCATTCGCCGGCTCCTGCCCAGCTTCGTTCTGTCCTCACTGGGCGACGGCATGGCCGTCGTGGCCGTCAGCTGGTTCGCCCTCCAGCTTGCTCCGAAAGCCGACCAGAGCGTCTGGGCGGCGATGGCGGTGGCGGCGTACACCCTGCCCGGCGCGGTGGGGGCACTGGCCCTCGGACGTTTTCTGAGGCACCGGTCGCCCGCCCGACTCGCGGGCTGGGATGCGGTGCTCCGTGCCTGCGCCCTCGGAGTCATCCCGCTCGCCTACGCCCTGGGGGGCCTCAGCATCGGCCTGTATATCGGGCTCCTCGCCGCCTCCTCGGTGCTTCATTCCTGGGGCCAGGCCGGCATCTACACGCTGATTGCCAGAGTCCTGCCTGAGCACGACCACCTTGCGGGCAACGCGGTGCTCTCCACCATCGGTTCCTTCAGCACCATCGTGGGGCCTATGGTGGCCGCTCCGCTGATCGCCCTGGGTGGAGCGGCCACCGTGATAGCTGTCGACGCGGCAACCTTCGCGGCGCTCGCGGCCACCTTCCTCTTTCTGCTCCCACGAGAGCTTCCCGACACCGCTCACGAACGGAACACGGAGGAGCCCTCACGATCGACGGGGCTGCTGGTTATCCGGCGTAATCCGAAGCTGCTGGGCTTGTTGGCCCTCAGCTTCGGTTTCTTCCTCCTCTTCGGACCCGTCTATGTGGCGTTGCCCCTGCACGTGTCGGAGGAACTGGGCGGATCAGCCGCTTTGCTTTCCATGTTCTACACCTCATTCGGGTTCGGTGCGCTGGTCGGCGGAATGCTCACCGGTTACCTCAGTCACCGTCGGCTGTGGCCCACTACGATCGGCATCGTCATCACCTTCGGTGCCGTCATGCTTCCGATCGGTCTGGGCGTCCCCAGTTTTGTCGCCCTGGCCTCGTTCGCAGCGGCCGGAATGCTGTGGCCACCGTACGCGTCACTGTCCACCGCACTGTTCCAGCGTTCGGCGCCCCCCGCACTCCTTCCACAGGTCCTGGCGACGAGTTCCTCCGTACGCGTGCTGTCCGTGCCGTTGGGCACGGCGCTAGGCGGGCCGCTAGTCGCCGCTCTCGGCGGCGGTGACGCGCTTCTGCTTGCCGCGACCGGCATTCTGATGCTCGGCCTGATTGCTGCGGTCGGCGTGGCCGGCCGTGCCTCGATCGGCTCCCGGAAAACCCTCGAAGTGCGTGAGGAGACCGGTGAAGAGCGTGGGGAGGGCACAGGAGGGCCCGGGGATCTCAAGGAGACCGCCTGACCCGGTTCTTTCGTCGCACGCACACTCGGTGCGGCGAAAGAACCCGCAGACATGTCAGGCAAGCACGCGTGAGCGAGACGCCATGTGGACGTACGCCCTGCGGAGGTCGCGGAGGATGCTGGTGCGCTTGAGCCACCGGTCCGTTCCGTCATACCGCGGTGTGAAGACGTCCTGGCCGTGCACATCCGGTAGTTGTCCAGGAATTCCGCCTCTCCGGTCCCGAGGACGACGCGTTTGGCACCGGTCTGGAGTAGCTCGGCGCATTCTCGCAGGGCGGCCATAGCGGTGCCCTCAATGATGGGGAGCTTGCCGGGGTGGTCGCGCCAGGCGAAGCGTTGTTGCAGTTCGGGGTGGAGCCGGTCCTAGCCCTGGGCGTGGGCGGTGCCGTAGCGGGTGGTGACGGTCTTCGTCTCCGCGTCGGGGGCACCCCAGGTTCGGACGTCCTTGAAGATGAACTCGCTGCCGTGCCGGGGCGGGTGGCCGCCGCGGGGATGGGCCCGGTAGTACTCCTCGCGGGAGGATGCCGGGCGGCGCATGACCCGGTCCGAGCGGAGACGCCCGAGGAGTTCGGCGGGGAGTCGCAGGAGGTAGGACAGGCGCATCACGTCGTAGCCGGCGTCGATCACAATCCACATCAGGGGGGGGGCGCCCTCGTGCCACTGGCCTGCTGTGATCAGGCGTCCGACCAAGTCTCGGACTTGGTCGGCGGTCACGGCGGCGAGATCGTCGCCCGGTCGCAGCCACAGGGCGTCCAGGGGCGCGGTCCACGAGGAGCGGCCCGTCTCCAGGGCGACGACCCACGAGCAGGGCCATCCCGGGATCATCAGGCGCTTGTTCTCGCCTCGGCTGTAGGTAGGGCAGAACGAGCGGGCATCGCTGGTGGCGGCGTCGGTGCCGCAGCCACGGCGAGACATCCACAGCCAGGGCCAGCCGACCGTTGGTCGCCCGCGGCAATGGTACCGAGGCCAGCACTCGCCGCAGCCGGGCGACCTCGATACGGCCCTGGTTGAGAGCGCCGTACCGCGCCGTGCTCACGCCGGTGTTCGGGTGCGAGGGAGGGCGAGTCCGACCAGTGTCTTCACGGCCCCGTCGGTGCACAGCAGGGAGTCCGTCAGATCGAACAGGGCGTCCGCGCGCCTGGTCAAGCAGCCGTAGAGGTCCGCCCGGAAGCATGACAGTTGCCCCAGCGCATCCTGCGGAACATCCACACACAGCAGACTCACCCCACCGCCTTCCTGCTGAGCGGTATATCTGTGACGGAGCACAGCATCAATGGAAGGCCGTTCCCGCGTGTCCTGATCTGGGGAAACCCGACTCACTGTGAAACACGTTCGACGCCAGACCATAAACGACAAGCTGAGAGCCTGTCGGCCAGATGCAGGCCTCCCGCCACACCGCCCCCCGGCCGCTGGCCTCCCCGGCCAGTAGCGGGGGGCACAAGCCGCCTCGCCGCCCGGCCCTCGTGCCCTGCCGGGCGTCCCACCGTCCGAGCAGCCAGGGGACCAGCACCGCAGCCGTGATCATGGGTACCGCCAGGGGAAGCATGGCGACCGGCTGAAGCGGGCCGGCACATTACCGGCCCTGCCTCCCGCATGGTGTCTGCATGGGGGCGGTCGATGTCCGGAGCGCCCATGAAGACGGCGGTGGCTGTCCTGCCGTTCATAGCGAGGAATAGCAGGAAGAAAACGGCCATGCGTGCGAGCAGTCCGATGGAGTACCAGCCGAAAGCGTCCCCTTCCTGGGGATCGAATAGACCGGTGACAGCCCGGCTGCCGACAGCGGTAACCACGGTGACCAGGTCCGAAACGGCCGATCTTTCGGCGCGGACGAGTGTGGCGATAGGCGATGTAGCCGACTGCGACGCCGAAGCAGGCGGCCGGGAGGTAGATCGTCGCTCCTGTCGCACTGCGAGCGGAAGCCGCCTGGGGTGGCGCAACCGCCGGAGCAGGGGAAAAGGGCCTCGCTGCCACCACGCAGCCTGGCCCCGCAGCGGCAGCGACAGCCGCCGACACCGCCCACAGTGTTCCGCGTCCCGGAACAAAGATTGGCCCATCACGGCGGTGCTGTCTAAACCGGTGTACAACCGCCGCTTCCGCTTCCCTCTGGAGGTAACCCGTGTCGACCACGCTCGACAACGCAAGCTCGGACACCGTGCCACCAGCGGTGGTCAAGGCAGCCGACCTGCTGGCGGAAGCTGCCCGCACCGGGGCCTCCTGTCCACCAGTGCGAACGCTGTTCGACGAAGGCGGCGATCTGCAGACCGCGTACGCCGTGCAGCAGCTGAACGTCCGGCGCGCCCAGGCTGCCGGCCGCCGGATCGTGGGCCGCAAGATCGGCCTCACTTCGGTCTCCGTGCAACGCCAACTGGGCGTTGACCAGCCTGATTTCGGGGCACTGTTCGCCGACATGGCGGTGGCCGACGGCGGCCGGGTGCCGCCCGGACGGTTGCTGCAGCCCAAGGTGGAGGCCGAGGTCGCGCTGGTGCTCGGCCGTGATCTGCCGCATCGCGAGTGCACCGTGGTGGACGTGCTGCGCGCGGTCGACTTCGCGCTCCCCGCTCTGGAGATCGTGGACAGCCGGGTACAGGGGTGGGACATCACCCTCGTCGACACGGTCGCCGACAACGCCTCCTGCGGCCTGTATGTCCTCGGCGGCACCCCGCTGTCGCTCACCGGCGTCGATCTGCGCGCCGTGACGATGACCATGACACGGAACGGCGAAACCGTCTCAGAGGGCAACGGTGCCGACTGTCTCGGCAGCCCGCTCAACGCGGCCGTCTGGCTTGCCTCCGCGCTGGCCGAGCGGGGAGACCCGCTGCGCGCCGGAGACCTGGTGCTCACCGGAGCCCTGGGGCCGGTCGCTCCCGCCGTCCCCGGTGACCGGTTCGAGGCGTCCATCAGCCAACTGGGCACCGTAGGTGTCGAGTTCACGAGTGAGAAGAGCGAAGCATGAGCGCACGAACCAAGGTCGCCGTCATCGGCTCGGGCAACATCGGCACCGACCTGATGATCAAGGTGCTGCGGCTGTCGGAGACCCTCGACATCGCGGCGATGGCCGGCATCGACCCGGACTCCGACGGCCTGGCCCGCGCCCGCCGCCTGAAGGTGGCCACGACCTACGAGGGCGTCGAAGGACTCGTCCGGCTGGACGAGTTCGCGGACGTCGAGATCGTCTTCGACGCCACGTCGGCGGGCGCACACCGGCACCACGAGGACATACTGCGCCCGCTCGGCCGCACCCTCGTCGACCTCACTCCGGCCGCGATCGGCCCGTACGTGGTGCCGCCCGTCAACGGCGACGTCCACATCGACGCACCGAACGTCAACATGGTCACCTGCGGCGGCCAGGCCACCATCCCGGTCGTCGCCGCGGTGGGCGCCGTCACCCCCGTGCACTACGCCGAGATCGTCGCCTCCATCTCCTCCCGCTCCGCCGGCCCCGGCACCCGGGCCAACATCGACGAGTTCACCGAGACCACCGCCTCCGCCATCGAGCGGGTCGGCGGCGCCCGGCGCGGCAAAGCCATCATCATCCTCAACCCGGCCGAACCCCCGCTGATCATGCGGGACACCGTGCACTGCCTAGTCTCCGACTGCGCCACCGAGTCCGTCACGGCATCGGTCGAGGAGATGGTCACGCGCGTGCAGGACTACGTGCCCGGCTATCGGCTCAAGCAAAAGGTGCAGTTCGCCAAGGTGGCAGCCGACGACCCGCTGCGCACCCTCGCCCCCGGCGCGGGCGAGGTCCTCAAGGTCTCGGTCTTCCTGGAGGTCGAGGGCGCCGCCGACTACCTCCCGGCCTACGCAGGAAACCTCGACATCATGACCTCGGCCGCGCTGCGCACCGCGGAACGCATGGCCACTCTCCGCCAATCTCGGCTTCGCTCGAGCGGGGAGACCCCCATCGCCACGGAGGTGGCCTGAACATGACCCGTCTGTACGTCCAGGACGTCACCCTGCGGGACGGCATGCACGCCGTCCGGCACCGCTACACCGTCGACCAGGCCGCTACGATCGCCGCCGCCCTGGACGCCGCCGGGGTGGCCGCGATCGAGATCGCCCACGGCGACGGTCTGGCCGGCTCCAGCATCAACTACGGCGTCGGCGCCCACACGGACTGGGAGTGGATCGAAGCGGTGGTGGGCGCCGTGCGCCGGGCCGTCCCCACGACTCTTCTCCTGCCCGGCATCGGAACGGTCCACGACCTCAAGCAGGCGCACTCCCTGGGCATCCGCTCGGTGCGCGTCGCCACGCACTGCACCGAGGCCGACATCTCCGCCCAGCACATCGCCGCCGCACGGGAGCTGGGGATGGACGTCGCCGGGTTCCTGATGATGTCCCACATGGCAGAGCCCGCCGAACTCGCCCGCCAGGCCAAGCTGATGGAGTCCTACGGCGCGCACTGTGTGTACGTCACCGACTCCGGCGGCCGCCTCACCATGGACGGCGTCCGCGACCGCGTCCGCGCCTACCGCGGTGTGCTCGACCCGGCCACGGAACTCGGCATCCACGCCCACCACAACCTCGCCCTGGGCGTGGCCAACACCGTCGTCGCCGTCGAGAACGGTGTGGTCCGGGTCGACGCCTCCCTCGCCGGCCAGGGAGCAGGGGCGGGCAACTGCCCGCTTGAGGCCTTCATCGCGGTCGCCGACCTGATGGGCTGGGAGCACGGCTGCGACCTGTTCCCGCTGATGGACGCCGCCGACGACCTCGTACGACCACTCCAGGACCGCGAGGTGCGGGTGGACCGCGAGACGCTCACCCTTGGCTATGCGGGCGTGTACTCCAGCTTCCTGCGCCACGCCGAGACCGCCGCTGCCCGGCACGGCCTGGACACCCGCAGCATCCTCGTCGAGGCCGGCCGACGGCGCATGGTCGGCGGCCAGGAGGACATGATCAGCGACATCGCACTGGATCTGTCCGCGCAGGCGGACACCGCGTCCTAGACGCGCGGAGCCGAGGAGGAACCGGTGCACCGTCGGCTGTATCTGTCCCTGCTGGTCTGCGGGCTCGGACCGCTGGGCAACCAGGCATCTCACCCGCGTGACGGTTGAAGTGACGGGTCGTCACGCTGGAGGTGCACTGCGCCACACCCGGCTTAACGAATGTAGAGAGGAAGATGATTGGCATGGGTCAGCCGGTAGCGTTCTTCGAAGTGATCAGCACAGATCAAGAGCGGGTACAGAAATTCTACGCGGATCTGTTCGACTGGCAGGTCACCCCGGATCCGGCGATGGGTGGCTACGCTCTGGTGGACACCGGCGCCGGCGGCGCGGCGATCATCGGAGGGATCGGCCCGTCGATCGCCCCGGGAGACACTGGAGTCAAGATCTACATGAGGGTCGACGACCTGGACGGTAATCTGGCGAGGGCTGAGGCGCTGGGTGGGAAGAAGGTGGTGCCGCCCACCGACCTGCCGGGTGACCACAGCCGTTACGCGATCTTCGCCGATCCGGACGGGAATCTTGTCGGCCTGTGGGCCTGACCGACAAACGGAGGGTCCCGTAGAGCGACGAGACGCACTACCCGATGGCCGACACCGCGACGGATGCTGAGACTGACGAGGCGCTGCGTCACTCGCTGAACCGCGTCGCCGAGCGGTCCAGCGCCTCGTCGCCCACGACGCGCGGGCGGGACTGCCGCGGCGTTCGACTTCACCCGCACCGCGGTCGGCGATAGGGGATTGCCGGTCAGGCCGGCCTGGTCGAGTCCGGTGCGGCCTCGGCGGTCGGGCGATGCCTGCAGTCATCGGCACCGCCTCGCGGGCGCGAGCTGGGGATGGACGTCGCCGGGTCCTGATGATGTCTTACATGGCCGAATCGGCCGAACTCGCCCGCCAGGCGCGGTTTATGGAGTCGTACGGCGCGCACTGCGTCTACGTCACCGACTCCGGCGGCCGGCTCGCCATGGACGGTATCCGCGACCGCTTCCGCGCCTAACGTGACGTCCTCAACCCGGTCACGGAGTTGGGCATCCACGCCCATCACACGTCGCCCTGGGCGTGGCGAACACCGTTGTCGCCGTCGAAGAGGAACAGCGCGCACCTCAGTCTTTGACAGTGCCCCGCTGGGCGGTGAGCGCAACTTGGGTCAGGAGGTCTCGAAACTGGGCCCGCTGTTCTTCGCTCAACTCGACAAGCAGCCGTGCTTCAGCGGCCGCGACATCAGTTCGCATGCGCTGCAGTTGCGATCGGCCTTCGTCCGTCAGAGTCACGTGGCGAGCCCGCCGGTCCTGCGGATTCGGGCGCCTCGACAGCAGACCCTGCCTCTCCAAGTCGTCGAGGAGATAGGTCATCACCGTTCGGTCGAGACCAACCTGGCCGGCCAGTTCGAGTTGCGTGGGGGGTTTGTTCCCGGCCTCGGCCAATGCCATGAGCACCAAGTAGGCGCGTGACCCTCCGGGCAGCGTCTCCGAGGCGTCGGCTGCAGCGCGCCGAAGCGCCCCCGAGATCATGCGAATGGCCCAAACCAGGTCGTTGTCCAAGGCAAGACACTTGGCGCTTTCGCTCGCTCGGTCGCGGGGTTCAGAGGACATCACATCACCGTAGCACCTTACGGCATGACTGCAGATAGTCTGGTCGGCAGAATATCTTGTCGGCATAGCGCGCCCTTGGGGGTGCTCCGGCCCCGAATCCTTGGTGGCGCGGGACCGCCGGACGCCTGTGGTGACGCGCCCGGCCCCCAGTCGAGGGCCCACTGGAGTCCGTCGCGAGCCACCAGCACCACACCCGCCTCATGCCGGGCTGTTAGCCAGCCCACTTTTCTTGAAAGCAGATGTTCTGTTGTGCATACTATCTGCATCACAGCCGAACTATGCTGGAGGTACCGACACCATGAACCTGTTCCGTCTCGACGCGAGCATCCGTACCGAAGGATCGGTGAGCCGCGCCCTCGCGGACGCCGCCGAGAAGGCGTGGCTCGCCGAGCACTCCGGCGGCGTCGTGACCCGGCGCGACCTCGGGTTTCACCCGCTGCCCGGGGACGCGTGGACCACGCTCGCCTACGAAGTCGTCAACCCGGCCGCACCGGCCCCGGCCGAGGCGCACGAGCTCCTCGACCGCCTCGGCGCCGAACTCCTCGCCGCCGACGCGTTCCTGTTCGCGGTGCCGATGTACAACTGGAACGTCCCGGAACAGGTCAAGACCTGGATCGACCTGATCCTGAAGCACGACCAGGTGGGGATACACGGTGACCAGCCGCTCAAGGGCAAGCCGGCGCTGCTGACGTTGAGCCGGGGCGGCGGCTACGGGCCCGGTTCCCCGAAGGAGGGCTGGGACTACGCCACGCCCTACCTGCGCAGGATCCTGGCCGACGTCTTCGGGCTCGACCTGCAGATCGCCGAGGCGGAGCTGACCCACGCATTCTGGAACCCGGAGATGGCGCACCTGCGAGGGCTGGCCGAGGAGTCGATGAAGACGGGGCACGAGGATGCCGCCGAGCACGGGCTGCGCATCGCCAAGCTGAGCAGGGTCTGACCGGCTCAGGACCTGTCTCGTAGATCATCGTGGGCTGCGTCCCCGGCGCGGCACCTCCCGCTGGCGGGGGACTGGCCGCGTCGGCGTCGTCGCACGAGGATCATCTGGCGAGCGTTTCTCCGCCGCCTTGCGATGCATCCGCGCGGACGGCCGCTCGCCACCGCACTGATCTACGGGACAGCCCCTGGAACGAATGTTCTCAAGGCGTTCTGAAGGGACTGCACATGGGCAATGGAGCCGCAGTGCGGGAGGCGGCCGTTCCGTCGTCGGTCATGCAGAAGGCGTTCGATCTGCTGGAAGTGTTCCGTTACGGCCGCGTGTTGACGCTGAGTGAGGTGGCGCGCCGCGCCGGTCTGCCGAAGTCGACCGCCTACCGCGTCCTCGGGATGCTCGTCCAGGTGGGGGCGGTCGAACATGAGGGCACCGGCTACCGGACCGCGTTCCGGATGATGGCCCTCGGCGCGGCGTCGCCCGAAGGCGCGGTCCGCAACGTCGCGCTTCCGTATCTGCTGGATCTGCACCGGGCCGTCGGGCACACCATCCATCTGTGCGTCCTGCGCGGCCCGGAGGTCGTCTACGTGGAGAAGCTGTACACCCCGCGGGCGCGGTTGTTCGCCACGGAGGTCGGGATGGCTCTGCCCGCTCACTGCACGAGTGTGGGCAAGGCACTGCTGGCCCACACGGACCCGGGCCTGGTCGAGGCGGCCACCACGGGCCCTCTGCGCGCGCTCACCGCGCACTCGGTGCGGGATCCGGAACTGCTCCGTCGTGAGCTGCGACGGGTCCGCCAGCGTGGGGTCGCCACCGACGTCGAGGAGGCGGCGCCCGGACGGTCGTGTGTGGCCATGCCGATCGTCTTCGGCGGCCAGGCGGTGGCGGCTGTGTCGATCGGGTTCCCCACCGAACACGGGTCGGCCGATGTGTTCCTGCCACCCCTGCGGCGAACGGTGTCGTCGATCGTCAGGGCACTGCCCGGCGTCCTGACGTGACGGGGGCAACCAAGTGCTCGTCGCACGACTGCAGACGAGCCACTTCGAAAGGAATCCGATATATATGTCACGCATACGCTCCAGGATGGTCACGCTGGGTGTCATAGCGGCGGGGGTCGTCGCGCTCAGCTCTGCGACCGCACTCCCCGCCAACGCGGCAACCAGGTACTGGACGGTCCAGGGGACCGGATCTACGCCGGCCGCGGCCAAGAAGGCCGCCGACAAGAAGTGCACCGATGCCGGGGGGCACCCAGACCCGTGGGCAGGCTACGTGCAGAAGTCCGGTGGCTGGACCGCGACTGAGCAGTGCTCCAAATAAGGTCGCGGTTGACATCGATCCGCATCGATGGGAGTCGATGAGACGCACAACGGCACTTGACCCGCGAAAGCGCAGGTCAAGTGCCGTTTTGCTATGCGTCAACGGGGACAAGGAGGACCGTGTGCGCGGTGTCGAAGGCGAAGGCGCGGACGTCGATCCAGCCGGTCCGGTGCGTGGCAGGGCCCTCTCCGTGGCCGTTGAGGTGGCGGGGAGAGAGTAGGCCGGGGCCCGGCTCGCGGTGGAACGGTTGTGCCGGTTCCGGAACACGCGCAGCGCCGGCGGAACGATGTGCCGGTTCCCGGAACACTCGCTTCGTCGGCGCGGTCTCCCGCCTTAGCGTCAACGTCATCAGCTGAGTCGGCGTCCCGATCGGCGCGCCGCTCGACACCGTCGCCCGCACGCTCGGGATTCCCGCCCCCAGGCCGGCCGGGCCGCCGGAAAGACCTTCGCCACCGCAGCTCACTGATCATCCCGGACAACCTGAGGAGAAAGCACATGAGCTTCTTCACATCGCTGGGCTATGTCGTGGTCCGCGGCCCACTCGACGAGTGGGCCCGCTTCGCCACCCAGACCATCGGCGCGGAACCCTCGCCGTCCGCCGCGGGCGAACTGCGCCTGCGACTCGACGAGTACGCGTACCGCATCCTCGTCGAGGACGGCGAGCCCGCGGGCCCCCGGTCCCTGATGGCACTGGGCCTTACCGTCCCGGACGCGGCCACGCTCACCGCGCTGGAAACCCACCTCGCCGCCCGGGGCATCACCGTCCGCGAGGAGGAGGAACTGCGAGCCCGCCGGGGCGTCGAGGGACTGCGGGTCTTCTCCGACCCCGCAGGCCAGACGATCGAGGCCGTCCACGGCCTGCCGCTCGCCGACACTCCGTTCGCGTCCCCGCTGGGGGTCCGTTTCGTCACCGGTGATCTGGGAGTCGGGCACGCCCTCCTGACCAATCCGGGTGGCGCGCGCGAGCTGGCCGATTTCTACCAGCGTGAGCTGGGATTCAGGCTGACCGACACGATATCGATGGCTCAGTTCGGATCGGACGAGAACGCCTACTTCCTGCACTGCAACCCCCGCCATCACTCCATCGGCGTCGGCGAGGGCGTCGGCCCCATCCCGGGCCTCGATCACCTCATGCTCGAAGTCTCCGACTTCTCCACCGTCGGCCGCATCATGAGCCAGATCAACGGCGACCCCGACCGCGTCATCATCACGCTGGGCGAGCACACGAACGACCACATGACCTCGTTCTACGTGACCACGCCGTCCGGTTTCCAGATCGAGTACGGCAGCGGCGGCGTGGTGGTCGACGACGACACGTGGCAGGTCGCCCACTACGACGCGATCAGCTCTTGGGGCCACAAGTACATCGCGGCCGACGCCTGAACCGCCACCCAAGACAAGAGGAAAGCCATGCCCACAACCGAGGCCCTGACCGAATCGGCGACCAGCAAGTACGTGCAGACCAGCAAGTGGAAGCTGCACTACAACGAGGCCGGTGACGGTCACCCGCTGATCCTGCTGCACGGCGGGGGAGCCGGCGCCAGCGGCTGGAGCAACTACTCGAGCAACATCGCCTCCTTGGCACGCCACTACCGTGTGATCGCCATCGACATGCCCGGCTGGGGCAAGAGCGACACCGCCGTGCCGGGCGACCGCGACCACGTGGAGGCGCTGGAACTGGCACTGGACGCGCTCGAACTGGACCAGGTCGCCGTCGTCGGCAATTCGCTGGGCGGAAGGACGGCGCTCCGGTTCACGGCGCATCATCCCGAGCGGGTCAGCCACCTGATCCCGATGGGCGCCCCCGCCCCGGGGGTCAACGTGCTCGGCCCGCCCAATGACAAGACGGACGGAATCCTCCCCTTGGTGCGCGCGTATTTCGACCCGTCGCCGGCGAACTTCCAGGCGATGGTCGCAGCGTTCGCGTACGACCCGGCGCTCGCCGAGGACGCCGACCTCGCCCGCCAGCGGTCCGAGGCCGCACTCGCCCGGCCGGACCACCTGGAGAACATGAGGCTCTCGCTGCCCAGCGGGGATCTCAATGGCCCGCCGCAGCTGTTCCAGGACCTGCCGCCGCTGCTGGCCGAGCTCACCGTGCCCACGCTGATCATGCAAGGGCGGAACGACCGCGCCGTCCACTTCGAGAACGCGTTGCGGTTGATGGTGATGATTCCGTCTTCCCGGCTGTACCTCATCAACAACTGCGGCCACTGGGCGCAGATGGAACACGCCGAGGAGTTCAACCGCGTCGTGCACGAGTTCATCTCGGCACACTGATCCCCTCGGAGTGGGCGGCCCGCACGATCGTGCGGGCCGCCCGTTCTTGCCGGAACCACGGGCGGTGTCCGTGGCCGGGCCCCCTCAAGTGTTTGCGGACCTCACCGTCACTCGTTGCTACGTCCCACCGGCACAGTCAATGTCCCGTAGCGGTCCGGTTGGAGGTCGTGTCCGACGAGGGCGAGCTGTAGCAGCAACTGACCAAGCGACTACTGAAGTCCGCCCTGGAGGGCGAGATCACCGCCCCCCCCGCTATGACAAGCACGATGCGGTCGGCAAGAACGGCGGCAACTCGCCCAACGGCACATGCTCCAAGACGATGCTGACTGACGTGGGCCCGGTGGAGATAACCTGCTCGACGAACGGCGGGCGACAGCCACACCCGGAGGAGACGGGGCCGGACGCCGGTCAGCTCGGCGTATGGCTGCGCTGCTACCTGGACCTGCGTCAGCGCTCACCGCGGCCGTCGTAGTCGCCCACCACGGAGCCGACCACGGTCCGGTCCTGACTCATGACAAGGTGCTGCCTTCGCCGAACAGCGGCACCTCATGGATGTCGATGTCTACGTCCCCGCGGATAGCTGGTACCAGGCACGTATTCGTGACTGGCGCTATTCCTCTCCCTGTACCCGCTCGGCACTCTGGCGTTAGTGGCCGTATGTCCGTTTCGTTGCGATCGCTGCCAGGGTGCCCAGGGTGAGGGAGACAGCCATCACGGCTGCCATGGGCGCGGGGCTTTGGGTGCCGAACAGCCCGACCGCGGGTGAGGCGGCTGCACCGAGAAGGAACTGGCCGCCTCCGAGAAGTGCGGATGTGGCTCCGGGGGCGGCTCGGCCGCGACTTTGAGCGATGGTGATGACGGCGGGGAAGAAGAGGCCGAATGCGCTGATGGTGATCAGAAGACAGAGCCAGGTCAGAGGCATGATGCTGCCAGTAGTTGTCTGGAGGAGAAGCAGTGCCACTGCTCCTGCCGTAGCCAGGGCGCCGCTGATGATGAGGAGGGCTTCGGGAGACCGGTGCCTGGTCAGGTGCCCGTAGGCAAGACTTCCGGACATGTTGCCGAGGGCGTTCACCCCGTAGACCAGGCTGGAGAGGGCTGGGGAGAGATGGTAAATGTCCTGGAAGACGAAGGTGGTGCCGGCGATGTAGGCGAAGACGGCGGCTCCGCCGCAGGCGAGCGCCAGCACCGGGGCGAGGACGGCAGGCTGCGCGACTGTCCGTCCGATGGCGCGAAGGCTGGGGGCCAGGCCGCCTGTGAGGCGGGCGTCGGGTGGGTGGGACTCTGGGATCCAGCGCCATACGCCCGCAGCGAGGAGTACGCCCATAAGGGCGAGGACGGCGAAGACGTAACGCCAGGGAACGAGGAGGAGCAGGGCGCCGCCAGCAAGCGGAGCCAGTACCGGGGCCATGGCGCCGATCGCTCCCAGGCGGGAGAACACCGTGGGGAGTTCGCGGTCGTCGAAAAGATCGGTGACGACAGCTCGGGAGACCACGATCCCGGCGGCCCCTGCGACGCCTTGTCCCACCCTCGCCGAGTTCAGCACAGCTACCGTGGGCGCCAGAGCGCACACGATGGAGAAGCCGGCGAACAAGACAGACCCGCCGATGAGGACGGGTCGGCGGCCGACCGCGTCGCTGAGCGGGCCGAGGGCAAGTTGCCCGGCGATGATGCCGACCAGGAAGCTGGTCAGGGACAGTTGCGCGCCGGAGGCGTCGGTTGGGACTGCTGCATGATCTGGTGACAGCGGGGTTTATGCAGCCAGAGCTGCGGGTGGGGTCATGATGGTCTCGTACTCGACGGGGGTCAATCGGGC
>NZ_JBIBKD010000009.1:293601-361003 GCF_042959065.1 Streptomyces sp. NPDC007929 | reverse complement strand
GGGGGGGGGGGGCGGGGGGGGGCCCGGGGGGGGGCCCCCCCGGGGGGCCCCCCCCCCCGGGGGGCGCCCCCCCCCCCCCGGGGCGGGGGGGGGGCCCCCCCCGGGGGGCCCCCCCCCCCCCCGGCGGCGTTGTGCGGCTCTGACGTCCCCACACCGCACACAGGACGTGCGGGAACGCCGGAGGGCCCGCGGCGGTGACTCCGCGGGCCCTCCGGCAGGTGGTCCGTCTCAGACCTCGTCGCGGCGGAGCGAGGGCTTGAGCTCCTTGAACCGGCCGAGCAGGCCGTTCACGAACGAGGGCGACTCGTCCGTGGAGAACTCCTTCGCCAGCTGCACCATCTCGTCGAGGACGACGGCGTCCGGCGTCCCGTCGACCCAGATCAGCTCGTAGGCGCCGAGCCGCAGGATGTTGCGGTCGACGACGGGCATCCGGTCAAGGGTCCAGCCGACGGCGTACTGCGCGATCAGCTCGTCGATGCGCTTCGCGTGCTCCGCGTAGCCCTCGACCAGCTCCATCGTGTACTCGCTGACCGGCGGCTGCCGGGTGTCCGCCCGGGAGAGCCGGACCCAGTCCGCGAGGACGGTCAGCACCTCGACGCCGCGCTGGTCCCCCTCGAAGAGGATCTGGAAGGCGCGCTTACGGGCCGTGTTGCGGGCAGCCACGGTTAGCTGTTCACCCGGCCGAGGTAGTCGCTGGTGCGGGTGTCGACCTTGATCTTCTCACCGGTGGTGATGAAGAGCGGCACGTTGATCTGGTGGCCGGTCTCCAGGATGGCGGGCTTGGTGCCACCGGTGGAGCGGTCGCCCTGGACGCCCGGCTCGGTCTCCTGGATGACGAGCTCGACAGCGGCCGGCAGCTCGACGAAGAGCACCTCGCCCTCGTGCTGCGCGACCGTGGCGGTGAAGCCCTCGATCAGGAAGTTCGCGGCGTCGCCGACGGCCTTCTTGTCGACGTGCAGCTGGTCGTAGGTCTCCATGTCCATGAAGACGAAGTACTCGCCGTCCATGTAGGAGAACTGCATGTCGCGCTTGTCGACGGTGGCCGTTTCGACCTTGACGCCGGCGTTGAAGGTCTTGTCGACGACCTTGCCGGAGAGCACGTTCTTGAGCTTGGTGCGCACGAAGGCCGGGCCCTTGCCGGGCTTGACGTGCTGGAACTCGACGACGGACCAGAGCTGGCCGCCTTCGAGCTTGAGCACCATGCCGTTCTTGAGGTCGTTCGTGGAAGCCACGGTTGCGGAATCTCCTGGACTGACGTACGACCCCGGGGCACGCGCCTGCCTGGCTACAGGGCGAGCAGCTCCTTGGTCGTGATGGTGAGTAGCTCGGGTCCGCCGTCCGCCTCGGGGCGGACGACGAGCGTGTCATCGATCCGGACACCGCCCCGGCCCGGGAGGTGGACCCCCGGTTCGACGGTGACTGGCACGCAAGCGTCCAGTTTACCCATGGCCGCAGGACTCAATTGAGGGTCCTCGTCGATTTCGAGCCCCACGCCGTGTCCGGTCAGGACCGTCAGGCCCTCCGTGTACCCCGCGGAGTCCAGCACCTGACGGGCCGCACGGTCGACGTCCCGGCAGGCGGCGCCGGGTACCAGGCTCTCACGCCCGGCCCGCTGCGCCGCGAAGACCAGGTCGTACAGCTCGATCTGCCAGTCCGCGGGAGCCGTGCCGATGACGAACGTGCGGCCGATCTCGCAGCGGTAGCCGCGGTACGTCGCGCCCAGGCAGACCGAGAGGAAGTCGCCCTCCTCGACCCGGCGGTCGGTGGGCCGGTGGCCGGGACGGCCCGCGTTCGGCCCGGCGCCGACGGACGTCGGGAAGGCCGGACCGTCCGCACCGTGGTCCACGAGCCGTCTTTCGAGTTCCAGGGCGAGATGACGCTCGGTGCGGCCGACCAGGATCGACTCCAGCAGCTCGCCGAGGGCCTGGTCGGCGATCTCGGCGCCGATGCGCAGACAGGAGATCTCCTCCTCGTCCTTGACGACCCGGAGCTGCTCGACGACGCTGCCGAGGTTCGCCAGACGCAGCCGGGGGGCGACCGAGCCGAGGGCGCGGTGGCGGGCCACGGTGAGGTGGTGCTCCTCCACGGCGAGGGATTCGGCGCCCTGGCCGGCGGCGAGGCCCGCGGCCGCGACGGCCGGGTCACCGGCGCCGACTCCGGGCAGGGTGTGGACGCGCAAGGCCTCGTCGGGGCGCTCCTGCGCGGGGCGGTCGGCCGCGGCTGCGGCACTGACCAGGAGGTCGTGCTCCTCGGTCCTGCCCAGCAGCAGAACGGCGCCCTGCGGGGCGGCGCCCGCGAGGTAGCGCACGTTGGCGGGGCGGGAGATCAGCGCCGCCGCGCTGCCGCCCGCGTTGCAGTATTCCCTCAGACGCGTCCGGCGGGCCGCGTACACCTCTGACATGACCCGAGCGTATGGGCTGCGCCGGTTTTGTGCCGGTTGAGGGGGTCTGAGTGGGCGGTGTCTGAGATGTCCGGGTGTGCGGGGTGCCGATCGGGAGACGGGGTGCCGCGCGGGGTCGTATGCCGTCCGCGGCTGCGTGGGGGCCTGTCGCGCAGTTCCCCGCGCCCCTTTGGGGCGCGTACTACGGGGCGCTCACCACTGGGGTGGGCTCGCGATGGAGCGGGCCAGGACCTCGTCCAGTACGCGTGCCGTCTCCGGGACGTCCAGTTGGGAGTTGTCGATGATCGGCAGGCCCGAGCCGTACCAGCCGGCCATGCGGCCGTGGATGCGGGCCACCTCCTCGTCGGAGAGCCGCCGGTTGCCCGAGCGCTCCGCGTTGCGCTCCAGGACGATCTCCAGGCCCGGCAGGAGTACGACCGGCAGCAGACCGGGCCCCACATGGCGCTTCCAGCCGCCGAGGCCGACGACCGGGCGGTCGGGGAAGACCGCGTCGTCGAGGATGCAGGAGATGCCGTTCGCCAGGAAGTTCCGCGCGGCGAAGCCGCAGGTGCGGCGGGCCAGGCGGTACTGCGCCTCCGAGTTGTCGTTCCACCCGGTCTGGGGGTCGGCGAAGCCGGAGCGGACCCACTCGCGTACGTCGTCGAGGCTGATGTGGGCCGTGGGGACCCGGCGGTGGTCCGCCCAGTACTTGGCGACACTGGTCTTGCCCGCGCCGGCGGGGCCGATGAGCAGCACCGCGAGGGTCGTGCCGGCCGGGTCGGGGACGGTCGCGGCGGGCGGGGCCATCGGCATGGCGACCGGGCCGCCCGGCGGCAGCGGCACATGCCCGGTGGTCTCCGGAGTCGGCGGGGCGGATGCCGGGCCCGCTCCGGGCGGGGGCGCCGGATATCCCGGCGCCGGGGGTACGGGCACGGGGCCCTGGTGCGCGCCCGCGTGCTGCGGGCCCGGGTGATGTGCGGCCGGCGACCAGCCCGTGGCCGGTCCGTGCCCCGTCTGATGGGGCGGCGGCAGCGGAGAACCCACTGCGTGCTGCATCCGGTGCCACTCCGTCTCGTACAGGCGATGGGCGCTGACAGCGGGGGCGAACCCGCTTTCCCCCACAGCCTAAAGGGCCTGGGGGGGACCCCCATCCGAACGGTACCGCCCCCGGTCGTCGATGTGTGAACGGCCGGGGGCGGCCCGAAGTGCCCGGCTCCGTAAGGCTGTTTCGGTGCGGAAGGCGCACCCGGGTGCTTACTGCCCCACTTCGCCGTACGCGGCGAGCAGTACGGCCGGGTCGGGTCCTTCCAGGACGGTGGGCTTGGCCAGACCGTCGAGGACGATGAAGCGCAGCAGGTTGCCGCGCGACTTCTTGTCGACCTTCATGGTCTCCAGCAGCTTGGGCCACTGGTCGTACCGGTAGTGCAGGGGCAGCCCGACCGCTTCGAGGATCGCGCGGTGGCGGTCGGCCGTCGCGTCGTCCAGCCGGCCCGCGAGGCGCCCCAGTTCGGCGGCGAAGTGCATGCCGACCGAGACCGCCGCGCCGTGGCGCCACTTGTAGCGCTCGTTCTTCTCGATGGCGTGGCCCAGCGTGTGGCCGTAGTTGAGGATCTCGCGCAGGCCCGACTCCTTGAGGTCGGACGACACGACGTCGGCCTTGACCCGGATGGAGCGCTCGATGAGCTCCGCCGTGTGCGGGCCTCCCGGGGTGCGGGCACCCTGTACGTCGGACTCGATGAGGTCGAGGATGACCGGGTCGGCGATGAAGCCCGCCTTGATGACCTCGGCGAGGCCGGAGACGTAGTCGTTGACCGGCAGCGACTCCAGCGCGGCCAGGTCGCAGAGCACACCGGCGGGCGGGTGGAAGGCTCCGACGAGGTTCTTGCCCTCTGCGGTGTTGATGCCGGTCTTGCCGCCGACGGCCGCGTCCACCATGGCGAGCACGGTGGTGGGGATGGCGATCCAGCGCACCCCGCGCAGCCAGGTGGCCGCGACGAACCCGGCCAGGTCGGTGGTGGCCCCGCCGCCGACGCCGACGATGACGTCGCTGCGCGTGAATCCGGACTGGCCGAGCGCCTTCCAGCAGTAGGCGGCGACCTCGGCGGTCTTGGCCTCCTCCGCGTTGGGCACCTGGACGGCGACCACCTCGTAGCCCTGCTCGGCCAGGTCGGCGCGCAGCGCGTCACCCGTCTCGGCCAGCGCCTCGGGGTGGATGATCGCGACCCGCTGGGCCTTCTCGCCGATCAGAGCGCCGAGTTCGCCCAGCAACTGCCGGCCCACCAGGACCTCGTAGGGGTCGGTCCCCGCGGTGCCGCCGACCTGGATCCGCGTGACTGCCTCGCTCATGCTTCCTTCAACTCCAGTGCGTCCAGGGCGGCTTCGGTGACCTCTTCGGGGGCCCGGCCGTCGGTGGCGACCACGGCGGTGGCGACCTCCTCGTACAGGTGGCGGCGGGCCTCCATGAGTTCGCGCCACTGCTTGCGCGGGTTGACCGCGAGCAGCGGGCGGGCCGTGTTGAGGCCGGTGCGCTTGACCGCCTCCTCGACGTCCATCGACAGGTACGCCACTCGCTGCCCGGCGAGCAGTGCGCGGGTGTCGGTGTCGAGGATCGCGCCGCCGCCCAGGGCCAGGACGCCGTCGTGCTCGCCGAGCGCCCGCCGCACCGCCGCCTTCTCGATCGCCCGGAAGGCCGACTCGCCCTCGTCGACGAAGATCTCGGCGATGCTCCGGCCCTGCTCGGCGACGATGTCGTCGTCGGTGTCCCGGTAGGACACCCCGAGCCGCTCGGCCAGCAGCTGCCCGACGGTGGACTTGCCCACGCCCATCGGACCGACCAGGACGACCAGCGGGCCGCTCATCGGATGGCGAGGTTGTCGAGGTACGACGTCACGTTGCGGCGGGTCTCGGCCACCGAGTCGCCGCCGAACTTCTCGGCCACCGCGTCCGCGAGCACCAGGGCCACCATGGCCTCGGCGACGATGCCGGCGGCCGGGACCGCGGACACGTCGGAGCGCTGGTGGTGGGCCTGCGTGGCCTCACCGGTGGTGACGTCCACGGTCTGCAGGGCGCGCGGCACGGTCGCGATCGGCTTCATCGCGGCGCGCACGCGCAGCAGCTCGCCGGTGGTCAGGCCGCCCTCGGTGCCGCCGGAGCGGCCGGTGGTGCGCCGGATGCCGTCGTCGGTCTTCACGATCTCGTCGTGCGCCTTGGAACCGGGGACCCGCGCCAGCTCGAAGCCGTCGCCGATCTCGACGCCCTTGATCGCCTGGATGCCCATGAGGGCACCGGCCAGCCGGGCGTCCAGCTTGCGGTCCCAGTGCACATGCGAACCGAGACCGACGGGCACGCCGTACGCGAGGATCTCGACCACGCCGCCGAGGGTGTCGCCGTCCTTGTGAGCCTGGTCGATCTCCGCGACCATCGCCTTCGAGGCGTCCGCGTCCAGGCAGCGCACGGGGTCGGCGTCCAGCTTCTCGACGTCGGCCGGGGTCGGGTAGGCGCCGCGCGGCGCCTTCGCCGCCGCCAGCTCCACCACATGCGACACGATCTCGACGCCCGTCGTCTCCTTCAGGTACGACCGGGCCACCGCTCCCAGCGCGACGCGAGCGGCCGTCTCACGCGCCGAAGCGCGCTCCAGGATCGGCCGGGCCTCGTCGAAGCCGTACTTCTGCATGCCCGCCAGGTCGGCGTGACCGGGACGGGGGCGGGTCAGCGGGGCGTTGCGGGCCAGCCCGTCGAGGATCTCCGGGTCGACCGGGTCGGCCGCCATGACCTGCTCCCACTTCGGCCATTCGGTGTTGCCCACCATGATCGCGACCGGGGAACCGAGGGTGAGGCCGTGCCGGACGCCGCCGAGGAAGGTGACCTCGTCACGCTCGAACTTCATCCGGGCACCGCGTCCATAGCCCAGGCGCCGCCTCGCGAGATGGTCCGCCACCATGTCCGTGGTGATCGGCACGCCGGCGGGAAGGCCCTCCAACGTCGCCACGAGTGCGGGACCGTGGGACTCCCCCGCGGTCAGCCAGCGCAACCTGCTCAACGGTGCTCCTCAGTGCTCGCGCTCTGGTACTGCCCTGCGTACGCGCCTCGTCGCGCACGGCGACGGCTTGGCCGGGTGCGCGGCCCGGTCCGCCATCTCCGATCCTCCCACGCCGGGGCCGTCCGCCCGGCGGCCGGTCCATCAAGCGGACGCGTTCGCGGACGGGCCGTCGCCCTGCCGCCGCTGCGGCGCGTACGCCCCGAGGAAGTCGGCGCCGCTCGGCTCCCGGGCGGGCTCGGCCTGCCGCTGCGGGGCGTACGCCCCCAGGTGGGCCGCCCCGCTGCCCTGCTGCCCGGCCGCCTCGGTCCGCTGCGGCGCGTACTGGCCCAGGTAGTCCGCACCGCTCCCCTGCCCGTACCGGGCGGCGGCGTGGATCGGCTGTCCGCTGCGGACGGCGCGCCGGTGGGCGATCTTGCGCTTGATCTTGACGGCCCAGGACGCCACGACGGCCAGCACGATCAGGGCGAGCACCGTGATCTGCACCCAGTCGGGCAGGAATCCCAGCAGGGACTCGAATATCTGTGACTTGACGGACGCCTGAGGCAGACCTGTGGACATGACGGACGTTCCCCTCCCCTGTTCCGCCCCCTGCGGAACCGAGAGCGGATCTTAGCGCTCGGCGAGTGCCCGCTCGCCCGCTTTTCGCATGGCCTCCAGGGGCGCCGGTGCCAGCCCCGTCATCTGCTCGACCTGGAGCACGGCCTGGTGCACCAGCAGGTCGAGACCGCTGACGACGGCGCCGCCGTACGCCGACCAGCGGGCGGCGAGGTCGGTCGGCCAGGGGTCGTACAGGACGTCGAAGAGAGCCGCCGGGCGCTCGGGCACCGACCGGGCGAGGGCGTCGGTGACACCGGCCGGTGTCGTGCTGATCACCAGGGGGGCGCGCAGGGCCTGCTCGGCGTCGGCCCAGTCGGCGATCCGGACGGCGACGTCGAGCCGCTCGGCCCACTGCCGCATCTCGGCGGCCCGGGCCTCGCTGCGCACGTAGACGGCGATCTCGCCCGGGCAGATCCGGGACAGCGCGGCAAGCGCGGAGGAGGCTGTGGCGCCCGCGCCGAGGACGGCGGCGGCGTCGACCTTGTCGATGCCGTGCTCGCGCAGCGCGGCCACCATGCCGGGGATGTCGGTGTTGTCGCCGACACGGCGGCCGTCCTCGGTGCGGACGACGGTGTTGACGGCGTCGACCGAGGCCGCGGTCTCGCTGATCTCGTCGAGCAGCGGGATCACCGCCCGCTTCAGCGGCATGGTCAGCGAGAGCCCGGCCCACTCGGGGCCGAGCGTCTCGAAGAACGCGGGCAGCCCGGCCTCGTCGACCTCGAACCTGTCGTACGTCCAGCCGGCCAGGCCCAGCTCCTGGTAGGCGGTGCGATGCAGGACCGGGGAGAGCGAGTGGGCGATCGGGGAGCCGAGTACGGCGGCCCGGCGTGGTGCGGCCATCAGGGTTTCCTCAGTTGTTCCGCGAGGCGTTGAACTGGTCGACCAGCTTCTGGTGTTCGGCGTTCGTCTTCGTGAACTTGCTGGTCTTGCCGTCGAGCGAGATGAAGTAGTACCAGCCGTCGTCCGTCGGCTTGAGGGTGCCCTTGATCGCGTCCTCGCCCGGGTTGTCGATCGGACCGGGCGGCAGGCCCTTGTGGAAGTACGTGTTGTACGGGTTGTCGTAGTTCCGCAGTTCGCTCAGGCTCAGGTCGATCTTGCTCTGGTTCTTGATGTAGTTGTAGGTGGAGTCGAACTCCAGCATGCCGTTGGTCTGCGGGTTGCCGGGCTTCATCCGGTTGTAGATGACCTCGGCCATCTTGCGGAAGTCGCTGTGGCTGGTGCCCTCTGCCTGGACCAGGCTGGCGACGGTGACCAGTTGCCACGGGTCCTCGAGTCCGAGGCTCTCGGCCTTCTCCTCGACGCCGAGCTTCGCGTACGTCGTACTGGCCCGCTTGACCATCTGCTTCAGGACGTCCGCGGGCTTCTGCCCCTCGCTGACGCCGTAGCTGGAGGGGTAGAGGAAGCCCTCCAACGGGTCCTTGACGTCGGCGTGGTTCTGCGCCCAGTCGGGCAGGCCGAGCTGCTTGTAGTCCTTCTTGGCGACGGCGGCGGTGGTGCCGTCCTTGACCTTGAGGCGCTTGTCGATGAGCCGGTAGATGTCGGCGTTGCGCCGGCCCTCGGCGATGATCAGGTTGTCGCGGCTCTTCGGGCTGAGCATCAGTTCGACCGCACTCGCGGCCGACATGTGCTTCTCCAGCGTGTAGACGCCGTCCTGGATGCCCTTGCCGTTCGGGTTGTCCTCCTGGGCGGCGACGAACGCGTCGACACTCCTGACGACCCCCGCGCTCTTCAGCACCTGGCCGATCTTGTAGCCGAGCGCCCCCTCGGGGATCTCGACGGACACCTGCTGCCCGTTGCCGTCGCCCGCGAAGTCCGGGGCGTCGCCGAAACGATCCTGGTAGAACTGGTAGCCGAAGTAGCTCACACCGGCCAGACCACCGCCGAGGAGCACCACGACCAGCAGGCAGGCCATACCGCTGCGGCGCTTCTTCGGTTTGCCGCCGCCGCGCCCCCGCTTGTCCTCGCGCCCTCGGCGCTCCCCCGGCTCGTCGCCGTCGTCATCGTCGTCGCCCGCGAAGAAGGCGTGTTCCCCCTGGTCGGGGCCGGGATCCCAGTCGGTCTCCGGTTCCGGCGGGGGCTCCTGGCCGGGTGGGACCCCTCGCCGGCCGGGCGGCTCAGGGGGCGGATAGGCGTCGGGCGTGCCGTAGTAGTCCTGCTGACCGCCGTACGCACCGGTCTGGCGGCCGTAGGGGTCCGCCGGGTCACCGGGGTAGGGGGCCTGCTGGTGCGGGTCGTTGACCCAGCCGCCGGTGTCGTACTGCTGCTGCTGGTGGTGGTAGCCCTGGGCCTGCTGGTGTCCGTGATCCGGTTGGCCGGGGTACTGCTGCTGCCCGTGGGCCTGGGCCGCGTACTGCTGCTGGTCGTACGGGTACTGCTGCTGCGCTTGGCCGTATCCGGTCTGGTCACCGGTACCCCAGTCGCCGTACTGCGGCTGCTGCGGCTGCTCTGGATAGTGCTGCGGCTGGCCGCCGTAGGGGGGCTGCTGACCCTGGTGGGCCTGCTGCCCGCCCCATCCGCCGTCCCCGTACAACGGGTCCTCCGGATGCCACGGTTCGGAGCCTTGGCCCCGGCCATACTCAGTCATCGATCCCCTAGAGCCGCGAGGCGGCGGTCGCGCGGCTTCCGGCCCGGCTCCCGTCCCGCCTCTTGCTGTGCGGTGGCTGTTCGAATGCCTCCGCATCGCGCGGAACGTTACCGTATCGCGATCAGATGACCACTTCGACGCCTTCGCCGGGTGCTTTACCTGACACCCGTTCGGATTCGAGGGCCTGTTGCAGGATGACCACGGCCGCTGCCTGGTCGATGACGGACCGGCCCTTCTTGGATTTCACGCCCGAGGCGCGCAGTCCCTGACTGGCCGTGACGGTCGTCATCCGTTCGTCGACGAGTCTCACCGGAACCGGTGAGATCATGCGGGCCAGTTCCTGGGTGAAGCCCCGGACCTTGACCGCGGCCGGGCCCTCGCCGCCCTTGAGGGAGCGCGGGAGACCGACCACGACCTCCAGCGGCTCGTATTCCTCGACGAGTTGCTTCAACCGTCGCTGGGCTGCGGGGATGTCACGCCCCGGGACCGTCTCCACCGGGGTGGCGAGGATCCCGTCGGGGTCGCACGAGGCGACCCCGATGCGGGCGTCCCCGACGTCGATCGCGAGTCGACGTCCTCTGCGCATACTGTCCGGCCCGCCCTTACTTCGCCGTCTCGGTGACCAGACGCTCCACGGCGTCCACGGCGTCACCGACGGCAGCCGGGTTCTGGCCACCGCCCTGGGCGACGTCCGGCTTGCCGCCACCGCCGCCACCGAGGGTCTTGGCGGCCGTACGCACCAGGTCGCCGGCCTTCAGACCGCGCTCGCGGGCGGCCTCGTTGGTGGCGATGACCGTGAGCGGCTTGCCGTTCGCCACCGTGAACAGGGCGACGACGGCGGCCCGCCCGCCCTGGATGCGTCCGCGCACGTCGAGAACCAGCTTGCGCAGGTCGTCGGCGGTCGTGCCGTCGGGGACCTGACCGGTCACGACAGCAACGCCACGGACGTCCTTGGCGGACTCGGCGAGACCGGCGGCGGCCTGGAGGACCTTCTCGGCGCGGAACTTCTCGATCTCCTTCTCGGCGTCCTTCAGCTTGCCGAGCATGGCGGAGACCTTCTCCGGGAGCTCCTCCGGGCGGCCCTTGATCAGCTCCTGGAGCTGGGCGACGACCGTGTGCTCCCGGGCGAGGAAGTTGTAGGCGTCCACACCGACCAGGGCCTCGATGCGGCGGACACCGGAGCCGATGGAGGATTCGCCGAGCAGCTTGACCAGGCCGAGCTGCGAGGTGTTGTGGACGTGCGTACCGCCGCACAGCTCCTTGGAGAAGTCGCCGATGGTGACGACCCGGACCCGCTCGCCGTACTTCTCGCCGAACTCGGCGATGGCGCCCTGCTTCTTGGCCTCGTCGATGCCCATGACATCGGCGCGGACGTCCAGGTCGCGGGCGAGCACCTCGTTGATCTTCTGCTCGACGTCGGTCATCACGGCCGTCGGGACGGCGGACGGGGAGCCGAAGTCGAAGCGGAAGCGGCCGGGCTGGTTCTCGGAACCGGCCTGGGCGGCCGTGGGGCCGAGGGCGTCGCGCAGGGCCTGGTGGGTCAGGTGCGTGGCCGAGTGGGCGCGGGCGATGGCCGTACGGCGTCGGCCGTCGATCGAGGCATGGGCCTTGGCACCGACGGTCACCTCGCCGACCTGGACGACTCCCTTGTGGACGTAGACGCCCGGGACCGGCTTCTGGCAGTCGCGGATCTCGATGACGGCACCGGTGTCGACCTTGATCTTGCCGGTGTCGCCGATCTGGCCACCGCCCTCGGCGTAGAAGGGGGTGCGGTCCAGGACGATCTCGACCTCGTCGCCCTCGGAGGCGGCCGGGGAGGAGGCGCCGTCGACGAGGATGCCGACGATCGTGGACTCGGACTCGGTGTCGGTGTAGCCGATGAAGTCGGTGGCACCGGCCTGGTCGGCGATCTCACGGTAGGCACCGGCACCGGCGTGCCCGGTCTTCTTGGCCTGGGCGTCGGCCTTGGCGCGCTCCCGCTGCTCCTTCATCAGGCGCCGGAAGCCGTCCTCGTCCACGGACAGGCCCTGTTCGGCGGCCATCTCCAGGGTGAGGTCGATCGGGAAGCCCCAGGTGTCGTGGAGCAGGAAGGCCTTGTCGCCGGGCAGGACGGTGGAGCCGGAGGCCTTGGTGTCGGTGACGGCCGTGTCGAGGATGTTGGTGCCGGCCTTCAGCGTCTTGAGGAAGGCGTTCTCCTCGGCGAGGGCGACCTTCTCGATGCGCTCGCGGTCGGTGATGAGCTCGGGGTACTGCTGGCCCATCATCTCGATCACGGTGTCGATCAGGTCCTGCACGACCGGACCGGTGGCGCCGAGCAGGCGCATGTTGCGGATGGCGCGGCGCATGATGCGGCGCAGCACATAGCCGCGGCCCTCGTTGCCGGGGGTGACGCCGTCGCCGATGAGCATCACCGAGGTGCGCATGTGGTCGGTGACCACGCGCAGGGAGACGTCCGAGCCGTGGGCGTCGCCGTAGCGGACGCCGGTGAGCTCGGTGGCCTTGTTGATGACGGCCATGGAGGTGTCGATCTCGTACATGTTCTGCACGCCCTGCAGAATCATGGCGAGCCGTTCGAGACCGAGGCCGGTGTCGATGTTCTGGCTCGGCAGGTCTCCCAGGATCGGGTAGTCCTTGCCCGGGCCCTCTCCCCGCTCGTACTGCATGAAGACGAGGTTCCAGATCTCCACGTACCGCTCGTCGTTGACGGCGGGGCCGCCCTCGGCACCGAACTCGGGGCCGCGGTCGTAGTTGATCTCGGAGCAGGGGCCGCAGGGACCGGGGACGCCCATGTCCCAGTAGTTGTCCTTCTTGCCCAGGCGCTGGATGCGCTCCCGCGGCACGCCGACGACCTCGTGCCAGATGCGCTCGGCCTCGTCGTCGTCCTTGTAGACGGTGATCCACAGGCGCTCGGGGTCGAGGCCGTAACCGCCCTTGTCCTGGGCGCTGGTGAGCAGCTCCCAGGCGAGCTTGATGGCGCCTTCCTTGAAGTAGTCGCCGAAGGAGAAGTTGCCGCACATCTGGAAGAACGTGCCGTGCCGGGTGGTCTTGCCGACCTCTTCGATGTCCGGCGTGCGCACGCACTTCTGGACGCTGGTGGCGCGGGCGAAGGGCGGCTTGACCTCACCCAGGAAGTAGGGCTTGAAGGGCACCATGCCGGCCGGGACGAGGAGCAGAGTCGGGTCGTCCGCGATGAGCGACGCCGAAGGGACGACGGTGTGACCGCGCTCCTCGAAGAAGCTCAACCAGCGGCGGCGAATCTCAGCCGACTCCATCAGTGGTCCTCATTCCGGTTGTACGGGTACGTCTGGTACGCCGAACCCTCGACGTACTTGGGGTTGTTGCGGTTCTCGATGGCGGCGAACCGCCGGGGGCCGGGGAGTTCGGGATTCTCGTTGATCCCGAGGGCGTCGCCCAGCTCGGCCTCCCGCACGGCCATGTTGTCCCGGACGTCGAGCGCGAAGCCGACCGCGCGGTCCTTGATGCGGTGACCGGCCTCGATCGCCTTGTTGCCGGCGGTTCTGGCGAGGCTCTCGGGGGTCAGCTGCTTCAGCTTGCGATTGACCTTGGTGGTGGCCCACACACCGGCGGCGACGCCCGTGGTGAACCAGAAGGTGCGGCGGAACATCGCTGGCTCTCAGTCCCTCTTGTCTCGGGCACCGCGCCGGGTGACCGTGCGGCCCACGATCACGGTACGCCTGGACGCCTTGGCGGGCACGTCCTCCTTGCGGCCGCCCAGGGCCCGGCGCACGCCGTAGCCGAAGGCCGCGACCTTGACCAGGGGGCCGCCGAAGGTGGAGGCGACGGTCGTCGACAGCGCCGAGGCGTTCGACGTGACCTCCTGGACGTCGGAGGCGATCGAGTCGACCCGGTCGATCTGGGTCTGCGCGGAGCGCACCGCCGTGGAGGCGTCGGCCAGCAGCGGGACGGCCTGGTCGGTCACGTCCGCCACGAGCTTGGTGGTCGCCTTGAGCGTCTGGGCCACCCTCGCCAGCGCGACGGCGAGGAAGGAGACCAGGATCGCCCAGAAGACGGCCACCAGGATCCCGGCAACCTCTCCACCGGACACTGTGTGCACCCGCTCCCTGAAACGTGCCTGAACATCAAAAAGTCGTGCGACGAGCCTATCGCGCCGGAGGTTGCGCTCCGTACCGGATTACCGCGCGGGAGCAGGGGAATCGCGAAAGCCCGCCGCCTCGCCCACCCGTACAGGTGGGGAGACGGCGGGCTGGGGTACCGCGTGCCTGCCGAGGATCAGCGGGCGTAGTACTCGACGACGAGCTGCTCGTCGCAGATCACCGGGATCTCCTTGCGGTTCGGCTCGCGGTCCAGGCGGAACGCCAGGCCCTTGAGGTTCACCTGGAGGTAGCGCGGGGTCTCACCGTCGGGGGCGAAGCCACCCTCACGAGCGATCGTGAAGAGGGTCTTCTCCTTGGAGCGCTCGCGGACCTGCACCACGTCGTCCGGACGGACACGGAAGGAGGGCTTGTCGACCTTCTTGCCGTTGACCGCGATGTGGCCGTGCACGACCATCTGGCGGGCCTGGTAGATCGTGCGGGCGATGCCCGAACGCAGAACCAGGGCGTCGAGACGGCGCTCCAGCTCGATGATCAGGGCCTCACCGGTCTTGCCCTGGACCTTGGAGGCACGCTCGTAGGCGCGGACGAGCTGGCGCTCGGACACGTCGTACTGCGCGCGCAGACGCTGCTTCTCGAGCAGACGGACCTTGTAGTCCGAGTTCTGCTTGCGGCCGCGGCCGTGCTCACCGGGCGGGTAGGGGCGGGCCTCGAAGTACTTGACGGCCTTCGGGGTCAGCGCGATGCCGAGGGCACGCGACTTCTTGACCTTGGGGCGGGACTGGTTCGCCACTGTTTTTCGCTTCCTTGTATCGGCTTGTCAGGGTTGAGGGAGGTCGCATCCGCAGCCGGGGAAACCCTCCTCGGTCCTGGTGGACCTCGGTGGGCAGCCGCTCCCTGGTCTGGGCACATACGTGCAGCACGCGAGTGGCCCACCGACCGCTTCCGTCGTGCGACGGGTGGTGGTGGGCTGCCCGCGACACCGTTCGACGGTGCGCGACGCTCCTGGAGCCGGTCCCGGGGGACCGGGCTCCGGCCGACTGCCCCGTTCTGACTGCACGGGACGCGGCACTCCGGACGAGTTTACAGGGTGCTCAGGACCGCTTTCGACCGAGGTTCTTCCGGGTCCACTCCACCGCGTCCGCGTAGCGGGCCTCCGCGCCGTGCCGGGTCGGCTCGTAGTACTCGCGGCCCTTCAGTTCGTCGGGGGCGTACTGCTGGGCCGCGATGCCCTCGGGCAGGTCGTGCGGGTAGACGTAGCCCTGGCCGTGGCCGAGCTTGGTCGCGCCCTTGTAGTGGCTGTCGCGCAGGTGGGCGGGGACGGGTCCGGCCAGGCCCTTGCGGACGTCCTCCAGGGCGGCGCCGATCGCGGTGGTCGCGGCGTTGGACTTGGGGGCGAGTGCGAGGGCGATCGTGGCGTGGCTGAGGGTGAGGGCGGCTTCCGGGAAACCGATCATGGCGACGGCCTGGGCGGCGGCGACGGCCGTCTGCAGAGCGGTCGGGTCGGCCAGGCCGATGTCCTCGCTGGCGGAGATCATCAGGCGGCGGGCGATGAAGCGGGGGTCCTCGCCGGCCTCGATCATCCGGGCCAGGTAGTGCAGGGCGGCGTCGACGTCGGAGCCGCGGATGGACTTGATCAGGGCGCTGGCCACGTCGTAGTGCTGGTCGCCGTCGCGGTCGTACTTCACGGCGGCCCGGTCGACCGTCTCCTCCAGGGTGGTCAGGCCGATCTCCGCCTCACCCTTGTCGAGGGCGGCCCCGGCGGCCGCCTCCAGGGCGGTCAGGGCGCGGCGGGCGTCGCCGCCGGCGATCCGCAGCAGGTGGTCCTCGGTCTCCTCGGGGAGGGTGACGGACTCCTTGAGGCCGCGCTCGTCGGTGAGAGCGCGACGGATCAGGCTCCTGATGTCGTCGTCGGTGAGTGGTTCGAGGGTGAGCAGCAGGGAGCGGGACAGCAGGGGGGAGATCACCGAGAAGTACGGGTTCTCCGTGGTCGCCGCGATGAGGGTCACCCAGCGGTTCTCGACGGCCGGGAGCAGGGAGTCCTGCTGGGCCTTGCTGAAGCGGTGGATCTCGTCGAGGAAGAGAACGGTCTCCTTGCCGTAGCCGCCGGAGGCGCGGCGGGCGCCGTCGATGACCGCGCGGACCTCCTTGACGCCCGCGGTGATCGCGGACAGCTCCACGAAACGGGCGTCGGTCGCCTTGGAGACGACGTAGGCCAGGGTGGTCTTGCCGGTGCCGGGCGGGCCCCAGAGGAGCACCGAGGAGGGTCCGGCCGGGCCGGAGGCCTCCCCCACCAGTCTGCGCAGGGGTGAGCCCGGTTTCAGCAGATGCTGCTGGCCCACGACCTCGTCGAGGGTGCGCGGGCGCATCCGGACCGCCAGGGGGCTGCTGGACGGCTCCTTCTCCTGGCGTTCTTCGGCTGCTGCGGTGAACAGGTCGGGCTCCACGTCAGAAACCCTAAAGGACGGCACCGACAATGCGGCCGGGCCCCGGAACCGGGGGCTCAGCTGAGCCAGAAGTCCCACCAGCGGGTCAGGATCAGCATGCCGATGATGCCGATGTGCAGCACGGGCATGACCCAGGTGAACTCGCCGAAGAAGCTCTTGAGCCAGCCCGGGGCGGGAAGGAAGCCCTTGCGGATGTTGAACGACGTCACGTACCAGAACATCAGGATCGTGGCGACCCAGGCGAGGCTGCACCACAGGCACAGCGCGTTGATCCGGTACAGGGACTGGAACATCAGCCAGGCGCAGAAGACCACGCCGAAGAGGCAGCCGGCGTTGAAGGTGAGCCAGTACCAGCGCGGGAAGCGGGCGCGGGCGAGCAGGGCCATGCCGACGCCGATGACGATGCCGTAGCAGACGATGCCGAGCATCGGGTTCGGGAAGCCGAAGACGGCGGCCTGCTTGCTCTCCATGACGCTGCCGCAGGAGACGACCGGGTTGAGGCTGCAGCCGGGCGTGAACGTCTTGCCCTCGACCTTGGCTTCGAGGATCTTGAACTTGTCGATCGTGATGACCCACGCGGCGAGCAGTCCGGCCGCGCCGGTGATCACGAGCAGCAGGGCGAGAGCCTTGCTGCCGCCCTCCGCGCGCGGCGCGATCTCGGCGCGCTCCGGCTCGGATTCCGTGCTGACGTCCCTGACTGTCGTCTTGCTCATCACGCCGATTCCGTCACTTGAGACCTGAACATCTTCGGGCAGGGGCCATTGTGCCGCACGGGACCCCGAGTCCACCGTTCAGTGAACATAAGGACGGCTCTCCCGTCGCCCCTGAGGGGTGCGTTTCGGCCGACGCCCGTCGCATGGCAGCACAGGGGTGCGAACACGGGGGCCCGAACGGCGTCCAGGGGTGATCAACGGCGACGGCCTCGGCCGCCCCAGCGGCGCGGGCTGGGGCGGCCGAGGCCGTTGTCGTGCCGGCGGGTGATCAGCCCAGGCGTGCTTCCAGCTCCGCCACGATCTCGTTCACGCCCACCGCCGTCTGCTCGCCGGACTCCATGTCCTTGAGCTGGACGACGCCCTCGGCGAGATCGCGTTCGCCGGCGACGACCGTGTAGCGGGCGCCGCTGCGGTTGGCGTTCTTCATCGCGCCCTTGAGGCCCTTGCCGCCGTAGGAGAAGTCGGCCGCGATGCCGTTCTTGCGCAGCTCGGTGACCTTGGCGAACAGCACGCGGCGGGCCTCCTCGCCGAGCGGGACGGCGAACACGCTGGTGGTGGCGGGCAGTTCGAGTTCGACGCCCTCCGCCTGCAGGGCGAGGACCGTGCGGTCGACGCCGAGGGCCCAGCCGACGGACGGCAGCGCGGGGCCGCCGATCATCTCGGACAGGCCGTCGTAGCGGCCGCCGCCGCCCACCGCCGACTGCGAGCCGAGGCCGTCGTGGACGAACTCGAAGGTGGTGCGGGTGTAGTAGTCCAGGCCACGCACCAGCTTGGGGTCGTCCTCGAAGGAGACGCCCGCCGCGGTGATCAGCTCGCGGACCTCCTCGTGGTACGCCTTGCAGGCGTCGCAGAGGTAGTCGCGCAGCAGGGGCGCGTCGCCCAGCTGCTTCTGCACCGACTCGCGCTTGTCGTCCAGGACGCGCAGCGGGTTGATCTCGGCGCGCCGCAGGGTGTCCTCGTCCAGGTCCAGACCGCGCAGGAACTCCTGGAGCGCCGTCCGGTACACCGGGCGGCACTCCTGGTCACCGAGGCTGTTGAGCAGGATCCTGAAGTCGCTCAGGCCCAGGGAGCGGTACGCCTGGTCGGCCAGGATGAGCAGCTCGGCGTCGAGCGCCGGGTCCTCGGCGCCGATCGCCTCGGCACCGACCTGGGAGAAGTGGCGGTAACGGCCCTTCTGGGGGCGCTCGTAGCGGTAGTACGAGCCGGAGTACCAGAGCTTGACCGGGAGGTTGCCGGCCTTGTGGAGGTTGGCCTCCAGCGCGGCGCGCAGGACGGAGGCCGTGCCTTCGGGGCGCAGGGCGAGCTTGTCGCCGCCCTTGGTCTCGAAGGCGTACATCTCCTTGGTCACGATGTCGGTGGACTCACCGACCCCGCGTGCGAAGAGCTCGACGTTCTCGAAGCCCGGCGTCTCGATGTAGCCGTAGCCGGAGTTGCGCAGCGGGGCGGCGATCGCCTCGCGGACGGCGAGGTAGGTGGCGCTGTCCGGGGGGATCAGGTCGTACGTGCCCTTGGGGGCCTTGAAGGTGCTCACGGAAGGTCTCGTCACATTCCTCGTCGGGGAGCCCGGGCGGGTCCCTGGCCGGCGGCCACCTGCCGCAGATACGGGTTGGTGGAGCGCTCCTGGCCGATGGTGGTCTGGGGGCCGTGGCCGGACAGCACCACGGTCGAGTCGTCGAGCGGCAGGCACACGCGGGCCAGCGAGTCGAGCATCTCGGCCATGTCACCGCCGGGCAGGTCGGTGCGTCCGATGGAGCCGGCGAACAGCAGGTCGCCCGAGAAGAGGATCGGCGGGATGTCCGCCGCCTCGGGCATGCCGAAGGTCACCGACCCCTTGGTATGGCCGGGTGCGTGCGCGACGGACAGCTCCAGGCCCGCCAGCTCCAGCTTCGCCCCGTCGGCGAGCTCCTTGACGTCGTCGGGCTCCCCCACGGTCAGTTCACCCAGCAGCGGCATCCCGATGGACCGGCCGATGCCCTTCTCGGGGTCGCTCATCATGTACCGGTCGTCGGGGTGGATCCAGGCCGGCACGTCGTGCGCGCCGCACACCGGGACGACGGACGCCACATGGTCGATGTGGCCGTGGGTGAGGACGACGGCGACGGGCTTGAGCCGATGCTTGGCGATCGTCTCCGCGACGCCGTCGGCGGCCTGATGGCCGGGGTCGATGATCACGCACTCCTCACCGGCGGCGGGGGCGACGAGGTAGCAGTTCGTCCCCCAGGCCCCGGCGGGGAACCCGGCAATGAGCACGATCGTCCTTCGTTGTGTCGATATACGGGCGGCTACGGCTGCTCACAGAGCCTACCGGCGCTGCCGATTCCTCAGCGAACCCATATACGGTACGGGGCACACGCACGCGCTCGGCACACAGGACGCACGCGTACCGGTCGGCATATGAGACCCATGAGGAGAGAACCCGGTGGTCAGCCAGGAACAGCGGCGGCGTCAGCTCGCCCGGGAGAAGTTCTTGCGGCAGCAGCAGCGACGCACTGACGCGCGACGCAAGGCCCGTATCCGCAACTCCGTGATCGCCTCGGTTCTCGGCGTGATCGTGATCCTCTCGGTGACGGTCTTCCTGACCAAGCCGTTCGAGGACGACGGCAAGGAGAACGCGAACGCGGAGGTCACCCCGAGCGCCACGCCCAGCAACGCGCCGGACCCGTGCGAGAAGCCCGCCGCGGGCAAGGTCGAGTCGCAGACCTGGAAGAAGGAACCTGCGATGACCATCGACAAGTCGGCGAAGTACACGATGAAGCTGGACACCACGTGCGGTGAGATAGACGTCGCGCTGAAGGCGTCGGCCGCGCCGCACACCGTCAACTCGTTCAACTTCCTTCTCGGCAAGGGCTATCTGGACCACAGCAAGTGCCACCGGCTCACGAGCCAGGGCATCTTCGTCCTGCAGTGCGGCGACCCGCAGGGCACCGGCATGGGCGGACCGGGCTACACCATTCCGGACGAGAACCTCAAGGACAAGAGCCTCAAGGGCGGCACGTACCCGGCGGGCACGGTCGCGATGGCCAACCAGTACAACGCGCAGACGAAGCAGGGCCGCGACAGCGGCGGCAGCCAGTTCTTCCTCGTCTACCAGGACAGTCAGCTGCCGCCCGACTACACACCGTTCGGCACGGTGTCCGAGGCGGGCATGAAGGTCCTGAAGAAAATCGCGGACGCCGGGGCGCAGGCTCCCGACCCTCAGACGGGCAATACGGCGCCCAACGCGACCGTCGTGATCAACAAGGCCACGATCACCGAATCCTGACCCCCAACTGCGAAATTTCGGTCGCGCGGGATGCGGACACGCCCCCCGCCGGTCGCCTATGTTGGCCGTGACGAAACTGTGGACGATGCCCGGGGGAGCTGAGGCCCCCCGCAGGCATCATGTGGAGGAGGCGCTGTGAGCAGCGACCCGTGGGGCCGCGTCGACGAGACGGGGACCGTGTACGTGCGTACGGCCGACGGCGAGCAGGTCGTCGGTTCCTGGCAGGCAGGCTCCCCCGAGGAGGCGCTGGCCTATTTCGAGCGCAAGTACGAGGGCCTGGTTGTCGAGATCGGCCTCCTCGAGAAGCGAGTGAAGACCACCGACCTGTCGGCGAAGGACGCCCAGGCGGCCATCGACCACATCCGCGAGCAGGTCGACGCGCACCACGTGGTGGGCGACCTGGACGCCCTGCGGGTCCGGCTGGACAAGCTCGTGGAGCTGGTGGAGGCGCGCCGCGAGGAGCGCAAGGCGCAGCGGGCGAAGCAGTCCGACGAGGCCCGGCACGCCAAGGAGGCGCTGGTCGCCGAGGCGGAGGAGCTGTCGCAGTCCGACCAGTGGCGGGCCGCCGGTGAGCGGCTGCGGGCCCTGGTGGACACCTGGAAGGGTCTGCCGCGCCTGGACCGCAAGTCCGACGACGAGCTGTGGCACCGGTTCTCGCACGCGCGCTCGGCGTTCTCCAAGCGGCGCAAGCAGCACTTCGCGCAGCTGGACGCGCAGCGCGAGGAGGCCCGCAAGACCAAGGAGCGGCTGGTCTCCGAGGCCGAGGCGCTGTCGAACTCGACGGACTGGGGCGTCACGGCGGCGCGCTACCGCGAGCTGATGTCCGAGTGGAAGGCCGCGGGCCGCGCACAGCGCGAACACGAGGACGATCTGTGGAACCGCTTCCGCGGCGCCCAGGACGTCTTCTTCGCGGCCCGCAGCTCGGTCTTCGCCGAGCGGGACGCCGAGCAGTCGGAGAACCTCAAGCTCAAGGAGGAGCTGGCCGAGGAGGCCGAGAAGCTCCTGCCGATCACGGACCTGAAGGCGGCCCGCGCCGCGTTCCGGCACGTGAACGAGCGCTGGGAGGCCATCGGCCATGTGCCGCGCGACGCCCGGCCGAAGGTCGAGGGCCGGATGCACGCGGTCGAGCGGGCCATCCAGGAGGCCGAGGAGGCCGAGTGGCGCCGGACGAACCCGGAGGCACGCGCGCGTGCCGAGGGTCTGACCGGCCAGCTCCAGGCCGCGGTGGACAAGCTGCGGGGCCAGATCGAGCAGGCGCGCGCGCAGGGCAACAACGCCAAGGCCGACAAGCTCCAGCGTGAGCTCGACGGCCGGCAGGCGCTGCTGGACCAGGCGCTGAAGGGTCTGCAGGAGTTCGGCGGCTGAGCGGCGATCGACCGAGAAGGGGCTCCCGTACACGGTGTACGGGAGCCCCTTTCGTGTGGTCGGAGGTGACGACCGCTGACGTTGGTTAGGACCTGCTGCGCGCCGACGTCACCCGGTACACGTCGTAGACGCCCTCCACGCCCCGGACCGCCTTCAGCACATGGCCGAGGTGCTTCGGGTCGCCCATCTCGAAGGTGAAGCGGGAGGTGGCGACCCGGTCGCGGGAGGTCTGGACGGCCGCGGAGAGGATGTTGACGTGCTGGTCGGACAGCACGCGGGTGACGTCCGACAGCAGCCGGGAGCGGTCCAGCGCCTCGACCTGGATGGCGACCAGGAACACCGAGGACTGGGTGGGCGCCCACTCGACCTCGAGGATCCGCTCCGGCTCGCGGGACAGCGAGTCGACGTTCACACAGTCGCTGCGGTGCACCGAGACGCCGCTGCCGCGGGTGACGAAGCCGATGATCGGGTCACCGGGCACCGGGGTGCAGCAGCGGGCCAGCTTGACCCACACGTCCTCGACGCCCTTGACGACGACGCCGGGGTCGGCGCTGGAGCGGCGCTTGCGGCTGCGGCCCCGGGCCGGCGGGACCGACTCGTCGATCTCCTCGGTGGCGGCCTCCTCACCGCCGAGGGCCTGGACCAGCTTCTGCACGATGTTCTGCGCGGAGACATGGCCCTCGCCGATGGCCGCGTACAGCGCGGAGATGTCGGCGTAGCGCATCTCGTGCGCGAGGGTCACCAGGGAGTCGCCGGTCAGGATGCGCTGGATCGGCAGGTTCTGCTTGCGCATCGCCCGGACGATGGCGTCCTTGCCCTGCTCGATCGCCTCGTCGCGGCGTTCCTTGGAGAACCAGGCCCGGATCTTGTTGCGGGCGCGCGGTGATTTGACGAAGCCGAGCCAGTCACGGGAGGGGCCGGCACCGGCCGCCTTGGAGGTGAAGACCTCCACCAGGTCGCCGTTGTCGAGGGTGGACTCCAGGGGGACCAGCCGGCCGTTGACACGGGCGCCGATGGTGCGGTGCCCGACCTCGGTGTGCACGGCGTAGGCGAAGTCCACCGGGGTGGCCCCGGCGGGGAGCGCTATGACGTCGCCCTTGGGGGTGAAGACGAAGACCTCGTTGCGGGACAGGTCGAAGCGCAGGGACTCCAGGAACTCGCCCGGGTCCTCGGTCTCCTTCTGCCAGTCCAGGAGCTGGCGCAGCCACGCCATGTCGTTGAGGTGGTCGTCCTTGCTCTTGCCGGACGACTTCGGGGCGTCGCTGCGCACCTTGGAGGCACCGGCGACGGCCTCTTGCTTGTACTTCCAGTGCGCGGCGATGCCGTACTCGGCGCGGCGGTGCATGTCGAAGGTGCGGATCTGCAGCTCGACGGGCTTGCCGCCGGGGCCGATGACCGTCGTGTGCAGCGACTGGTACATGTTGAACTTGGGCATCGCGATGTAGTCCTTGAACCGGCCGGGGACCGGGTTCCATCGCGCGTGCACGGTGCCGAGGGCCGCGTAGCAGTCGCGGACGGTGTCCACGAGGACGCGGATGCCCACCAGGTCGTAGATCTCCGCGAAGTCCCGGCCGCGGACGATCATCTTCTGGTAGACGCTGTAGTAGTGCTTGGGGCGGCCGGTGACGGTCGCCTTGATACGGGCCGCGCGCAGGTCCTGCTGGACCTCGTCGGTGACGATGGCCAGGTACTCGTCGCGCTTGGGTGCCCGCTCGGCCACCAGCCGGACGATCTCGTCGTACATCTTGGGGTAGAGGATCGCGAAGGCGAGGTCCTCCAGCTCCCACTTGATGGTGTTCATGCCCAGTCGGTGGGCGAGCGGCGCGTAGATCTCCAGGGTCTCGCGCGCCTTCTTCTCCTGCTTCTCGCGCTTGAGGTAGCGCATGGTGCGCATGTTGTGCAGGCGGTCGGCGAGCTTGATGACCAGGACGCGGGGGTCCTTGGCCATGGCGACGACCATCTTGCGCACGGTCTCGGCCTGTGCGGCCTCGCCGAACTTGACCTTGTCCAGCTTGGTGACGCCGTCGACGAGCAGCGTGACGACGTCGCCGAAGTCGCGGCGCAGGTCGTCCAGGCCGTACTCGGTGTCCTCGACGGTGTCGTGCAGCAGGCCGGCCATCAGCGTGGCCGGATCCATGCCCAGCTCGGCGAGGATGGTGGTGACGGCGAGGGGGTGCGTGATGTACGGGTCGCCGCTCTTGCGCTTCTGGCCGCGGTGCCAGCGCTCGGCGACCTGGTAGGCGCGCTCGATCTGGCGGAGGGTGGCCGTCTCGATCTTCGGGTCGTTGCTGCGCACTATCCGCAGCAGCGGCTCCAGCACCGGGTTGTACGGGTTCGCGCGCTGCACACCGAGCCGGGCCAGACGGGCGCGGACGCGGTTGGAGGAGCCGGAGCGGGCCGGCTGCCCGGCTGCCTGACGGACCGCGGGCGGCGGGGTGGGCTTGGGCCGCGACTGCTCGGCGGGCTTGTCGACCGGTGCCCCCTGGGCATGCTCGACGGCCCCGCGGGTGTCGTTCTTCGCGTGGGGCGCGTTCGGCGCGGGCTTCGCCGCGGCTGCCGAGGCGGACTCGGGCTTGGCGGCGGTCAGGTGCTGGGCCTCGTCTGGCAAGAGGGCTCCTCGTGCGCGATCCGGGTCCCCCGGTCAGGTTCCGGAGACCCCATGGTAGCGATCCTGGGCTCCAGGATCGCCTTCAGGCCAATGTGAGGACCGTCTACCCCGCACCAACGCGGGAGGCGGGCTCCGGATTCCTCCGGGCCCGCCTCCGCGGTGTGGTGCCGGTGTCCGCCGGGACGCCGAGGTCGCTAGACCGTGAGCAGTGCCTCCAGCGGGGCGCCGTTCAGCACCGGCTCCAGGCGGGCGCGGCCGCTCAGGAAGCCGAGCTCCATGAGGACGGCGAGTCCCGCGACCTCGGCGCCGGCCCGGCGGATGAGCTGGACCGAGGCCTCGGCGGTGCCGCCGGTGGCGAGGACGTCGTCGATGACCAGCACACGGTCCTCGGCGGTGAGGTCCTCGGCGTGCACCTCGATCTCCGCCGAGCCGTACTCCAGGTCGTAGGCCTGGGCGAGGGTCGCTCCGGGGAGCTTGCCCGCCTTGCGTACGGGGATGAAGCCGAGCCCGGCGCGGATCGCGACCGGGGCGCCGAGGATGAAGCCGCGGGCCTCCAGGCCGATGACCTTGGTGGCGCCGCTGCGCCCGGCGATCTCGGCGAGGGCGTCGGTCAGGGCGGTGAACGCCGCCGGGTCCGCCAGGAGCGGGGTGATGTCCTTGAACATCACGCCCGGCTCCGGGTAGTCGGCCACGTCGCGGATGCGGCTGAGCAGCAGCTCCTTGATGTCGGTCATCGGCGCTTCCCCGAGGGGCGGCCGCGGCCGCGGGTGCGCGAGGCGGGCTGGTTGCGCGGCCCGACCACCGCGGGTGCGGCGTCCTCGGGCTCGTCCGGGTACGCCTCGTCGTCGCCCTGGACCTCGGTCTCGCCCTTGGCGGCGGCCTGGGCCCGCTTGGCGAGGACGCGCTTCTTCAGCGCCTTCATCGCCGGCTCGCGCTCCTTGAGGTCGGCGACGAGCGGCGTGGCGATGAAGATCGAGGAGTAGGCACCGGCGGCGAGGCCGACGAACAGCGACAGCGAGATGTCGTTCAGCATGCCGGCGCCGAGGACACCGCCACCGATGAACAGCAGGCCCGCGACCGGCAGCAGCGCGACCACGGTGGTGTTGATGGAGCGGACCAGGGTGCTGTTGATCGAGCGGTTGGCGACGTCGCTGTAGGTCCAGCGGGTCTGCTTGGTGAGGTCCTTCGTCTGCTCCTTGAGGCTGTCGAACACCACGACCGTGTCGTAGAGCGAATAGCCGAGGATGGTCAGCAGACCGATCACCGTGCCCGGTGTGACCTCGAAGCCGACCAGGGCGTAGATGCCGACGGTGATGGTGATGTCGTGGATCAGCGCGATGAAGGCGGCGACCGCCATGCGCCACTCGAACGCGATCGCCAGGTAGATCACCACGAGGATCAGGAAGATGCCGAGGCCCTGCCAGGCCTTGTTGGCGATCTGCTCACCCCAGCTGGGGCCGACCAGTTCGGCGTTGATCTGCTCCGAGTCGACCTTGAGGTCGTCCGACAGCTCGGCCCTGATCTGGTTGGCCTTGTCGGTCTCGATGCCCGCGACCTGGATCCGCAGGCTGCCGTCGCCGAGCTTCTGGACGATCGCGTCGTGGCCGGAGGCCGTTTCCGCGTACTCCTCGGCCTGGGACACCGAGACGCTGACGTTCTTCGGGGTGGTGAAGACGGCGCCGCCCTGGAACTCGATGCCCATGTTCAGGCCGCGCACCGCCAGGCCGACGATGGCCGTGATGGTGATCAGGATCGACAGGCCGTACCAGATCTTGCGGTTCTTGACGAAGTCGTAGCCGATCTCGCCGCGGTGCAGCCGGGCGCCGAGGTTGCCGAGTTTCGACATCTCACGCCTCCTTCGTCTCGACGGGGGCGGAGGGACGGCGGGTGCGGCGCAGTGGCGGCTGGGCACCCAGGCTCTTCGGGTCGAGGCCGGACCACTTGTGGCCGTTCGCGAAGAAGGGGCGACGGGCCAGCAGGGTCAGCAGCGGCTTGGTGAAGAGGAAGACCACGACGACGTCGAGCAGCGTGGTCAGGCCGAGCGTGAAGGCGAAGCCACGCACCTTGCCGACGGTGACGATGAAGAGCACCGCGGCGGCGAGGAACGACACGAAGTCGGAGACCAGGATGGTGCGCCGGGCGCGGGGCCAGCCCCGCTCGACGGCGGGGCGCAGCGTACGGCCCTCGCGGATCTCGTCGCGGACGCGTTCGAAGTAGACGATGAACGAGTCCGCCGTGATGCCGATGGCGACGATGGCGCCGCAGACGGCCGGCAGGTTCAGCGCGAAGCCGATGGCCGGGCCGAGCAGGGCCATGAGCGTGTAGGTGAGGGCGGCGGAGACCAGCAGCGAGAGGATCGCGACGAACGCCAGACCGCGGTAGTAGGCCAGCAGGTAGACGATGACCAGCGCGAGACCGATCGCGCCGGCGATCAGGCCGGCCTGCAGCTGGTCACCGCCCAGTGCGGCGGTCACGGTCGTCATGCTGTCGACCTTGAAGGTCAGCGGCAGCGCACCGTAGCTCAGCATGTTGGACAGGTCCTGCGCGGACTGCTGGTTGAAGTTGCCGGAGATCTCGGCGTTGCCGCCGGTCAGGGCCTGGCGGACGTACGGGTCGGAGACGACGTCGCCGTCCAGGACGATCGCGAACTGGTTCTGCGGGGACTGGTTCTGCGCCAGCTTGCCGGTGATGTCCGCGAACTTCTTGGCGCCGCCGTCGGTGAAGTCCATCTGGACCGTCCAGCCCGCGCCCCGCTGGGTGTCCAGGGTGGCCTGGGCCTTGTCGACGTCCGTGCCGTCGACCGCGGCGGGGCCGAGGATGTACTTCTGCCACTGGCCCTGCGCGTTCTTACCGCAGGCCAGGGTGGGCTGGGAGGCCTTGACGCCGTCACCCACAGTGGAGCGGGTCTTGGAGTCCGTGCAGTCGAGCTTGGCGTACTTCGCCTGCAGCGCGTTCGCGTCGTCCTGCGCGGTGCCGCCGCTTCCCGACGGGGAGGGGCTCGTCGCGGGCTTGTCCGAGGCGCTCGCGGACGGCGTGGCGTCGGCCTTCAGCGCGTCGGTGACCGCGCGGCCCTGGGTGGTGGCCGTGGCGGACGGCGAGCTGGAGTTCTTGTCGGTGGCCGCGGGCTTGTCGCTCGCCTCGCCGGACGGCTTGCCCGTGGGGCTGCCGGTGGGGCTCGGGGAGGGGCTGGCCGCGCCCTGGCCGCCGGAGACCTCGGTGGCGATGACCGGGCGGAAGTAGAGCTTGGCGGTGGTGCCGACCTGCTTGCGGGCCTGCTCGGAGTTGGTCCCCTTGGGGATGTTCACGACGATGTTGTCGCGGCCCTGCGTCTGGACCTCGGCCTCCGAGACGCCCAGACCATTGACGCGGCGCTCCATGATGGAGACGGCCGTGTCCATGTTGGTCTTGTTGATCGCCGCCTCGTTGCCGGCCTCGGGGACCGCGCGGAGCGTGATGCTCGTACCGCCGGCGAGGTCGATGCCCAGTCGCGGCGTCGTGTGCCCCGAGGCGAACATCCCACCGGTGAGCGCCGCGATGGCGATCAGGATCAGGGCCAGCGAGCGCCCCGGCTTGCTCTGGGCGCTCGCGCTCCGGCCCTTTTTAGGTGTGGCCACCTTCTCGTACTCCCTCTCGGGCCACCTCGCTCCGGATCGGCGGACGGGCGGCCATGACATGGTGTCGGGATTCCGTGCGAGCTGGGCGTGTCCCGGGGTGCGCGGGACGGGCCCGCGCACCCCGGGACACGACTACTTCGCCTCGGAGTCGCCGTCGGTCTTCTTCGGCTCTGCGTCCGTCTTCGCTTCGGCGGCGTCGTCGGCCGGCTCGTCGGCCGCGTCCTTCTTGCCGAGGTCGACAGCCTTGTCGTCACCGGGGGCGTCGGCGGCGGACTCGTCGGTCGCGGTGAGCGAGGAGGCGTCGTCCGGGACGATGTCGGCGTCGGACTTCAGGTCGTGCTCGATGCCGTGGACGATGCGGTTGTACTCGTCGTCGGTGAGGACGGCGCCGATGGCGTTCTTGGCGAAGAGGAGGTCGACGCCGGGGCCGGCGTCGACGAGGACGGTGTCCTCGTTCACTTCCTTGACCGTGGCGTACATGCCCCCGATGGTGCGGACACCGCTGCCGGGCTGCATCTGGTTCCGCATGTCGGCGGCCTGCTGCTGCTTCTTCTTGGCCGATCGGGTCATCAGGAACATGGCCCCGATGAGCACGATGAAGGGGAGGAGGGTCAGGAGACTCACGGGTCGGTACTTCCTTCACACGACCGCGCTGTGAGCGGCCAGCTGGTTGGGGGTATGTACGCCGCCGACAAAGGCGGCATCGGCGGAGTCTAAGCGAGTCCGCGCGCATGGAACAACGCTCAGCATGGCACCGGGGTTCCCCTTGCGGCCACTGACCTCGCCGCCCCGCGGGCGTGACGGAGGCGTCACGCCCCGAACAGGTCCCCTTGTCCGTTTCCGGCGTTCCGGGAGGCCGGCGGGGTGAGGCCGAGATGTGCCCATGCGGCGGGGGTGGCGACCCGGCCGCGGGGAGTCCGGGCCAGCAGGCCCTCCCTGACGAGGAAGGGCTCGGCGACCTCCTCCACGGTCTCACGCTCCTCCCCCACCGCGACAGCGAGCGTGGACAGGCCGACCGGTCCGCCGCCGAACAGCTTGAGCAGGGCTTCCAGCACGCCCCGGTCGAGGCGGTCGAGGCCGCGCGCGTCCACCTCGTACACGGCGAGGGCCGCGGCGGCGATGTCCCTGGTGATCAGTCCGTCGGCCTTGACCTGCGCGTAGTCGCGGACACGGCGCAGCAGGCGGTTGGCGATACGGGGCGTGCCGCGGGAGCGTCCGGCGATCTCGGCGGCGCCCTCCGGCTGGATCTCGACGTCGAGGAGGCCGGCCGAGCGGTGGATGACCCGCTCCAGTTCGGCCGGTTCGTAGAACTCCATGTGCGCGGTGAAGCCGAAGCGGTCGCGCAGCGGGGGCGGCAGCAGTCCGGCCCGGGTGGTGGCGCCGACCAGGGTGAAGGGGGGCAGCTCCAGCGGGATGGCCGTGGCGCCCGGGCCCTTGCCGACGATGACGTCGACACGGAAGTCCTCCATCGCCATGTACAGCATCTCCTCGGCGGGCCGGGACATGCGGTGGATCTCGTCGAGGAAGAGGACCTCGCCCTCCTGGAGGGAGGAGAGGATCGCGGCGAGGTCGCCGGCGTGCTGGATGGCGGGGCCGGAGGTGATGCGGATGGGGGCGCCCATCTCGGCCGCGATGATCATCGACAGGGTGGTCTTGCCGAGGCCGGGGGCGCCGGAGAGCAGCACGTGGTCGGCGGTGGCGCCACGCGCGCGTGCGGCGCGCAGCACGAGGTCGAGCTGCTCGCGGACCTTCTCCTGGCCGATGAACTCGTCCAGGTCCTTGGGGCGCAGGGCGGCCTCGACGGCCTGGTCCTCACGGTCGGCGACCGAGTCCACCAGCCGCTCTGCGGCGTCGGCGTCGGTGGTGTCGTCCCAGTTCATGTGATGTGCCTCGGGTGGTGGGGGTCAGCGGGCGCGGTTCAGGGTCTGGAGGGCTGCCTTCAGCAACTGGCCCACCTGGGGCGTGCCGCCGGCGGCCTCGGCCTGCGGGGTGACGGCGGTGACGGCCTCGTCGGCCTCCCGGGTGGCGTACCCGAGGCCGATCAGGGCCGCGTGCAGCTGGTCGCGCCAGCCGCTGCTGACCGGGGCGCCGACGGCGGGTGCGCCGACCGGGGCGCCGAGCCGGTCCTTCAGCTCCAGGAGCAGTTTCTGCGCGCCCTTCTTGCCGATGCCGGGGACGGCGGTGAGGGCCTTCTCGTCTGCGGTCGCGACGGCTCGGCGCAGGGCGTCGGGGCTGTGCACGGCGAGCATGGCCTGGGCCAGCCGGGGGCCGACGCCGCTGGCCGTCTGGAGCAGTTCGAAGACCTGCCGCTCGTCGTCGTCGGCGAAGCCGTACAGGGTGAGGGAGTCCTCGCGGACGACCAGGGAGGTGTGCAGCTTGGCCGGCTGGCCCATGCGGAGCGTGGACAGTGTGTTCGGCGTGCACTGGACGGCCATGCCGACCCCGCCGACCTCGACGACGGCGGCGTCCGGAGCGAGTGCGGCCACGGTGCCGCTGACGAAGGCGATCATGCCGTCCGGCCTTTCGGTGCTTGGGCGGTGTGCAGGGCGACGGCCTGCTGGAGTCGGTTCTGCGCGGGGGCGCGCCAGATGTGGCAGATGGCGAGGGCGAGGGCGTCGGCCGCGTCGGCGGGCTTGGGCGGGGCGCTGAGCCGGAGCAGGCGGGTGACCATGGCGCCCACCTGCGCCTTGTCGGCGCGGCCGCTGCCGGTGACGGCGGCCTTGACCTCGCTCGGGGTGTGCAGCGCGACGGGGATGCCGCGGCGGGCGGCGCAGAGCATGGCGACGGCGCTGGCCTGGGCCGTGCCCATCACGGTGCGGACGTTGTGCTGGCTGAAGACGCGCTCGACGGCGACGCACTCGGGCCGGTGCTCGTCGAGCCACTGCTCGATGCCCTGCTCGACGGCGACGAGGCGGTGGCCGAGGTCGGCGTCCGCCGGCGTGCGGACGACGCCGACGCCGATCATCGTGAGCGGCCGTCCGGCGACGCCCTCCACGACGCCGACACCGCACCGGGTCAGTCCCGGGTCCACCCCCAGTACGCGCACGCGCCGCCCCCTCCTCTTCGCTCACCTGTTTGTGCAGGCTATCGGGTGCCACCGACAACGCGACGGGCCGACGGGGTGTGTCCCGTCGGCCCGTTGAACCGGTGGAGTCCGGAATGCGGAATGCGCGGTCCGCGGTTACGCGTCGACCTTCTCCATGACCTCGTCGCTGACGTCGAAGTTGGCGAAGACGTTCTGCACGTCGTCGCTGTCCTCCAGCGCGTCGATCAGCTTGAAGATCTTCTTGGCGCCCTCCTCGTCCAGCTCGACCTGCATGGTCGGGACGAAGTTGGCGTCGGCGGAGTCGTAGTCGATGCCGGCGTCCTGGAGGGCGGTGCGGACCGCGACCAGGTCGGTGGCCTCGCTGAGGACCTCGAAGCTCTCGCCGAGGTCGTTGACCTCCTCGGCGCCCGCGTCGAGTACCGCGGCCAGCACGTCGTCCTCGGTGAGCTCGCCCTTGGGGACGATCACGACGCCCTTGCGGTTGAACAGGTACGACACCGAGCCCGGGTCGGCCATGGAGCCGCCGTTGCGGGTCATGGCGACGCGGACCTCGGAGGCGGCGCGGTTGCGGTTGTCGGTGAGGCACTCGATGAGCACCGCGACACCGTTGGGGCCGTAGCCCTCGTACATGATCGTCTCGTAGTCGGCGCCGCCGGCTTCGAGGCCGCCGCCGCGCTTGACCGCGGAGTCGATGTTCTTGTTCGGGACCGACTGCTTCTTCGCCTTCTGGATGGCGTCGTAGAGGGTCGGGTTGCCCTCGATGTCGACGCCGCCCATCCGGGCAGCCACCTCGATGTTCTTGATCAGCTTCGCGAAGAGCTTGCCGCGCTTGGCGTCGATCACGGCCTTCTTGTGCTTCGTCGTAGCCCATTTAGAGTGGCCGGACATCTGCCTGTCTCCTTCGCGTAACCCATCTCAGCAACGAACGCAGGAATCCTACAAGGATCCGGCTGTCCGCTTCTCCCGCACCATGTCGACGAACAGGGCGTGGACGCGGTGGTCGCCGGTCAGTTCCGGGTGGAACGACGTGGCCAGCGCGGTGCCCTGGCGGACCGCGACGATGTGGCCGTCGTGCTCGGCGAGCACCTCGGCCCGGGCTCCGACGGACTCCACCCAGGGGGCGCGGATGAAGACGCCCTCCACCGGGTCGCCCTCGATGCCCCGGACGGCGACGGCCGCCTCGAAGGACTCGTTCTGCCGACCGAAGGCGTTGCGGCGCACGATCATGTCGATGCCGCCGAGGGTCTCCTGGCCCGAGCGCGGGTCGAGGATCTTGTCGGCGAGCATGATCATGCCGGCGCAGGTGCCGTAGACGGGCATGCCGTCCCGCACGCGTGCGCGCAGGGGCTCCATCAGACCGAAGAGGACGGCCAGCTTGGAGATGGTGGTGGACTCGCCGCCGGGGATGACGAGGCCGTCGACCTCGGCGAGTTCGTCGGGGCGCCGCACCGGCCTGGCCACGGCGTCGGCCGCGGCCAGGGCGACGAGGTGCTCCCGTACGTCGCCCTGAAGGGCCAGGACGCCTATGACGGGGGTGTCGCTCATGGATTCCTGTGCCTTACCAGCCGCGGTTGGCGTAGCGCTCGGTCTCGGGGAGGGCGTCGCAGTTGATGCCGACCATGGCCTCGCCGAGGTTGCGGGACGCGTCGGCGATGATCTTCGGGTCGTCGTAGAAGGTGGTGGCCTTCACGATGGCGGCGGCGCGCTTGGCCGGGTCGCCGGACTTGAAGATGCCGGAGCCGACGAAGACGCCCTCGGCGCCGAGCTGGCGCATCAGGGCCGCGTCGGCCGGGGTGGCCACGCCGCCGGCGGAGAACAGCACGACGGGGAGCTTGCCGAGCTCGGAGACTTCCTTGACCAGCTCGTACGGGGCGCGCAGCTCCTTGGCGGCGGCGTACAGCTCGTTGTTGTCGTAGCCGCGCAGGCGGGCGATCTCGTTCTTGATCTGGCGCAGGTGGCGGACGGCCTCGACGACGTTGCCGGTGCCGGCCTCGCCCTTGGAGCGGATCATCGCGGCGCCCTCGGCGATGCGGCGCAGGGCCTCACCCAGGTTGGTGGCGCCACAGACGAAGGGGGTGGTGAAGGCGAACTTGTCGCTGTGATTGACCTCGTCGGCCGGGGTGAGGACCTCGGACTCGTCGATGTAGTCGACGCCGAGCGACTGAAGGACCTGGGCCTCGACGAAGTGGCCGATGCGGGACTTGGCCATGACCGGGATCGAGACGGCGTCGATGATGCCCTCGATCATGTCCGGGTCGGACATGCGGGCCACGCCGCCGTCCTTGCGGATGTCGGCCGGGACCCGCTCCAGGGCCATGACCGCGACGGCGCCCGCGTCCTCGGCGATCTTGGCCTGCTCCGGCGTGACGACGTCCATGATCACGCCGCCCTTGAGCTGCTCGGCCATGCCGCGCTTCACTCGGGCGGTGCCGGTCTCGGGAGCCTGGTTTTCGGAGATGGACACGGGTGACCTCGCTGATGGGAAAGAGGGTTTCTGCAGCACTGAGGAAACGTGAGAGAACCGGGCCACAGCAAGGGCCAATGGGAACGCCGTGGATCCTTTTGCGACGGACGGCCGGGGAACGGCAGGTGACGGGCGGCCTGGGAACGACAGGTGAGCGAGGTCTCAGGCGGCCCGGTCCACCAGGGCCGCGGGGGGTTCGTCGTCCATTTCGAAGGCCATCGGGAAGGGCGCGTGACCGGCCAGGCGGAACCAGCGCACCTTGCGGTGCCGGCGCAGGGCCCGGGCGGCCCGTACGGCGTCGTTGTGGAAGCGCCGGGCCATCGGCACCCTGCGGACCGCCTCGGTGAGTTCCCGGGCCGCCTCCTCTCCCCCGGGTGCCTCACGCACCGCCTCCACCTGCGGGGCCTCCCCGAAGACGGCACGCAGGGCCTGGCTCAGTTCGCTCTCGGCCACTTCCCGCTGCTCCTCCTCGGCCTGCCGGGCGGCGTGCGCGGCCTCGTAGAGCACGATCGAGGCGGCCGGGTCGAGTACCCCCGACGTGGCCAGTTCCTGCGCCACCGAGGCGCGCCGCAGCAGCTGGGCGTCCAGGGCCGCGCGGGCGGCGTCGATGCGGGCGTGCAGACGGTCGAGCCGGCCGGCGGTCCAGCTCAGGTAGAGCCCGATCGCGACCAGGGCGACGGCGATCCAGATGAGAGTGGTGGTCACGGGCGGCAAGGCTAGCGGCACGGGCGGCCTCGCCGTTCACCCCGCCCGCCCGTGGTCAGCGACCTGAGTCGTTCGGCAGCGGCGGGATGGACATGAGCGTCTTGAAGTGGTCCTTGGGGTGTCCCTCGCCGACGAGTCGCCCCTCCGCCTCGACCCAGGCGTGGGCGGCGAAGGGGTGGGTGCGCACGCCGGTGCACCAGGTGGGCCAGGATCCGCGTGCCCGGCAGAGCAGGGCGGTGGCGATGGAGCGCTGAAGGCAGCCCTGCCCGGCGCAGCGCAGGCTGACGGACACGACCTCCTCGCGGGCCCGGAGCGCCTGGGCGGCCGTCGCGGGTACGGCGCCCCGGCGGGCGAACTCCAGGACGGTGCGCAGCCGGGCGGGTCTGACCTTGGCCAGCAGCCGGGCGGCGCCCACGGCCAGCAGGGGCAGGGCCCGGCGGTGCACGGGCAGCCGGCGCCGCTCGGCCAGCGCGACGGGCATGCTCACGCGATCACCAGTTCCGAGCCTCGCAGTCGCTCGATCACGGCGCTCACGTCGCGTTCGGCCTGCTCGGCGTCGATCCCGTACCGGCTCGCGAGGCCTCCGGCGATGGCGGCGGGCTGCTGCCCGTCGAGCAGTGCGCGCAGCACATGGGCGCCGGTGTTGTTCAACTGCCAGTAGCGGCCGGTGCGTTCGTTGAGCAGGACCGTGCCGTCGTCGGTGTCGGTGGTGCTCACGTCAGGGTGCAGGCGCACGGGCGTCGAACCTCCAGGCAGGGGTGGGGCGGGTGGCGGCGCGCAGCCAGGTCTCGCAGCCGATCAGGGGTTCCAGGGCGATCCTCGTGGAGTTGTCCGGCTGGGGTGCGAGCAGCCGGGCGCGGAGGGCCGCGGGGTCGATCAGGCCCCGGGCGGCCAGGGCCGAGTCGTCGAGCAGTTCCAGGATCGCGGGCAGGTTGCGGCGCAGCCCGCTGTTGGCCTCGTCGCTGAACTCGCCCTTGGTGGAGCGGCCCAGCACGGGCTGCGGGACGATGCCGCGCATCGCGTCGGCCAGCAGCGGCTTGTAGCGCCAGGGGCCCGCGTGTTCGTGGGCCCGGACGGCCAGGACGGCTTCCACCACGCGGTCGTCGAAGAACGGCGAGTCGAGCTGGACGCCGTCGGCGGCGAACACCCGGGCCAGTTGCCGGTACCAGGGGGCGGCGGTGCGTACGGCGAGGAGCGTCTGGTGCTGTGCCAGGTCGTCGGAGAGCGGCCGTACCCGGGTCGCGGTGTCCCGCAGGGCCTCCCGGGTGGCCTCGATCGCGGCGCCGGTGGCCCAGGACGGTGCGTGCAGCGTCCACAGGCCCCATCCGAGTGCGGGCCGGCGTTTGGGCGGGGGTGGGTCGGTGAGCCGGTCGGCCTGGTCGCGCCACCAGTCGGCTTCGGTACCGGGGCGGGTCAGCGCGGCCAGGGTCGGCAGCGCGGGCCAGCGGCTCAGCGCGGCGTATCCGCGGACGTGCCGCAGGGCGGTCAGCGGTCGGCGGCGGAGCAGTCGGTGGAGGTAGCCAGGGAACGGGGTGAACAGTTCGTCACCGCCGTGTCCGGCGAGGTGCCTGCGCGATCCGGTGCCGGCCAGCAGGCGGGCCGTGTGCCGGGTACGGGCGAGGGTGCGGGCGAACGGGTAGGGCCCTTCGGTGTCCACCGGCTCGTGGCAGTCGGTGAACAGGGAGGGCAGTTCGCCGGGCGGGACCACGAGGTGCTCGGCGCGGTCGAGGGCGCCGATGGCGTGGGTGGCGAAGGCGGCGTCGTCGTTGCCCGCCTCGGCCTCGCCCCAGCGGAACGTCAGCAGGCCGGGCGTGTTCCGGGCGGCGAGGAAGCACAGCGAGGTGGAGTCCATGCCGCCGGACAGGTCCGTGCTCAGCCGGCCCTGCTCGGGCGCCCGGTCCTCGAAGGCCGAGGTGAGGGCGTGCCGCACCGCCTCGGCGCCCGCCGTCAGGGTCAGGTCGGGGGTGGGTGGCCGCCACCAGCGTGTCTCGCGGATCCGTTCGTGTTCCCACACCAGGCAGTGGTCCGGGGCGAGGGCGGATATGCCTTCCCACAGGGGCCGGTCGCCCAGCGGGGGCGGCAGGAAGCCACCGGTGGCCACGCGCAGGGCCAGGGCCTGTTCGTCGATCCCGGCACCGGTCGTCGCGGCGAGGACGTCGGCCCGGTCGGCCGCCACCTCGACCCCGTGTGCCCGGGTGCGGAAGACCCGGCGCAGGCCGGTCGCGCCGCCCTGGAAGCGAACCTCCCCGTGGGCCGAGACGACCAGGTGGCAGGAGCCGGGCAGGGAGCTGGCGAGGGCGTCCGCGTCGGACACCGTCCGGATGCGGGCGGCCAGTTGGGAGAGCCGGGCGGCGGGGACGGGGCAGATCCCGACCACCGCCACCCGCACCGGGCCCGCGCTGACCACCGTGATCTCACCGGCGGACCAACGGCCCACCAGCCAGGGCCGGCCCGAGGCATGCGCGTGCTCCTGCGGCGACGCCCACGGCACGGCCGTGCGCACGGCGGCGGCCGCCGCCGTGTCCGGCAGGACCACGAACCCGGTGCTGCTCATCTGCTCATCTCTCCGAGCGTGCTCGCGCCGGCCGCAGCCGGCGAGACGACTGTCAGAAGCCGCCCGAGTAGTGACCGAAGATGTCGTTGCCCCAGCCGATGAAGCCCAGGGTGTCCTCGTTGAACTCTCCGACCTCGATCAGCGTCGGCGGCGCGTACGGCTCGGTGGTCGTGAGCTCGGTCTGCTCGTCCATGACATCTCCTCCCGTGACAAGGGGCAGCCGGTCAGCTACCCATTGCACCGTACATTCGATATCGATTCATGATCCATCTGTTTTCACTCAAGTCCCAGGGGTCACTTCGCACACCCGAGCGACACGGAAAGATCACGGGTGATCTGCGCGATCGATCATTCGGCACCAAGGCACACGGGCGCCCGGCCACCCTTCTGACATGGCCTGAAAAGACCGGGTGCCCCCGCCCGTCAGTCCCGGGCGAACCCCAGCCGCCCCCACAGTCCGGTCGTCCGCTCGTCCTCGGCCACCGCCGCCGCTCCGGCCGTGACCGTCTCGTACACGGACAGGATGTCGGCGCCGACGGTCGACCAGTCGAAGCGCCGTACGTGGGTACTGCCCCGCTCGCGCAGCTCCGCCAGCCGTTCCGGGTCCGCCAGGAGCCGTACCGCCGCGTCGGCCAGGGCGTCGGCGTCCTCGTTGGGGAACAGTTCACCGGCCGCTCCCCGGTCCAGGACCTGGGCGAAGGCGTCCAGGTCGGAGGCGAGGACGGGGGCCCCGGCGGACATGGCCTCGACCAGGATGATGCCGAAGCTCTCGCCGCCGGTGTTGGGCGCGACGTACAGGTCGACGCTGCGCAGGAAGCGGGCCTTGTCCTCGTCGCTGACCATGCCGAGGAACTCGACGCGCGAGCGCAGCTCGGCGGGCAGGGACTGGACGGCCTCCTCCTCGTCACCGCGCCCGGCGACCAGCAGCCGGGTCCCCGGACGGGCGGCGAGGATCTTCGGCAGGGCCTTCATCAGCACCGGGAGTCCCTTGCGGGGCTCGTCGATACGCCCTATGAAGCCGATCGTGTCGCCCTGCCACTCGGCCTTGGGCTCGGCGTCGGCGAAGAAGTCGACGTCGACGCCGTTGGGGATCACGACCGCGTCGCCGCCGAGGTGCTCCACCAGCGTGCGGCGGGCGTACTCGCTGACCGCGATCCGGGCGCTGATCTTCTCCAGGGCGGCCTGGAGGATCGAGTAGGCGGCGATCATCGCCCGGGAGCGCGGGTTGGACGTGTGGAACGTCGCCACGATCGGCCCCTGGGCGGCCCAGCAGGTCAGCAGGCCCAGCGACGGGGAGGTCGGCTCGTGGATGTGGATCACGTCGAACGCGCCGTCGTGCAGCCAGCGGCGCACCCGGGCGGCGCTGAGGAAGCCGAAGTTCAGCCGGGCCACCGACCCGTTGTAGGGCACCGGCACCGCGCGCCCGGCCGAGACGACGTACGGCGGCAGCGGGGTGTCGTCGTCGGCGGGGGCCAGGACGGACACCTCGTGGCCGAGGCGGAGGAAGTACTCGGCGAGGTCACGGATGTGGAACTGGACGCCACCCGGTACGTCCCAGGAGTACGGGCAGACGATGCCGATCCTCACGGGCGCCCCTTCCCGGGGTCGAGGTCCGCGAGCCACAGGCGCTGGAGCATGTGCCAGTCCTCCGGGTGCTCGGCGATCCCGGTGGCGAAGGCGTCGGCCAGCGCCTGTGTCATGACGGACGTCTTCTCGGCGCGGGTGCCCGACCCGGGCACCTCGACGGGCGGGTGGACGCGGCCGCGCATGACGGGCGACTCGTCGTACCAGAGGGTGACGGGCAGCAGCAGGGCGCCGGTCTGCTGGGCGAGCAGGGCCGGTCCGGCCGGCATCCGTGCCGTGTCGCCGAAGAAGTCCACCTCGACGCCCGAGGCGGACAGGTCGCGGTCGGCGACCAGGCAGACCAGGCCGCCCTCGCGCAGCCGGCGGGCCAGGGTGCCGAAAGCGGTGCCGCCGCTGTGCGGCAGGACCTCCATGCCGAGGCCCTCGCGGTAGGCGACGAACCGGTCGTAGAGCGTCTCGGGCTTCAGGCGCTCGGCGACCGTGGTGAAGGGGATGCCGAGCTTGGTGGTGACCCAGGCGCCGGCGAGGTCCCAGTTGGCGAGGTGCGGCAGCGCGATGATCACGCCCTTGCCGGCGGCCAGGCCCTCGGTGAGATGGTGCAGGTCCTTGGGGTCGAAGCCGCCCTTGATCCGCTCCTCGCTCCAGGCCGGGAGCCGGAAGGACTCCATCCAGTAGCGCAGGTAGGAGCGCATGCCCGCGCGCGACAGCTCGGCCAGGCGCTCGGGGCGCGCGTCGGGCAGCACGCGCGCGTAGTTGCTCTCCAGGCGTTGCACGCCCTTGCCGCGCTGCTTCCAGGCCAGGTCGGCGATGGTCCGGCCGAGACGTACGGCGGCCGGCTCGGGGAGCTTCTTGACCATGCCCCAGCCGAGGCCGTACAGCGCGTCCGTCAGACGGTCCTGGGCGCTCACGTGGCGGCCTCGCTCCCGTGGGAGGCGTTCTGCTGCTCGTCCGCGTCGTTCTGTCCGGCCTGCTCGCCCTGTGCGGCCGCCTCCGCCTCGGCGGACTCCCTGCGGACCGTGACGACCCGCTGGATCAGCGTGACGAGGCTGCCCACGGCGACGATCCACAGCGCGACCGGCAGCAGGTACTGGATGCCGGGCACACCGAACGTGTGCAGGCCCGCGAGCCCGGCCGCCACCAGCGAGATCACCAGGCGCTCGGCACGCTCGACGAGCCCGTTGACCGCGACCGGCAGGCCGATCGACTCGCCCCGGGCCTTGGTGTACGACACCACCTGGCCGCTGGCCAGGCAGAAGATCGACACCGCGCACAGGACGAGGTCGTCGCCGCCACCGGCGTACCAGAGGATGAAGCCGCCGAAGATCGCGCCGTCGGCGACCCGGTCCAGCGTGGAGTCCAGGAAGGCGCCCCAGCGGCTGGAGCGGCCGAGCTGACGGGCCATGTTGCCGTCGACCAGGTCGGAGAACACGAAGAGCGTGATCACGACCGTGCCCCAGAAGAACTCGCCCCTGGGGTAGAAGACCAGCGCGCCCGCTACCACACCGGCGGTGCCGATGAGGGTGACCGTGTCGGGGCTGACGCCCCGGCGGATGAGAAACGCGGCGAACGGTGTGAGGACACGCGTGAAGAATGCACGCGCGTACTTGTTCAGCATGGCCTTCCCGAGGGTCGGTGTCGCCGTCTGGCCCCTGCTGGCCACCGGCGGGCCCATCGTAGTCACGCGCGCGCGTGGGCGAGGTGCGGGCACCCGGACCCCTTTCGGGGGAACCCGCGGGCCGCTGGTGGGCGGCCAGATCGCGTCGTTCGTATGGACGCACCGTGACGGGAGTGGGAAGGTCGAAAGACCGCGGGCGTCGCCGGAGCCGCACCGCACGCGGATTCCGCGTGTCCGCGCCCACAGTGACCTCACCGTGCACGGGAGGCAGGATCATGGGCGACAAGGCACAGACACACCCTGGGGCCGCCGGCAGGGCACAAGCGGCCGACCACCCTCAGTCCGTACGGAATGTGGTGCTGGTCGGCCACTCCGGATCGGGAAAGACCACGCTGGTCGAAGCCCTCGCGCTCACGGCGGGGGCGGTGAACCGGGCGGGCCGCGTGGAGGACGGCGGCACCGTCTCCGACTACGACGACATCGAGCACCGGCAGCAGCGCTCGGTACAGCTCTCCCTGGTGCCCGTCGAGTGGGACGGCATCAAGGTCAATGTCCTCGACACCCCCGGATACGCCGACTTCGTCGGTGAGCTCAGGGCCGGTCTGCGGGCGGCGGACGCGGCCCTCTTCGTCGTCTCGGCCTCGGACGGGGTGGACGGCTCGACCCGCACGGTGTGGGAGGAGTGCGCGGCCGTGGGGATGCCCCGGGCCATCGTGGTCACGCACCTGGAGTCGGCGCGCGCGGACTTCGAGGAGATGACCCGCACCTGCGCCGAGGCCTTCGGCGCGGACGACCCCGACGCGGTCCTGCCGCTCTACCTGCCGCTGCACGGCCCCCAGGCGCCCGACGGGCACGCGCCCGTGACCGGGCTGATCGGGCTGCTGTCGCAGAAGCTGTTCGACTACTCGACCGGCGAGCGCAAGGAGTCCGAGCCGGGCGAGGACCAGCTGCCGCTGATCGAGGAGGCCCGCAACCGGCTCATCGAGGGGATCATCTCGGAGAGCGAGGACGAGACCCTCATGGACCGCTACCTCGGCGGGGAGCCCGTCGACGTCAAGACGCTCATCGAGGACCTGGAGCGGGCCGTCGCGCGCGGGGTCTTCTTCCCCGTCCTGGCCGCCGCCCCCGCGGGTGAGGGCGCCCGGCAGGGGCTCGGCACCGTGGAGCTGCTGGAGCTGATCACGCGGGGCTTCCCGACGCCGCTGGAGCACGAGACGGTGCGGGTCACCACCATCGACGGCACGCCCCGCGAGCTCAAGCCCTGCGACCCGGACGCCCCGCTGGTCGCGGAGGTCGTGAAGACCTCCTCGGACCCCTATGTGGGCCGGCTGTCGCTGATCCGCCTGTTCTCCGGCACCCTGCGCGCCGACCAGACGGTCCATGTCTCCGGCCACGGGCTGGCCGACCGCGGCCACGAGGACCACGACGTCGACGAGCGGATCGGCGCCCTGTCCACCCCCTTCGGCAAGCAGCAGCGCCCGGTGTCGCACGTCATCGCGGGCGACCTGGCCTGCGTGGCGAAGCTCAGCCGCGCCGAGACCGGCGACACCCTGTCCGCCAAGGAAGACCCGCTGCTCATGGAGCCGTGGCGGATGCCCGACCCGCTGCTGCCGCTGGCCATCCAGGCGCACAGCAAACCGGACGAGGACAAGCTGTCCCAGGGCCTGGCCCGGCTGGTGGCCGAGGACCCGACGATGCGGCTGGAGCAGAACCAGGACACCCACCAGGTGGTCCTGTGGTGCCTGGGCGAGGCGCACGCCGACGTGGCGTTGGAGCGGCTGCGCAGCCGGTACGGCGTCCAGGTCGACGTCGTCCCGCACCGGGTGTCCCTGCGCGAGACGTTCGCGACCAAGTCGGCCGGCCGGGGCCGGCACGTCAAGCAGTCCGGCGGGCACGGGCAGTTCGCGATCTGCGAGATCGAGGTGGAGCCGCTGCCCGGCGGGTCCGGCATCGAGTTCGTGGACAAGGTCGTGGGCGGCGCGGTGCCCCGGCAGTTCATCCCGTCGGTGGAGAAGGGCGTACGCGCGCAGGCGGCCAAGGGGGTCGCGGCCGGGTACCCGCTCATCGACGTACGGGTGACCCTGCTGGACGGCAAGGCGCACTCGGTGGACTCCTCCGACGCCGCGTTCCAGACGGCCGGGGCGCTCGCGCTGCGGGAGGCCGCGGCCGACGCGAGGATCCATCTGCTGGAGCCGGTGGCCGAGGTGTCGGTGCTGGTCGGCGACGACTTCGTGGGCGCCGTGATGAGCGATCTGTCGGGGCGGCGCGGCCGGGTGCTCGGCACCGAGCAGACACCGGGCGGGCGCACCCTGATCCGGGCCGAGGTGCCGGAGATCGAGATCGGCCGGTACGCCATCGATCTGCGGTCGATGTCGCACGGCACGGCGGGGTTCAGCCGCCGGTACGCGCGGCACGAACCGATGCCGCAGCAGGTCGCGGACCGGGTGCGTGAAGAGGAGCGTAAGGCCTCGTAGTTGGCGCGTTGAAGAGGAGCGCAAGGCCTCGTAGTTGGCGCGTTGAAGAGGCGCGCAAAGCCTCGTAGTTGGCGCCGGGCGCCACCAAGTGCCCGTGCGGGAGCTCCTTTCAGCGGGGGCGGGTGGCTTGACGGGCCGCCCGCCCCCGTCCGACGGTGCGGACGGATACGCTGATGACCTGATCAACAGGTGTGCGCGACGCGGAAGTCGGGAAGGCCGCAGATGCGGATGCGGCAGCGATGGGGGCGGCAGTGACGGACGGATTCGACTTCAGCCCAGGAGCCCAGGTGCCCCTGGCGGGTGCGAGCGGCCAGACGGCGGCGACCTATGCGCTGGCCGCGGCGGCGTACCGGGACGACGAGGTCACCAACATCCTGAAGGCCGACAACGAGTGGCATCAGTCGAAGGTGACTCCGCCGCGCTCCTGGGCGAAGATCTTCCGCCCCAGGTTCGGTGAGGCGTTCTCCCGTGCGGTGATCGACCGGATGCTGGGTGCCGGGCGGGCTCCGGTCATCCAGTCCTTCGGCATCGAGCCCCAGGTCGTCGTGGAGCACTGTCTGGCGGCCCACCGCATCCGCCGCGACCGGGACAACTGGCTCTCTGCGATCACGGTGATCTGCGGGGTGCTCTTCCTGCCGGGCTTCCTCGTGTGGCTGCTGGTGTTCACGCTGCGCACCACCATGGCCAAGCGCGAGGACAAGCGGGCCGGCGCCCTGGCCACGACGCTGCTGGTGGCGGTGGGCGCGCTGGCCGTGCTGTTCCTGATCCGCATGCCGTTCACGGGCTTCTGGGCCCTGTACGGACGCGCGGCGGTGATCATGCCGGTCGTGGGCTGGTTCTGGGCCAAGCAGATCTGCGAGCGGACGGCCCGCGATCTGCGGGAGCGCTGGTCGAGCCTGCTGTCGGGCGGTGGCGTGGGCGCCAAGATCCCCGAGGCCGTGCCCGGCAACCCCGGCGACGCGGCCGAGCAGGTCCGCAAGGAGCTGGCCCGTCTCGCCGCCGAGCAGCGGTCCAACTCGGTCTTCTACGCGGGCCCCAAGGGCATACTCGGCATGGGCACGCGGTGGGGCAGCTGGCAGCTGGCCGAGGAGCTGGTCTCGGCCGAGCCGGGCAAGGAGTTCCACCCGTTCCGCAGCTGGGACGTCATCGTGGCGATCCAGGGCGGTCTCGGCATGCTGGAGCGCACCTCGATCAATACCGGCGGCTTCCCCAAGCCGTCCATCACGCACTGGATCGTCACGCCGATCGGTGAGAAGGCCACGGAGGTGTCCCGGCCGAGCGGCACGGACGTCGACGCGTACACGGTCCGGACGCACGCCGTGCAGGACATCTGCAACAAGCAGCAGTTCGGCAGCGGCGACCGGCACTACCTGGGCGTGCAGTGGACCCTGTGGGACGGCCACTTGGTGATCACGATGCTGATCACGGTGACCGTGCTGCACGACACCCTGCGCATCGAGGTCACCGGACACGCGCTGGGGCCGGTGAACCCCCTGTTCAACGAGAAGCCGGCGGCCAAGGAGAAGTCGGTGCAGAAGGCGCTGCGGTTCTGGGAGACCCGGACCGTGAAGCTGCCGCTGATCGACACCGACGAGGTGGTCCGGCTGGCCGCGCGCGCCCCGCTGACCTGGTACCCGCCGCTGCTGAAGTGGCTCGGTGGCAGTCTGACGCTGCCCGAGCCGTTCGGTCTGCGGCACGCGTGGGCCGACCAGCCCTGGCGGCACCGCTTCATGGCCGACGACGCGCTGCGGGCGGCCACGCCGGTACTGCGGGTGGTGCACTCGGCGGCGCTGAAGGTGCTGCGGGAGAACGGGGTGGACGTGGAGAAGTTCGGGTCCAGGTCGGCTGCGCTCAGCGGGGCGGTTCAGGAAGCCGCGCCGAAGAAGGCGGACGTGTACGACGCGTAGGTGAGTCGGCGCCGCCGCGGGCGGTCGTGCCGCTGGGGCGGCACGGGTGGGTGCGCGGCACCCCGCAAGCGCCGGGCCGCGCACCCACCCGGCAGCACGACCAGGCACCTGTGCCGCCGGATGCCCCGCTTTACGAAGGCCAGCTCTCCGCCAGCATCTTCCGGGTGTCCGCCAGCAGCTGCGGCAGCACCCGCGTGTGCCCCACCACCGGCATGAAGTTCGTGTCCCCGCCCCAGCGCGGCACGATGTGCTGGTGCAGATGGGCGGCGATGCCCGCACCGGCGACCGTGCCCTGGTTCATGCCGATGTTGAAGCCGTGTGCGCCGGAGGCCGTGCGCAGGGCCGTCATGGCCTGCTTGGTGAGTTCGCCGAGCTCGGCGGTCTCCCCCGCGGTGAGGTCGGTGTAGTCGGCGACGTGCCGGTAGGGCACGGTCATCAGATGCCCGCCGTTGTACGGGTAGAGGTTCAGCACCGCGTAGACCTGTTCGCCGCGCCGGACGACGAGCCCGTCCTCGTCGGACTTGGCCGGGATCGAGCAGAAGGGGCAGCCGTCGCCGGCGCCCGGGCCGGTCGGCTTGTTCTCGCCCTGGATGTAGGCCATCCGGTGGGGCGTCCACAGACGCTGGAACGCGTCCTGCGTCCCTACTCCCAGCTGCTGCTCCGGCTCACTCGTCATGCAGTGCAGCATATGGCGTCGAGCTGGGGGGACGGCAAAGGCCCCCGGGATCTCCCCGGGGGCCTCGGCACGCCGTGATCAGACCTGGGTGCGCTCTTCGACGACCTTCAGGATCTTCGCGATGGCCTCCTCGAAGGGGATGCCGTTCTCCTGCGAGCCGTCGCGGTAGCGGAAGGACACGGACTCGTGGGACATGTCCTCGTCGCCCGCGATGACCATGAAGGGCACCTTCTGCTTCTGGGCGTTGCGGATCTTCTTCTGCATGCGGTCGGAGGAGGAGTCGACCTCGACGCGCAGGCCCTTCCTCTTGGCCGCGGTGGCGAACTTCTCCAGGTACTCCACGTGCGCGTCGCCGATCGGGATGCCGACCGCCTGGACCGGGGCCAGCCACGCCGGGAAGGCACCCGCGTAGTGCTCCAGGAGCACCGCGAAGAACCGCTCGATGGAGCCGAACAGCGCGCGGTGGATCATGACGGGGCGCTGCTTGGAGCCGTCGGCGGAGGTGTACTCCAGGTCGAAGCGCTCCGGCAGGTTGAAGTCGAGCTGGATCGTCGACATCTGCCAGGTGCGGCCGATGGCGTCCTTGGTCTGCACGGAGATCTTCGGGCCGTAGAAGGCGGCGCCGCCCGGGTCCGGGACCAGGGGCAGGCCCTGCTTCTCGGCGACCTGGCGCAGCGTCTCGGTGGCCTCCTCCCAGGCCTCGTCGGAGCCGACGAACTTCTCCGAGTCCTTGGTGGACAGCTCCAGGTAGAAGTCGGTCAGGCCGTAGTCGCGCAGCAGGCCGAGGACGAAGGTGAGCGTCTTGTCGAGCTCCTCCGACATCTGCTCACGGGTGCAGTAGATGTGCGCGTCGTCCTGGGTGAAGCCGCGGGCCCGGGTCAGGCCGTGCACCACGCCCGACTTCTCGTACCGGTACACGGTCCCGAACTCGAAGAGGCGCAGCGGCAGTTCACGGTAGGAACGCCCGCGCGCGTCGAAGATCAGGTTGTGCATCGGGCAGTTCATGGGCTTGAGGTAGTAGTCCACGCCCTCGTCGAGCTGCATGGGCGGGTACATGCCGTCGGCGTACCAGTCCAGGTGGCCCGAGGTCTCGAAGAGCTTCCCCTTGGTGGCGTGCGGGGTGTAGACGAACTCGTAGCCCTCTTCCTCGTGGCGGCGGCGCGAGTAGTCCTCCATGACCCGGCGGATGATGCCGCCCTTGGGGTGGAAGACGGCGAGGCCGGAGCCGATCTGCTCCGGGACCGAGAACAGGTCGAGCTCGCTGCCGAGCTTGCGGTGGTCGCGCTTCTCGGCCTCGGCGAGGAACTCCAGGTGCGCCTTCAGCTCGTCCTTGGTGGGCCAGGCGGTGCCGTAGATGCGCTGGAGCATGGGGTTCTTCTCGCTGCTGCGCCAGTAGGCGGCCGCGTTGCGCATCAGCTTGAACGCCGGGATGTTCCGGGTGGTGGGCAGGTGGGGGCCCCGGCAGAGGTCCTTCCAGCACAGGTCACCGGTCTTGGCGTCCAGGTTGTCGTAGATCGTCAGCTCGCCGGCGCCGACCTCGACGTCCGCGCCGTCGTCGTGCGAGGCGGAGCCCTTGAGGCCGATCAGCTCCAGCTTGTACGGCTCGTCGGCCAGTTCCTCGCGGGCGGCCTCGTCGGTCACCACGCGGCGGGAGAAGCGCTGGCCCCGCTTCTGGATCTCCTGCATCTTCTTCTCGATGGCCTTGAGATCCTCGGGGGTGAACGGCTTCTCGACATCGAAGTCGTAGTAGAAGCCGTCCTTGACGGGCGGGCCGATGCCCAGCTTGGCCTCGGGGTGGAGCTCCTGCACGGCTTGCGCCATGACGTGCGCCGTGGAGTGGCGCAGGATGTTCAGGCCGTCCTCGGAGGAGATCTCGACGCCCTCGACCTCGTCGCCGTCGGACAGGGCGTACGACAGGTCCCGGAGCTCGCCGGCCACGCGCGCGGCGATGATCGAGCGCTCGCCGGCGAAGAGCTCGGCGGCCGTAGTGCCCGTCGTCACCACGCGTTCTTCCCGCTCGGAATCGCGTTGGATGATCACACGGACGTCTGACACCGGTCTCTCCTGACTGAAGGGGGCTGCGGCGCCATACCCGAGCGCGCGCACGAGTAAGGATCGTACCGACCCGGGACGGCCCTACGCGAAATCAGTCCCCGCCGCAGGCCTCCTCGAAGAAGTCGAGGTTCTCGTGGAGCTCCTTCATCAGCCGGTCCCGCTCGGCGTCGTCGACCGCCACGGGGACCACCCCGTGGGCCCCGGTGAGGCGGCGGAATCCGCCCCGGCTCTCCAGCCGCCCCTGCACCCGTACCGGGAGTCCGACGAGGTGGGCGTGCCCGGCGATCCGGTAGGCCTCCTCGTCGAGGGTGATCCGGACGTTCGGCACGTCGGCCCCGGCCAGCACGCGCAGCCGTACCGTGCCGTCGCCGCGCGGCCCTGACCTGCGCAGCCGTATCACCGCTCCGGTGATCCGCACCGGCACGGCGGGTTCCTCGCGCAGATAGCGGGCGCCGGCCTCGCGCAGCACGGCCAGGTCGCCGGGTGAGAACTCGACGGGCTCGGCGGAGGGCGCGCAGCCCGTGGGCACACCGGCCGCCGGGGCCCATCCGACGGCGATCCGGGCGCCCTCCGTGCCCCGGACGAGGGCGACGAGGGCCTCGGTGAGCTCGTGGCTCACCCCTGCCTCGACGGCGGCGTCGAAGGCGTCCATCCCGCCGGTGGCCCGCTGGTAGTCGATGGCCTCGCGGGCGGCGAACAGGGCCTGGTGGAGGCGGACGGCCAGGGGGCGGCCACCGGCGACCGGGACGAAGGCGGTGAGGCTGCCGTCGGTGGTGGACCCGACGAGGACGTTCTCCAGGGCCGCGGCGGCGGCGCGGCGGTGGCGGGCGCCGTGGTAGCCGACCCGGGCGCGGGCGGCGAGGGCGGCCGCGAGCAGCATCCGGCGGGCGGCGCCGCGCAGCCGGTCCTCGACGGCCCAGGAGGAAGCGCCCGCGGGTCCGGCCGGGACGTCGTGCCACCAGCGGATCTCGTCGCTGGGCACGGCGAGGGAGACGAGCACCTCGCGGGCGGAGGGCGAGCCGCTGCGGGAGAGGGCGAGCAGGGCCTCGCCGAGCAGGTCGTCGCTGTCGGGGAAGGCGCGGCTCTCGGGCACCAGGAGGCTGGTGCCGCTGCCGCCGGGACCGGGCGGGGTCCAGCGGCCGTAGCGTCCGGGGGCGCCGCCGCGCCGCTGCCAGCCGTGTCGGCGCAGCAGGGCGCCCAGTACGGCCGGGTCGACGTCGACGGGCTCGGGCGGATCGCTCCGGGCGGGTTCGGCCGGGTGCGGCCGGACCTGCCGCGGTGGCTCCTCGGTCGGGCGGTGCGTCACGGTTTCCCTCCCGTCCCGACCCGCGTCATGATCTCGCACAGGGCCCGGTCGTCGAAGATGCGTGCGGTCGGTATCCGCACGGTGGTGCGGCGGCGGCCGGTGATCGGCTGTCCGGCGAGGTTGGTCCAGTAGCAGCAGTGCCTGAGGTCGAGCCGGTCGTGCCCGGCGCGCAGCCAGTCGTCCTGGGAGCGCGGCACCAGCATCACCACGAGGATCTTGTGCACCGACACGGGGGTGCGGGCGAGCTTCGCCAGGTGGTCGTTGTCGAGCGTGAAGGAGAAGGTGCGGCCGGGTGGGTCGGGCGGCACCTGGTAGGTGGCCTTGAGCTGCACCTTGATGGTGACCTCGTCGTCGACGGTGTGCCCGGGGGCGCTGTGGCTGACGTGCCAGTCGATGCCGTTGTCGGGAAAGGGCTGGGACAGCGAGCAGCCGGCGGCCGCCGCGACGGCGTGCAGATAGCCGACCTGCAGTGTCTCCATGCAGGCGGTGGTGGCGAGAGTGCCGCGGGAGGGAGCCGTGCGCTCGGGCAGCAGCCCGCCCCGTTCGGGCTGCGCAATGGCCATGGCGCCAACAGCCTTCCAGAACAAGTGATTCCCCGCTGCGGGCCGCTGAACTGCAACGACCCGTACTCCTGTTGTCTCCTTCCGGCGTACGGCGCAAACAGCCCGGGTATCACCGGATCGGGCAGCGGACGTTACGTCAACTGCCGAAGGTGAACGAGGGGTTGTGTGGCTATGACGACACTCTGGTACGAGGGGCCGCTGGCCGCCTTCGACACGGAGACCACGGGCGTCGACGTCGAGACCGACCGGATCGTGTCGGCCGCCGTGGTCGTCCAGGACGCGCCGGGTGTCCGGCCGCGGGTGAGCCGTTGGCTGGTGAACCCGGGGGTGCCGGTCCCCGCCGAGGCGACGGCGGTGCACGGACTGACGGAGGAGCACCTGCAGCGCAACGGCCGGTGGCCGGCGCCGGTGGTGCACGAGATAGCACAGGCGCTGGCCGAGCAGGCGCACGCCGGGCGCCCGGTCGTGGTGATGAACGCGCCGTTCGATCTGACCCTGCTGGACCGGGAGTTGCGCCGGCATCGCGCCTCGTCGCTCGGGCGCTGGTTCGAGTCGGCGCCGCTGTCCGTGCTGGATCCGAGGGTCCTGGACAAGCATCTGGACCGCTACCGCAAGGGCCGTCGCACCCTGACCGACCTGTGCGCGCACTACGGCGTCGCCCTGGAGGGCGCGCACGACGCGGCGGCCGACGCCGTGGCGGCGCTGGAGGTGACGCGGGCGGTGGGCCGCCGGTTCGCCTCCCGGCTGGAGCGTCTCGCCCCGGGTGAGCTGCACACCCTCCAGGCGGTGTGGCACGCGGCCCAGGCGCGGGGCCTCCAGGCGTGGTTCGCGCGCAGCGGCGTGGACGAGGCGGTCGACCCGGCGTGGCCCCTGCGTCCGGATCTGCCGGCGGCGGCTGCCTGAGGAGCCGGCGCGGGGCCCGCGAGGGCATGAAAAAAACCGGTCCGTCTGTGACGGACCGGCTGTTTCCGGTGGGCGATACTGGGTTCGAACCAGTGACCTCTTCGGTGTGAACGAAGCGCTCTCCCACTGAGCTAATCGCCCGGGAACGCACTGAACCATACAGGTCCGGGCGCGCTTCCATCAAACCGCTTCGAGGTACCCGAGCAGCCCACGCCGCCCGGACCGCATCATCAGCGCGTGGTTGGCGCGGAAGACGGGCCGTCCCGGTACGGCGAGCCGCCGCAGCAGCGTCTTGTTCACGCTGACGGCCTGGTCGTACCGCGCGAGCGTGCCCGTCCCCTGCGGTGTGAGCGTCCAGCGTGCCCAGCCCTCGAGGTCCCCGGACAGGGCGGTCTCCAGCACACCGGCTTCGGGATCGCGCCGCACCTCGCGCGCCGTGAAGGTCATGTCGTACGGCAGGACGGAGCGGACGCGGATCACGCCGGTGGTGTCGTCGAGCCGGGTCACCTCGCGGACCTCGCGCCACCAGTCCGGGTAGTCCTCGGGGCGTTCCAGCACGCCGTAGACGGTGGCGGGGGGTGCGGGCAGGGGCCACAGGCTGCGGAAGCGGTAATGGTTCCAGTCCATCCCAGCAGTCTGCCCAGGCGGGGCACGGACTGTCTGAGTACGCGCCTGAGTACCCGCACTCATGCCGTGCCGGGTGACGCGGACCACACTGCGATCCATGACCCACCTTCCGCCCCCGGCCGAGGAACTGCGGATCCTCGACGCCGAACTCCGGCAACTGGACGCCCGGCGCTCCCAGTTGCTGACCCGTCGCGCCTGGCTGGTCGCGGCCCTGCAACAGACGCGGCAGCAGTCACGCCCCTGGGCCTCCGCGCAGCCCCCGGTCGCTCCATCGCCGCGCCCCGAGACGACGGCGCCCAGCGTGCAGAACGTGCTGCTGGTCCTCGGCGGTGTCCTGCTCACGCTCGCGGCGGCGGTGTTCACGCTGGTCAGCTGGGGGGACATGGGCATCGCCGGGCGGGCTCTGGTGCTCGGCGCGGTCACACTGGCCGCGCTCGCCGCGCCCGTGGCCCTGCTGAAGCGGGGGCTGCGGTCGACGGCCGAGTCCGTGGCGGGCCTCGGGCTCGCCCTGACCGTCCTGGACGCCTACGCGCTGCACGCGGCGGCCCTCTCCGGGACGGACGGGACCGGGTACGCCGCCGTCGCGACGGCGGTGCTGGCGGCCATCTGGTCGGTGTACGGCCTGCTGCCGGTGACGTCCACGCTGCGGCTGCCCCTGCCCTCCGCGCTGGCCGTGGCGCAGGTGCCACTGCTGCTGTGGGCCCTGGCCGCCGACGCGGGTCCCTACACGATCACGGCCGCGCTGCTGGTGACGGCCGGGCTCGACGCGGTGGCGGTGGCGCGGGTGCCGGGCGGGGCGGTGCGGATCACCGCCGTCGTCGGCGCCTACGGCATGGGCGGCTGGGGCGTTCTGGGTGCGGGCTGGCTGTCCTTGACGGCAGACGGTCCGGGTGCGGCCTCCCGCGCCGGGGTACTGCTCCTGCTCGCGGCGGTGATCGCCCTGGGCGCGGCCTGGCGGGGTCCCGGCACCGGGCACGCCCTGGGTCTCGCGCTCACGGCCGGTCTGCTCGTCGTGGCCGCGCTCGGCGGGGTGGCGCGCTCCGGGCTGCCGTCGCTGTGGGTGGTTCCCGCTCATCTGGCCGTCGGTGTGGCCCTGTTGGCGGCGGTGCGGGCCGGACGGCTGCCGGACGCGGTACGGGCGGGCTTCGCGTGGGCCTCCGGTGCCGTGCAGGCGCTGGCGGTGCTGTGGACGCTGCCCGTCGTCGCCGTGGTGCTGCTGGGCCCGGCGGGTTGGCCGGCCCGGGTGTGGAGCGGTGCGCCGTCGGATGCCCGTGCGGCGGCGGTCGTCGAGGTGCCCTGGCCGCCGCACATGGAGGCGGCTCCACTCGTGCTGGTGGGCGTGGCGGCGGTGCTCGCCCTGGCGGTCCGGGCGGGGGTGTGGCGTCCGCGGGCCCGGCTCGGTGCCGCCGGGCTGCTGTGGGCCACGGCGCTGATCCTCCCCGCGGTCCTGGAGGTCCCGTACGTCGCGGGCCTGCTGGTGCTGGGCGTCGTGACGGCGGCGGCGCTGTCCGCGTGCCGGGTCACGGCGTCGGCCGCACAGGTCACGGCCCTCGTCCTGGCCCTGGTGACGGCTGCCGGCCTCACCCTGACGTCCCTTGCCTCCCAGTCCGCGACCCTCGTCGCGCTGTCCGGGCTGACGGTGCTGTTCGCCGCGGCCTCGTGGCGGGCCGGCGTCGCGCCCTTCACGGCTCCGGCCGCTCTGGTGTCCGCCGCCGCGCTGGCCTCGGCGTCGGGTGCCGCCGCGGACTGGCCGGCGGCCCGAACGGCCTTGCTGGTTCTGCTCGTTCCCGCTGCCGCCGCCCTGCTGGCGGCGCGCCTGGGCGCATCCCCGGTGACGGTGCCCGTGGAGGCCGTGGGAGGAGCCATCGGGCTGTTCGCCGTGGCGCTCGCCGTCTCCGACCCCCCGATGCTCGCGCTGGTACTGGCCCTGTTCGGGGTGATCGCCGCGGGTACGGCCCTGCGTGCCGAGCGGCGCGCCGTCGGCTATCCGGCCACGGCCCTGTTCGTGCTGGCCGCGTGGGTGCGCCTGGCCGCCTGGGACGTCGGCACGCCCGAGGCGTACACGCTGCCGGTGACGGTCCCGGCGCTGCTCGTCGGAGCGCTGCGCCGGCGCCAGGACCCGCGGACCTCCTCCTGGACGGCGTACGGCCCCGGGCTCGCCGCCACTCTCCTGCCGAGCCTCGTCGCGGCCTGGAGCGACTCGGACTGGACCCGGCCGCTCCTGCTGGGCCTGGCCGCCCTGTCCCTCACCCTGCTCGGCGGCGGCTACAACCTCCAGGCACCGCTCGCCCTCGGCGGTTCGGTCCTCGTCCTGGACGCCCTGCACGAACTGGCCCCCTACATCGTCCAGGTGACCGGCGCGCTCCCCCGCTGGGTGCTCCCCGCCCTGGCCGGTCTGCTCCTGCTGGCCCTGGGCGCGACGTACGAGCAGCGCATCAGGGACGTCCGGCGGATGCGGGATGTCCTGGGACGCATGAACTGAACCCCCGAGGGGCGTGGGGAACCGCGGGACCGGCCACGGAGGGCCCGCGGTTCCCCACGACGTCGACCTACGACGGCATCTTGTCGCCCAGCAGGGCCAGGTTCTCGATGGCGGCGAGGCCGTACAGGGCGGTCTCGTTGGTGGACACCCAAGTGGCCTCGCTGCCCGCCACCAGCGCGACCGGTCCGCTCAGCTTCTCGGTCTTCCAGGGCGCGGACTCCTTGTAGCCGTCGGAGTTGTAGAACTTCTCCCAGGCCCTCTTGGCGAGTTTCTCGTCGCCGGTCTTGACGGCCGCGTACGCGTCGAGGCGCGAGTGGCCCTGGAAGAGCAGCAGGGTGCCGAAGTTGGAACCGTAGCGTGCCGCCTGCTCGGCCTTGGTCGCGTTGAAGTAGCGGCAGTAGTCGAAGTACGCCTCGTTGAACTTCGGCATGTCGACCAGGTCGATGAGCTCGGCGCACAGCTCGTTGAGGCCGAAGACGGCCGAGAGGTGGGAGACCTCCACCTTGGCCTGGTCGGCGACGGCGAACTTGCCGGTGTCCAGGTCGTACAGGCCGCTGCCCTGGACGAAGCCGTTGGGCTGGGCGGCGATGGTCTCCATGGTGGACAGCACCCGGGCCTTGGCCTTCTCCCACTTGGGGCCCTTGCGCTCCCACTCCGTCAGCCAGGCCGACACCAGGCCGCTCCAGTCCGTGCCGAAGCCGATGGACAGGGCGTGCCGGTCGGGGGTGTACGGCTCGGTGCGGATCTTGCGCAGCGGGTCCAGGGCGAGGAACGTCTCGTCGGAGTCGACGTTGGCGTGCATGAGGTCGCCGACGCGTTCGTCCGCCGTGAGGAAGTAGTAGTAGCGCCGGTAGGTGGTGTTGGCGATGCGCTGCTGCTTGGCGCTGTCGGCGAAGTGCTGCACACCGTGGCGGGTGCCGAGGCCTGCCCATTTGCCCAGGTGGTAGACGTCGACCTCGCCGGTGTGCCGGGTCATCGCCTCGGCGAAGCGGAAGATGTCGGAACGCCCGGAGCGCAGATAGGCGAACCAGAGCCACAGGTCCGGCGACAGCTCGGAGTTGTCCCAGGCGTAGCCGCCGACGTCGTAGCGCCACTGGTGCCGGAAGGTGTCGTAGGTGTGCATGATGTCGCCGTAGTCCCAGAAGCCGTACCAGCGGCGCTGCTCCACCTGGTCCTTGTAGTAGGTGAAGAGGAAGTCCAGGTGGTCCTCGATCTTCGCCTTGGCCGGGGTGGAGCGGTCGGGTTCGGAGTACAGGCCCGGCCCGAAGACCTTGGCCTTGATGAGCTGCTTGGGCGGGGCGGCCAGTTGCGGCAGCACGCGGACGGCCTCGACCTGCTCGGCGAACCGGTCGGGGCTCGGGGTCGTCTCGTTGGCCCAGAAGAGGAGTTCGGAGGTGCGGGCGATGCCGTACGGGGTGCCGAACTCCGGCTCGTAGTCCTCGTAGGTGATGTTGAGGCCTTCGAGCTGCTCCGGGAAGGTGTCCTGGCCCATGCCGTCGTGGTAGAAGCGCATGTCCATGGGCTGCGCCTCGGGCGACCAGAGCCAGAGGGTGACCTCGGCCTCGTCGGTGTGGGCGTCCCGGATGTCGAGCTGGGCGGGGAACTTCTCCCAGAAGTCACGCAGCCCGAAGGAGAACCCGCCGCCGGCCCCACCGACGTACCCGAAGCCGGAGGCGCGCCGGCCGCCGCCCGCGGCGACCCAGCCGTGCCCCTTCTTGGTGCGCTTGCGCAGCGTGAAGCCGTCGGCGGACAGCTGCGCGAGGGTGTAGTCGCCCCACTCGGGGATGTATTGGAGCCGGGTCGTCACCCGCTGGTCCCAGGTGGCGGGGTCGGGCAGCTTCCTGCCCTCGAACTGGGCCTCCTGCACGGCCGCTCCGGGGTCCCGGCGCAGTCCGGTGATCCCCTTGACGGCTTCGCGGAGCAGTCCGGTGCCGTCGCCGCCGATGCGGATGTGGCGGTCGTACGACTCGTCCCGCAGGGGCACGGTGAAGCGGACGCCGAGGCCGCGGATGAAGTCGCCGCTGGCCTTGCCCGGCTCCTGGGTGCCGTCGTAGGTGATGGTGTGCACCATGCGGAAGGAGTCGGCGCCCGCGTAGAAGTAGAGCCTGATCGAGAAGGGCAGCCAACTGCGGCCGCCCTTGCGGTGCTTGCCGTCGACACGCACGACGGCGCGGACCGGGCCCGCTTGCTCGACCTCGACCTTGGAGATCGCGCCGTCGAAGCGCTCGGTCTTGACCGCGCCCTGGTCCTCGTCCTCGATCTCGGGCTGGCGGATCAGCACGAGCCGGCCGTTCTTCGCGATCTCGGTGGAGCCGCGGGTGACGGACTTGACGAGGGTGGAGCCGGACGTGCCGATCCGCGCGGTGATGACGCCGGTCGAGATGTCGATGGTGCCGCCGCGCTTGCCGACGGTGACCTTCTGCTCCGGGGCTGCGGGCGTCCCGGCGGTCAGGGTGAGCTTGCCGTCGCCGGAGGCGACCGCGTGCGCGGTCCACTTGAGGGAGCCGTCGGGCCAGTAGGCGATCGGCCAGGACTGCACGGGCACGGCCTTGCCCGCGGCGTCCGTCAGCGCGAAGGTCTGGTCCTTCTGGTGGGCGCCCTTGGGCCAGGGCACGCCGACGGTGGAGCCGGGTGCGGCGCCGAGGCCGCCGTCCTCCAGCCAGTCCAGGGTCACCGGGTCGCCGTCGGCCGCGTCGGCACCGGGCGCGGCCTGGGCGGCCTGGGCGCCCAGCGCCCAGCTGACCTGAGCGGCGGCTGTGGTGACGGCGGCCGCCTTGAGAACGGATCTGCGGGGGATGGGAGACATGGCGATGCTGCCTTTCCTTGTCCGTGCGGGAATCGTCCGTGCGGGAATCGCATCCATGCGCTGGTCAGGGGCGTGACAGAGAGAGGTGCGGCGCCGGGGCGCCGACCTGGAACAGGAGCCGCGGTTCAGCGGTGCCGGTAGCGCTCCTCCACGGCGACGGCCGCCGCCGCCACCGCCCCGAGGACGGGGAGCGCCAGCGGCGCGGCGAACCAGGCGGACACGGCCACCACGGCCAGCCCGCCGACGATCAGGAAGGATCCGGCCGGATCGAGCACCGTGCGGCGCCCGGCCTGCGCGAGGAGGGTCCGCCAGTGCGCGCCCGGCTCCCAGACCGCCGCCGCGCGCAGCCCCGCCACGACGAGCCCGATGAGTGCGACGACGCCGACGGCCCCGACGAGCGGCCCGCCGGGAATCCCCGCCCGGGCCGCCTGCACGTCGACCCAGACCGCGGCCACCGCCGCCCACCCGGCGAGCCCGGCGAGCCATCCGCCGCGCAGCGCGGTGCGGAAGTCGGCGGCGAACTCCCGCCACCCACCGCCCTCATGGGCGGTACGGCGCCGCAGATGCCGCGCCCCGGCGGCGAACGCGGCGGGGTAGGTGACGACGCCCAGCGAGGCCACCGCGATCCACACACCGGTCAGCAGGCACTCGGCGAACACCGCGAACCTCTCGGCGAACACCGACTCGCCCCGTGCCTTCACCCGTGTCCCGGCCATGTGCCTCAGCCCTTCAGACCCGACGTGGCCATGCCGTCGATCAGATAGCGCTGGAAGGCGAGGAAGAAGGCGAGCACCGGCAGCAGCGCGACCAGCGACATCGCGATCATGCCGCCGTAGTTGGCCAGTCCCTCCTGGTCGACGAACATCTTCAGACCGAGCGAGACCGTGTACTTGTCGGGCTCGTTGAGGTAGATCAGCGGGCCCATGAAGTCGTTCCAGGAGTTGATGAACGTGAAGATCGCGCTGGTGATCAGGGCCGGTCGGGCCAGCGGCAGCACGATCGACCAGTAGATCCGCAGGTGCCCGCAGCCGTCGAGCCGGGCCGCCTCGTCCAGTTCCTTGGGCATGTTGCGCATGAACTGCACCATCAGGAAGACGAAGAACGCCTCGGTGGCCAGGTACTTCCCGAGCAGCAACGGCGTGTAGGTGTTGATCAGCTCCAGGTTGCGGAACAGCACGTACTGCGGGATCAGCAGCACGTGGTACGGCAGCAGGAGCGTGCCGATCATCAGCGTGAAGAGCAGATTCCGCCCGGCGAACCTGATCCTGGCGAAGGCGTACGCCGTCAGCGAGCAGGACACCAGGATGCCGACGACGGAACCGACCGCGAGGAAGAGCGAGTTGAAGAAGAACGTGGAGATGGAGATGTCGGCGATGCCGTCGGCGAGGCTCGTGTAGTTGGCGATGACCGGGTCGCCCGGGAAGAGGTCCAGGCTGCCGACGATGTCCTCGCTCTTCTTGAACGACCCGCCGAGGACCCAGATCACCGGGTAGAGGATCACCGCGAGGATCAGCAGGGACCCGATGTGCCAGGCCAGGGAGCCGGGCAGCTTGTGGCGCAGCGCCCTGGCTCCGGCGGCGGGCTTGACGTCGGTGGTGGCCTGCGCGCTCATCGGGCGCCCTCCTCGTAGTGCACCCAGCGCTTCTGGGACCAGAACAGCACCGCCGTCACCAGGGCGACCGCGACGAGCAGCAGCCAGGCCATCGCGGAGGCCAGGCCCATTCGGCTGTTCTCGAAGCCCTGGACGTAGAGGTAGCAGGTGTAGACCATCGAACCGTCGGCGGGACCGCAGGCGTTGCCACCCGCCCCGCCGCCCACGATGTACGCCGAGCTGAAGATCTGGAAGGAGTGGATCGTCTCCAGCAGGACGTTGAAGAACAGGACGGGGGAGATCATCGGCAGCGTGATGTTCCAGAACCGCCGCAGCGGGCCCGCCCCGTCTACCTCGGCCGCCTCGTAGAGCTCGCGCGGGACCTGCTTGAGGCCGGCCAGGAAGATGACCATGGGGGCGCCGAACTGCCACACGGTGAGCGCCACCAGGCTGTAGATGATCATGTCCGGGTCGCCGGTCCAGCCGCCGACGTCGACACCGAAGATCTTCTGCGTACGGTCGACGATCGCGTCGTCCGAGAAGATCGCCTTCCAGACGATCGCGACCGAGACGCTCGCGCCGATGAGCGACGGCGCGTAGAAGGCGGCCCGGTAGAAGGCCTGTCCGCGCCGGCTCTGGGCGAGCAGCAGCGCCACACCGAGGGCGGCGATCAGCTTGAGCGGTGTGCCGACGGCGACGTACCAGAGCGTCACCTGCACCGAGTGGCGCCAGCGCGGATCGTCGAACATCTCGGAGAAGTTGTCGAGGCCGATCCACTTCGGCGGGTCGAACAGGTTGTAGTCGGTGAAGGCGAAGTAGAGCGAGGCGATCATCGGACCCGCTGTGAGCAGCAGGAACCCGGCGATCCACGGGGACATGAAGAGATAGCCGGCCAGGTTCTCCCGGCGCCGCCGCCGCTTGAGGGCGGCGGGGCGCTCGGGCTGCACCGGACCGTGCCGCGGCTCGGAGTCCTGGGACAGGCCCTCCATCGCAGGGGCGTGTGTCACGGTGGTTCCCATCAGGTGCCGAGAGCCGTCTTCGACTCGGTGAAGAACTGCTTGACGGCTTCCGCCACGGACCTCTTGCCCAGGGCCATCTCCTCGGCGATGCGCAGGAACGCCGACTCGCAGATGTCCGCGCCGTTGGGGTGCGGGGTGATGGGCTCGAGGACACCGGCCTTGACGAGGGACTGCTCGTAGGCGGCTATCGCCTGGTTGACCGGGTCGGTCGGCTTGTACGCGTCGAACTGGGCCTGCGTCGCGGGTACGCCCCGGTCGTAGCCCATGATCTTGGCGACCTCGGGGTCGTGCACCATGAAGTCGATGAACTGGGCGACTTCCTTGGGGTGCTGGGTGCGCTTGGAGGCGCTGAGCATCAGGGAGCCGAGGTACTGGCCGGTCTTCTTGCCGTCCGTCGTCGGGATCGGGGCCAGGCCGTACTCGCTCTTGCCCTCGGAGGTGTAGCGGACGGTGAAGTTGTCCCAGGTGAACTCACCACCGGCGAGCTCGGCCGAGACCGCAGACTTGGGCTTGATCTGGGCGACCTTCTTGGCGTCGGCGTAGACGCCGTCCTTGATCCCCTTCTCGGCCTTCGTCCACCAGTCCGTCAGATCGGCCTCGGTGAAGCCGAGCCCGTCGGCGGTGAAGAAGGCCTTGCCGTTCTGACGCAGGTACAGGTCGTAGAGGTACATGACGCCGTACATGCCGCTGTCGCCGGCGCGGCCCGTCTTGTCGCGGATCTTCTTCATCGCCGCGTCGAAGTCGTCCCAGGTCCAGCCCTGCTCGGGCGTGACGCCGGCGCGGGTGTAGACGGGCTTGTCGATGACGAGGGCCATCGAGTTGGAACCGACCGGGACGCCGAGGAGTTTGCCGTCGACCTCGCCGAACTTCTCGAGACCCGCGCGGAATCCCTCCATCCGGAGGTTCCCGGCCTCGGCCTGCTCGCTGAGATCGAGCAGGACGTTCTTCGCGTCGTATTTCCGGAGGAAGCCGATCGCATTCTGGAACACGTCCGGCGGATTTCCGCCGGAGGCTTGGGTGTTGAACTTCTTCCAGAAGTCGAGATAAGGCTGGAAGTCCGTTTTCACCTTGATCTTCGGGTACTTCTTGTGGAAGAGATCGATGGTCTTGTTGATTCTCTCGGCGCGGTCCTCCGCACCCCACCACGCATAACGGATCGTCACCGTCCCGTCGGCGGAGGCCCCGCCGTCCCCACCGCACCCGGTCGTCGCGGCCAGCCCCAGCGTGGCTGCCGTGGCTCCGGCCGCCTTCAGGATGGTACGTCTCTCAACATTCCTGCCGTTCACCACGGTTGGACCTCCCCGCATGTCGTGCCGCTCGCATGAATCGTTTCAAGTAAGCGCTTGCTGGCACAAGGTACGGAGGGGCTGAGAGTGCGTCAATGATTCGGACAAGAATTTCTTACCGGAGCGGTGGGTGACGGCGGCCGCCGAGGAGGTGGATCCCGGGCGGCGGCCGACGACGCCGCTGGTGGCGGGCCGATAGCCGGGTGACGGGCACACGGAACCGGGAGGGGCGAGCCGGGCCGGTGCCGGGCGCGGCCGGAAATCGACGGTGGGGGTGGCGGGAGGGGGCGCGGGGACGAGCGCCCGTTTCAGCCATGCGGTGCCGGGGTGGCGTGTTGCGCGTGAGCATCGGCGTGAGCGGGCTTCGGGCGGGAGCGGCGACGTCGGAGGCAGCGGTCGACCCGTCGGCGGGACCCCGATCACCCGGGGGAGCAGCCTTCCCGGGGGCTGTGGTCGCACCCACGGGCGGGATCCCGACCACCCGGCAGAGCGGCATTCTCGGAGGCCACGGCCATACCCACAGGCAGGGTCCATGGCCACACCCGCAGGCAGGATCCCGACCACCCAGCGGAGCAGCCTCCCCAGAAGCCATGGCCGGGCCCGTCGGCGGCATCCCGATCACGCGGCAGAGCGGCATTCTCCGAGGCCATGGCCGCACCCACGGACGGGACCCCACCCACCCGGCGGAGCAGCCCTCAGGAGCCATGGCCACACCCGGAGGCACGATCCCGACCACCCAGCGGAGCAGCCTCCCGGCGTCGTGGTCGCGTCCGCAGGCGGGATCCCGATCACCCCACCGGCGTTCCTCTCGGCGCCCAGGGCGACCCGTGCGGCGTGCGGTCGCGCCACCAGTCTGGCCGGTTCCGACCCCTCGCGCCGCCTCCGGCTCGGCCCGCTCGGAGCGGGCGCGGCCGGCCTCGGTGGCCGGAACTCTGTGTTACCGAGGCCGTCGCGAGCGTCCGGCGGAACACCCGGCCGGACACCTCCCGCTACCGCGCGGCGCTCTGAGGATCCGGCCCGTACGGAACCTGCCCGCCGGGCCTCACGGCGGGAACAACGACGGCGGCCCACCTGCGCTTGCGCAGGTGGGCCGCCGGTCCGGGTGGGCGATACTGGGTTCGAACCAGTGACCTCTTCGGTGTGAACGAAGCGCTCTCCCACTGAGCTAATCGCCCGGACGCAGGAAGAACATTACCCCATGTCAGGGGGTGCCTGTGACCCTCACTGGTCCTTGATCTTCCACGGCATCGTGATGCCGAACTTCCACAGGTAGACGCCGACCAGCACGCCCACGATCACCAGCCCGATCGACGTCAGGATGATGTTGCGGCGGCGCACCTTGGGATCGAGGGCGCGCTGGGCCGCCTCGGTGACCTTCCGCTTGGTCCAGCGGAGCACCAGCTGGGCCCAGACGAACTCCGTCGCCCAGATCGCCATGCCGCCGAAGATCACGACCCAGCCCGGCCCGGGCAGGGGCAGCATGATGATGCCGGCCACGACCACCGCGAGCCCGATGATGAAAACGCCGACCTGCCAGCTCACGTGCAGCGCCCGACGGGCCTTGATGAATTCCGGCGCCCGCGAACCGAGCCCGCGGTCCTGCTCGCCGTGCACCTCGCCCGTCCCCGTCTCGTCCGACGCCACGGCCACCTCGCCCGGCTCGTTACTCCCCGTATTCATACGGCCAAACACTACCCGAGCGAAACCAGTCACCGGAATGGACGCACGACGCGAACGATCTCTCGGCCGGAAGAGTTACGTAAAGGCACGCAAAACACTCAGAGGGGTTTACAACGGCACCGTAGGTGGCATGTCGATTTCGCCGACGTGCGAATCCCCGAGCGCACACTGAGCGAAAGGCCCTGGCGCTTATGAACACCACGGTCAGCTGCGAGCTGCACCTGCGCCTCGTTGTGTCGAGCGAGTCCTCCCTGCCTGTCCCCGCAGGCCTGCGGTACGACACGGCCGACCCCTACGCCGTGCACGCCACCTTCCACACCGGAGCCGAGGAAACCGTCGAGTGGGTGTTCGCCCGCGACCTCCTCGCCGAGGGGCTTCACCGCCCTACGGGCACCGGCGACGTCCGTGTCTGGCCGTCGCGCAGTCACGGTCAGGGCGTCGTGTGCATCGCCCTGAGCTCGCCGGAGGGCGAGGCCCTGCTCGAGGCCCCGGCGCGGGCCCTGGAGTCCTTCCTGAAGCGGACCGACGCCGCCGTGCCGCCCGGCACGGAACACCGGCACTTCGACCTCGACCAGGAGCTCTCGCACATCCTGGCGGAAAGCTAGGGCGAGGCCCCCTCAAAGCCGCCCGGCGCCGTCGACTCGGGGAGACGGCTCGGGCCCGGACAACCGCACATGGCATGACACCGGCGCCGTCACCGCGGCTCGAACGCGGTACGGCGCCGGTTCGCGTCCGGTGCCCCTCCCCCGCTGCCGCGGCGCGGGAACCCTGGCGGGCCCGGCGGCGTTGTATTCGAAGCCATGTGCGGGCATGAGGGCGGTCCGGCGGTGGTGGAGCCGTTACCATCGGCCAGCATCGGCGGGCGCCCGCCCGACCCTCAGGCCAGGGAGCAAATCGTGCTGATCACCCACGACACCCGGTGCGCCCTCGACACCGTGGTCGATCTGGTGAACACCGCACCGGAGGACGACACGGCGACCGACGGGCTGCCGGATGTCGCGACCCTCACGGACTTCGTGCGGAACCACGAGATCAGCGATGTCGGGGTGCTCTCGGAGTTCGACCTCGCCGCAGTGCTCAAGATCCGCGAGCGCTTCGCCGCCGTCTTCGCCGCCCCCGACGCTCGTGCCGCGGCCGGGCAGATCAACGAACTGGTCGCGGCCGCCGGCACCACGCCCCGGCTCACGGACCACGACGGCTACGACTGGCATGTGCACTACTTCGCGCCCGGCGCCTCCGTCGCCGACCATCTGGCCGCCGACTGCGGCATGGCCCTGGCGTTCTTCGTGGTGGCGGGCGAGCAGGAGCGGCTGCGGCGGTGCGAGGCGCCCGACTGCCGGCGTGCCTTCGTCGACCTGTCCCGCAACCGCTCCCGGCGCTACTGCGACAGCCGCACCTGCGGAAACCGGCTGCATGTGGCCGCGTACCGAGCGCGCCGCAAGGAGGCGGCGGGCTGAGGCTCGCCGCCGGGCCACGGTCAGGGGGGACAGGGAGTCGATGCCGACGCGGCCCCGGCGGATGGCGCCGGGTACCGCGGGTACGGCTCACAGCAACAGCAGATCGTGCAACGAGGCCATGAGCAGCAGGCTCCCGATCACCGCCAGGAAGATCATCAGCGGTGGCTGGGACAGGGCGAAGAGGCAACCACGCGGCTCGTCCCGCCGGGGACCTGGCTCGTCCTGCGGCGGTGCGGGGTCGCTCTGTTTCGTCGTGTCGAGCATCTCGCGGCGATGATGACGCAGTCGCCCGGCCGGACGCGATCAGTGCCCTCGATCCGTGCGGGAGTGGGCCGATTCCGTGAGGTCCGGTTCGGGTTGTGATCATTTCCGCGCGCCGGTGGACGCACTGTGACGATTCAGCCCCGAGCGGGCTGCCCCGTCATATGCCGTGCTTCTTGAGGATGGCCTCGATGTCGCTGAAGTCGTCCTCGCCGCGGGACGCCTTCGCGGGCCGGGTCGCCGGGCGGGTGCCCTGGCCCAGGGAGGGCGCCGCGGCGGTGGGGGCCACCGCATCGGGCCGGCCGGCCTCGCGGGCCGCCGCCCGGCGCTCCTTGCGGGTGCCGCCCCGGCGGCGCTCCACGGCCCGGGTGGTCATGAAGAGCACCCAAGCCAGTCCGAGCACCCCGAACCCCGCCCAGGCCGTCGGGCTGAACGCGGTGTCGGCCAGCCACTCGACGACTCCCGTCATCACCAGGCCGATCGGCACGAGGGAGTAGGCCGCGATACGGACCGCCGCGAGGTAGCGCTTGCGGTACGCCGTGACGATCGCAATGCCCAGTCCTGCCGCGGAAACGGCGGAGCAGACGGTCTCGGCAATCATCCGGTCCTCCAGGCGTGGCGGGGTCGGGTCGGGCACTTCGTCCCTTCCATCCTGCACCCGCCGTACCCCGGGGGGCCATGCCACGGCCCGAGATCAGGGACATCTCCGGGTCACCTCCTTCGCAGGTGCCGGTGCGGGCGGCACCCGCGGTCCGCACTGCTGGGAGACTGTCGGCATGAGTGACTTCTCCTCCGACCGTTCCGCCGCCCCCGTCCTCGAGGTCTGGTGCGACCTCCAGTGCCCGGACTGCCGCACCGCGCTGGACGATCTCCATGCCCTGCGCGCCCGCTACGGCGACCGCCTGGAGCTGCGGCTGCGGCACTTCCCGCTGGAGAAGAACAAGCACGCCTTCGCCGCCGCGCAGGCCGCGGAGGAGGCGTGGGAGCAGGGCCGCGGCTGGCCGTACGCGGAGGCCCTGCTGGGGCGGGTCGAGGAGCTCTCCCGTAAGGGGGAACCCTTCCTGGTCGAGCTGGCCCGCGAACTGGATCTGGACGCCGAGGAGTTCGACACCGCGCTGGTCGACGGCCGGCACATCCTGATCGTGGACGCCGACCAGGCCGAGGGCAAGGCGATCGGCGTGACCGGCACCCCGACGTACGTCATCGGCGGTGAGCGGCTCGATGGCGGCAAGAGCCAGGAGGGCCTGCGCGCGCGTATCGAGGAGATCGCGGACCGGCTGCTGGCCGGACAGCAGCGCTGACCGCCCTCGCCCGAGGCCGGCCGGGCAGGCCCCCTGACCGCGCCCCGCTGCGGGCCGCCGCCGCAGGGGCGTCACAGCAGCGGCTTGTACATGGCGTACAGCTCGTTCTCGTAGCCGAGGGAGGCATAGAGCCGTTCGGCCGGGGTGTTGCCGGCGAAGACGTTGAGGCCGAGGGTCCGCCTGCCCTCGGCGATCGTCTGGGCCTCGGCGAGCAGCAGCAGCGTGCGGCCGTGGCCCTTTCCCCGGTGGGCGGCGTCGGCTTCGACGTCGTAGACGAACCCGCTGCTCTCGCGCACCGCCAGCCACAGGGTTCCCACGGGTGTCCCCAGGTGCTCGACGACGCTGATGAGCATGCCGGGGGTGGCGAGGCCCCCGGGCAGCAGATGGGCGTGGTCGCGCTCCGACTTGGCCCGGGCCTCGGCCTCCGGGACGCCCCGGTCGATCCAGCTGCGCGCGTAGTGGTCCAGGCCCTTCTCCAGCCAGGGTCCGAACTCCGCCTCGGTCATGGGCCGGGCGCGACTGCCCTCCGGCAGGCCGGGCGGGGTGTCGCCGAGCCGCTTCACCATGCCGCGGTTGCGGACGACGTAGCCGAGCGCCGTGGCGAGCCGGAACCCCGCCTCGGATTCGGCGGGGACGGCCGCCTCCACCCGGCGGCACCCCCAGCCGCGCGCCACCTCCTCCGCGGCGAGCGCGGCGACCGTGCCCCGGCCCCGCCTGCGGTCCGGCTCGTCGATGTGCAGCTTCGTGATCCGGGCCACTTCGGGGCCGAAGACCGGGTGCGTGCCGAGGTGTATCGCCCCCACGGGACGGCTGTTCACACACACCTGGAAGCGGCGCGAGCGCGTCCCGTCGGCGTTCTGCTGAAGCGGCTCGATCGGCCGCAGGGTCGTGGTCATCACGGGTGTTCTACCCGCAACCACGGCCCTGTTCAGCCGAATTTCCGGGTCTTTCAGGGGTCGAGGTCGTTCCCCGCCCGCTCGTCGAAGATCCGCATGGCCTTGGCGGTGACCGGGCCCGGCGCGCCGGGCAGCTCACGGCCGTCGACGCGGTGCACCGCCTGCACGTCCCGCAGGGTGGACGTCAGGAAGATCTCCTCGGCCCGCCCCAGGACGTCCAGTGGCAGGTCGGTCTCCTTGGCGCCGGTCCATTCGACCGTCAGCGCGCGGGTGATGCCCGCGAGGCAGCCCGAGGCGACCGGCGGTGTGTGGATCTCGCCGTCCAGGACGACGAAGACGTTCGACCCGGTGCCCTCGCACAGCTGCCCCACCGTGTTGCCGAACAGCGCCTCGGACGCGCCCTGTTCGCGGGCTCGGGCGAGGGCGACCACGTTCTCGGCGTACGAGGTGGTCTTCAGGCCGGTGAGCGCGCCGCGCTCGTTGCGGGTCCAGGGGACCGTGATCACGGCGGTGGAGTCGGGGCGGCGGGTCGTCGCGCCGAGGGCGACGACCAGGGTCGGGCCGTGCTCGCCGCGGTCGGAGCCGAGGGGGCCGTGGCCGCCGGTGTAGGTGATGCGCAGGCGGCCGAGCGGCACGGGGTTGGCGTCGAGGACGGCGGCGCAGGCGCGGCGCACCTCGTCGTGGTCCGGGTCCGGCAGGCCGAGGCCGCGCGCGGAGCGGGTCAGCCGGTCGAGGTGCCGGGTGAGCGCGAACACCCGGCCGTCCACGGCCTTGACCGTCTCGAAGATGCCGTCGCCCACGGTCAGCCCGTGGTCGAAGACGGAGACGCGGGCGGACTCGGTGTCCTGCAGAGCGCCGTCGAGCCAGATCTTCACGTCAGGTCCTCTCCACTCACCTCGTACACTCCCGACGCTATCGCGAGCAGCCGGGACGCCTTCAGCTCGGTCTCCCGCCACTCCCCCTCGGGGTCGGATCCCCAGGTGATGCCGGCCCCGGTGCCGAAGCGCAGCATGCCGTCGGCCCGGTCGATCCAGAAGGTACGGATGCCCACGGCCAGCTCCGCGACCTGCCGGTCGGCGTCGACCCAGCCGATGCCGCCGCAGTACGGCCCCCTGGGCGCCGTCTCCAGCGCGTCGATGATCCGCAGCGCGCTGGACTTGGGCGCGCCGGTGACCGAGCCGGGCGGGAAGGCGGCGCCGAGCAGTTCGGCCCAGCCGGCGCCCCGCGCCAGCTCGCCGCGGACCGTCGACACGAGGTGGACCAGCCCCGGGTGCTTCTCGACGGCACACAGGTCGGGGACCGTGACACTGCCCGTGGCGCACACCCGCCCGATGTCGTTGCGGACCAGGTCCACGATCATCACGTTCTCGGCGTAGTCCTTCTCCAGCAGGTCCGCCTCGGTGCGGCCGGTGCCCTTGATCGGCCCGGACTCCACCACGCGGCCCTCGCGCCGCAGGAAGAGCTCGGGGGACGCGGTGGCGATCTCCACTCCGTGCCCGGGCAGGCGGATCGTTCCTGCGTACGGTGCCGGGTTGCCGCGGGCCAGCAGCGCGGTGAGCGCGTCCACGTCGGCGCCGGGCGGGACGGGCGCGGACAGTACCCGGCACAGGTTCGCCTGGTAGACCTCGCCGGCCGCGATGTGCTCGCGGATCCGCCGCACTCCGGCCGTGTACGCGGCGCGGTCGAGCGAGGACGTCCAGTCACCGGCGGCCGGTCCGTGCCATGCGCCGGGCACGGCGACGGGCACGGCCGTTGTGCGGACCTCCGCGAAGCGTGCGCAGGTCAGGCGGCCTTCGAAGTCCGCGCAGACGGCCCAGAAGCCGCTGGACTCCAGGGCCTCGGGGTCGTCGGTGACGTCGAGGAGCCCGGTGGCGACACGGTTGCCGAAGCGGGCGAGAGGAGGGAGGTCGTGCACGTCGTCGAGTCTAGGGCGGGTGTCCCTCGGGTGGCCGGGGGATGTCCGGTCGGGCGGCCCTGTGACCTCGCTGAGCAGGGGAAGCGCAGCACGCTGCACAAACGCGTTTTTGTGCTGGCCCCGGAATCCGCTAGAGTTCAACACGTCGCCGGGCCGCGGGAGCGGTCCGAAACGACAGGCGGACGTAGCTCAGTTGGTAGAGCGCAACCTTGCCAAGGTTGAGGTCGCGAGTTCGAACCTCGTCGTCCGCTCGAAGGAAGAGGGGGCTTCCCGGCCCCCTACACTCCTGGTGGAGTGGCCGAGAGGCGAGGCAACGGCCTGCAAAGCCGTCTACACGGGTTCAAATCCCGTCTCCACCTCCAAGGACGATTAGCTCAGCGGGAGAGCGCTTCCCTGACACGGAAGAGGTCACTGGTTCAATCCCAGTATCGTCCACTGGATCTTCCAAGATCCCGACCCGCGCGATTAGCTCAGCGGGAGAGCGCTTCCCTGACACGGAAGAGGTCACTGGTTCAATCCCAGTATCGCGCACGCAGTGCCCATGATC
>NZ_JBIBKD010000009.1:36801-293502 GCF_042959065.1 Streptomyces sp. NPDC007929 | reverse complement strand
CCGACGCGGTCGGTCGTCATGGTCCCGAGGACGATTAGCTCAGCGGGAGAGCGCTTCCCTGACACGGAAGAGGTCACTGGTTCAATCCCAGTATCGCGCACGCAGTGCCCATGATCCGACGCGGTCGGTCGTCATGGTCCCGAGGACGATTAGCTCAGCGGGAGAGCGCTTCCCTGACACGGAAGAGGTCACTGGTTCAATCCCAGTATCGTCCACACCACACAGGAGCCCCCGGCCGTTCGCGGCCGGGGGCTCCTGTGATGTCACGGCTCAGGACGAGAACAGCATGCGGCCGAAGCCCTTGTTGCGGTGGTGACCGTGATGGCCGTGGTGGCCGTGGCCGCCGTGCGGGGCGCCCCAGGCGGGGGCCGGTGCGGCCGGGTAGGCCTGCGGGGCGGGCGGAGGCGGCGGGGCGGCCTGGGACCACTGGGCTTCCAGGCGGGTCAGCGACTCCAGCTCGCCGTAGTCGAGAAAGATCCCGCGGCAGCCGCTGCACTGCTCGATCTGGACACCGTTGCGGTTGTACGTGTGCATCGGCGCACGGCACTTCGGACACTGCATGGTCGTTCAACTCCTCGACGGTCGGTCCTGCTTCACATCTCGCCAGGACAGACTCTGTCCCGCTGTAGTCGGTTGCACCCTACTTCGCGTGGTCCTGCGCCAACTGCGGCGGGACGGTAGCCATTCGGTCACAGGCGTCCACGACGGACCGCTCCACCTCGTCCAGCGGGCGTGCGGCCGCGAGCGCCTTGGTGACGGCCCGGGCCGCGGTCTGGACGGTGAGGGCCCGGGCGGGGACGTCGAGGGCGGGCCAGGGGTCGCCCTCAGCGGGGACGGCGGGGCCGCCGGCCTTCCGGTAGGCGGTGAGGAACCGGGTCCACTCGTCGGGCGGGAGCAGGCCGCAGGCGTACCAGGCGGCGGGGCGGGCGAGGTCCCAGCCGGGGGCGCCGGTGCCGAGGTCGTCCACGTCTATCAGCAGCCAGGGGCCGTCGGGGGCGGGGTGACGTATGAGCTGCCCGAGGTGGAGGTCGCCGTGGCAGAGGGTGCGGGCGTACGGCATCGGGGCCTCGGCGCGGGCCCAGGGCGGGAGGGTGGCCCAGGCGCGCAGGACGGGGGCGGCCGCCGGGTGCGGACCGGCCGCGCGCAGCCGGGTGACGGCCTGGGCCGCTTTGACGGGGCCGCGCATGGCGGGCAGGTCCACCGGGGCCGGGGTGCGGTGGAGGCGGGCGAGGAGTGTGGCGGCGGCTTCCCAGGGGGCGGCGTCCGGATCGCCGGGATCCACGGGGGTGCCGTACGGCCAGAACGTCACCAGGCGTCCGTGCAGGTCGGCCGGGGACGGGTCCAGTGGGGGCAGGAGGAGGTCGGGGTGGTGGGCGGCGAGGGTGAGGCGGGCGGTCAGTTCGGCCGGGTCGGTGCCGGGGGCGTGGGCCTTCGCGACGGTCTGCGCATGCCGCACCACCAGGCCGTCGGGGCGGTCGGCGAGCGTGGCCGCCCCGCAGGGGCAGGCCGACGCGCGCGCGTGGGCGGCGGCTCGGGCCCTGGAGGTGAGGTCGGCCAGGAGCGGGACGGGGGCGGCGGAGGTCACCGGCCGAGGGTACGTGCCGTCGCGGGGGCGGTCGTAGGGAACGGCCCGTTCCGGAAGGGCGTGGCCGGAGAGGACGGTCCGCTCCGGAAGGACGTGGCCGGAGGGAACGGTCCGCTCCGGAAGGGCGTGGCCGGAGAGGACAGTCGTCCTGGAAGGGGTGGCCGTAGGGAACCGTTCGTTGCGGAAGGGGTCGGCCGCAGGGAGCATTCGTTCCGAAGGGGTCGGCCGCAGGGAAGCGTTCGTTCCAGGTGCTCGGCGTCTGCGTCCGCGCCTGCGTCCGCGTCCGCGGGCAAAACAATGCCGGCGCAGCTCCCCAGCTGCGCCGGCATTTTGTGCCGTCCGCCGCACCCCCGTCCCCACGGGGTTTCATGGGTGTGATGTCCCCGCCCGGACCGCTCTTCCGGGCCTGGGGGTCGCCGCTCAGCGCCCCAGCATCTCTCCCACGGACGACGCCTGTGTGGCCACTGTCTCCCACCCGTCGAAGACGAGGAGGAGCAGGACCGCCAGGGGAAGGGCCATCAGCGTCGCCACCACCGGGTGGCGACGGCCCTGGCGGCGGCGGAACGCGGCGGCGTACACCTTGCGTCCCTCGTCGCGGAGCAGCGTCCGCGGAGCCGTCTGGGCCATGGTCCCTCTCCTGACCGTTCTTGGTTGTTGTTGGCAGCGGCGGGCGTCTGACCTCGGGGGACGAGTGCTGCCACCCGCCGCTTGACCTCAAATCTAGGTGTCCGGCCCTCTCCCGGCGTCATGCCCTCGTACCGATTGCCGGGCCTCCCGGAGGATGAGCCGCCACCTGCGGCGTACTCCCCTGGGTGGAGACGGGGGCGCGGGTCTCAGGGTCTTCCCCGACGGGTCGACCGGTTCATCCCTCTTTGTCCGGGCTCTCCTCTCGCGGAATCGGCTGTTCCACCAGAGCCAGCACCCGATTCGCCATGAAGCGGGCGGTCCGTACGACCGTGCCGCTCCGGGTGACTTCGCTCACTTCCACGACACCTCGGCGTACCGCCGTCTCGACCCTGCGGCCCGCTCTGCTCGCCACCACCTCGTAGGTGCGCGTCGTGTCCCCCGCATCCACGACTATCTCCACACGATCACCCTTCACAGGACCAATCCCCCTTCTGCGACGGGTGGTTGAGATCACTCCGGGTACGAAGTCCGCCTCTTCGCGCCCTCCCTGACCACCTTTCAAGTCTCCCACCCACCACTGACAATCCATCACGGTGAGAGGGCGCGGCCTCTGCGCGCGGGCGGCCGTGGAAACGTAAGCTGTGGCTCGTCACAGGACCGGGCAGCGGGGATGAACATGGCGATGATGCGCCTGAGGCGCGAGGACCCGCGCGTCGTCGGCTCGTTCAAGCTTCACAGACGGCTCGGCGCGGGCGGGATGGGCGTGGTCTACCTGGGCTCCGACAAGAAGGGGCAGCGGGTCGCGCTCAAGGTCATCCGTCCCGATCTGGCGGAGGACCAGGAGTTCCGTTCCCGGTTCGCCCGTGAGGTCTCGGCGGCCCGGCGGATCCGCGGCGGCTGCACGGCCCGGCTGGTGGCCGCCGACCTCGACGCGGACCGGCCCTGGTTCGCCACCCAGTACGTGCCCGGCCCGTCCCTGCACGACAAGGTCGCCGCCGAGGGACCGCTCGGCGCGGCCGATGTCGCCGCCGTGGGTGCCGCCCTGTCGGAGGGCCTGGTCGCGGTGCACGAGGCCGGGGTGGTGCACCGGGACCTGAAGCCGTCCAACATCCTGCTGTCCCCGAAGGGGCCGCGGATCATCGACTTCGGCATCGCCTGGGCCACCGGCGCCTCGACGCTCACGCATGTCGGCACGGCGGTCGGCTCGCCCGGCTTCCTCGCACCGGAGCAGGTGCGCGGGGCCGCCGTCACCCCGGCCACGGACGTGTTCTCGCTCGGTGCCACCCTCGCCTACTCCTCGATGGGCGACTCGCCCTTCGGGCACGGCAGTTCCGAGGTGATGCTCTACCGCGTGGTGCACGAGGAGCCGCAGCTGCACGGCGTGCCCGACGCGCTGGCCCCGCTGGTCCGCGCGTGCCTGGCGAAGGACCCCGAGGAGCGGCCCAGCACACTCCAACTGTCGCTGCGGCTCAAGGAGATCGCGGCCAGGGAGTCGCAGGACCTCGCCGGTGTCCGGCCACCCGCGCCGCGTGGCGCCGAGAGCGACCGGCCCGTCGACACCTACCCCGAGCGCACCCGGCGTCCACAGGGCGGCGGGGTCTCCGGGGCGCAGCGGGGCCGGGGCACTCCCCCGCCGCGGGGTTCCGGCCCGTCCCGGGACGGCCATTCCGCGCCGGACGGTCCGGCCTCCCAGAGCGGGACCGCCGGACGCGGCGGAGGCCGGGCGACCGGAGGCGGGAACCGCGGCAGGAATCCGGTGCGCGGGGCCGGCACCGCACGGGGCGGCAACACGTCGCGGTCCGGATCGCGGCCCACGCCCACCGGGCGCAACGGCACGCGGTCGGGCAGCGGCAGCCGCCCCGCCCCGCACAGCGGCACCGGGCGCCCGGTGTCCAGGAACACGGGGACCAAACTGCGGCCCGCCAACCCGCGGTTGCTGCGGCAGCGGCTGTTCGTGTTCGTCGTGGTGACGCTGCTGGTGGCGGTCGGCATCGCCCTGGTGCAGGGCTGCCAGGGGCCGGCTCAGGGGCTGGGCGGCGACGGGGGCGGAGTACGGCAGGAGCGCGTCCAGCCGGACGATCACCCGCGGGGGTTCTAGCCGAGGCCCTGGCCTACTGTTCGGCGCGGCGTCACAGCTCCGGCAGGATCCGTTCGAAGAACTCCCGGTCCCCGTCGAAGACCGGGTCCAGCGCCAGGAACTCCCGCGGGGTCACCCAGCGGGTCTCGGCGACCTCGCGCGGGTCGGGGACCACCTCGCCCGTGTCGGCGCGGGCGGTCCACCAGTGGAGGCGGAAGACCTGGTCGTCGGTCTCCGACTCCCAGACCTTCGCCTGCGGTACGACGGTGAGGCCGACCTCCTCGCGTACCTCCCGGACGACCGCCTGCTCCTGGGTCTCGCCCGGCTCGACCTTGCCGCTGAGCGGCTGCCAGTAGCCAGGGCGGGCGACACCCGGGCCGCGCCGGACAGCCAGCAGGCGATCGCCGCGCAGGAGCACGGCGACGACGGCCTCGCGCTGCTCCACGTGACGTCCTCAGACCTGGGGCCGGCCGGTGGCCACGGCGTAGAAGGACACGGCGGCCGCCGCGCCCACGTTGAGGGAGTCGACGCCGTGGGACATCGGGATGCGGACCCATTCGTCGGCGGCGACCAGGGCCTGGGTGGACAGGCCGTCGCCCTCCGCGCCGAGCATGAGGGCCACGCGGTCCATGGTGTGCGGGGCGGCCTCGTCGAGGGGGCGGGCCTTCTCGTCGGGGGTGAGGGCGAGCAGGGTGAAGCCCGCCTCGCGGACCGACTCCAGGCCCTTGGGCCAGGAGTCCAGCCGGGCGTACGGGACGGAGAAGACCGCGCCCATGGAGACCTTCACGCTGCGGCGGTAGAGGGGGTCGGCGCAGTCCGGGGAGAGCAGGACCGCGTCCATGCCGAGGGCGGCGGCCGAGCGGAAGATCGCGCCGATGTTGGTGTGGTCGTTGACCGACTCCATGACGACGACACGGCGGGCGCTGCGCAGCAGGTCGGCTGCGGTGGGCAGGGGCTTGCGCTGCATGGAGGCGAGCGCGCCGCGGTGCACGTGGTAGCCGGTGACCTGCTCGGCGAGCTCGGGGCTGACGGCGTAGACCGGGGCGGGGAGTTCGTCGATGACGTCGCGCATGACGTCGACCCACTTGGCGGAGAGCAGCATGGACCGCATCTCGTAGCCGGCTTCCTTGGCCCTTCGGATGACCTTCTCGCCCTCCGCGATGAACAGGCCCTCGGCGGGTTCGCGCTTGCGGCGCAGCTCCACGTCGGTCAGGCCGGTGTAGTCGCGCAGACGCGGGTCGTCGGGATCCTCGACGGTGATGAGATCGGCCACAGGGTGATACTGCCTTGTCCTGGGTGTGGTGCCAACGGCTCGGTACAGGTTGTGTTACCCGGGGTTACTTGCGGGGCTCGGGGGCCGCGGGGCCGACCTCGACAACATCGCCGATGACGATGACCGCCGGGGGCTTCACGTCCTCGGTCCGCACGGTCTGCGCGACCGTCGCGAGGGTCGCGTCGACACGGCGCTGGGCGGCGGTCGTGCCCTCCTGGACGAGCGCGACGGGGGTGTCGGCCAGCTTTCCGTGGGCGACGAGCGTCTCGGCGATCTTCCCGATCTTGTCGACGCCCATGAGGATCACGAGGGTGCCGGTCAGCCGGGCCAGCGACGGCCAGTCCACCAGGGAGCGCTCGTCGTCGGGCGCGACATGCCCGCTGACCACGGTGAACTCATGGGCGACGCCGCGATGGGTGACGGGGATGCCCGCCGCGCCCGGGACCGAGATCGAGCTGGAGATCCCGGGGACGACCGTGCAGGGGATACCGGCTTCGGCGAGGGCGTGGAGTTCCTCCATGCCGCGGCCGAAGACGTACGGGTCCCCACCCTTCAGCCGGACGACCGACTTGCCCTGCTTGGCGTGCTCGATCAGCGCGTTGTTGATCGCTTCCTGGGCCATGAAGCGGCCGTAGGGGATCTTCGCGGCGTCGATCACCTCGACGTGAGGGGGGAGTTCGGCGAGCAGGTCGCGCGGCCCGAGGCGGTCCGCGATGACCACGTCCGCCTCGGCGAGCAGACGGCGGCCGCGCACCGTGATCAGGTCCGGGTCGCCTGGGCCACCGCCGACCAGGGCGACCCCGGGGGTACGGGTGCGGTGGTGCGGGGCGACGAGCGTGCCGTCGCGCAGGCCCTCGACGACCGCGTCCCGGACGGCGGCGGTGTGGCGGGGGTCGCGCCCCTTGGCGTCGGTGGTGAGGACGGCGACCGTGACGCCCTCGCTGTGGCCGGTGGCCGGGGTCCACGCCGTCGCCCGGTCGGCGTCGTCGGAGCGGACGCACCAGACGCGGTGCCGCTCGGCCTCGGCCGAGGCGGTGGTGTTGGCCTCGGGGTCGCTGGTGGCGATGAGGGCGTACCAGGCGTCCGCGAGGTCGCCCTGCGCGTAGGGGCGCCGCAGCCAGGTGATCTCGCCGGAGTCGGCCATGGCCTCGACCGAGGGGGTGGCCTCGGGCGACACGAGGAGGACGTCCGCGCCCGCCGCGATCAGTGCCGGGAGGCGGCGCTGGGCGACCTGACCGCCGCCGAGGACGACCACGCGACGGCCGGTGAGGCGGAGGCCTACGGGGTAGGCGGGGTGTTCGGCCATGAGGTGCGGCTCCTGTTGCGGCGGTGTTCGGTGCCCTGACGTGCGGATTTTAATGGGCAGGGGGAAGGACGGCTCGGACGGTCCAGTGGCTGGGCATCCTGGCCGCCCCTGGTCGGACGGGCTGGTCCGGTGGCCGGGCAGCACAGGCGCCGGTGGGCGGGCGGTCCGTGGGCGGGCGTCCGTGGGCGAGTGCCCCGGCCTGGGAACGCCCGCCCACGGATCCGCGTCGACGCGAGCAGCCCTACTTCTCCGTCACTCCAGCGGAGTCGAACGTCGCCACCTCGTGCATCGCCCGGGCCGTGCTCTGGACCAGCGGGAGGGCGAGCAGGGCGCCGGTGCCCTCGCCGAGGCGGAGGTCGAGGTCGACCAGGGGGCGCAGGCCCAGCTTGTTGAGGGCCGCGACATGGCCCGGCTCGGCGCTGCGGTGGCCCGCGATGCACGCGGCCAGGACCTCCGGGGCGATCGCGCGGGCCACCAGGGCGGCGGCACCGGCACTGACGCCGTCCAGGATCACCGGCGTGCGCAGGGAGGCGCCGCCGAGGAGCAGGCCGACGATGGCGGCGTGCTCGAAGCCGCCGATCGCGGCGAGCACGCCGATCGGGTCGGCCGGGTCCGGCTGGTGCAGCTCCAGGGCGCGGCGCACGACCTCGGTCTTGCGGGCGAGGGTCTCGTCGTTGATGCCGGTGCCGCGGCCCGTGACCTCGGCCGGGTCCGCACCCGTGAAGACGGAGATCAGGGCGGCGGACGCGGTGGTGTTCGCGATGCCCATCTCACCGGTCAGCAGGGCCTTGTTTCCGGCGGCGACCAGGTCGCGGGCCGTCTCGATGCCGACCTCGATGGCCTGCCTGGCCTCCTCGCGGGTCATCGCGGGGCCGGTCGTCAGGTCGGAGGTCCCGGCCCGGATCTTGCGGGGCAGCAGGCCCGGGGTGGCGGGCAGGTCGGCGGCGACGCCCACGTCCACGATGCACACCTCGGCACCGACCTGGGTGGCGAAAGCGTTGCACACGGCGCCGCCGCCCAGGAAGTTGGCCACCATCTGGGCCGTGACCTCCTGCGGCCAGGGCGTGACGCCCTGGGCGTGCACCCCGTGGTCCCCCGCGAAGATCGCGACGGCCGCGGGCTCCGGGATGGGCGGCGGGCACTGGCGGGACAGGCCGGACAGCTGCGCGGAGATGATCTCCAGCATGCCCAGCGCACCGGCCGGCTTGGTCATACGCTTCTGGCGCTCCCACGCCTCGCCGAGCGCCTTGGCGTCCAGCGGGCGGATCTGCGCGACGGTCTCGGCGAGCAGGTCGTGGGGTTCCTCTCCGGGCAGGGCACGGCGGCCGTACGTCTCTTCGTGCACGACCCAGGACAGCGGGCGGCGCTTGGACCAGCCGGCCTGCAACAGCTCGGGCTCGTCCGGGAACTCGTCGACGTAGCCGACGCACAGATAGGCGATGATCTCCAGGTGCTCGGGCAGGCCGAGGGCGCGGACCATCTCACGCTCGTCGAAGAAGCTGACCCAGCCGACACCGAGGCCTTCGGCGCGGGCGGCGAGCCAGAGGTTCTCCACGGCCAGGGCGGCCGAGTAGGGCGCCATCTGGGGCTGGGTGTGGCGGCCGAGGGTGTGGCGGCCACCACGGGTCGGGTCGGCGGTGACGACGATGTTCACCGGCGTGTCGAGGATGGCCTCGATCTTCAGTTCCTTGAACTGCTTGGCCCGGCCCTTGGGGAGCGACTTGGCGTAGGCGTCACGCTGGCGCATGGCCAGTTCGTGCATCGCGCGCCTGGTGTCGGCGGAGCGGATGACGACGAAGTCCCACGGCTGCGAGTGACCGACGGACGGAGCGTGGTGGGCGGCCTCCAGGACGCGCAGCAGCACCTCGTGCGGGATGGGGTCGCTACGGAAGCCGTTGCGGATGTCGCGGCGTTCGCGCATGACCTTCAGCACGGCCTCGCGTTCGGCGGGGTCGTAGCCGGGGGCCGCGGGGCCGGTGGACTGTCGGGCTTCTGCCACAGCGGCCGCACTCTCTTCTCGGCGTTCCTGGTCGGCGAGGTCTTCCTGCTCGGCGGCCCGGGTGTCCAGGTCGTCGGCGTTCTGAGCGAGTTCGGCGTCGCCGTCGCGGGGCGCCGGGACGGTGACCGCGGGAGCGGGGGGTTCCAGGATCTCGGGCGGCGCGGCGGACTGGGACTGCTGGGGGCCCTGCATGTGCTGCTCGGGCTGCGCGTGCTGCTCGGGCTGCTGGGGCTGCTCCGCCGGCGCCGGGGTGGGGAGTACGACGGTGACGGCCTCGGCGGGGGCCGGGGTGTCCGGGGCCGGGTCGGGCTCCACGGCTTCGGGGGTGGGAGCGACTACCGCCTCGGGGGCCGGGGCCTCGGGGGTTCCGGGTGTTTCGGGTGTCTGAGACGCCTCGGGTGCGTCCGGCGTCTGAGGCGCCTCGGGTGCGTCCGGTGTCTGCGCGGCGGGCGGCTGGACCGCGGGGGTCTCTTCTGGCACTTCCAGCACTTCCGGCACTTCCGGTGCGGGGGCGTCGGCGGGGACGGCGGCCTGGGCGACCGGCTGCGGGGCGGCCGGAGTGGCGACGGCCTCGGGCGCCGGGGTCTGCTCCGGGGCCTGAACCGCCTCGGGGGCAGGGGCAGGGGCAGGGGCAACAGGGGCCGGGGCCTGACCGGGCTCTTCCGCGACTGGCGCGGCGTCAGGTGCCGCCGGGGGCTCGGACTGAGGCTGGGGTGCGGGCGCTTCGGCAGCGGCGTCCGGTGCCGGTGCGAGAGCCTCGGCGGCCTCGGGGGCCTGGCCCGCAGCGTCCGGAACCTGGGCGGGAACCTCCGCGGCGGGGGCCTCCGGCGGCAGGACGACGGCCGGTTCCGAGGCAGCGGCTACCTCGGGGGACGGGACCGCTGCGGGGACCTGGCCGGGCTCCGGAGCAGGGACCGGTGCCACGACCTGCCCGGCGGCGACCTGCTCGGCAGCGACCGCCGGAGCCTGTTCGGCGGGGGCGTCAGGGACCTGCCCGTTCGCGACCGGCTCGGGCGTCGGCGCGGGCTGCGCAGCGGCCTCCTCCGGAGCGGCCACAGCCACGCCCTGCTCCGGAACCGCGTGCCCGGCCTCGGCCACGGCCACCTGCGCGGCGGCCACTTGGCCCGCTACGGCCTCCACGCCCAGCCCTGTTGGGTCCATCTGCACGGGCATGGCCTGCTCCGCCTGTACGGGCGTGGCCTGCTCCGCGACGGCGGCCGGCGCCTCCTCCGGGCCGGTGCCCGCGCCAGCGGGGTCACCCGTCGGGCCCTGGCCGGCCCCAGCGGCAGCCGCCGGTTCGCTCGCGGGCTGCTCGGCGGGGGCACTCTGCTCCGCCTCGGCCTGTGCCGGCACCGCCTGAGGCACCGGCACCGGCGCCGGCGGTGTCGTATGACTCGTCTCCGCCGTCACGTCCGCCGGCACCTCCGCCGGCACGTCCGCCGCCACGTCTCCCGTCGCCTCCGGCGCCATGTCCGCCGCACCGCCCGTCGCGACCGCCTGGGCCTCGACCGCCTGGGCCGTGACCAGCGGTTCCGTAACCGGAACAACCGTTTCCGCAGGGGCCGCCCCGGCGCTCACCGGTGCCGGGGTCGTGACCGGCGCGCCCCACGGCGCGGCGGGCGCCGCGGCCGGAGCGGCCGCCGTCTCGGGGGCACGGGGGCCGTCGAGGTACTCGGGGCCCGCGGCGGCGGGCACCGGCTGGCGGACGGGCGCGTCCGCGGGGCCGCGGTCGGCGAGGGAGCGGACCGGGCTGGCGGCGCTGTTCGGCAGCGGCGGGCCGAGGTGCAGGGGCCTGCGCGGAGTGACCGGCGGGATCGGCGGCGGATCGGGCAGACGGACCGCGCTGAGGTCGACCGAGCCGCTGTCGCGCCCGGAGATCTCGTGCGGGCCCGGCTGGTGCACGGTCTCCGGGACCGGCTCCGGCGCGGGCGGCGGGACCTCGTTGCCCCAGGCGCCCTGGGCGCCCGGCAGCAGCAGGTCTTCGTCCTCGGTCTCGGCGGTGCTCTCGGAGAGGTAGGTGTACGCACCGGGCGCGGAGGTGCCCGGCTGCTCCACCCTGCCTGCGCTCTCCGGCAGTCCCTCGCCCGGGACCTGGCCGGTGTCGGTCATGCGTACCCCTCGCCCATCGGTTAGTGCTCCTACGACTGCTCGCCCGGAACGGCGCACCGACCGCCCCGCAGTGAAGAACGAGCGGGCGTCCCCAGCGGCACGAACGGTCCGCCCGGAAAAGGCGACAAAGCCATTCACTGGCATTGTTGCGGCCGTTGCACCCTCACGGCAGCTTGATCCGCGACGGTTCCGCTGTGGACTGCGCCACGTTGCGCGTCCTCAGGTTCTGCCGTACCACACACAGCCCAAAACGGGCGGGTTTTCCGGACATTGACCGACGAAGCGCCGGGCGTCCTGGTGCGGTGCAGCGATCGGCCAGCCTACCGCGCGCGGTACGACAACCCGATCACCGGGACGGGGGCGGGATCAGGCGCCGCGCCGCGGCAGCACGCCGCTGAGCAGGAACGCGACGCTCCGCTCCTTCTCCGCCCAGGCCCGGGTGTCGAGTTCGACGGACTGCAGCAGGGCGCATTCGACGCCGTAGCCGTGCTCGGTCAGGTCGCGGCCGATGAGTTCGGCGGCGTCGCGGGTCGCGGCGTGCGTGACGATGCGCTGCGGGCGGCGGTCGGCGACCGCCGAGACGACCGCCGCTCCCCCGCCGCCGACCCGGACGACGTCCGGTTCGGGGAGGTTCTCCAGGATGTGCGGGGCGGTGCCGTGGACGATCTGGAGCTGGACGCCGAGGCGGCGGGCGGCGGCGTCGGTGCGGGCGCAGGCGGTCATGTCGCTGTCGACGGCGAGGACGGCGGCACCGGCGCGGGCGGCCTCGACGGCGAAGGCGCCGCTGCCGCAGCCGATGTCCCACACGAGGTCGCCGACGCGGGGCCCGAGGTGGGCGAGTTGGGAGGCGCGCAGCAGCTGGGTCTCCCCTTCGCCGAGGTCCGCGCCGTAGGCGTCGGCGGGCAGGGTCCAGCCGCGCGGCCCGGTGGACGGGTCGCGGCCGGAGATCCAGCCTCCGGTCTCCCCCGTGGCGGCGGGCCCGGCAGGGCCACCGAGGACGATGACGACGTTGGGGTCGCGCCAGGTGTGGTCGGCGGCCTTGTCGGAGGTGACGACCGAGACGCGTTCGCGGGTGGTGCCGAGTTCCTCGCAGATGACGAAGGAGCGGTGGACTCCTTCGAGGAGCAGGCCGAGTTCGGCGGGGCCGGCGCCGGGTGAGGTGAGGACGGCGACCTTGGTGTGGGCGCGGCACACATTGACCGCGCGACGCAGGGTGCGGGGGTGTGCGACGACCACCTGTGCGTCGTCCCAGGGCATACCGGCGCGGGCGAAGGCGGCGGCAACGGAGGAGACGGCGGGAACCACCTCCACCTCAAGGCCGAACTCGGGGGCGCGCAGGGTGCGTACGACGCCGAAGTACCCGGGGTCGCCGTCGGCGAGGACGACGGCGGTGCCGCGGTGGGCGGCGATGCGGCGGGCTGCGAGGGCGACACTGCCGAGGCGGATGCGCTCGGCCCCGGGTGGTACCTCGGGGAGCGCCAGGTGGTGGGCGGCGCCGGCCACGAGCGTGGCGGCGCCCAGCGCCGCGCTCGCCGCGGCGGTCAGCGGCGAACCGTCCCAGCCGATCACCGTGACCCGGTCGGCCATCGTCGTCAGTCTCCAGGGGTTTTCGCAGGTCGTCTGCGTGGCGTGGTGGGGAGCAGCCCGGGGGCGGGCTCCGTGAGGGTACCCGGTGGAGGTGTCGGAGGGAGCTTCGGTGTCGTCGTCACCGTCGTCCTCCGGGGGGTGCGGTCAGTTCCAGTCGCCGAAGGACGTGAAGCCGTCGCGGAGCTGTTCGCCGACGCCTTCCAGGTCCTCGGGGAGCAGGCTCCAGACGATGAAGTCGGTGCGTACGTCGGTCCAGGTGCCGTCCTCGGCACGGGCCCGGGCTATGCAGGCGTTGCGCAGCACGCCCTCGCTGATGCAGCCGATCTTCTGGGCGACCTGCTGGGAGGCGGTGTTGTCGGCGGCCGTGCGCAGTTCGATGCGCTCGAACTTCTGGTCCGTGAAGAGCCACTGGGCGGTGACGAGGGCGGCCTCGGAGGCGTAGCCCTCGCCGCGGGCCCAGGGGGCGATGATGTACGACAGCTCGGTGGAGCGTACGTGCCAGTTGGTCCTGGAGAGCTGGATGATGCCGACCAGGCGCTGGGTGAGGAACTCGGTGACCGCGAAGTCGAGTCCGCGTCCCTCGGTGCGCTCGGTGGGGGCGTAGTCGGTGATCCAGGTGCGGGCGCCGTCCTCCGTGAAGGGCTGGGGGACGGAGGTCCAGGCCGCCACCTGTTCGTCGTTCATCATCGCGGCCAGGGAGGCGACGTCGTCTTCGTCGAGGGGACGCAGCACCAACCGCTCCGTGCTGATGGAGATGTTGGGGAAGGTGCTCGTCATGCGCCGCTCCGTAACCGTCGGTGAACCTTCAGTCCATGCTGAACTGCCCAGCATGCAGCATGAAAGCACTGATCCGCACCACGGGGCCCTCCCCACCGGGTGGGGGGAAGGACCCGTGTGCGCGGGTGCCGGGCGTGGGCTCAGAAGGAGGCGAGCACCGAGCCGGCGTACTTGTCCTGGATGAACTTCTTGACCTCGGGCGAGGTGAGGAGCTTGGCGAGCTTCTTCACACGCGGGTCGTCCTCGTTGCCCTTCTTCACGGCGAGGAAGTTGCCGTAGGGGTTGTTCTTCGGCGACTCCAGGACCAGGGCGTCCTTGGAGGGCTTGAGGTCGGACTCGATGGCGTAGTTGCCGTTGACCACGGCGGCGTCCACGTCGTCGAGGGAGCGCGGTGTCTGGGCCGCCTCCAGCTCCTTGAACTTGAGGTTCTTGGGGTTCTCGGTGATGTCGGAGGGGGTCGCCTCGTTGCCGACGCCGGCCTTGAGGGTGATGAGCCCGTCGGAGGCGAGGAGCTTGAGGGCGCGGGCCTCGTTGACCGTGTCGTTGGGGATGGCGACGGTCGCACCGCTCTTCAGGTCGTCGGCCTTCTTGACCTTGTGGGAGTAGAGGCCGAGCGGCTCCAGGTGGACCGTGACGACGGGCACGATGTCGGTGCCGTTCTTCTTGTTGAAGTCGTCGAGGTACGGCTTGTTCTGGAAGTAGTTGGCGCCGACGGAGCCGTCCTGCGTCGCCGTGTTCGGCGTGACGTAGTCGGTGAACTCCTTGACCTGGAGGTCGAGGCCCTCCTTCTTCGCCAGGTTGTCCTTGACGAAGGTCAGGATCTCGGCGTGCGGGACGGGGCTGGCGGCGACGATCAGGGGTCCGTCGGTGCCGGAGCTGTCCGCTCCGCAGGCGCTGAGCCCGAGGGTGAGGGCTCCGGCGGCGAGTACGGCGGTGGTGATCTTGGCGGTGTTACGCACGAAAAGTGCCTTTCCTTATGGCCTTGCGGTGGTGCGACCCCGTTGTGGGTAAACAGGGGGTTCAGGAGGCGGCTTTGAGGAGCCGCAGTTTGGGGGCGGGGCCGGAGTGGGCGCCGCGGCGGTGCAGGGAGCGGGCCGCGTAGTCGCCGGCGAACTGGATGACCGAGATGACGACGGCGAGGATCGCGACGGTGATCCACATCAGCTGGGTCTCGAAGCGCTGGTAGCCGTAGCGGATGGCGATGTCTCCGAGGCCTCCGGCGCCGACGGTGCCCGCCATGGCGGAGTAGCCGATGAGGGCGACGATCGTGGTGGTGGTGCTGGAGATCAGCGACGGCAGGGACTCCGGCACGAGCACCTTGCGGACGATGGTCCAGGTGTTGCCGCCCATGGACTGCACGGCCTCGACGAGCCCGTGGTCCACTTCGCGGACGGCCGTCTCGACCAGGCGCGCGAAGAACGGGATGGCGCCGACGGCGAGCGGCACGATGGCCGCCTCGACGCCGATGGTCGTGCCGGTGATCGAGCGGGTGAAGCCCATCAGCGCGACCATCAGGATGATGAACGGCAGGGAGCGGGCGATGTTCACGACCTGGCCGATGACCTTGTTGGCGGCGAGGTTCTGCAGCAGGCCCCCGCGGTCGGTCAGGACCAGCAGGACACCGAGCGGCAGTCCGCCGACGACGGCGATGAGCGTGGACCAGCCGACCATGTAGAGGGTGTCCCAACACGCCTGCTCCAGCAGGGGCTGCATCTCGGACCAGGTCACTTCGCACCTTCCTTCACCAGTTCGGACTCGTGGCCCAGGACGTCGATCTGGAGGCCCTGTTCGCGCAGGAAGCCGATGGGCACGACGTTGTCCTCGTAGCGGCCGGGCAGTTCGATGCGCATCCGGCCGACCTGGAGGCCGCCGACGGTGTCGATGGCGGCGCCGAGGATCGATATGTCGATGTTGTAGGTGCGGGCCAGCTGCGAGATGACGGGCTGGGTGGCGCTCTCGCCCTGGAAGGTGACGTCGACGACCGTGCGGTCCTCACCGGAGGCCTCGCCGCCGAGCGGGAACAGCGCCGAGGCGAGTTCGGAGCCGGGCGTCGCGAGGAGCTCGCTGACGGTGCCCGACTCGACGATGCGCCCGTTCTCCATCAGCGCGGCCGAGTCGCAGACCGACTTCACGACGTCCATCTCGTGGGTGATGAGCAGTACGGTCAGTCCGAGCTGGCGGTTGAGGTCGCGCAGCAGCGCCAGGATCGAGCGGGTGGTCTCGGGGTCGAGGGCGCTGGTGGCCTCGTCGGACAGCAGCACCTTGGGGTCGCCGGCCAGGGCGCGGGCGATGCCGACGCGCTGCTTCTGGCCGCCGGACAGCTGCGCGGGGTAGGACGAGGCCTTGTCGGCGAGGCCGACCAGGTCCAGCAGCTCCAGCGCCTTGCGGGAGCGCTCCTGCCCGGACTTCCCGAGGATCTCCAGCGGCAGTTCGACGTTGTCCTGGACGGTCCGGGAGGACAGCAGGTTGAAGTGCTGGAAGACCATGCCGATACGGCTGCGCGCCCGGCGCAGTTCCTTCCCGGCGCGCGGGCCGCGGCCGGCCAGGGCGGTGAGGTCCTGCCCGGCGACGGTCACGGTGCCGGAGGTGGGGCGTTCCAGCAGGTTGACGCAGCGGATGAGCGAGGACTTGCCGGCGCCGGACTGGCCGATGACGCCGTACACCTCGCCTTCGCGGACGTGCAGGTCGACGCCGTCCAGGGCGGTGACCTCGCGGCCGCGTGCACGGTAGACCTTGGTCAGGCCCGAGGTGGTGATCACTGGGATTCCGTCACTGTCGAGTGCGCGGGCGTGGGTGTGCCCGGGCACAGGTGCATTCGGTCAGGGACGCGACACGGTTCTCGCTGGGGAGTGGAACCGGGGAGAACATGTGCGCGGGGCGGCTTCGGGTCACGCAGCGCTCAGGGCGTGCGGACAAGCCGCGTCTCGCTTCGGGGCGCGAGCTCAGGGGTGGTGCAGGGGCCCTCTAGAAGGCGCACATTCGACACATACAACGAGCACCGGGCGTCATGGTCGCCTCGGTCGCGGGGATGCGGTCGCTCGTCGTGGTCATGTCGTCAGTAAAACATGGGTACGGTCCTGACCAGCCCTCCGCTGTCCGGATGCTGGACAGCGGTGGACGGGGTCGCGGCGGGTCAGCCGCGCGCGGAGATCCGCACGCCTTCGTCGGTGACCAGTGCGGACAGGGCCGACAGGTTCTCGACGATCAGATCGGCGCGCAGCTCGTGGGCCTGGTGGGTTGTGGTCAACGCCACGGTGGTCATGCCGGCGGCGCGTCCGGCCGCGAGGCCCGCCGGGGCGTCCTCGAAGACCACGCAGTGCGCGGGGTCGACGCCGAGCGCGCGGGCGGCGAGCAGATAGGGCTCGGGGTCGGGCTTGCCGCGCGTGATGTCGTCGGCGGCGACGAGGGTCTTGGGCAGGATGCCGACGGCGTCGAGGCGGGCCTCGGCCAGCCGCCGGGTGGCGGAGGTGACCACGGCCCAGCGCTCGGCAGGCAGCACGTCGAGGAAGGCCCGGGTGCCCGGCAGCAGCCGCACCCCGTCGTTCGGCACGTCCTCCACCTCCAGGTCCTCGATCCGCGCGACGGCCTGGGGCACGACTTCGGCGGGCAGCAGATCGGCGGCTATCTCAGCGGCCGGCCGGCCGTGCAGCTCGATCCGCGCGAACTGCTCGGCCGTGATCCCGTACTCCCCGGCCCACCGGGTCCAGCAGCGGTCCACCGAGGCGAGGGAGGAGACGAGGGTTCCGTCGTTGTCGAAGAGCAGGGCCTGCGCGTGGATCGTCATGCCCCCGACCCTACGGTGCAGGCCAGGGCCGCGGGCATCGGGCCTTTTCGGCCGTAATAGGGTCGCAGCATGCTTGATGCCCTGACGCTGGTGACCGGCGTCGCCGCGCTGCTGCTCGCCGCCTGGTGCGGCTGGGCGGCCTACCGCGACCAGCCGACGAAGGACTGGCACTTCATCGGGATGGCCGTGGTCACGCTGCTGTCGCTGATCCAGCTGGTGGTGGGGATCGTGCTGCTCGCGCAGGGCGAGAAGCCGGAGCAGGGCACGACGATCTTCGTGGCGTATCTGCTGGGCGCGTTCGCGTGCGTCCCGGCCGCCGGGTTCATGTCACTGGCCGAGCGGACCCGCTGGGGTTCGGTGACGGTCGCCGCCGGCGGTGTGGTGCTGGCGGTGCTGGAGGTGCGTCTCTATGACATCTGGGGAGGCTGAGGTGAACCGGCGCCGGCTGATCAGCGGTCCGGGCACGCTGCTGGTGTGGCTGTACGGCGTGATGGTCGTGGGGGCGGTGTCGCGGTCCGCGTATCAGATCGCGACGGAGTTCGACCGGGCGCCGCTCGCGTATGCGCTGTCGGCGGTGGCCGGTGTCGTGTACGGGTTCATCACGTACACGCTGGTGCGGGGCGGGGAGACGGCCCGCAGGGTGGCCCTGGCGTGCTGTGTCGCGGAGTTGGTCGGGGTGCTGACGGTGGGGACCTGGACCCTGGTCGAGCCGTCGGCGTTTCCCGACGCGACGGTGTGGTCGGACTTCGGGATGGGGTATCTGTTCATCCCCGTGCTCTTGCCCTTGTCCGCCATTTACTGGTTGCGGAAGGGTGCGCCTCGGGAGGGTGCCGCCTGAGGTTCGTCAGGCGGGCGCGGGCCGTGTGTGGTTGCTCGCGCCCACGCGTCGGAGCCGCACATCGGCACAGCCCCGCGCCCCTGACGAGGGCCGGTCGTCACGCCGTCGCAGCGTAGGTGCTCGCCGGTTTCTCCAGGACGATCATCGGTACGCCGTCGGCGCCCTGGGACGTGCCCACCGTCTCGTAGCCGACCTTGCGGTAGAGGCGGAGGTTGCCCTCGCTGCGGTGGCCGGTGTGCAGACGGAAGCGGGTGGCGCCGTGCTGACCGGCGAGGGCCGATTCGGCCGCGCGGAGGAGGCGGGCGCCGATGCCGTGGCCCTGGAGCCGGGGGTGGACGCAGAGCTTGCCGATCGCGGCGGCGCCGTCCTCGGTGGCCGCGCCGCGTACCGAGCCGACGACCTCGTCGCCGAGCCGGGCCACGAAGACGCAGTCGCGCGCGACCTCTTCGCGGACCGAGTCGAGGGTTTGGACGAGCGGGTCGATGCGGTAGTTCCCGTACAGCGCCGCCTCTCGCTGGAAGCACAGGTACTGCAGTCTGAAGATCTGCTCCGCGTCCTGCTCGGTCGCCGCAGAGATGGTCACGCTCATGCCCATGTGCGCACGCCTCCCGCTCATCTGATCACCTGTCGTCCCCCACTCCTATCCCCGTCCTCAACCGGCCGCAACCTCCGGTGCGAGCAATCTCCGGAGACATCCCAGGCATCTGGAACGTTCCGGGCCAAGACTCCCCTGTGAGATACCCAACTCCCCTGCGATTTCCCGGTATGTCGGGTCCTCCGGCGAGAGCAGGGCCTCCATCAGCCGGGGGCAGCGGCCCGGGAGGCGACGAACGGCCGCGCGCAGGGCCCGGCCGCGGGCCGCGGCGAGGGCGAGCTGTTCGGGACCGCGCTCGCCGTCGTCGACCGGTTCGACGGCGTACGGCCGTTCGAGGCGGCTCGTACGGCGGGTGCGGCGCGCCTCGGAGCGAACGGCACGGCGGAGCCACTCCTGGGGGTCGGCCGGCGGATCCTCGGCGTCGAGGCGCTCCAGGAGCCGGAGCCAGACCGCCTGCTCCAGGTCGCCCGGCTCGGTTCCGGTGGAATATGCCTCCGCGGAGGCCTCGGCGGTGAGCAGCGGGCGCAGGGCGGTGACCAGGTCGTGCGTCATATGCGGAGCGACGCGGCCACCCGGGCGGCGGGTTGCCCGGGCGGCCGAAGCCCACTCGACCGGGGGGCGTGTGAGCCCGCATGTTGACGGGCTCGGACACCGGAGGTGCTCAGCCGTTGAAGTCCTGGCGGGCCAGCAGCCCCGTGTCGGGCTGGTCGGTGAAGACGCCGTCGATGCCGGTCGCGAAGTAGGCCTGGTAGGCACCGAAGACGTCACCGTAGGCGTCCGCGTCCGTGCCCTTGCGGAAGTTCGTGGGCAGGAACGGGTTCTCGTTGCGCATGGTGTACGGGTGCAGGATCAGGCCCACCTTGTGCGCGTCGCGGACAAGGGTCGTCGGCCGGGTGAGGTTGCCCTGGGCGTCGCGCGGGACGACCAGGTCCAGGGTCGGGCCGATGCCCTGCGCGTAGGAGGCGATCTCCCTCAGGCCGGCGGGCTCGACCAGGTCGGCGACGGTGCGCGGGTCGCCGGTCTCGACGAAGTCCCAGGGCCGGGAGTCCGCCGAGGACAGCAGGACGACCAGCGGGTTGTCGACGAGCCTGTGCAGCCGCTGGATGCTGGTCGGCTCGAAGGACTGGAGGATGACCGGGGAGGTGCGCCGGTCCTTGCGGTGCCGGTGCAGCAGCTTGGCGACGCGCTCCTCGATCGGGAGGCCCTGCTTGCGGAAGTAGGTGGGGTGCTTGAGCTCGGGGTAGATCCACACCTGCTTGCCCCGCTTGCGGGTCTGCTCGTCCTGCCACCTCAGGACCTCTTCGAAGGTGGGGATCTCCCAGCGGCCGTCGTAGAGGGTGTTGTGCGGGCGGTTGGCCGGGATGCGCTCGACCGCGCGCAGCGTCTTCAGCTCGGCGAGCGTGAAGTCCTCGGCGAACCAGCCGGTGGTGGAGACGCCGTCGAGCAGCTTGGTCGTCTTGCGGCCGGCGAACTCGGGGTGGTCGGCGACGTCCGTGGTGCCGCCGATCTCCGGCTCGTGGCGGCAGACCAGGTGACCGTCCTTCGTCGGGACCAGGTCGCCCGCCTCGACGATGTCGGCGCCCAGATCGAGGGCCAGCTGGTACGAGCCGAAGGTGTGCTCCGGGCGGTAGCCGCTGGCGCCGCGGTGGCCGATGATCGTCGGCCTGGGCAGGCTCTTGACTCCGCCTCCGCCGTGCCGGGCGGTGTCGGCGCGGGCCGGGCCGGCCGTGCCGAGGACCGCTCCGCCGGCGCCGAGGACCGCCGCGCCGAGCAGGGCCCGCCGTCCCGTACCGCTCGTTTCTTCGTTCGACTCCTGCGTTCCCATGAGTGCCCTCTCTGGCCGATCGGCTCGTCGGTGCGGGCCGATCGTAGGGGCGCGTACATGACGAGTGGGAGACCCCGGGCGGAACACGCGGGTGATGTCGGATGTCGTAGTGGCTGGTGGGGAGAATGAGTTGACGGCCCATCGCGTCCGTTCGATTCGGTCGGGCCGTTCTGGGAACGCGTCCGATGTGCTCCCGGGCGATGTGCGTCACATCGTGTCGGCCGTGTTTCGGATCGTCGGCGGCGGGCCACCGCAGGTAAACACGCGTCAACAGTGCGTAAGGCCTCGGTGAAGTCGCCGTGCCCGATGTGCGCGATGGCCGGGGCCACGAGTATCGTCCTCACCTGCACAGACTCATACAGAATCCCTTGACACCGGAGGGCCCGTTGTCCCGCTTCGCGTTCATCAAGGCATCGCTCGGCCCGATCATGCGCCTGATGTTCCGCCCACAGGTGGAGGGTGCGGAGCACATTCCGGGCGATGGCCCGGTCATCCTGGCCGGCAACCACCTGACGTTCATCGACTCGATGATCCTGCCGCTGGTCTGTGACCGCCAGGTCGTGTTCATCGGCAAGGACGAGTACGTGACCGGCAAGGGCCTCAAGGGCCGGCTGATGGCGTGGTTCTTCACCGGGGTCGGCATGATCCCGGTGGACCGTGACGGTGGCCGGGGTGGTGTCGCCGCGCTGATGACCGGGCGCCGGGTGCTGGAGGAAGGCCGGATGTTCGGCATCTACCCGGAGGGGACGCGGTCGCCCGACGGGCGGTTGTACCGGGGGCGGACGGGGATCGCGCGGCTGACGTTGATGACGGGGGCGCCGGTGGTTCCGTTCGCCATGATCGGTACGGACAAGTTGCAGCCGGGTGGGGCGGGGTTGCCTCGGCCCGGGAAGGTCACGGTGCGGTTCGGTGAGGCGATGGAGTTCTCCCGGTACGAGGGGATGGACCGGGATCGGTATGTGCTGCGGGCTGTGACGGACTCGGTGATGACCGAGGTCATGCGGTTGTCCGGGCAGGAGTATGTGGACATGTACGCCAGCAAGGCGAAGGAAGCGGCGTAGGTTTTTCGGGGCGCGGGTGGGGGGTGGGGTGACCGTTTCGTTGGCGGCTGCGGGTGGGACGGGGCTTGTCGCGCAGTTCCCCGCGCCCCTTTAGGGCGTGTCCTCCAGGGCGTGGTCGGGTGAAGCCCGGTTCCGTGTTGCGCAGTTCCCCGCGCCCCTCAGGGCGTGTCCTCCAGGGCGTGGTCGGGTGAAGCCCCATTCCGTGTTGCGCAGTTCCCCGCGCCCCCTCAGGGCGTGTCCTCCAGGTTCTGGTTCCTCAGGAGGAACCACGCTGCCAGGGCTGCGGCCAGTAGGACTGTCGCGCCTGCGCCCGCTGCCAGGGTCAGGCCGTCGACGAAGGATGTGCGGGCCGCTTCCAGCATGGTCGCGGCGTTGTGGGCGGGCATCTGGGCGGCTGCCTCTACGGCGCCGCCCAGGGACTCGTGGGCCGCTGCCGGAGTGCCCGCGGGGCCGGTGAAGTCGCGGTAGACGCCGGTCACGATCGAGCCGAGCGCGGCGATACCGAGCGCGGCACCGAGTTCGTACGCCGTCTCGGACACGGCGGAGGCCGAACCCGCCTGTTCCTTGGGCACGCTGGAGAGGATCACGTCCGCCGTCACGGTGAACGAGAAGCCGGCACCCACGCCGACCACCAGCAGCGCGGCACCGAGCAGCGGATAGCCCGTGGACTGGTCGAGCACCGTCAGCGCGGCCAGTGCCAGGCCGATCGCCGCGAGGCCGCCGGAGACCACGGCCCGTACCGAGAAGCGCCGGGCCGCGCGCCCCGCGATCAGTCCGGCCACCACCGCACCGACCGCCGCGGGCAGTTCGGCCAGCCCTGCCTCGAAGGGGCGCCTGCCCTGGACGAGTTGCAGATACTGGGACAGGAAGAACACCAGCCCGGACAGGCCGAGAATGGTCAGCAGGTCGGCCAGCACCGCCCCGCTGAAGCCACGGTGACGGAACAGCCGCATGTCGAGCAGCGGCGTCGGCAGCCTGAGCTGGCGGCGGACGAAGCCGTACAGGGCGGCCGCGCCCAGCAGACCCGCGGCCAGGGCGCTCCACGCGAAGCCGTGGGTGGCGGCCTCCTTGATCGCGTACACGACGCCGATCATGCCGACCAGCGACAGCACCACGCTGACCAGGTCCCAGGGGCCGGGCTGGGCGGTGCGCGACTCCGGCAGCAGCTTGATCCCGACGACGACCAGGACGACCATCACGGGCAGGTTGATCAGGAAGACCGAGCCCCACCAGAAGTGCTCCAGCAGGAACCCGCCGACGATCGGGCCGATGGCCGTACCCGCGGAGGCGGTGGCGCCCCAGATGCCGACGGCGAGGCTGCGCTCGCGCGGGTCGTGGAAGAGGTTGCGGATCAGGGCGAGCGTGGCCGGCATCAGGGTGGCGCCCGCGACACCGAGCAGCGCCCGGGCGACGATCATCATCTCGGGTGTCGTGGCGTAGGCGTTGAAGACGGATATCGCACCGAACGCGGTCGCGCCGATCAGCAGGATCCGCTTGCGGCCGATCCGGTCGCCGAGGCTGCCCATGGAGACGAGCAGACCGGCGATGACGAACGAGTAGACGTCACCGATCCACAGCAGTTGGGTGCCGGAGGGCTTCAGATCCTCGCTGATGTAGGGGGTCGCGAGACCGAGGACGGTCGCGTCGACGGCCACCAGCAGCACGGCGAGCACGAGTACGCCGAGCGCGAGCCAGCGGCCCGGGCGCTTCACCGCCTCCGTCGTCGTCGCCGGCTGCAGGGTGCTGGTCATGATTCCTCTCTTCTGAGTGCGCCGCCGAGCAGCAGCTCGACGATCATGTGCTGGAAGTCCTTGGGGGCGCCCTTGCCGCTGTGCACCATCCAGGCGCCGGAGGCCAGCAGGCCGTACAGCGCCTCGGTGAGCCAGACGGGCGTGAGGTCGATGCGGAACTCTCCGCTCAGCTGGCCGCGGCGGAACAACGCGGAGATCCGGTCGTCGATCAGGGCCCAGCCCGCGTTCTGTTCCTCGCCCTCGAACAGCTGGTTCTCGGTGTAGAGGAAGGCGAGGAGTCCGGCGGCCGGTTCGACGGCTGCGACCAACCGGCGTACGGCGTCGCTCGCCGGGCCCTCGTCGAGCCTGGCCGCGTCCAGGGCGGCCTCGCACTCGGCGATGCCCAGGGCCTCCAGTGCCCGGACGAGGGCGTCGCGGCCCGCGAAGTGGCGGTGCAGCGTGGCCCGGCTGATCCCGGCGGCCTTGGCGACCTCGTCCATGGTCGCGGTGGATCTGCGGGTCAGCAGGGCCGCGGCGGCGCGCAGCACGTGCTCAGGATCGACAGCCATGAGACGACCATAGCGCATGTGAGACATCAGTGTCTCACCCGGGGCATGCGCGCCTCACGGCTGGCGGGTGTGTATGCGGAAAACGGTGATCAGTGCCAGGGCAGCCGTGCGCGCCGCTCCCAGTACGCCTGCGGCTCCTCCACCAGCGCGTCGAGGCGGCTCAGCTGGTCGTCGTCGAGATCGACCACGGCCGCGTGCAGGTTGGAGGCGAGCTGGCTGGTGGTGGCGGCGCCGGAGAGGACGACACCGGCCCAGGGGCGGCGGAGGATCACGGCCAGCGCGACGGCGTCGCAGCCCAGCCCGGCCGCCTCGGCGATCTCCTTGACGACATCCGGAGCGTGCGGCCCGGCCAGCCGGCCGTTGGCCATGCCCTCCTTGACGATCACGGTGAGTCCGGCGTCGTGCGCCTCGGCGAGGGCGGGGGCGGCGGAGGTCTCCAGCGCGTTGTACGTGGACTGCACGGTACGGAAGAGGGGTTCGCCGTCGACCGTCACGGCGAGGGCGGCGCGGATCGCGTCCGCCTGGGCGGGGCCGCTGGTGGAGAAGCCGACGGTGAGGCCCTGCGCGGCGGCTTCCGCGAGCTTCGTGTGCAGTTCCTTGTCGGTCAGGGCCGGGCTGTCCGGGGTGACCGAGTGGATCTGGTAGAGGTCGAGCCGGTCGCCGAGCAGGGCGTCGCTCTCCGCGCGCTGCCGTTCGTAGGTGGCGAGGGTGTGGTCCTTGACCTCGTGCGTCTCGGCGTCGGTGGACCAGTCGGCGGTGTAGGTGTAGCCCCACTTGCTGCCCACGACGATGTCGTCGAGGCCGGGCCTGCCCTTCAGCCAGTCGGCGAGGAACTCCTCGGAACGGCCGTAGGAGCGGGCGGCGTCGAAGTAGCGCACGCCCTGGGCGTAGGCGGCGTCGAGGAGTTCGTGGGTGCGGGTGCGCAGCGCCTCGACGCTGCGGTCCTCTCCGAGGTCTTCGTCTCGGCCGAGGTTGATATAGCCGGGGCGTCCTACGGCGGCGAGGCCAAGGCCGATGTGGCAGGTGGGGGTTGTGGCGTTCGCGAGACGGGCGAAGGGCATCGCTGGCTCCGTTCGGTCGACGGCTGACGACCAACGTAACCCGCGATGACCTTCGCCTTTGAGCTCGACCGTTGCGGTGTTTCGGCGAGTGCGGGTCGTCTGCGCTTGTTCGCGCAGTTCCCCGCGCCCCTGAGGGCGGATTCCCTCAGGCCTGCTGCTTGGCCACTGCCCACTCGTGCTGGACCGTCACGTCCGCCTTCACCTCGGCCAGCTGGACGGCGACCGCGCTCGGGGCCGTACCGCCCCGGCCGTCGCGGGAGGCCAGGGCGCCCGGGACGTTCAGGACCGTCCGCACCTCGGGAGTGAGGTGTGCGGAGATCTTCGCGAACTCCTCGTCCGTCAGGGCGTCCAGCTCCTTGCCCTGCGACTCGGCGACCTTCACGCACTCCCCCGCCACCTCGTGGGCCACGCGGAACGGGACGCCCTGCTTGACCAGCCACTCGGCGATGTCCGTGGCGAGGGAGAAGCCGGCCGGCGCCAGTTCCTCCATGCGCTCGCGGTGGACGGTGAGGGTGGCCATCATGCCGGTGAAGGCCGGGAGCAGGACCTCCAGCTGGTCGATGGAGTCGAAGACCGGCTCCTTGTCCTCCTGGAGATCGCGGTTGTACGCGAGCGGGAGGGCCTTGAGCGTGGCCATCAGACCCGTCAGGTTGCCGATGAGGCGGCCCGACTTGCCGCGGGCCAGCTCGGCGATGTCCGGGTTCTTCTTCTGCGGCATGATCGACGAGCCCGTGGAGAACGCGTCGTGCAGGGTCACGAAGGAGAACTCCTTCGTGTTCCAGATGATGACCTCCTCGGCGATCCGGGAGAGGTTGACCCCGATCATCGCCGTGATGAAGGCGAACTCGGCGACGAAGTCCCGGGAGGCGGTGCCGTCGATGGAGTTGCCGGCCGAGCCGTGCTCGAACCCCAGGTCCTTCGCCACCGCCTCCGGGTCGAGCCCGAGGGAGGAGCCCGCCAGGGCGCCGGAGCCGTAGGGCGAGACCGCCGTGCGCGCGTCCCACTGGCGCAGCCGCTCCGCGTCCCGGGACAGGGACTGGACGTGGGCCAGGACATGGTGGGCGAAGAGGACGGGCTGGGCGTGCTGGAGGTGCGTACGGCCGGGCATGGCCACGTCCGGGTGGGCTTCGGCCAGGCCGATCAGCGCGTCCTGGAGCTCGGCGATCAGGCCGCCGACGACCCGGGCGTGGTCGCGCAGGTACATGCGGAAGAGCGTCGCGACCTGGTCGTTGCGGGAGCGGCCGGCCCGCAGCTTGCCGCCGAGGTCCGGGCCGAGGCGCTCCAGGAGGCCGCGCTCCAGGGCGGTGTGGACGTCCTCGTCGGCGATCGTGCCCACGAAGGAGCCGTCGGCGACGTCCGCCTCCAGCTGGTCGAGACCGGCGATCATGCGGGTCAGCTCGTCGGCCGTGAGCAGCCCGGCCTTGTGCAGCACGCGCGCGTGGGCACGGGATCCGGCGATGTCGTACGGCGCGAGCCGCCAGTCGAAGTGGACGGACGCGGACAGCTTCGCCAGGGCCTCGGCGGGGCCGTCGGCGAAACGGCCGCCCCAGAGCCGGACATCACCGCTGTTGCTGCTCACCTGCGTGCTCCTCAAGGGGTGTGGATGCCTCACCGTCATGCATGAGTATGCAGAGCTCTGCATGATTCGTCAATTCGACGGGACCGAGGAACGGTTTCCGGTCACGTGAGAGGAATTTGAGGATTCCTTGAACGCGAGAAACCGCTTACCCGTACCTCTCGCCGAACGCAGGCGCCGCGTTACGACACCGACGACACCCCCGACCCCGTAGTGAGGCATCCGTATGTCCAGGGCTCTTCCTAAGTACAACAAGCGTCGCGTCACGTTCATCGGCGGCGCCGCCGCGGTGGCGCTGTCCGGCACGGTGATCGCCGGCTTCGCCCTCGCCGGGGAGACGCCCGACAGCGGCGCCGGGAACGCCCGGACGCTGGCCGGCCCCGGCACCATCAGCTGCCCGGACGTCACCGGTCAGCTGCCCGCGGTCCCGGCCTCGGCGAAGGCGGAGGTCGACCGCAACCTCGCCCAGCTGAACACCCAGATCCAGGAGGCCAACAAGCGTCTGGTCGACACGGTCGGCCAGGGCGGACCCAACTTCGTCCAGAACGCCATCCTCGGCCCCCTGGAGGACAAGCGCGTCGCCGCCCTCAACCGCATCGAGACGGCCATCGGGCGGGCCGCCGAGAAGCCCGAGGGCTTGGAGGCCTTCGCGGCCTGCCAGCTCAACGCCGGTGGCGGCGCGGGAGCGGGCGAGGCGGCGGGCGGTGAGGCGGGCGCCGGTGCCGGTGCCGGTGCGGAGGCCGGCGGAGAGGCCGGTGCCGGTGCGGGCGGCGAAGAAGGCGGCGCGGAGGCCGGCGGGGGTGCCCAGGAGGGCGGCGCCGGTGCGGGCCAGGCGGGCAACGCCGGTGCCGGCACGATCAGCTGCCCGGACGTCGCCTCCCAGCTGCCGGCGGTCCCCGCCTCGGCGAAGGCGGAGGTCGACCGGAACCTGGCGTTGCTGGACACGCAGGTCGCCGAGGCCAACAAGCGTCTGGTCGACACGGTCGGCCAGGGCGGGCCCAACTTCGTCCAGAACGCCATCCTCGGCCCCCTGGAGGACAAGCGGATCTCCACCGTCAACCGCATCGCCACGGCCATCGGCCGCACGGCCGAGAAGCCGGCCGGTCTGGACTCCCTGGCCGCCTGCACACTCACCAAGTGAGGTGACAGGCGCTGTGGCCGCCCCGTGTGAGCGCCGGCCGGGGCGGCCACTCGGACACCGGCCCGCGGGGTCCGGCAGAGGTGACCGGACCCCGCAATTCCTTAGACGGGCGAAAGACTTACGGCAATAATCGTTCGACATGGGAAAGACTCACGAGCGCATAGACGGCCGGCTCCGCACCTTCATCGAGGCGCAGCCGGTCTTCTTCACCGCCACCGCACCCCTGGCCGCCGACGGCACGGTCAACCTCTCCCCCAAAGGCCTGAAGGGCTCCTTCGTGGTGCTCGACGAGCTCACGGTGGCCTACCTCGACTTCGCGGGCTCCAACGCCGAGACCATCGCCCATCTGCGGGAGAACGGGCGGATCACCCTGATGTGGTGCGCCTTCCAGGGTCCGCCGAACATCGTCCGCGTGCACGGCAGGGGTGAGCCGGTCTTCCGCGACGACCCCCGCTTCGGGGAACTGCTCGCGCGCTTCCCCGACATCGACCCCGCGCCGCACGGCCTGCGGGCGATCATCGTGGTCACCGCCGAACTCGTCCGCGACACCTGCGGCTACGGGGTGCCCTTCATGGCGTACGAGGAGGACCGGGATCTGCACGGCAAGCGCTTCGCCCGCGAGGACGACGCCTCCCTGAGCGCCTACTTCACCAAGAAGGAGCACATCGCCACCAGCCTGGACGGACTACCCGGGCTGCCGCTGCCGCTGCCTCCCTCTACCGTCTGAGGCATGCGCCCCGGTGCCGTCGCCCTCGCCCTCTGTGCCCTGGCCGTGCTCGGCGCCGGACCGCCGCCCGCCCCCGCGTCGCCGCCGTTGCCGGCCCGGATGGCGGACACCGGCGGCGGCACCCAGCTGATCACCGCGGTGGCCCCGAAGCGGGCCTCGACGACGGGCACGGTGACGTGGTGGGACCGTCAGGGCGGACGCTGGGTGCAGAGGGGTTCGGCGCCCGCCCGGTTCGGGGCGAAGGGCCTCGCCGCCGGCGCCACGCGCACGCAGGGGACGAACACCACACCCACCGGCCTCTACGGCCTGCCGTACGCCTTCGGCATCGAGGCGGCGCCGCCCGGGACGGCCTACCCCTACCGCCGGGTGCACGAGGACTCCTGGTGGTGCCAGGACAACGACTCCCGCTCCTACAACCGCTGGAGCGAGCCCCGCGCGGCCGACTGCCGGGCCGCCGAGGCCGAGCACCTGATCACGTACCGCGCGCAGTACGCGCACGCGCTCGTCATCGGCTTCAACTACGAGCGTCCCGTGCGGGGGCGGGGCGCGGGCATCTTCCTCCATGTGAACGGGCGTGGGGCGACGGCCGGTTGTGTCTCCGTCCCCGAGGGCGCGATGAAGCGGATCCTGCGCTGGGCCGACCCCGCGCGGCGGCCGCACATCGCCGTGGGGACGCGCGGCGGCAGCACGGCCGTCACCCGGCTCTGACGGCAGGGCGACCACGGCTGAACACTCCCGTGCCGCGGCACGTATCTGTGGGCCAAGGGTCAAGTCCCCACGGAGGAACCGTGACCACCACGCTCGCAGGCGGACGTGCCGCCCGCCGCCAGACGATGCGCCGCATCCGCCCGCGCCGCTCCCCGGCCGTCCCGCTGCTGATCGCCCTGTGGGCCGGCGCGGCGGCCGTACTGTGGCTGTGGTGGGACAACACACCGTCCCTCGCGGACAACACGAGCAAGATCCTGGCCGCGGGCCGGATCACCGGCCTGCTCGCCGGCTACCTCATGGCGCTGGTGGTGCTGCAGATGGCCCGGGTACCCGCGCTGGAGCGCCGGGTGGGCACCGACCGGGTCGCGCGCTGGCACGCCATGACCGGCCGCTACACGCTCTGCCTGGTCCTCGCCCATGTCTTCCTCATCATGTGGGGCTACGCCCTCCAGGCGGGCAAGGGACTCGGCGACATCGTCCAGCAGACGACCGACTCCATCAACCAGCTGCCGGACATGGGCAAGGCCGCCATCGGCACGGGCCTGCTGTTCCTCATCGGCATCCTGTCGATCGGCGGGGTGCGCCGCCTGATCGGCTACGACACCTGGTACCACGTGCACCTGCTCACGTACGCGGCGGTGTACCTGACGTTCTGGCACCAGATCACCACCGGCAACGAGTTCGCCGTCGAGCCCGCCGCCAAGACCTTCTGGTACGGGCTCTACGGCGTGGTCACCGCGCTGGTCGTCTGGTACCGGATCCTCACCCCGATCCGGCTCAACCTGCGTCACCGCATGCGCGTCGCCGCGGTCATCGAGGAGACCCCGGGGATCGTGTCCGTGCTGATCAGCGGGCGCAAGCTGCACCGGATGGGCGCGGAGGCCGGGCACTTCTTCCGCTGGCGGTTCAAGGCGCCCGGCATGCGCTTCAGCTCCCACCCCTACTCCCTGTCGGCCGCGCCGCGCCCGGACATGCTGCGCATCACGGTCAAGGCGATCGGCGACCACACCTCCCGGCTGCGTGACCTCGAACCCGGCACCAAGGTGTGGGCCGAGGGTCCGTACGGCGCGATGACCGCGCAGCGGCGCAGCCGCGGCAAGGTGCTGCTGGTCGCGGGCGGGGTCGGTATCACCCCGATGCGGGCGCTGTTCGAGACGCTGCCGGGCGCGTCCGGCGACATCACGCTGCTCTACCGGGCCAACACCACCCAGGACCTGGCCCTGTGGGGCGAGCTCGCCAAGATCGCCGACGAGCGCGGCGCCCGGCTGATGTACGCCGTCAACAGCCCGGAGGGCGAACGCCCCGACATCTCGGCGGAGTCCCTCCAGCGCAAGATCCCGGACATCGACGACCACGACGTCTTCATGTGCGGGCCGCCCGGCTTCGCCCAGTCGGTCTACGAGGCACTGCGCGGCGCGGGCGTGCCCGCCCGCCGTATCCATCACGAGTCGTTCGAGATGTGAGCGACGGGACACCAACAGCCCTTCAGGAGTTTGGGAAACGATGAGGAAGTCTCACCCCGTCCGGCGTGCCGTGCTCGCCGGCGCAGCCACCGTCTCCGGGATCGTGCTGCTGCTGTCGCTGAAGCCGGCCTCCGACCCGGGCTCCGCCCAGGCGGCGGGGCAGGCACCGCCGGCGGCGGCCGGGCAGGCCCCACAGGGCGGCGTGAACGGCGCGGTCACCGGTGACGCGGCGCAGACGCAGTACGGCGCCGTGCAGGTCCGGCTGACGATGAACAACGGCAAGATCACCCAGGCCGAGGCGGTCCAGGCGCCCAAGGGCGGCCGCAGCGACCAGATCACGGCGAGCTCGGTGCCGCGGCTGAACCAGGCGGTGGTGGCGGCGCAGAGCGCGGAGATCGACGCGGTCTCCGGGGCGACGTACACCAGCGCCGGTTACAAGAAGTCCCTCCAGTCGGCCCTGGACAAGGCGAAGGCGTCGGGCGGGGCCCAGCAGGGGGCGGGCGGCGCGCAGACTCTGACCGGCGATGTCGCGCAGACGCAGTACGGGCCGGTCCAGGTGCGGGTGACCGTGACCGGCGGGAAGATCACCAAGGCCGAGGCGGTCCAGGCGCCGAAGGGCGGCCGCAGCGACCAGGTCACGGCCAGCTCGGTGCCGCGCCTCAACCAGGCGGCCGTGGCGGCCGGGAGCGCGGACGTGGACGCGGTCTCGGGGGCGACGTACACCAGCGCGGGGTACAAGAAGTCGCTTCAGTCGGCGCTCGACAAGGCCAAGGCGCCGTCCGGCGGAGCGCGGCAGGGCTCGGGGGGCGGCAAGGCCACGACCCAGACCCTCACCGGCGGTGCGGTGCAGACGCAGTACGGGCCGGTCCAGGTACGAGTGACCGTGACCGGCGGGAAGATCACCAAGGCCGAGGCGGTCCAGGCGCCGAAGGGCGGCCGCAGCGACCAGGTCACGTCCTCGTCCGTCCCCCGTCTCAACCAGGCGGCCGTGGCGGCCGGGAACGCGCAGATCGACGCCGTGTCCGGTGCGACGTACACCAGCGCCGGGTACAAGGAGTCCCTCCAGTCGGCGCTGGACCAGGCCGGTGGCTGACACGGTGGCCGACTCCGCACAGGCTCCCGCCGCGGTACGTCATGCCGAGGAGACGATGGGGACCGTCTTCTCCTTCGACGTCCGCGGCGGGGAACCGGCCGCCGTGCGCGCGGCCCTCGACGAGGCCGTCGCCGGGTTGCACCGGGTCGACGAGGTGTTCAGCACGTACCGGGAGGACAGCCAGATCTCACGGTTGCGGCGTGGGGAGGTGACCGTCGCGGAGTGCGATCCCGAGGTCGGTGAGGTGCTGGAGCTGGCCGCGGAGGCGGAGCGTCTGAGCGAGGGCTGGTTCAGCACGTCGTACGAGGGCCACCTCGACCCGACCGGCATCGTCAAGGGCTGGGCGGTCGAGCGAGCGGCTCGGCTGCTGGCGGAGGTGCCCGGGGTGTGCGGGGTGAACCTCAACGGCGGCGGGGATGTGCAGTTGCTCGGGACGCCGGGTGGGCAGCGGCCGTGGCGGGTGGGGGTGGCCGACCCGTTGCGTCCGGGGGGTCTGGCGGCGGTCGTCTCGGCGGCGGGGGTCGGGGAGCTGTCCGTGGCCACGTCCGGTACGGCGGAGCGGGGGGACCACATCGTCGATCCCCGGACGGGGCGTTCAGCCGTGACCGACCTGGTGTCCGTCACGGTGGTGGGCCCTCGGCTGACGTGGGTGGACTGCTGGGCCACGGCTGCGTTCGCGATGGGGTCGCGGGAAGGGCTGGCGTGGCTGGAGTCCCTGCCGGATGTCGAGGCCCTGCTGATCACGGCCGGCGACGAGGTGCGCTGCACTGGCGGGTTGGCGGCGAGGCTGGGGTAGGTTCCGGCTGGGGGCGGGGGGTCCGCAACCCGGCGGAACGGGGTGCCGCTGCGCCCACCCGTGCCGCCCCTAGCGGCACGCATGCCCGCAGCGGCGGCGGCACGCATGCCCGCAGCTGGGGCGGACGCCCTAAGGGGCGCGGGGAACTGCGCGATCAGCCACGGCTCACCCGCACCCGAACGACGACCCTCAATGCCCGTTCTGCGCCAGCCTCAGCAGATGATCCGCCAGGGCCTGCCCACCCGTCGGATCCCTGCTGATCAGCATCAGCGTGTCGTCACCCGCGATCGTCCCGAGGATGTCGTGCAGCTCGGCCTGGTCGATCGCCGAGGCGAGGAACTGAGCCGCCCCCGGGGGCGTACGCAACACCACGAGATTCGCCGAGGCCTCCGCGGAGATCAGCAGCTCCTGCGAGAGCCGCCGCATCCGCTCCTCCTTCGCCGACCCGCCCAGCGGCGCCCGGGGCGTACGGAACCCGCCCTCGCTGGGCACCGCGTAGATCAGGTCGCCGTCGGCATTGCGGATCTTCACCGCGTTCAGCTCGTCCAGGTCCCGGCTGAGCGTCGCCTGCGTGACGCTCAGTCCGTCGTCGGCGAGCAGCTTCGCCAGCTGGCTCTGCGAGCGGACCGGCTGCCGGTTGAGGATGTCCACGATCCGGCGGTGCCGGGCGGTGCGGGTCTGCGGCACGGCGGGCCCGTTCGCTCCCGGCTGCTCGTGGTCCTGCGCCTGGCTCATCGTCGTCTCATTCCCCGGATCGTCCGTCCCCGCTCACTGCCTGGAGGATGCCGGGCAGCGCCCCGAGAAGCGCGTCCACCTCGTCGTCGCCGAGGTTCAGCGGCGGCATCAGCCGTACGACGTCGGGGGCGGGCACGTTCACCAGGAATCCGGCCTCCTGAGCCGCCTGGCGCACCTGCGGCGCGAGCGGCTCGGTGAGCACGATACCCAGGAGCAGTCCCGTACCCCGGACGAAATCGATCAATGGATGGCCGAGGCCCTCGATTCCGTCCCGGAGCCGCTCGCTCTGCCGCTTGACGTTCTCCAGCAGCCCCTCGTTCTCGATGGTGTCGAGGACGGCGAGCCCGGCGGCGCAGGCCACGGGGTTGCCGCCGAAGGTCGTGCCGTGCTGGCCGGGCTGGAGCAGGTCGGCGGCCCGCCCGAAGGCGACGGTCGCGCCGAGCGGCAGTCCGCCGCCGAGCTGCTTGGCGAGGGTGACGACGTCGGGCAGGACGCCCTCGTGCGCCTGGTACTCGAACCAGTGCCCGGTCCGGCCGATGCCGGTCTGCACCTCGTCGAGGACGAGCAGTGCCCCGGTCGCGGCCGTGATGGCCCGGGCGGCCTTGAGGTATCCGGCGGGTGGTACGACGACGCCGAGCTCGCCCTGGATCGGCTCCAGGACGACGAGCGCCGTCTCCTCCGTCACCGCCGCGGCCAGGGCCTGCGCGTCGCCGAACGGCACGTGGGTGACGTCGCCGGGCAGCGGCAGGAACGGTTCGCGCTTGCCGGCCTGGCCGGTCAGGGCCAGGGCGCCCATGGTCCGCCCGTGGAAGGCGCCCTCGGTGGCGACGACATGGGTGCGGCCGGTCAGCCGGCCGATCTTGAAGGCGGCCTCGTTGGCCTCGGCGCCGGAGTTGCAGAAGAAGACCTTGCCGTCCCGGCCGAACAGGTTGAGCAGCCGCTCGGCGAGGGCGACGGTGGGCTCGGCCATGAAGAAGTTGGAGATGTGACCGAGGGAGCCGATCTGGCGGCTGACGGCCTCGACGACGGCCGGGTGGGCGTGGCCGAGGGCGTTGGTGGCGATGCCGCCGACGAAGTCGAGGTAGGCGGTGCCGTCGGCGTCCCAGACCTTGGTGCCCTCGCCGCGTGCCAGGGGCAGCAGCGGGGTGCCGTAGTTGTTCATGAGTGCGCCCTGCCACCGCTGGGCGTACTCCTGATGGGCGGTCATACGGCTTCCCCCTCGTGCTCGTCGGCCACGACCATCGTGCCGATGCCTTCGTCGGTGAAGATCTCCAGCAGGATCGAGTGCTGGACCCGGCCGTCGATGACGCGGGCGGTGGTGACGCCGCCCCGTACGGCGTGCAGGCAGCCCTCCATCTTGGGCACCATGCCGGACGACAGGTCCGGCAGCAGCCGTTCCAGTTCGCTGGCGGTGAGGCGGCTGATCACCTCGTCGCTGTGCGGCCAGTCCTCGTAGAGGCCCTCGACGTCGGTGAGGACCATGAGGGTTTCGGCGCCCAGTGCAGCAGCGAGTGCCGCAGCCGCCGTATCAGCATTGACGTTGTAGACATGTCCGTCGTCCTGGGAGCGGGCGATCGACGAGACGACCGGGATGCGGCCGTCGGCGAGCAGGGCCTCGATGGCGCCGGTGTCGATCGCGGTGATCTCGCCCACGCGCCCGATGTCGACGAGTTCGCCGTCGATCTCGGGCTGGTGCTTGGTGGCGCTGATGGTGTGGGCGTCCTCGCCGGTGAGGCCGACGGCGAGCGGCCCGTGCCGGTTGAGCAGCCCGACCAGTTCGCGCTGGACCTGCCCGGCCAGCACCATCCGTACGACGTCCATGGCGTCCTCGGTGGTCACCCGGAGGCCGGCCTTGAACTCGCTGACGATGCCGTGCTGGTCGAGGGCGGCGCTGATCTGCGGGCCACCGCCGTGCACGACGACGGGCTTGAGGCCGGCGTGGTGCAGGAACACGACGTCCTGGGCGAAGGCGGCCTTGAGGTCCTCGTCGATCATGGCGTTGCCGCCGAACTTGATGACGACCGTCTTGCCGTTGTGCCGGACCAGCCAGGGCAGGGCCTCGATGAGGATCTGCGCCTTGGGGAGCGCGGTGTGCTTCCGCGTCGGACTGGTCATGACGAGTACGCGCTGTTCTCGTGGACGTAGTCGGCGGTGAGGTCGTTGGTCCAGATGGTGGCGGTCTCGGACCCGGCGGCGAGGTCGGCGACGACGTGCACCTCGCGGTAGCGCATGTCGACCTTGTCGCGGTCCTCGCCGACGCCGCCGTTCTTGCAGACCCAGACGCCGTTGATGGCGACGTTGAGCCGGTCGGGCTCGAAGGCGGCCTGGGTGGTGCCGATGGCGGACAGGACGCGGCCCCAGTTCGGGTCCTCGCCGTGGATGGCGCACTTGAGGAGGTTGTTGCGGGCGATGGAGCGGCCCACCTCGACGGCGTCGTCCTCGGTCGCGGCGTTGATCACCTCGACCTTGATGTCCTTGCTCGCGCCCTCGGCGTCCCGGATGAGCTGCTGGCCGAGGTCGTCGCAGACCTGCCGTACGGCCTCGGCGAACTCCTCGTAGGCGGGGCTGACTTCGGCGGAGCCGGAGGCGAGCAGCAGCACGGTGTCGTTGGTGGACATGCAGCCGTCGGAGTCGACCCGGTCGAAGGTCGTGCGGGTGGCGGCGCGCAGGGCCTGGTCCAGGACGTCGCTGTCCAGGGCCGCGTCGGTGGTGAGGACGACGAGCATGGTGGCGAGGCCGGGGGCGAGCATGCCCGCGCCCTTGGCCATGCCGCCGACGGTCCAGCCGTCCTTGGTGACGACGGACGTCTTGTGGACGGTGTCGGTGGTCTTGATGGCGATGGCGGCCTTCTCCCCGCCGTGCTCGCTCAGGGACGCGGCGGCCGTCTCGATGCCCGGGAGCAGCTTGTCCATGGGGAGCAGCACGCCGATGAGGCCGGTGGAGCAGACGGCCACCTCGATGGCGCCGCGGCCGAGGACCTCGGCGGCCTTCTCGGCGGTGGCGTGAGTGTCCTGGAAGCCCTTGGGGCCCGTACAGGCGTTGGCGCCACCGGAGTTGAGGACGACGGCGGAGACCTGGCCGCTCTTCAGCACCTGCTCGGACCACAGGACCGGCGCGGCCTTCACACGGTTGGAGGTGAACACGGCCGCGGCGGCGCGGCGGGGGCCGGTGTTGACCACGAGGGCCAGGTCGGGGTTGCCGTTCTCCTTGATCCCGGCGGCGATGCCCGCCGCCGTGAATCCCTTTGCTGCCGTCACACTCACGGCGCAACTCCGATCGTCGTCAGTCCGGTGGTCTCGTCGAGACCCAGGGCGATGTTCATGCTCTGGACGGCACCGCCCGCGGTGCCCTTGGTGAGGTTGTCGATGGCGCTGATCACGATGATCCGGCCGGCCTCCGCGTCGTGCGCGACCTGCACCTGAACGGCGTTGGAACCGTGGACGGACGCCGTGGCGGGCCACTGGCCCTCGGGGAGCAGGTGTACGAACGGCTCGTCGGCGAAGGCCTTCTCGTAGGCGGCGCGCAAGGACTCGCCGGTGACGCCGTCGGCGGCCTTGGCGCTGCACGTGGCGAGGATGCCGCGGGGCATCGGCGCGAGGGTCGGTGTGAAGGACACGGAGACCGGCTTTCCCGCCGCCGCGCTGAGGTTCTGGGTGATCTCGGGGGTGTGCCGGTGCCCGCCGCCGACGCCGTAGGGGGACATCGAGCCCATGACCTCGCTGCCGAGCAGGTGCGGCTTGGGTGCCTTGCCCGCGCCGGAGGTGCCGGACGCGGCGACGATCACGGCCTCGGGTTCGGCCAGGCCCGCCGCGTACGCCGGGAAGAGGGCGAGGGAGACGGCGGTGGGGTAGCAACCGGGCACCGCGACGCGCTTGGACCCCTCCAGCGCGGCGCGGGCACCCGGCAGTTCGGGAAGGCCGTAGGGCCAGGTTCCGGCGTGCGGGGAGCCGTAGAAGCGCTCCCAGGCCGCGGCGTCGGTCAGCCGGAAGTCGGCGCCCATGTCGACGACGAGCACGTCCGGGCCGAGCTGCTCGGCGACGGCGGCGGACTGCCCGTGCGGCAGTGCGAGGAAGACGACATCGTGCCCGGCGAGGACCTCGGGGGTGGTCTCCTGGAGCACCCGGCCGGCCAGGGGCAGCAGGTGGGGCTGGAGCGCACCGAGCCTCTGTCCCGCGTTCGAGTTGCCGGTCAGGGCGCCGATCTCGACCTCGGGGTGTGCCAGGAGCAGACGGAGCAGTTCCCCGCCCGCGTACCCACTCGCTCCGGCCACTGCCGCTCGTACCGCCATGGATCCTCCTCCTTAGAGGGCATGACTATACGTTTCTCCGCACGTTTATGCAATCCCATTCATGGCGACACGGGACAGGGGCGACGCGGCGGGCGGCGGGCGGCGGGCGGCGGGTCAGCGCTTCAGGTGGTGACTCATACTGCGGCACGCATGACCTGATGTCCCTGGTCCTGCAACGGGCTGTGCTACCAGTGATTCCCACGGTGTGGGCCGCTGCCGGGGGACGGCGGCCCACACCGGCGGGTGCTACTTCTGCTTGATCCTCAGGAACGTCACCGAGTTCGCCGGGAACGTGTAGGTGAACTTCCCGGCCACGCCCCGGAAGGTGGACGTCACCGGCGCCACCGGGGTGTCCGTCTCGGTGTTCACGGCCGTCTCGTCGGCGGCCAGCGTGGTGACGCGGGCCGTGGAGGCGACCTTGGCGCCACCGAGGTCGACGGCGGTACGGGCCTCGACCGACTGGGCGTTGACGACCTTGACGATCAGGTCACCGGTCCGGGCGCCCTTGGTGACGACCTGGCGGAACGGCTCGGCCGGCTTGTCGTCCTTGAAGCTGCCCCACTCCTTGCCGTCGAGGAACAGGGTGACCTGGCGGCCGCGCACCTTGATGTCGATGTCGTAGGCCCGGCCCGTCTCGATCGACCCGGCCTTCGTCATCAGGGTGCCCTTGCCACCGTCCACGGCCTGCTCGATCGCGGACTGGGTGTTGTTCCAGCCGCCCAGGTTCCACCAGTAGTAGTTGCCGGTGTCCTTGACGCCGAAGGCGACCAGGAAGCCCTCCTTGCCGGACTTCTTGGTGGCCTTCACATGCAGGTCGTAGTCCTTCCAGGCCGGGTCGCCCGCCGTGACCATGGTGTTCTCGGCGGCGGTGTCGGTCTGGGCGTAGGCCCCGTCCTGAACGCTCCAGCTGCCGGTGCCGTTGTGCTTCCACTTCGAGGCGTCACCGGAGAAGTCGTCGCCGAACAGGGTCGAGCCGTCGGCGGAGGTGACCTTCACGTCGTCGTACGCGGCGCTGGTCGCCCACGTCGACAGGCCGACGGCGCCGGTGATGGGACCGCTGACGTTCGGGGTACCGGTGGCCCTGGAGGGGACCACGCGGTCGCCGACGTTGTTCATGAACAGCTTCTGGACCTCGTAGTTGGCCGAGTTCCAGGAGGCCCGGTTGTTGAACCAGATCATGTCCGGCCGCCACTGGACGTAGTCCTCGTTGGCGAGCAGCGGGGCGTACGAGGCGAGCTTCACGACGTCCGCGTTGCGCTCAAGGCCGGTCATGAAGGCGGCTTCGGACAGGCCGTTCTTCCAGGCGTTGCCCTGGGAGGCGTACTCGCCGAGGAAGACCTTGGGGCCCTTGCGGTCGTAGGAGTCGTAGCGGTCGTTGTTCTGGAGGAACCAGTTCGGGCTGTTGTAGTAGTGCTCGTCGACCATGTCGACCTTGCCCTCGCGGTTCAGCTGCCAGGCGGTGTCGAAGGTCGTGCCGGCGTCGTCCGGCCCCGAGTTGGAGATGACGGTGATGTCCGGGTACTTCGCCTTGATGGCCGTCCGGAACCGCTCGAAGCGGGCGAAGAACTCCTTCGGGAGGTTCTCCTCGTTGCCGACCCCGATGTGGGTCAGGTGGAAGGGCTTGGGGTGGCCCATCCGCGCGCGCACCTTGCCCCACGTGGAGGTCGCCGGTCCGTTGGCGAACTCGATGAGGTCGAGGGCGTCCTGGATGTGCCGCTTGAGCAGCGCCTCGTCGTCGGTGGCCTTGTTCTGGCCGCAGCCGGTCACCAGGGCAGGGACGACGGGCAGCGGCATGGCGCCGATGTCCTCGGAGAAGCGGAAGTACTCGTAGTAGCCGAGGCCGTAGCTCTGGTTGTAGCCCCAGAAGTTGGCGTTGGTGGCGCGCTCCTCGACCGGGCCTACGGTGTCCTTCCACTGGTAGCTGCGCTTGCGCTGCCAGTTGGAGGCCTCGCTGTAGTCCTCCATGGAGCCGGTGTTGACCAGGCAGCCGCCGGGGAAGCGCACGAAGCCCGGCTTCAGGGCGGCGATCTTCTCGGCGAGGTCCTTGCGCAGGCCGTTCGGCTGGTTCTTGTACGTCTCGCGCGGGAAGAGCGACACCTCGTCGAGGGCGGCCGCGTCCGTCGAGGCGACGGCGAGACGGCCGCGGTTGCTCGTGCGGGTCGCCGTGAAGGTGGCCTTGTACTTGGCCCAGCCGCCCTTCACCGCGACCTGGCGGGCGGTGGCCAGGCTGCCCGCGGCGTCCTTCAGCGAAACGGTGAGCGTGCTGCCGCTCGCGGCACGGGCCCACACGGAGAAGTCGTACCGCTTACCCTTGTCGACCCGGATGCCTGTGTTGTAGCCGGAGTTCGTGACGGACGAACCGGCGCCCAGGGAAAGGTAGTTGCGGTTGCGTTCGTTGAGCCGCCCGGAGTCGTTGGCGACCTGGGCCGTGCCGCCCACCGACCAGGAGGTCAGGGGCGTGTAGGAGCTGTTGTCGGCGGTGGAGTACTCGAAGGACCGGTTCTGCACGAGCTCGGCATACAGACCGCCGTCGGCGGCCCGGTTGATGTCCTCGAAGAAGACGCCGTACATCGTGTCGTCGATCTTCGCGCCCTGGGCGGACGGGTCGACGGTGATCGCGTAGTCGGTGACGTCCTCGGCGTGCGCGGGGGCCGGTACGAGGGCCGCTGCCGTCAGGAGGGCGGTGGTCGTGAGACCCAGTCTCCATCGGGTGCGGGCGGCGGTGCGTGGCATGGATACTCCGCGGCTCTCTGGTAGAGGAGTGTTCGAAATATCAGACATTGATCAGCACTTCGAACGGCAAGATAGGGAGGGGGCGGATGCGCGTCAATGGGTCGCGTAGGAACGCCTGGGACGGAGAGCGGGGCAGGATGGGCGAGTTCTGGCCAGTGCCGGACGCGTTGGCGTATCTGGCCGGGCGCTGGCGGGTGTCACGGTCGGTACGGGATCTCGCGAGCGGCGCGGAGGGCGAGTTCACCGGGACCACCGCGTTCCGCGAGGACGCAGAGGCGTCCGGCGGGCTGCTGCATCACGAGTCGGGCACCTTCGTCTGGCAGGGTGTCGCCCGGCCCGCCGAGCGGACGCTGCGGTTTCTGCGGGGCCCGGGCGGCACGGCGCAGGTTCTGTTCGCCGACGGACGGCCGTTCCACGACCTGGATCTGACGTCCGGCCGCCATGTCGCCGACCATCCCTGCTCGGCGGACCTCTACCGAGGCGAGTTCACGGTCCACGACCCGGGCCACTGGCGGACGGTGTGGCGCGTCGGCGGGCCCGCCAAGGACCTGGTCCTGCGGACCGACTACGCGCGCGAGGGCTGAGCGGACGCCCCGTCCAGGCGCAGGTTCCAGCGGCCGGCCCGGCCCGTCACGGCGGTCGTCGACAGCGGTCGGACGTCGATGTTCCAGTACGTCGAGGGCGGCGCCTTCAGGGCGTACACCAGGGCGGCCCGGATCACGGACGGTTCGGCCACCGCCACCACCCGGCAGCCGTCCTCGACGGGCCGGGTGTCGAGCCAGCCGCCGACCCGGGTGATGAAGTCGACCAGCGACTCACCGCCGTGCGGGGTGGCGCGGGGGTCGGCGAGCCAGGCGTCCACGGCATCCGGCTCCCGGGACATCGCCTCGCCGAGGGTCAGTCCGCGCCACCGGCCCATGTCGCAGTCGCGCAGGCCCAGCTGGACCAGCGGCGCGTACCCGAGCCCCTCCCCCGTCGACCGGCTGCGCGGAGTCGGCGAGCAGTAGCGCAGTTCCGCCGCGGCGAGCGGCAGCAGCTCCTGGGCGAGGCGCTCCACCTCGGCCCAGCCGGCCTGGTCCAGCGGCCGGTGGTCCTCGAAACGCTCGGCGAGCAGCGGAGAGCTGCGCGCGGAGGCGACGAACGTGACCCGAAGTGGCATGCGGCGATCGTGGGCGCAGCAAGTGGGCAGGTCAAGAGGTGTTACCTACGAGTTACCGAGGGTGTGCCCGCCCTCACTGGCCGAAGATGAGCGCCATCCAGTGCTCGGGCCGCTCCAGCGGCGCGAACCCGAGTTTCGCGTACACCCCGTGCGCGTCGTGCGTGGCGAGGAGTACGCGACGCACGCCGTACTGCCGCGTCTCCTCCCGTACGGCGGCCACGAGCGCGCTGCCGACGCCCTTGCCGCGCACGGACGGGTCGACGTACACGTCGCACAGCCAGGCGAAGGTCGCCCGGTCGGTGATCACCCGGGCGTAGGCGACCTGCTCCCCCGACACCGTCTCGTGGACGCCGAAGTTGAGCGAGCCCTCGATCGCCCGGTCCTGCTTCTCGCGGGTGCGTCCCAGCGCCCAGTAGGCGTCGGTGGACAGCCAGTAATGCACGCGCTCGCGGTCGACGCGGCCGGGGTCGGTGGAGATCTCGTAGCCCTCGGGCAGGCTCGGCGTGTCGGTCATGTCCGCGATGCTCGCAGCCCGCCCGCGGGAGCGTCGAGCGGTTATCCCAGCACCTCGTCGCAGGCCCCGCGCAGCCGTCGTACGCCCTCGGCGATCTCCCCGGTTCCGGCGACCGCGGCGAAGCTGAGCCTCAGGTGCGCGGCCGGGGGTTCGGCGCTGAAGTACGGGCGGCCGGGGGTGAGGGCGACGCCGGCGCGCAGGGCCGCGGAGGTCAGGGCCGACTCGTCGGTGCCGTCGGGCAGGCGGGGCCAGAGGTGGTAGCCGCCGGAGGGGATGTGCGGCAGGGCCAGCTCCGGCAGGTGCAGGGCGAGGGCGCTGGTCATCGCGTCCCGCCGGGTCCGCAACTCGGCCGAGACGGCCCGCAGATGACGCGGCCAGGCGGGTGAGCCGACGAGTTCGAGTGCGGCCTCCTGGAGCGGGCGCGGTACGAAGAACGTGTCGACCACCTGGATGGCGCGCAGCCTCTCCAGCACCGGCCCGCGCGCGGCCAGGGCACTCACCCGGAAGCTCGGCGAGGTCGCCTTGGTCAGCGAGCAGACGTGGACGACGACACCGTCGGGGTCGTCGGCGGCCAGCGGGCGCGGCAGGGGCCCGGCGTCCTCGTGCACGAGCCTGCGCACGAAGTCGTCCTCGACGACGAACGCGCCGGCCTCACGGGCGATGCGCAGCACCTCGGCACGCCGCTCGGGCGCGAGGACCGCGCCGGTGGGGTTCTGGAAGAGCGGCTGGCAGACGAGGGCCGGGGCGCCGGTGGCGCGGAAGGCGTCGGCGAGCAGCGCCGGTTTCACGCCGTCGGCGTCCACCGGGACCGGCACCGGGCGCAGACCGGCGGCCCGGGCGATGGCGAGCATGCCGGGGTAGGTGGGCGACTCGACCAGGACGGGTGCGCCGGGTGGGGCGAGGGCGCGCAGGGCGGTGGTGAGCGCGGACTGCCCGCCCGCGGTGATCAGCACCTCGGCGGCGGTGAAGGAGCCGCCGATGCCGCGTGCGAACCACTCGCGCAGTTCCGGCAGCCCCTCCATGGGCGGGCGTCCCCAGGCGCCGGGGCGGCGTCCCGCCCGTGAGAGGGCGGCGGCCATCGCCCGCTCCGGCTGCAACGACGGGTGCAGATAGCCGCCGTTGAACTCGATCACGCCGGGCGGCGGTGCGGCCAGCGACACCAGCACCCCGGAGGCGTCGACGGAGCGCGGGACGAGGTCGGCCGCGCCGTCGGCGCTGAGGGCGACCTCCTGCCAGGAGGTGTCCCCGGCGGGGGCCGGTGCCGTCCGGGCCTGGGCTCGGAAGGCGCCCGCCCCGGGCCGGGTGACCACGAGCCCCTCGGCGGCGAGCTGCGCCAGCGCCCTGGACACCGTCACGGGGCTCACCCGGAACCGCTCGACCAGGGCCCGGCTCGACGGCAGCTTTCCACCCGGAGAGTAGCGGTCAAGCTCCCGCTTCAGCTGTTCCGCCAGTTCACCCACGCTGCTACGCTCATGCATGAGAGCACAGAGTAGCGCTACTGCCGCACCATCGATAGCAGTCGCACCCTCGGAGCCGGAGCGTCCCGGCTTCGGCACGCTCCAGGCCGCCCTCGGTGTCGTCGCCTTCTCCCTCACCTTCCCGGCCACCGCCTGGGGTCTCGAGGGCTTCGGGCCCTGGTCGCTGGTCGCCGTGCGGAGCGTGCTGGCCGCGGTGATCGCGGGCGGCTGTCTGCTGGCGCTGCGCGTGCCGCCGCCCGCCCGGCGGCACTGGCCGGGTCTCGCGGTCGTCGGGGCCGGTGTCGTCCTCGGCTTCCCCCTGCTGACCACGCTGGCGCTGGAGACCTCCACCACCGCGCACGCGGCCGTCGTGGTCGGTCTGCTGCCCCTGACCACCGCGCTCTGCTCCGCGCTGCGCGTCGGCACCCGGCCCTCGCGCACCTTCTGGATCGCGGCCCTGGCGGGCGCGGCGGCGGTGCTGGCCTTCACCGTGCAGCAGAGCGGCGGCGCCCTGACCACCGCCGACCTGTACCTCTTCGCCGCGCTGCTGGTCTGCGCGGCCGGTTACACCGAGGGCGGCCGGCTGGCCCGGGTCATGCCGGGCTGGCAGGTGATCGGCTGGGCGCTGGTGCTGTGCCTGCCGCTGACCGTGCCGGTCGCCGCCCTCGCCCTGGCACACGAACCCGTGCACCTGACCGCGCACAGCGTCACCGGCCTGCTGTGGGTCGCGGCGGGTTCGCAGTTCGTCGGACTGGTCGTCTGGTACCGCGGCATGGCGGCCATCGGCATCCCGAAGGCCAGCCAGTTGCAGCTCGCCCAGCCGCTGCTCACACTGGTGTGGTCGGTGCTGCTGCTGGGCGAGCACCTCACGGTCGCCGCCCCGCTGACGGCCGCGGCGGTGCTGGTCTGCATCGCCGTCACACAGCGATCACGCGGCTGAGCGGGGGCGCGCACGGCCACTGCCGACCGGCGCCCCCGGCCGTAGACTCGGAGGCCACGGACCGCTGCTCCGCACTTCGTGAGGAGGCTCCAGATGCGCGCAACCGCGGGCGACCAGCTTGTCCAGCACGGCAGGGTGGTCGGTCAGCACGACAAGGTCGGCGAGATCGTCGAAGTGCTCGGCCCCGAGGGCAGTCCCCCGTTCCGCGTCCGGTTCGAGGACGGGCACGAGGGCATCTGCTCCCCGGGACCCGACACCGAGATCCGGCACCGGGAGACCACCACCGGGCCATGACTCAGCGCGGGGGCGGCGCCGGCTGCCCGTAGTGGTCGGCGACGACCCGCGCCATCGCCCCGATCCGGTCGGTCGCCACGTCCTTGGCGGCGAAGTAGACGTGCCCGCGCACCTGTGGGTGCTGTCCGGCCAGCGTCAGGTGCCGGGACAGCTCGCCCGTCTGCTGCCACGCCGCGGGCTGCGCCGGATCGCCGGCCTTGTACAGCGCCTCCCCGACGTAGAGCCGCGTCGAGCTGCCGCGCGCGACCTCCGCCCACCAGGGCACCAGCTTCGCGTAGTCGGCGGCGGCGAAGCCGATGTTCCAGTAGAGCTGCGGGACGATGTAGTCGATCCAGCCCTCGCGCACCCACTTCCGGGTGTCCGCGTGCAGATCGTCGTACGTCTGCACGCCCGCCTTGGTGTCCGAGCCGAGCGGGTCGGTCCCGGCGTTGCGCCACACGCCGAAGGGGCTGATGCCGAAGCGGGCGTCCGGCCGGACCTGCTTGACGCGGTCCGCCGTCTCCCGCACCAGCAGGTCGGTGTTGGCCCGGCGCCAGGCGGCCCGGTTCGGGAAGCCGCCGCCGTGTTCGGCGTAGGCCGCGTCGTCGTCGAAGGTCTGCCCGGCCACGGGGTACGGGTAGAAGTAGTCGTCGAAGTGGACGCCGTCCACGGGATACTTGGCCACCGCGTCGAGCATCGCGTCCTCGACGAAGGCGCGGACCTCGGGCAGCCCCGGGTTGTAGAAGAGCTTCCCGCCGTACGTCACCACCCAGTGCGGGTTCTCGCGCGCGGGGTGGGAGGCGGCCAGGCGGGAGGGGTCGGCGTGCACGGCGATCCGGTACGGGTTGAACCAGGCGTGCAGCTGAAGTCCCCGGGCGTGGGCCTCCTCCACGGCGGTGCCCAGCGGGTCCCAGCCGGGGTCCTTGCCCTGGGTGCCGGTGAGGTACTGCGACCAGGGCTCGTACGGCGAGGGCCACAGCGCGTCCGCCGTGGGCCGGACCTGGAAGAACACGGTGTTGAGGTGGTTGCCGGCCGCCGTGTCGAGATGGGTGAGCAGTTCGGCGCGCTGCTGCGACGCGGTCAGCCCGGACTTCGACGGCCAGTCGCGGTTGGCCACGGACGCGATCCACACGCCCCGCATCTCGGAGTCCGCCGCCCCGCCCCGGTGTCCGGGCGCGGCCGACGCCCGGGGCATCATCGTGAAAGCCGACAGCGCCGCCACCGCGAACGCCCTGCGTGAGACTCGTCCCATCCGCATGCCCCAAAAGCCGCGGATCCGCCCGGTCGCGGATCGCTCCGGACCCAGCATGCCGGAAGCGGACCCGCCCCCCGCGATCGATCATCGATACTTCGGAGTAACGTGCTCGAACGGAGCAGGCGCCGGGACCCGGTGAACCTGCCCGGACGTGGATCAGCAGCGAAAGGGACGATGTGACGGACATCCCAGCGGGAGACATTGCACGCGTCGGAGTCGTGGGCTGCGGTCAGATGGGCGCGGGCATCGCCGAGGTGTGCGCCCGGGCCGGCCTGGACGTCATGGTCGCCGAGACCACCGGCGAGGCCCTGGAGATCGGCCGCACCCGGCTGTTCACCTCCCTGGCCAAGGCAGCCGAGCGCGGCAAGATCACCGAGGAGGAGCAGGAGGCCACGCTGGCCCGCCTGAGCTTCACCACGGACCTCGGCGAGTTCGCCGACCGTGACCTGGTGATCGAGGCCGTCGTCGAGAACGAGCAGGTCAAGACGGAGATCTTCCAGGTGCTCGACCAGGTCGTGACCCGGCCCGACGCGATCCTGGCCTCCAACACCTCCTCGATCCCGCTGGTGAAGCTGGCGGTGGCGACCTCGCGGCCCGACCAGGTCATCGGCATCCACTTCTTCAACCCGGCCCCGGTGCAGAAGCTCGTCGAGCTGATCCCGGCGCTCACCACGTCCGAGGGCACGATCAGCCGCGCCCAGCTGTTCACCGAGAAGCTGCTCGGCAAGCACGCCATCCGCGCCCAGGACCGTTCCGGCTTCGTGGTCAACGCGCTGCTGATCCCGTACCTGCTCTCCGCGATCCGGATGTTCGAGACGGGCATCGCCAGCCGCGAGGACATCGACAACGGCATGGAGATGGGCTGCGCCCACCCGATGGGCCCGCTGAAGCTGTCCGACCTGATCGGCCTGGACACGGTCGCCTCGGTCGCCCAGTCCATGTACGAGGAGTACAAGGAGCCGCTGTACGCCGCTCCCCCGCTGCTGCAGCGGATGGTCGACGCGGGCCGGCTCGGCCGCAAGACGGGGTCGGGCTTCTACACGTACGGCTGATTACAGACGGTCAGATTCCGGCCATCTGCGCGGGCCCGGCACCGGGAAGGTGCCGGGCCCGCGTCATTCACACACCGTGTGCGCTCCGGGCTCGCATATGCCCGTCGCACACTCTCCCCAGGCGCCCACCAGGCGAGTTGACTCCACCTGCGCATGCAAGGGATGTGAAACGACCACGGAAAGGAGCGGACTCGTGACCGCCGATCCCGAGCATCCCGTCGTATCCGGAGAACTCGCAGAGTTACGACGCCGCCTCGACGTCGCCTACGCCCGCGTGGAGGGCGGGCTGGCTCTGCTCACGCACCGCAGCGAGGAGACCGCCAAGGAACTGGACGAGCTGAACACCCGGATCCACACACTGGAACACACGCGCTGGCCGCTGCCCGCGGTCGCCGCCCTCACCGCCGTGGGTGCTCTCGTCGTGGCGATCTGGCAGGCGATCGGACACTAGCCGAGCCTGAGATGGTGCAGCAGAAGTAACGCGGCCGCCATGTTGGCGGCCGGGACCTCGCCGCGGGCGACCATGTCGGGGACGAGCTTGAGGGGCACCCATTCCCGGCGGTCCGACTCGAAGTCGTCCACCGGGTGCCCGACCCAGTCGCCCTCGTCGGCCCAGTACACGTGGTGCCGGGCGTCGGTGAGCCCGTTGGACGGCTCCACGCTCATGAGGTGGCGCAGGGGTCCCGGCCGCCAGCCGGTCTCCTCCTCCAGTTCCCTGGCGGCCGCGCGGGCGATGTCCTCGCCGTCCTCGACCACCCCCGCCGCGAGTTCCCACCCCCAGCTGTCGGTGATGAAGCGGTGCCGCCAGAGCAGCAGCACCTCGTTGGCCTCGTTGACGACCGTGGCCACCGCGACGGGCCGCAGCCTTATGAGGAAGTGGTCCAGATGCCGGCCGTCGGGGAGTTCGACATCCGCGAGATTGACGCTGAACCAGCGGTTTGAGTACACAGTTTGTTCGTTGTGTTTCGTCCACTGCACGGTTCTGCCACCTTCCGTCGAGTAAGTGGCAATATCGCAGCAGGGACGGAGGGAGAGCAGGCGCACGCTGTGGCGCCTCGGAGCGACACGGGCACCACCGCCCGGACCTACAACGGTACGCGCAAGGCCCCGTCGATGAGTTCGGCCGCCTCGGCCGTGCCCGCGCAACCGCTGCGCACCAGGTGCTCCCGCACCGCGCGCAGCCGGTCGCGCAGCCGCTGCGACTCCATGCCCCGGGCCTGCTCGGCCATCTGCACGGCGATGGCCACCGCCTTGTCGGCGTTGCCCTGCCGCAGCTCGATGGTGCTGAGCATCGCCAGCCGGTGCACCCGGCCGCGGTCGTGCGCCGGGTTGTCGACGGCGGCCGCCGCGTGCTCCCCCGCCGCCGCGATCTCCCCGAGGCTCAACAGCGCCTCCGCCACCTGCACGTTGACGAGCCCGGGCTGCACATACCCGGTCTCGTCGGGCTCGTAGCCGCGCCGGATGCGCTCGGCGGACCGCTCGGCCCGCCGGATGCAGGACAGGGCGCTGGTGCCGTCGCCGAGATGCGCGTAGGCCTTGGCCTGCATCGCGTACAGGTCGGAGGCGAGCGCCGGGGTGATGTGCTTGCCGGCGGCCCGCAGCGCGGCCTCCGCGAACGCCACCGACTGCCGGTACTCCCGCATGAACAGCGACTGGTTGACGAGCAGGGCGATCACATACGCGCCGAGCCCCCGGTCCCCGCTGGCCTTGGCGAGCCGCAGCGCCTGGTGGAAGTAGCGCTGGGCGAGCCCGTGCGCGTCGGAGTCGTACGCGCAGATGCCGGCGACCGCCACCAACCCGCCGGTGGCCCGGTGCAGTTGACGGCCGGTCTCGTCGGTGTAGCTGCCGCGCAGCAGCGGGGCGGCCTCGGCGTTGAGGAAGCCGACGATCCGGGCCCGCGTCGCGATCCCCCCGGCCTTGCGGTACATCTGCTCGTAGTGCGCCCGGGCGGCCCGCAGCATCTCCAGGTCGCCCGTGGTGACCCGGTGCCGGCCGCCGCGGGAGACGTCCACGTCCTCGGGCGGGTTCTCCCACTCCCACACCGGCATCACGGCGGGCGTGCCGGTGAGCGCGGGCGCGCCCAGGATGTGCGGGCGCTGCTGCTGGTCGGAGCGCCACAGGGCGGTGGCCCGTTCGACGAACCCGGACAGCGAGCCGGTGTGCGGGGCGGACGGCTCGCCGGGCACGCCGAGGCCGATGTCGTCGAGGGTGACCTGCCGTCGCAGCCGGCCCGCGAGCACCTCGCAGATCAGGTCGGGCACCTGGCCCCTGGGCCGCTGCCCCTTCAACCAGCGGGCGACGGCGGTGTGTTCGTACCGCAAGGACAGGCCACGGGCCCGTCCCGCCTGGTTGACGTGTGCGGCCAGCCCCGCGTGCGAGATCCCCGCCTCGTCCAGGATCGCGTCGAGCAGAGTGTTGGGCTGCATGTGGGCCCCCCGGATGGCTCGGTGCGGACAGGTTAGTGGTTCCGCCTTCACACGGGGTGTGAACGGAGTGCTCGAATCCGCAGGGTGTGCGCACTGTCGCTCACAGTCGCCGGCCGGTTGACTGAATTGCCTCGCAAGAGGCCGGCCGGGCCGCCGGCTCCCCCTCGTACAGTGCGGCGGCCCGCACCCGCCGTCCGCCCGGCCGCCTGCCCGACACTCCGTGGCGGGGCGGACGGCATCGCCGGCAGTGTCTTCTCGCCGTGGTGTCTAAGGCGCCGTGGTGGTCTGCGGGTGCGTCGTGGGCGTTCGCGCAGTTCCACGCGCCCCCAGGTTGGCGGGCTCCCCGTTTCTCAGTACCAGCAGCGCGATGTCGTCCGGTGGTGTGCCCCTGGTGTGGTGTCGCAGAGCGGTCGAGATCCTGCCGACGACCGCCTGTGCGAAATGCGGCCCTTCCGCCACCGCGCTCGACAGCGTGGCCGCCAGGGGGAAGAAGCGGTCACGGGCGTCCCGGGCGTCCTGCGCGCCGTCGGTGAAGAGGAACAACGCGTCGCCGGGCTCCAGACGGCCGAGTCCCACCGTCGCAAGCACCGGCGGCAGCGGGAACAGGCCCAGGGGCGGATGCGGGTCACCGGGTGCGCGTTGCTCCGCCCGGATGCCGCTCAGCAGGTACGGCCAGGGATGGCCGCAGTTCAGCGCGAGCACCTCGCCGTCGGGGCGGATCTCCACCAGGAGCAGGGTCACGAACTCCTCGGCGGCGCCGGCCGGATGCTCCTGGCGCAGATGGCGGGCCAGGGCGCGATCGAGCCGGCGCAGCACCCCGTCGAGGTCCCGCTCGTCGTGGGCGGCCTCGCGGAAGCAGCCCAGCACGGCGGCGACGGTCCCGAACGCGCCGATGCCGTGCCCGCGTACGTCGCCCATCACGGCCCGCACGCCGTACTCGGTGGCGACGACCTCGTACAGGTCGCCCCCGACGGCGGCGCCGGGCTCCGCCGACACCTGGGCGGCGGCCACGTCCAGCCCGTCGATCCGCGGGGGCGGCGGCCGCAGCAGCGCGCGCTGCGCGGCGCCCGCGACCCGGCGCACCTGCCGCAGCTCCCGCACCAGCGAGTGCCGGGCGTGCAGGAACAGCGCGGTGCCGACGGCGAAGAACACGGCGCTGGTGACGATCCGGGCCCGAAGACCGGTCTCCAGGGCGATCGGACAGAGCAGCTTGTACGCGACGGCCGCCGCTCCCCACACGAGGGGAAGACCGAGGCGGCGCACCCGGCCCCTGACGCGGATCATGCCCATGGCCCCCCAATAGGCCCTGACACACAGAATCGGACCGGCCCGAGAAGGCCGGTCCGATTCTGTCGACAGCACGCCGAAAACGGGGAGATCACCCGCCTTTACCACTCAAACGAGTGAGGTGACCTGATCCTCTCTCAGGACGGGCACTCAGCTCCGCAACTCCGCACCCACACGCTCACCCGCGAGGGCAACCGCCGCATCCCGAGCCGCGGAAGCCTCGTCCACGGTCAACGTCCGATCGGCGGCACGGAACCGCAGCGCGTACGCGAGCGACTTGCGCCCCTCGCCCAGCTGCTCGGCATTCTCGTACACATCGAACAGCCGGATGGACTCCAGCAGTTCCCCGGCTCCGTCCCGCAGCGCCGCCTCGACGTCCACGGCCGGCACGAACGCGTCGACGACCAGGGCGACGTCCTGCGTGGCGACGGGGAACGTGGAGATCCGGGGTGCCGCCGCGGTGGCGTCGCCGGCGCTCTCCACCGCGTCCAGGTCGAGCTCCATCGCGCAGGTGCGCGCGGGCAGCCCGAGGGCCTTCACGACCCGCGGGTGCAGCTCGCCCGCGTGCCCGACGACCCGCTCGGCGCCGTCCACCGTGACCACCAGCTCGGCGCACCGCCCGGGGTGCCACGGCCCGTACTGGCCCTTGCGGATGACGAGTTCGGCGCCGGCCTCACGGGCGACGGACCGGGCGGCCTCGACCGCGTCGGCCCAGTCGGCCGGACGGCCCTTGCCCCACCAGCCGGCCTGTTCGCGCGCCCCGGCGAGGACAACGGCGATGTGGCGCGGCTGCTCGGGCAGCGCCGCGTTCAGCTCCGCGAGCTGTTCGTCGGTCGGACGGCCGTCGACCGGCAGCACGGCCGCCACCCGCTGCTCCGCACGCGGCCGGAAGACCAGACCGCTCTCGAACAGCGCGAGGTCGTGCGAGCCCCGGCCGTCGTTGCGGCGCAGGGCGGCGAGCAGACCCGGCAGCAGCGTCGTGCGCAGCGCGGGCTCCTCGTCGCTCAGCGGGTTGCTGAGCTTGACGACACGGCGGGCCGGGTCGTCCGCGTCGAGACCGAGCTGGTCGAAGACCTGCTCGCCGATGAACGGGTAGTTCAGCGCCTCGACGTATCCGGCACCGGCCAGGGCGCGGCCCACGCGGCGGTGCAGCCGCTGCCGCTCGGTCAGGCCGAGGCCCGCCGGCGGCTTGGGCAGCGTGGAGGGCAGGTTCTCGTAGCCCTCCAGCCGGATGACCTCTTCGGCCAGGTCGTTCGGGTCGGTGAGGTCGGGCCGCCAGGACGGGACGGTGACGATCAGCTCGTCCTGCCCGTAGACGTCGCAGCCGACCTCCTGGAGGCGGCGCACGACGGTCTCGCGGCCGTAGGCGACGCCCGCGACCTTGTCCGGGTGGTCGGCCGGGATGGTGATGGTGCGCGGCGCGGACGGGGCGAGGACCTCGGTGACGCCCGCCTCGGCGGTGCCGCCCGCGAGCAGGACCAGCAGGTCGACGGTGCGCTGCGCGGCGGCCGCCGCGGCCTGCGGGTCGACGCCGCGCTCGAAGCGCCGGGACGCCTCGGAGGACAGCTTGTGACGGCGGGCGGTACGCGCGATCGACACCGCGTCGAAGTGCGCGGCCTCGATGACGACGTCCGCCGTGGCGTTCTCCAGGTTGTCGTGGTCGGCGATCTCCGTGTTGGCGCCGCCCATGACACCGGCGAGCCCGATCGGGCCCCGGTCGTCGGTGATGACCAGGTCCTCGGCGTCCAGTGTGCGCTCGACACCGTCGAGGGTGGTGAGCTTCTCGCCCGCCTCGGCCCGGCGCACCCCGATGGTGCCCTGGACCAGACCGCGGTCGTAGGCGTGCAGGGGCTGGCCGAGCTCCGTCATCACGTAGTTCGTGACGTCGACGGCGAGCGAGATCGGGCGCATGCCGACCTTCTGCAGGCGGCGCTGGAGCCAGATCGGGGAGCGCGCCTCGGCGCTGAGGCCGGTCACCGTGCGGGCGGTGAAGCGGTCGCAGCCGACCGGGTCGGAGACCCGCACCGGGTAGCCGTACGCGTTCGGGCCGGGCACGTCGATCAGCGCCGGGTCGCGCAGCGGCAGGCCGTAGGCGATGGCGGTCTCGCGGGCCACACCGCGCAGCGACAGGCAGTAGCCGCGGTCGGGCGTGACGGCGATGTCGAGGACCTCGTCGACCAGTTCCAGCAGTTCGACGGCGTCCTTGCCGATCTCGGTCTCCGGCGGCAGGACGATGATGCCCTTGGTGCCGTCGTCGCCCATGTTCAGCTCGTCGCTGGAGCAGATCATGCCGCGCGACATCCGGCCGTAGGTCTTTCGCTCGGCGATCTGGAAGTCGCCGGGCAGGACCGCGCCGGGCAGGGCCACGACGACCTTGTCGCCCACGGCGAAGTTGCGGGCGCCGCAGATGATCTCCTGCGGCTCGCCCGTGCCGTTGGCTCCTCCGACGTCGACGGTGCAGAAGCGGATCGGCTTCTTGAACTCCGTCAGTTCCTCGATCGTCGCCACCTGGCCGACGACCAGCGGGCCCTTGAGGTCGGCGCCGAGCTGCTCGACGGTCTCGACCTCCAGACCGGCCGAAATGAGCTTGGCCTGCACGTCACGACCGGTCTCCGTCTCCGGCAGGTCGACGTACTCCCGCAGCCAAGAAAGCGGGACCCGCATCAGATCTCCATCCCGAACGGCCGGGTGAACCGGACGTCACCCTCGACCATGTCTCGCATGTCTTCGACGTTGTGGCGGAACATCAGCATCCGCTCGATGCCGAACCCGAAGGCGAACCCGCTGTACTTCTCGGGGTCGACGCCGCAGGCGGTGAGCACCCGCGGATTGACCATGCCGCAGCCGCCCAGCTCGATCCAGCCCTCGGACGAGCAGGTGCGGCAGGGGCGGTCGGCGTTGCCGATGGACTCGCCCTTGCAGACGTAGCAGAGCATGTCCATCTCGGCGCTGGGCTCGGTGAACGGGAAGAAGTTCGGCCGCAGCCGGGTCTTCATGTCCGCGCCGAACAGGGCCTGGACCATGTGGTCGAGGGTGCCCTTGAGGTCGGCCATCGTCAGGCCCTCGTCGACCGCCAGCAGCTCGATCTGGTGGAAGACGGGCGTGTGCGTGGCGTCCAGCTCGTCGGTGCGGAACACCCGGCCGGGGCAGACGATGTAGACCGGCAGCTCACGGTCGAGCAGCGCGCGGGCCTGCACCGGGGAGGTGTGCGTGCGCAGGACAACGCCGGACCCGGACTCGTCGGTGCCCTTCGGGCCCTGGACGAAGAAGGTGTCCTGCATCTGCCGGGCCGGGTGGTCGGGCAGGAAGTTCAGGGCGTCGAAGTTGAACCACTCCGCCTCGGCCTCCGGCCCCTCGGCGACCTCGTAGCCCATGGCCACGAAGACGTCCGCGACCCGCTCCATCATGGTGGTGAGCGGGTGCCGAGCGCCGGACGGTACGCGGTCGTAGGGCAGCGTGACGTCCACTGCCTCCTCGACGAGCACGCGCGCGTCCCGCTCGGCCTCGAGCTCCACCTGGCGGGCGGCGAGGGCCTTGTTCACGGCGCCTCGGGCCTGGCCCACGCGCTTGCCGGCCTCGGCCTTGGCGTGCGGGGGCAGGGCGCCGATCTCGCGGTTGGCGAGGGCCAGCGGGGAGGCGGGGCCGGTCTGGGCGACCTTGGCCTCGTGGAGCGCGTCGAGGGAGTCCGCGGCGGCGAAGGCGGCGAGCGCCTCGTCCCGCATGCGCTCGATCTCTTCCGGTTTCAACGTCTCGACCTCGACAGGGTCGTACGACTTATTCGGTGCCGACATCTCTTCCCGTGCTTCCGATTGTCCCCCAGCTACCGCTGGGAGGTGCCCCCAGGCTGATGGTCCCCGTCACCGACCCCGACGGCCGTCTGTGGGGACACAAAGGTGCCAATGGCCGAGTCTAACGGGGTGGAGGTATCCGAATGCGCCCGCGGTGCTCAGGCGAGATAGGCCGGAGCGCTCACGGGCAACGTAAATCGGAACTCGGCGCCGGCTCCGGGGGCGCGGCCGACGGTGATGGTGCCGCCGTGGGCTTCGACGATGCCCTTGACGATGTACAGCCCGAGGCCCGTGCCGCCGCGCTTGCTGCCCCGCCAGAAGCGGGTGAAGACGCGGTTCATGGACTCCTCCGGGATGCCGGGTCCCTCGTCGCTCACCGTGACCGACGTGGCTGCGTTCTCGGCGTACTCGCCCTCGCGGAGGGACGCCGTGGCCGTGACGTCGATCGTGACAGTTCCCTCGCCGTGCCGCACGGCATTTTCCAGCAGGTTGCTGAGCACCTGGTCGATCTTGTCGGGGTCGGCCCACAGGTCGGGCAGCGGCTGCTGGACGCGCAGCAGGAACCGGTCGGCGGGCTGCCCCGCGGCGACGTAGGCCTGGATGTGCCGCCCGACGGCGGCGCCGATGTCGACGGGCTGGCGCCGTACCTCCAGGCGTCCGGAGTCGATCCGGGAGATGTCGAGCAGCTCGGCGATGAGCCGGGTGACCCGGTCGGCGTCGGCGTCGACGGTCTCCAGCATCAGCCGCTTCTGGTCGTCGGTGAAACGTTCCCACTTGGCGAGCAGGGTGGCGGTGAAGCCCTTGACGGAGGTCAGCGGGGAGCGCAGCTCGTGGGCGACGGTGGCGATCAGCTCGGCGTGGCTGCGCTCGGTGCGGCGGCGCGCCTCGGTGTCGCGCAGGGTGACGACCAGGCGCCGCAGGGGGCCGGTGGGCCGGGTGCGGACGTAGCGCGCGCAGACCAGCACCTCACGGCCGCCGGGCAGGAGCAGGTTGCGCTCGGGCTGTCCGACGCGGATGGCGAGGCCGCCGTAGGGATCGGTCAGCTGCCACCAGCGCCGGCCCTCCAGGTCCTCTAACGGCAGGGCCTTCTCCAGGCGCTGCCCGAGGGCGTCCTGAGCGCGGACGGCGGTGATGCGCTCGGCGGCCTGGTTGAAGCAGATGACGTGGCCCTGCTCGTCGGCGACGACGAGTCCGTCGGGCAGCTGGTCGGGGTCGATGCCGAGTCCTGCGGGATCACCGGGTGGCCGGGACGCGGCGGGCGGATTCCCGGCGTCCTGGGCTCCCGGTGCGCTGCTCGTGCCGACACTCATCCCCGTACCCCACCTCCAAGGCTCCGCAGAGGGGTCCCTGAGCTGGTCACCCTACTAGTTCCCGGTGACGGAGCGGCACCCTCCGGCGGCGCGCTGTGCACGCGCCGACGCATAGAGACATACGGCGGCGGCGGTGGCGAGGTTCAGGCTCTCGGCCTTCCCGTGGATCGGAACGCGCACGACGGCGTCCGTGAGGGCGCGGGTCTCCTCCGGCAGGCCCCACGCCTCGTTGCCGAAGACCCAGGCGGTCGGCCCGCCCATGGTGCCCTTGTCGAGTTCGTCGTCGAGGTCGCGGTCGCCCGCGCCGTCGGCGGCCAGGACCCGGACACCGGCGTCCCGCAGCGCCTCGACGGCGTGCTCCACGGGCACGCCGACGGCGACCGGCAGGTGGAACAGGGAGCCGACGGAGGCGCGGACGGCCTTGGGGTTGTACACGTCGACGGAGGCGTCGGTCAGCACGACGGCCTCGGCTCCGGCGGCGTCGGCGCAGCGCAGCACGGTCCCGGCGTTGCCGGGGTCACGGACGTTGGCGAGGAGGGCGACCAGCCGCGGGCGGGCGGCGAGGACCTCCTCGAAGGGGGTGTCCAGGAACCGGCAGACACCGACCAGGCCCTGTGGGGTGACGGTGGTGGAGATGTCGGCGATCACCTGCTCGGCGGCGAGGTGCACCCGGGCTCCGGCGTCCCGGGCCGCTCCGACGATGTCGGCGTAGCGCTCCGCGGCCTCCGGCGTGGCGAACAGCTCCACGAGTGTCGCGGTGTCCCCGGCCCGGTGCCCGGCGGCTTCCCGCACGGCCTGCGGTCCCTCGGCGAGGAACAGCCGGTCCTTCCCCCGGAAGTTCCGCTTGGCCAGCCGCCGCGCGGCCAGCACGCGGGGGGAGCGGGGGGAGATGAGCTCGGGGGTGGCGGGAGGCATCCGGTTCGCTTTCTGGGTAGCTGCACAGCAGGACCCGCAGACCATCCGGCCTGCGGGTCCTTCCGTCACATCGGCTCGGAGCCGGCGTCACGCAGCCTTCGGCGCGTTCACGTCGCTCGGCAGCGCCTTCTGGGCGACCTCGACGAGGGCGGCGAACGCACCGGCGTCGTTGACGGCCAGCTCGGCCAGGATCTTGCGGTCGACCTCGATGTTCGCGGCCTTCAGACCCTGGATGAAGCGGTTGTAGGTCATGCCGTTGGCGCGGGCAGCGGCGTTGATGCGCTGGATCCACAGCTGACGGAAGTCGCCCTTGCGCTTCTTGCGGTCGTTGTAGTTGTAGACCAGCGAGTGGGTGACCTGCTCCTTGGCCTTGCGGTACAGGCGCGAACGCTGACCGCGGTAGCCGGAGGCCTGCTCGAGGATCGCCCGACGCTTCTTGTGGGCGTTGACTGCCCGCTTGACGCGTGCCACTTGTTAACTCCTTGTAGCGGGGCCGTGGGGGTGCTTACACGACCCGAAATCGATTGGGTCCCGGTCTGACGTGCGTCCGGCGCTCACGCGCCCGGACGTCACTTGCCGAGAAGCTTCTTGATCTTCGCGGCGTCGCCCGGGGCCATCTCGGCGTTGCCGGTGAGGCGACGCGTCACGCGGGACGACTTGTGCTCGAGCAGGTGGCGCTTGCCGGCGCGCTCGCGCAGCACCTTGCCGGAGCCGGTGATCTTGAAGCGCTTGCTGGCACCGCTGTGCGACTTGTTCTTCGGCATAGCGCCGTTCTCTCCTCGTCGGTGGCGCTCCGGTGCCCGGTCGCGAAACCGGGCACAGGTGGAGCGTCGTCTTGTTTCGGTTGCTTCCTGGGACTGGCGTCCCGGGAGTCACGCCTCGGCGGGCTCCTCGGCCGGCGCCTCGGACTCCGCGGCGTTCTGCGACTTGCCGGGGTTGGCCTTCGCGTCCGCCTTACGGGCTTCCTGCGCCTGGCGAGCCTCGGCCATCGCCTCGGTCTTCTTCTTGTGCGGACCGAGAACCATGATCATGTTCCGGCCGTCCTGCTTCGGGTTCGACTCGACGAAACCGAGGTCCTGGACGTCCTCCGCGAGACGCTGCAGCAGTCGGTAGCCCAGCTCGGGACGGGACTGCTCGCGACCACGGAACATGATCGTGATCTTGACCTTGTCGCCCTGCTTGAGGAACCGAACGACGTGACCCTTCTTGGTGTCATAGTCGTGCGGGTCGATCTTCGGCCGGAGCTTCATCTCCTTGATGACCGTGTGCGCCTGGTTCTTGCGCGCCTCACGGGCCTTCATGGCCGACTCGTACTTGAACTTCCCGTAGTCCATGAGCTTGCACACGGGCGGACGGGCGTTCGCCGCGACCTCGACCAGGTCCAGGTCGTACTCCTGCGCAAGCTCCAGTGCCTTGGCCAGGGGGACGATGCCCACCTGCTCGCCACTGGGACCGACAAGTCGCACCTCGGGAACGCGAATCCGGTCGTTGATGCGGGGCTCGGCGCTGATGGATCCTCCTCGGTAGCACCACGCGACGGTCTGGCGGACGGCCGCGTAACGTCTGTGTTCGATAGACCTAACCGCGTCGAAGCAACAAAAATGCCCCGGACGATCCCAGGCGGGGCTCCTCGAACTACCGGAGCACCGCCGCGGGGGGCCGCGGGGCGCGCTTTCGGGCGGATCACCGCCGCTGCGACGGGACCGCCTGACCGGTGACCCGCCGCCCTGAGGGTGATCGGGTGGGAGTTCGAAAGCCTCCACTTGTGGGTCGGGCTCGCGAGTTGTGAGGCACACGTGTCCGACCGGTCGTTACATGAGGTTACCAGCAAGGGCCAGGAACGGCCAATTGGGGCGAGCCGGGGTCACGTGGGGTGCGCCCGCTCCCTGCGCCTATCGTGTGGGGCATGAGTGACACCCCTCCTGAGTCCCCCGACTTCGACGCCATGGCCCGTGACATCGCCGAGGTCCCGGCGGTCGAGGTGATCGTGACGGTCGCCGTCAACCTGATGAGCGCCGCCGCGGTGAAGCTCGGTCTGACCGAGGAGGGCGAGCAGCACAAGGACCTGGACGAGGCCCGCAAGCTGGTCCACGCCCTGGCCGGTCTGCTGGACGCGACGGCGACCGAGATCAGCTCCTTCCACGCGGCTCCCCTGCGCGACGGCCTGAAGTCGCTGCAGCTGGCGTTCCGCGAGGCCTCCCTCGTACCGGACGAGCCGGGCCAGGGACCGGGCGAGAAGTACACGGGGCCGGTGTACGGCTAGGGCCTCGCTCAGCGTACGAACAGGGGCTCGCCCGGTGGCGTGACCTCGGCCGGCAGCAGTGCCAGGTCGAGGCCGCGTACCAGGCGGGCCCTGAGTGTCTCGTCGGCGGCGAGCCGCTCCGCGACGGCCCGCGCGGCGTCGGCCGGTACCGCCGACGGGTCCAGCACCAGGGCGAGGGTGCCGTCGGCCTGCCCCGGCCCGAGGTGCGCCCGCACCACGGCGGGCTCGGCGGCCACGGCGTCCCGTACGGCACCCACCACCACCGGATCCGCGAGCGGGTCGGTGTTCGCGCGGCCCTCGGCGAGGGCGAGCAGCGCGGGACCCGTCAGCTCGAAGGGCACCGGCCCCGCCATGTCGAGCACGACCGTGTCCGCCTTCTCGTGCGCGGCGGCCCGCAGGGCCTGGTGCAGCGGTACGGCGACGGGGCGGGCCTGGGGGTCCCAGCGGGCGAGGGAGTCCGTGGAGGTGAAGGCGGGCAGGGCGGTGCGGTTACCTGCCTTGAGGGTGGGGACGGCCATGTCGCTGGTCTTCTCGCGGCGCAGTCCCCGCTCGTCCTCCTCGACCTCGCCGAGGACGGCCACGACGGGGACGAGCAGCCGGGCGCCCTTGAGGGCGGCCAGGACCGGACCCACGGCGCTCCGGTCCCCGGACCAGGCGGCGAGTGCCGCGCTCAGCCGGGGATCGGCGGAGCCGTCGTCGTCGGAGAAGCCGGAGTCCGGGATGTTCTTGTTCGCCACGCGTCGACCCTATCGGCCGGACGGTGCGCGCCCGGCAGTGGCTCAGTGGTCCTCGCCGCCGCTGCGGCGGCCCCGCCACAGGACGACCGCCGCGACCAGCAGGACGCCGCCGGCGCCACCCGCGAGGGGGGCGGCCCAGTCGGCGGTGTCGTCGCCGGAGACCTCGGTGTCCGGTCCGCTGCCGAAGTACTTCTCGCCGTAGGACGCCGACCTGAGGCCCTCGGGCTCGATCCGGCGCGCGGCCTCGATGGCGGCGGCCGGGTCGACGAAGCCGAAGCCGCGGGAGTCGTCGCGGCCGCCGGACGGGGCGTTGCGGGCGGTGTCCTCCAGCAGCGACTTGATCTGGGCCGGGGTGAGGCCGGGGTGGGCGGCCTTGACCAGGGCGGCGGCACCGGAGACGAAGGCGGCGGCGGCGCTGGTGCCCCAGCCCTCGTAGTACTTGTGGTCGGGGTCGGCGATGACGACGTCGACGCCGGGGGCGCTGACCGTGGCGTACCAGCGGCGGGTGGAGAAGGAGGCGCGGGTGCCGGCCCGGTCGACGGCGGTGGCGGCTATGACGCCGGGGTAGGCGGCCGGGTAGGAGATGTGGTCGCCCTTCTCACCGCCGTTCCCGGCGGAGGCGACGACGACCACGCCCTTCTCCAGCGCGTACTGGACGGCCTGGTCCTCGCTGGGCTCGGGGTGTGCCGAGGCCGAGTCGTCGCCGAGGGAGAGGTTGATGACGTCGGCGCCGTGGTCGGCGGCCCAGCGGATGCCCTCGGCGAGGGCGTTGCCGCGAGTGGAGCGGGCCTTGGCGCGGGAGGCGTCGCCGTCCTCCAGGATCACGCGGACCGGGAGGATCTTCGCCTCGGGGGCGATGCCCAGGACGCCGTCGGCGTTGCCGGGGCCGTGTCCATGGCCGGCGATGATGCCGGCCATGGCGGTGCCGTGCCGGGCCCAGGCGCGCTCCCCCGGTTCGGCTCCGAAGCCGACCAGGTCCTTGCCGGGCAGGACGTTGCCGGCCAGGTCGGGGTGGTCGGCCTCGACGCCGGTGTCCAGGACGGCGACGGTGATGCCCCGGCCCTTCGTGGTCTGCCAGGCCTGCTCGGTGTGCAGGGCGTCCAGGGCCCACTGCTGGGCGCGGATGCCGTCGGCGTACGCGGTGGCCGCCGGGAGGAGGACGAGGCCGGCGGTCAGCAGGACGCCGAGGGCGGCGGCCCTCCGGGACGGCCTGCGGGGGCGGGTGCCGGTGCCGGTGGGGGTGTGTGCGGCGTTCACGACGGCTGCTCCGAGGCCGAGCGGACGTTTCTGCGGAAGTCGCGTTCGACGCGGTCGGCCAGGCCCTGCGCCTCGTTGCCGAGGCCGGCCTGGGCGACGGCGGTGGTGGCGTCGGCCGCCACGGCGTCCACGGCGGGCTGGGGGTCGTCGACGGTACGGCCGTCGGCCCAGCCGGAGACGGCGTAGACGACGACCGGGGCCTCGGTGAGTACGGAGACGGTCCAGGAGGCGCGCTGCGGGGCGCCGAAGCCGGCGGCGGGTGTGCCCTTCGCGGCGTACGGCAGGGGCATCAGGTCGCTGCGGCGGTCCAGGCGTTCCTTGCGGAAACGGTTCGCGAGGGCGGTCATGCCGGGGGCGTCGGCCGTGGTGAAGAGCAGGCCGACGGTGGTCACGTGGCTCTCGGTGGCGTCGGTGTAGGTGGCGCGCAGGAGGCGTTCGCAGCCGACGGGGGCGAGGGCCTTGCGCAGCAGCGGGTCGAAGGCGTTCTTGCAGCCGCTGTCGGGGGCGACGGCGATACGGGTCCAGGTGCGGTCGGCTCCGCCGGGGCCGGCGCCCCGGCCCTCCACGGTGGGCGGGAACAGCTGGTCGACGGGGACGCTGTGCCAGAGGCTTCCGGCGGCGGCGAAGCTGCTGGGCGAGCCTTCCGCCCCGGAGTCGCCGACGAGCCAGCTGCCGGTGACCGCACCCGAGATGAGGCCCAGCCCGAGCACGAGGCAGACGGCTGCAGCTGCGGCCTGCGAGGCCCCGCGGCGGCCGAGCGGCCGGGGCCGGGCATCGCCGTCGTAGCCCTCGGGCTCGCCGAACGACACGAGCGGGCGGGTGGCGGACCAGGAGAGGGCGGGGTCGGGAACGACAGGGGTGGCGGACGCCATCTGCGGCCGGTGCGCGGGGCGGGGCGGGGCGGTGGGGCGCGGGGTCGTGGTCCCCGGCGCGGCGGCTTGGTCCGGCGCCGACGCCGACGCCGACGCGTGCTCGCCGGGTACGCCGGTCCGGCGCGGCGGCGGCAGCCGGAACGGCCGACCGCCCGTCTCCACCGGCGTCTCGACGAAAGCGTCCGCCCGCCCGGGAGCGGACAGCCGGAAGGGCCTCCCGGTGTTCTCCGACAGCTCCCGCTCCGACGCACCAGCCCGCCCCACGGGGCCGGGCGATCCCGCCGGGGGGAGGTGACGCGGACGCGGGGGAAGCCCAGCTGCCGGGGCGCTGGACGGCTTGTCCGAGGCGGGACGGGTCGCCCGGCTTGCGGCGGGCGCCGTGTCCGAGCCGGGGCGGGGCGCACGGTTCGCGGCAGGCGCCGTGTCCGAGCCGGGGCGGGTCCCCCGGTTGGCGGCAGCCGCCGTGTCCGAGCCGGGGCGGGGCGCAAGGCCTGTGGCGAAGGTCGTGTCCGAGTCGGGACGGGGTGCTCGGCCTGCGGTGGACGCCGCATCCGGGGCGGGGCGTGCGTCGCGGCCGGGTCCGGACGCGGTGGACGACTCGGGGCGGGCTTGACGGCCGACGCCGGGTGTCGTGTCCGACGCAGGGCGGCTCTGGTGGCCGAGGCCGGACGCCGAGTCCGACCCGGGACGGGCCTCGCGGCCGAGGCCGGACGCAGTGGAGGACTCAGGGCGGACCTGGCGGCCGGCCCCCGGAGCGGCGTCCGAACCCGGCCTGGCCTCGCGACCACTGCCTGACTCACTGAACGACCCACGACGTGTCCCACGCTCGACGCCAGACGCTGCGTCCGACTCAAGGCGGGCATCACGGCCGACGCCGGGCCCCGAGGACGACTCGGGGCGGCCCGGGCGACCGAAGCCGGACGTCGTATCCGACGCAGGGCGGGCATCGCCACCAGTACCGGACTCCCTGAACGACCCAGGACGTGTCCCACGGCCGACACCGGACGACGCCGTGTCCCACTCAGAGCGGGCCTCGCCACCGGCGCCGGAGTTCATGAGCGAACCGGAGCGGGCACCGCCACTGGCATCGGAGACCGTGGTGGGTTCAGCGGCGCCACTCCCTCGGCCCACCGTCGGTGGCGTGTCCGGGAAGCGGGTGGAAGCCCGGGGCGGGGGTGGTGCGGAGGCGTCCCCGGGGCGACCGGGTGCCGTCGGGTCCGAGAAGCGGGACGCCTCGGCCGGACCGGGGCGGCCAGGAGCCGTCGGGGGCACGAGACGAGGCGACTCAGCCGGACCGGAGCGGCCAGGAGCCGTCGGGGCCGAAAGGCGCGAGGCCTCCGTCGGACCGGGGCGACCAGGAGCCGTCGGGTCCGAAAGGCGCGAGGCCTCCGTCGGACCGGGTCGACCAGGAGCCGTCGGGGCCGCGAGGCGGGAGGCCTCGGTCGGGTCGGGGTGGCCGGGAGCTGTCGGGGGTGCGAGGTGGGGACGCGGGGCTGTGTTCAGGGGTGGGAAGCGGGGGTGGTTGGTCGGAGGGTCGGAGGGGGGTGCAGGGGGCGGGGGCGGGTCCACGGAGGCCGTGGGGTCCGTCGCCGGGGGGTGGGGTGGGCGGGGTGGGGTCGTGGGGCGCGGGGGGAAGGAGGCGCGTTGCGCTTCCGTGCTCATGCACCCCCCGTTTCCTCATGCCCGGGCCGTTCGTCCGGCGCGGGCCGGTGTCGTCCTGCCCGAGGCCCGGCACGGAATCGTCCCGGGCACACATACCCGTACGGACGTGGCGTCATCCCGGCTCAGATTCCCGGCCGGCGCCCTCCGCCGTACGTGCGCGTCACTCTACGGCTTGTTCCTGGGCGAACGGGAACCAGTCCGCGAGGCCGGGGCATCTGCCCGGAACGTCCCCCTACCCTGCGGTAATCCAGTCTGGCAGGCTGCGTTCATGACTGCGCGTGCCGCCGACCGGGCCCGTTACGACCGGGCCACCGCCCCTCTCGACGCCCCTCTAGCGATCGTGGACCTGGAGGCTTTCGACGCCAACGCCGCCGACCTGGTCCGCCGCGCCGGGGGCAAGCCGATCCGCGTCGCCAGCAAGTCCGTGCGCTGCCGGGCGCTGCTGGAGCGCGTCCTGGCCAGGGACGGCTTCGCGGGGATCATGTCCTTCACGCTCGCCGAGTCGCTGTGGCTGGCCCGCTCGGGGTTCGACGACGTACTGCTGGCCTACCCGTCCGCCGACCGTGCGGCCTACGCCGAACTCGCCGGTGATCCCAAGCTCGCCGCCGCCGTGACCGTCATGGTCGACGACGTCGCCCAGCTGGATCTGATCGACGCCGCCCGGGCCGGCGGGCGTGAAGTGGTGCGGGTGTGCCTGGAGTTGGACACCTCGTTGAAGCTGCTCGGCGGGCGGGTGCGGGTCGGGGCCCGGCGTTCGCCGCTGCACTCCCCCGCCCAGGTCGCCGACGTGGCGCGGGCGGTGGCCCGGCGGCCCGGCTTCGAGGTCGTGGGGATCATGGCGTACGAGGGGCATGTCGCCGGGGTCGGGGACGCGCTGGCCGGGCGTCCGCTGCGGTCCCGTGCGATCCGGCTGATGCAGGCCGCCGCGAAGCGTGAACTCGCCGAGCGGCGTGCGGAGGTGGTGCGCGCGGTACGGGCCGTCGTGCCGGGCCTGGAGTTCGTCAACGGCGGCGGCACCGGCTCGGTGCAGCACACGGCGGCCGAGGAGGCGGTGACCGAGATCGCCGCCGGGTCGGGGCTGTACGTGCCGCGTCTGTTCGACAACTACACGTCGTTCAGCGGACGTCCGGCGGCCCTGTTCGCCATGCCCGTGGTGCGTCGGCCCGGGGTGGGCGTAGTGACCGTGCTCGGTGGCGGTTACCCCGCCTCGGGTGCGGCCGGGGCCGACCGGTCACCCGTGCCGTACCTCCCGGAGGGGCTGCGCTACGACCCTCAGGAGGGCGCCGGTGAGGTGCAGACGCCGCTGCTCGGCTCGCCCGCCGACGATCTGCTGATCGGGGACAAGGTGTGGTTCCGGCACGCCAAGGCCGGTGAGCTGTGCGAGCGGTTCGACGCGCTGCACCTGGTCGAGGGCGACGCGGTGACGGCGACTGTGCCCACCTACCGCGGCGAGGGCCACACGTTCCTCTGAGGCACACGTTCCTCTGAGGCAGGGGGCCTCAGTCCGTCGGGCCGATGCTGCTGCCGACGCCGCCGCCGGTGTCCGCGTCGCCGAACGGGCGGATGCCCTTGGTGAGGCGGTCCATGTCGGCGAGCGGCGGTCCGTCCTCGCCGGCGTCGAAGACGTATCGGACGAGGACGGGTGACTCGGTGCCGGCGCTGGAGGGGAAGACGAGCGACTGGACGTAGCCGCCGGGTCCCTTGTCGGTCGTGACGCGCCAGCGCACCAGGTACCCGGCGCGGCCCGCCACCGCGACCGGCCCGGACCTGACGACCTGGTGCGACTTCAGGCCGCCGTACAGCTCGCGGCCGAGGCTGTCACGGTCGTAGGCCTCGTCGGCCGCCTCGGAGATGTCGGCCTTGGCGAGGGTCTCGGGGGACTTCTCGTCGTTCGCGGTCACCGTGCGGGAGAACACCATGCCGTGGCGGCACAGGCCCACGCCGGCGGGGCAGTCGTAGGTGCCGTCGGTCGTCATGACGACGTCGTCCTGGGCGACGTGCCGCGGGCGGACCCAGCCGTCGAGCAGCGGGAAGGTGACGCCGTTGAGCTGGTCCTCGACGACGGCGGGGTCGTCGGCGGACGGCTCGGAGGCGGACGCCTCGGGGGTGGACGCCTCGGGGGTCGGCTCCGGCGCGTCCGAAGAGGCCTCGACGGTGGACGTGGGGGCGGTCCTGGTCGTGGTGCCGTCGCCGTCGCCCCCGCCGAGGACGACGGCTCCGGTGACGATCGCCGCGACCAGGACGACGCCCGTGGCGGTCAGCACGACCGCCTTCGTCCGGCCCGAGCCGCCGCCCGGTGGCGGGGCGGCGGGGGCCTCGGGCGCACTGCGGTGCTCGGTCCAGGCCGTGCCGTCCCACCAGCGCTGCCGGTGCGGGGCGTGCGGGTCGGGGTACCAGCCGGGCGGCGGCGTCATGCTCATCCCGGCACTGTAGGGCGCGGCCCGGGCCGTGAGGGCACCCGCCTACAGGGGTGTGACGTACGCCCCCGCGATCCCGCCGTCGACCAGGAAGTCGGTGGCGTTCACGAAGGAGGAGTCGTCGCTGGCGAGGAAGGCCACGGCGGCGGCGATCTCCTCGGCCTCGGCGAACCGGCCCAGCGGGATGTGCACCAGACGGCGCGCGGCCCGCTCCGGGTCCTTGGCGAACAGCTCCTGGAGGAGGGGGGTGTTGACCGGGCCGGGGCACAGGGCGTTGACGCGGATGCCCTCGCGGGCGAACTGCACGCCCAGTTCACGGGACATGGCGAGGACGCCGCCCTTGGAGGCCGTGTAGGAGATCTGGGAGGTCGCCGCGCCCATGCGGGCGACGAAGGACGCGGTGTTGATGATCGAGCCCCGGCCCTGGCGCCGCATATAGGGGATGGCGGCCTTGCAGCAAAGGTAGACGGAGGTGAGGTTGACCTCCTGGACGCGCTTCCAGGCCTCCAGGCCGGTCTCCAGGATGGAGTCGTCGTCGGGCGGGGAGATGCCGGCGTTGTTGAAGGCGATGTCGACGCTGCCGTAGGTGTCGTAGGCGGTCTTGAAGAGGGCCTCGACCTGCTCGGGGTCGGTGACGTCGACCTTCACGAAGGTGCCGCCGGTCTCCTCGGCGGCGGCCTTGCCGCGGGCGTCGTCGACGTCGCCGCAGACGACGTGCGCGCCCTCGGAGGCGAGACGGCGGGCGGTGGCGAGTCCGATGCCGCTGCCGGCTCCGGTGACGACGGCGGTACGGCCGACCAGGCGGCGGCAGATGTTCTCCTGGGCAGTCACTGTGCGGGGCCCTCCGTGCTGATGAAGACGTTCTTGGTTTCGGTGAAGGCGGCCAGGGCGTCGGGGCCGAGCTCGCGGCCGACGCCGGACTGCTTGTAGCCGCCGAACGGGGTCCAGTAGCGGACGCTGGCGTGGGAGTTGACGGACAGGTTGCCCGCGCGCACGCCCTGGGAGACGCGCAGGGCGCGGCCGACGTCGCGGGTCCAGATGGAGCCGGAGAGGCCGTAGGGGGTGTCGTTGGCGAGGCGGATCGCGTCCTGCTCGTCGGTGAAGGGCAGCAGGACGGCGACGGGGCCGAAGATCTCCTCGCAGGCGGCGGGCGAGTCGGGGCTCTCGCCGGTGAGGACGGTGGGCGGGAACCAGAAGCCCGGTCCTTCGGGTGCGCTGCCGCGCAGGGCCGGGGCTCCGTCGGGCACGAAGCCGCGGACCCGGTCGAGCTGCTGCCGGGAGATCAGCGGGCCCATCTGGGTCTTCTCGTCGGCGGGGTCGCCCACCACCACGGCGGCCAGGGCCTCGGCGAGGTGCTCGCGGACCTCGTCGTAGACGGACTCCTGTACCAGGACGCGGGTGCGGGCGCAGCAGTCCTGGCCGGAGTTGTCGAGGAAGGAGAAGGGGTCGACGGCGGTCTTGAGGTCGGCGTCGGCGAAGACGATGTTGGGGCTCTTGCCGCCGAGTTCGAGGGTGACGGGCTTGACCTGCTCGGCGCCGAGGGCGGCGACGCGGGTCCCGGTCCGGGTGGAGCCGGTGAAGACGATCTTGGCGACGCCGGGGTGGCGGACCAGGGCGTCGCCCGTGATGTCGCCGCGTCCCGGCAGCACCTGGAAGAGGTGCTCGGGGAGCCCGGCCTCCAGGGCGAGTTCGGCGAGGCGCAGGGCGGTGAGCGGGGTGGTCTCGGCGGGCTTGAGGAGGACGGCGTTGCCGGCCGCGAGGGCGGGTGCGGTGCCCCAGGCGGCGATCGGCATGGGGAAGTTCCAGGGCGCGATCACGCCGACGACGCCGAGCGGTTCGAGGATCGTGACGTTCAGGCCGCCGGGCACGGGGATCTGCCGGCCGGTGAGCCGCTCCACTCCCCCGGCGGCGTAGTCCAGCAGGTCGCGGACGTTGCCGGCCTCCCAGCGGGCGTTGCCGATGAGGTGGCCTGCCTCGCGGACCTCCAGGCGGGCCAGTTCCTCCAGGTGCGTCTCGACGGTGGCGGCGAAGCGGCGCAGCAGCCGGGCGCGGTCGGCGGGGGCCAGGGCCGCCCAGATCCGCTGTGCCCGGGCGGCGTGGGTGACGGCCGCGTCGACGTCGGCCGGGCTCGCCCCGCCGACGGCGGCGACGACCTCCTCGGTCGCGGGGTTCAGTACTTCCAGAAGGTGCTCGGAAGACAAGAAGGACCTCACATGCGTTCGAAGGAGCGGCGCAGCTCCCAGTCGGTCACCGCGGCGTCGAAGGCGTCCAGTTCGACGCGCGCCATGTTGCGGTAGTGCGCGACGACCTCGTCGCCGAAGGCGGCCCGGGCGACGGTGCTGTTCTCCCAGAGCTCGGCGGCCTCGCGCAGGGTGGTGGGGACGTGGTCGAGGTCGGCGGCGTAGGCGTTGCCGGGGCAGGGCTCGGGCAGCTCCAGCTTCTGCTCGATGCCGTGCAGTCCGGCCGCGACCAGCCCGGCGACGGCGAGGTAGGGGTTGACGTCGCCGCCGGGCAGGCGGTTCTCGAAGCGCAGGGAGCGGCCGTGGCCGACCACGCGCAGCGCGCAGGTGCGGTTGTCCTGGCCCCAGGCGACGGCGGTCGGGGCGAAGGAGCCGGGCTGGAACCGCTTGTAGGAGTTGATGTTGGGGGCGTAGAGGAGGGAGAAGTCGCGCAGGGCGGCGAGCTGTCCGGCGAGGAAGTGGCGCATGACGTCCGACATGCCGCCTTCGCCGTCCCCGGCCATGGCGTTGCCGCCGTCGGCGTCGGCGAGCGAGAGGTGGATGTGGCAGGAGTTGCCCTCGCGCTCGTTGTACTTGGCCATGAAGGTGATCGACATGCCCTCCTGGGCGGCGATCTCCTTGGCGCCGGTCTTGTAGACGGAGTGCTGGTCGCAGGTGACCAGGGCTTCGTCGTAGCGGAAGGCGATCTCGTGCTGGCCGGGGTTGCACTCGCCCTTGGCGGACTCGACGGTGAGGCCGGCGGCGGCCATCTCGTTGCGGATGCGGCGCAGCAGGGGCTCGATGCGGCCGGTGCCGAGGACGGAGTAGTCGATGTTGTACTGGTTGGCCGGGGTCAGGCCTTTGTAGCCGGCGTCCCAGGCCTGTTCGTAGGTGTCCTTGAAGACGATGAACTCCAGCTCGGTGCCGACCTGGGCGGTGTAGCCGAGCTCGGCCAGGCGCTCCAGCTGGCGGCGCAGGATCTGGCGGGGGGCGGCGACGACCGGGCTGCCGTCGCTCCAGGCGAGGTCGGCGTGGAGCATGGCCGTGCCCTCGTTCCAGGGGACGCGGCGCAGGGTGGTGAGGTCGGGGTGCATGGCGAAGTCGCCGTAGCCGCGGTCCCAGGAGGACATGGCGTAGCCGTCGACGGTGTTCATCTCGGTGTCGACGGCGAGCAGGTAGTTGCAGCCCTCGGTGCCGTGCTGGAGGACCTCGTCGAGGAAGAAGCGTGCGGCGAACCGCTTGCCCTGGAGCCGCCCTTGCATGTCGGGGAAGGCCAGGACGACAGTGTCGATCTCACCGCCGGCGACGAGGGTGTGCAGTTCCTCGACGCTCAGCGGGGCTGTGCGGTCTGCCACGGGAAGGCCTCCTAGGCTCCTTGGATCCGCTGCCTGGATCCGCCGGGAGCCATAAGGTATTGCCGAGAACCATTGCTTGGGAAGGGGGTACGGCCACATGCCGGAGGAAGCTGGGGGCGGCGAGGTGGAGCGCGACGGGCTGACGCCGGTGCTGCGGCCGGTGCGCGCGGGCAACGGCTTCGAGGAGGCACTGGAGCAGATCCTCCAGGTCGTACGGCTGGGCCTGGTGCCGGGGGGCGAGCGGCTGCCCGCCGAACGGGAGCTGGCCGAGCGGCTGGGGATCAGCCGGGTGACGCTGCGCGAGGTGCTGAAGGTGCTCCAGGACCAGGGCCTCGTCGAGTCGCGGCGCGGCCGGTACGGCGGGACGTTCGTGCTGCCGCGCGCCGAGGCGGTCGGCGAGGACGAGCTGCGGCGCCGGGTCGCGGAGGTCGACATAGAGGACGTGCTGCGGTTCCGGGAGGTGCTGGAGGTGGGCGCGGCCGGGCTGTGCGCGGCGCACGGGCTGGAGGAGAAGCAGGCGGACCGGCTGCGCGAGGCCCTGGCGCGCACACACGACGCGCCGCTCGCCGACTACCGCCGGCTGGACACGCTGCTGCACCTCACGATCGCCGAGCTGTCCGGGTCCGCCACGCTCACCGCCCAGTACGCGGCCGTCCGCGCGAGGGTCAACGACCTGCTCGACTGCATCCCGCTGCTGGTGCGCAACCTGGAGCACTCGCAGCGCCAGCACACCGCCCTGGTGGAGGCGGTGATCGAGGGCGACGCCGACCAGGCGCGGGAGATCATGCGCGAGCACTGCGGGGGGACGGCGGCGCTGCTGCGGGGGTTCCTCGGCTGAGCCGGGCGGTGTCGTCGCGCGGTGAGGATTTACGGGCGATTGACGCACGGGTCTTGCCTTCCACCGGTCGGCACCGCAAAGGTATGGCCTCATTCCATTGAGCCCCAGCCCGCTCGACCCCGTGAACCGCCGCCGCCCCGTCGGGAGTCCGCTTATGTCCCAGGAACCCACCCTCACACCCGCCGCCCCGGAGGGCGACGACTATCTCGAACGCAGAGCGCTGCGCCGCGGCAGCGCCGGCTGGGTGCTGCTGACCGGCCTCGGCGTCGCCTACGTCGTCTCCGGCGACTACTCGGGCTGGAACTTCGGCCTGGCCGAGGGCGGCTTCGGAGGCCTGGCGATCGCCATGGTGCTCATGGGCGCGATGTACGCGTGCATGGTCTTCGCGCTCGCCGAGCTGTCCTCGATCCTGCCCACGGCGGGCGGCGGCTACGGCTTCGCCCGGCGGGCGCTCGGCCCGTGGGGCGGCTTCCTGACCGGTACGGCGATCCTCATCGAGTACGTCCTCGCGCCCGCCGCCATCGTCATCTTCATCGGCGACTACGTCGAGTCGCTGGGCCTGTTCGGGCTGGAGTCCGGCTGGCCGATGTACCTGGTCTGCTTCGCGATCTTCCTCGGCATCCACCTGTGGGGCGTCGGCGAGGCGCTGCGCTTCAGCTTCGTCGTCACCGGCATCGCGGTCGCCGCCCTGATCGTGTTCGCGCTGGCTGCACTGCCCGACTTCTCCTTCGCGTCGCTGGACGACATCCCGGTCGACTCCTCCGCCGCGGGCTCCAGCTCCTGGCTGCCGTTCGGCCTGCTCGGGATCTGGGCGGCGTTTCCGTTCGGCATGTGGTTCTTCCTGGGCGTCGAGGGCGTGCCGCTGGCGGCCGAGGAGACCAAGGAACCGGCCCGCACGCTGCCGAAGGCCATCCGCTGGTCGATGGGCATCCTGGTGGTGCTGGCGGTGGTCACGTTCTTCGCGGCGGCTGGGGCACGCGGTTCCGCCGCGATCCAGGACGCGGGCAACCCGCTGGTCGAGGCGCTCCAGCCGAACGGCGAGGCGACGACCCTGAGCCGGATCGTCAACTACGCGGGCCTGGCCGGTCTGGTGGCGTCCTTCTTCTCCCTGATCTACGCCGGTTCGCGCCAGCTGTTCGCCCTGTCCCGGGCGGGCTATCTGCCCCGCTTCCTGTCGCTGACCAGCGGCCGCAAGGCGCCCTACCTGGGCCTGCTGGTCCCCGGCACGATCGGCTTCCTGCTGGCGGCGATCTCCGGCAACGGCGCGCGGATGCTGAACATCGCCGTCTTCGGCGCGACCATCTCCTACGCGCTGATGTCCCTGTCGCACATCGTGCTGCGCCGCAGGGAGCCGGAGCTGGAGCGGCCGTACCGCACGCCGGGCGGGGTGGTGACGTCGTCGGTCGCCCTGGTGCTGGCGTGCGCCGCGCTGGTGGCGACCTTCCTGGTGGACGTGACGGCGGCGCTGATCGCCCTCCTGGTGTACGCCGTGGCCGTCGCCTACTTCGGCCTGTACAGCCGCAAGCACCTGGTGGCGAAGGCGCCGGAGGAGGAGTTCGCGGCGCTGGCGGCGGCCGAGGCAGAGTTGGCAAGGGACTGAGTGGTTCGACCGTGAGGGAGTTGTCGTGGGCAGGCCGTTGATCGGGGTCAGCACCTATCTGGAGACCGGTGCGCGCTGGGGCGTGTGGGAGCTGGAGGCCGCCCTGCTGCCGGTCGGCTACCCCCGGCTGGTGCAGCGGGCCGGCGGTCTGGCCGCGATGCTGCCGCCGGACGACACGCGGCACGCCGCGGAGGCCGTGGCCCGGCTGGACGGGCTGGTCATTGCGGGCGGCCCGGATGTCGAGCCGGTGCGCTACGGCGCGGAACGCGAGCCCCGGACCGGGCCGCCCGCGCCGGAGCGGGACGCCTGGGAACTGGCGCTGATCGAGGCGGCCCTGGCGGCCCGGGTGCCGCTGCTGGGGATCTGCCGGGGCATGCAGCTGCTGAACGTCGCCCTCGGGGGGACGCTCGTACAGCACATCGACGGCCACGCCGAGACGGTCGGCGTCTTCGGCGGACATACGGTGAAGCCGGTGCCGGGCAGTCTGTACGCCGGTGTGGTCCCGGAGGAGACGTTCGTGCCGACGTACCACCACCAGGCCGTGGACCGCCTGGGCGAGGGTCTGATCCCCTCGGCCTACGCGGCCGACGGCACGGTGGAGGCGGTGGAACTGCCCTCCGCCGACTGGGTACTCGGCGTGCAGTGGCATCCGGAGATGGGCGAGGACGTGCGGGTGATGGGGGCGCTGGTGAACGCGGCGACAAGAAGCTGACCCCAGCAATTCAGCCCGTCCGGCGTTTGAGGAAGAGGCCGTTCAGGCCGAAGCGGGGGTCTGGGGGCGCAACCCCCGGCCGGGGTCGAAGGGGCGGCGCCCCTGGGGATGGGACGGGTAGGGGCGGCGGGGGCGAGACCCTACCCTCGCGTCAGCGACAGCAGATCCCGCGCCGGGCCCGTCGGCCGGTGCCCCGTCGGCCACACCGCCCTCAGATCCCGCGCCAGGGCCACCCCCTCCACCGGCACCGACACCAGCCGCCGCATGGCCAGCTCCTCCCCCACCGCCAGCTCACTGAGCACCGCCGGGCCCGCCCCGCTCACCACCGCCGCCTTCACCGCCGTGGTCGAGGACAACTCGATCAGCGGGCGGGCCAGCCCACCCAGCGCCGCGTCCAGCACCTGCCGGGTCCCCGACCCCTTCTCGCGGAGGATCAACGGCGTCGACGCCAGTTCATCCGCCGCCAGCGACCGCCGCCGCCGGGCCCACGCATGCCCCGGCGCGGTCACCACGATCAGCCGGTCATGGGCGATGACCGCGGAGTCGAGGCCGGCCGGCACCGAGAGCCCCTCCACGAACCCCAGATCCGCCTCGTCCGACAGCAGCCGCTCGGCCACCGCCGTCGAGTTCCCCGCGTGCAGGGACACCGCCGTATCGGGCCGCTGCGCGCGCAGCGCGAGGAGCCAGCCCGGCAGCAGATACTCCGCGATGGTCATGCTGGCCGCGACCCGCAACCGCGAGTCACGCCGGTCGCGCAGCGCCTGGGCACCCGCGTCGAACGCCTCCGCCGCCTCCACGATCCGCCGCGCCCAGTCCGTCACCAGCGCCCCGGCGTCCGTCAGCCGGGACCCGCGCGGCGACCGGTCGACCAGCGCCACGCCGAGCTGCCGCTCCATCGACCGGATCCGGCTGCTGGCCGCGGGCTGGGTGATGCCGAGCTCCCGCGCCGCGCCGCCGAGGCTGCCCAGGCGCGCCACCGCCAGCAGCAGCTCCAGGGCGCCCAGATCCGGCACCCGGTGTGCCACGGAACCGGTGGCGGCCGGCCCGGTCTGCTCATCCGCGTTGCTCATAAACCCAGCTTATGCCGCCATAGGGGCAAGATCCCTGGTCGTGCGCCTCCCCAGGCCCCACCGTGGAGTCCATGGTCACCGCAGCCCGGCCCCGCGCGTATCCGCTCTCCGTCCGCCACCTCGGACCCAACTGGTACGCCACCGTCATGGGCACCGCCGTCGTCGCCACCGCCGGAGGCGCCCTCGCACCGCACGTCCCGGGACTGCGCGGCGTGCTCGCGGCCGTCTGGGCGCTCTCGCTCGCGCTGCTGGTGACGCTGCTCGGCGCGCGGGCCGTGCACTGGGCCCGCCACCGGGACCAGGCCCGCTCCCACCTCCTCGACCCGGCCGCGGCCCCCTTCTACGGCTGTCTGGCCATGGCCCTGCTCGCCGCGGGCGGCGGTGCCCTCACCGTGGGCCGGGACTGGATCGGGCTGCGGGCGGCCGTGGCGCTCGACGCGGTGCTGTTCACCGCCGGCACGGTTCTCGGACTCGCCGCGGCGGTCGTGGTGCCGTATCTGATGGCCGTACGGCATCGGGTGGAGCCGGGGCAGGTCACGCCCGTCTGGCTGCTGCCGCTCGTCGCGCCCATGGTGTCGGCCGCGGTCGGACCGTCGCTGGTGCCGCACCTGCCGCCCGGCCAGGCTCGGCAGACGCTGCTGCTCGGCTGTTTCGCGCTGTTCGGGCTCAGTCTGCTCGCGACCCTGGTCATGCTTCCCCTGGTCTTCGCCCGGTCGCTGACCGGCGGGCCGCTGCCCCTGGCCCTCACCCCGACCCTGTTCCTGGTGCTGGGCCCGCTCGGGCAGTCCACCACCGCCGTCGGCGCCTTCGCGGACGTCGCCCCGGGGGTCGTACCGGCGCCGTACAGCGAGGGTTTCGGCGCCCTCGCCGTGCTCTACGGCGTGCCCGTCATGGGGTTCGCGCTGCTGTGGTTCTGCCTGGCCGGCGCCCATGTCGTCCGGGCGCGGCGGCACGGGATGGGGTTCTCGATGACCTGGTGGTCGTTCACCTTCCCGGTCGGCACCTGTGTCACGGGCGCCGAGGCGCTGGCCCGGCACACCGGGCTCGTCGCGTACGCGGGCCCGGCGGTCCTGCTCTACGCGGTGCTGGTCGCGGCGTGGGGCACGGCCGTGGTGGGCACCGTGCGCGGGGTGCTCAGGGGCGAGCTGCTCGCAGCGCCCCGCCCAGCACCCGCGGCGCTTCGGCCAGTGACGGCCCGTACCACGTCAGGTGCCGTCCGCTGACGAGCGCGCAGGGCAGGCCGGGGAAGGCCTCGGGGCCGTCGTCGGCGGTGAAGCGGTACGGCTCGTCCGGCAGGACCACCAGGTCCGGCGCCGAGGCGCGCAGCTCCTCCAGCGGGACGCGCGGGTAGCGGTCGGGGTGCTCGGCGTGCACGTGGTCGACGCCGAGGCGGGCGAGGACGTCACCGGCGAAGGTGTCGCGGCCCAGGACCATCCACGGCCGGCGCCAGATCGGTACGACGGCCGTGCGCCGCGTCCCGGGCTCGGGCAGGGACGACCAGCTCCGCTCCGCCTCGTCGAGCCAGCGCGGCCGGGCCGCCACCCCGCAGGCGTCCAGCACCCGGGCCAGTTCCCGGAAGGCCTGCGGCACGTCACGGATCTCCGTCACCAGGACCTGGGCGCCCGCGTCCCGCAGCGCCGCGAGGTCGGGTGCGCGGTTCTCCTCCTCGTTGGCGATCACCAGGTCGGGCGCGAGGGAGAGGATCCGGTGGGTGTCGGGGTTCTTGGTGCCGCCGACGCGTACGGCGTCGAGGCCGGGGGGATGCGTGCACCAGTCGGTGGCGCCGACGAGGGCCGCGGGCGCCGAGTGGGCCACGGCCTCGGTCAGCGAGGGGACCAGCGAGACGACCCTCACCGGCGAGGCCGGTCCCGGACCGCCTCGATGTGCTCCGCCACGGCGACGACGACCACGCGGGTGTCCGACTCCGTCGCCCGCCAGCGGTGCCGTACGCCACCGGTCAGGTACAGCGTGTCGCCACGGCCCAGACGGTAGGCGCGCCCCTCCGCCTCGATCTCCACCGCGCCGTCGGCGACGTACATCAACTGGTCGTTGCGGTACTGGAATTCACGGCCCGCGTCATGATCGCCGGTGAACTCCGAGGCATGCATCTGGTGGTGGCCGCGGACCAGGGAGCGCGTCCGGGGCTCGGGCTGCGGGTCGGTGCCGTCGGCGCGGACGACGTCCACGCTGCACGCCGGGTCGGCCGCGGCGAGGAGTTCGACGGCGGTGGTGCGCAGGGCGTCGGCGACCTTCTCCAGGGAGCTGGTGCTGGGCCGGGCCCTGTCGTTCTCGATCTGGCTCAGGAACGGGACGGACAGGCCGCTGCGCGCGGCCACGACGGCAAGGGTGAGCTCCAGGGCGCGGCGCCGCCGGCGCACGGCCGCGCCCACCCGAAGGGGTTGCTCTTTGTGGTCGCCCATCGCTCCGGCTCCCTCCTTCGCCCGTCGATCCGCTCCCCGTGCGGCGGTGTCCCGGCGCACTGCTCCTTGTTGAGTTGTCTGCACCCTACGCACGTTCGGCAAACCGTTTCATGCGCCCGTCACACGCGTTCACAGAGCGTGCACCCGGATCTCACCGCTCTCAGCGACCGGCGGGGCAAGAGCCGCGGGAGTCCGGCAGGAGCACTGTGGGCGGGCCGCCAGAGTACGCCTGTTCGCGATGGTGCGGTTGTGCGCGGCAGGTTTTCGCGGCCCCCTCGGATGACCCCATGGTGACACCGTGGATGGCAGCGATGTCGGGCCATCGGTGCCGCGCAGGCGACGGGTTGACTCACTGTGATTGGCTGGATTCTTTTCGTGGTGGCGCGTCTCCACGAGAATCACGCATCAATGAAGTGGGCCCTGCCTGGAGGCGGGGCCCACTTCGTCATCCACGTCCCGGCACAGCGGCCCGGTACGCGTCTCGTTGTCTGACGCGCGTCAGGACGCCTTGGAGGACATGGCCGGTCCGGCGTCCCCGTTGAACAGGGGCGTGTTGCCCTCGAACTCGATCCCACGGAACGTGATCGTGGCGCTCTCGGGGATGGTGTCGGCCCAACTGCACTTGGTCCAGCCGGCGGCCTTGCCCAAGTAGTCGTGGCATTCGTAGTCCCACACATCGCTGTCACCGTTGCCGAAGCCCCAGCCACCGACGGCGTGATGACCATCGGCCTGCTCGTCCCGCACCCAGATGACGTCACCCGACTTCTGGAAACAGGTGGTGACTCCCTTACCCACCGAGCAGGGGATGCCGCCCGGCGGGGAAGCGGCGTCCTTGGCCGTTTGCTTGACGGACTCGGTCGCGAGCGCGGGGGCGGTCGCCAGGACGGCCGCGGTCACCACCGCGCCGACCACCGTCCCGATCCTTCGGTACATCATTGCTGCACTCCTCGGGTGGGGCGGGTCAGGACGTGGGAGAGATCGTCTGCGGGCTCGCCCCGCCCGAGACGATGCGGCCGCCCTCCATGGTCATGGGCCAGAAGGTGATGTTGGTGTGTTCCGCGATGACGTCGGCGAGTCCGTCACACACGGTCCAGCCCGCGGCCTTGCCCGAATAGTCGTGACAGGTGTGGTCATCGCTTGCGCTCTGGCCACTCGTCCACCACTGGACGGCGGCGTGATGCCCGTCGTCGCGGGTGTCCCGGACCCATATGGCATCACCGTTCTTGACGTAACAGCCCTCGGCCCACCCGCCCAGGGAGCAGGCCGCCCCGGCCGGCGGTCCACCGGCCACGTTCCGGGCCGTGTAGCCGCTTGCGCCGAATGCGGTACCCGCCGTCAGAACAGCTGCGAAAAAGGCAGCGCTCACTACGGTCGCAGACTTCTTCAAAAGATCCCCCTTCATTTCCTCCGCGCGGGGATTAATCCGGAGACAACCGCTCCGGCCCCCGGCACAGAGAGAACGATGCCCATTGAAACCAGCTTCTGTCAACCAATACGAAAAGAGCAGGGAGCGACGACTCTCGCGACATCATAAGGGCATGCCTTCTGCACCCCCGGGCGAAGACCCGAGGGTGCAGAGAGACGCTATGGAGTCAGACTTCAGGAAACCGGAGCGAGTTTATCTTCCAAACCCGGCTGAGCGTCCAGCCACTGGCGCGCGGAAGCCTTCTCATTCCCGGCACCTCCCTTTTGTATCGCCACTTCAAGGGAGGCCAGTTGCGCTTCGTTCATCCTGAAATTCTTGAGCCATCCAGAGAACTCAGGGAATTCCTTGCTGAAGCCCTTGTGGGCGACGGTGTGGATCTGTTCACCCTTGCCCCAGGCGCCCTTCGGGTCCTTCAGCTTCTTCAGGTCGTACTTCCCGTACGCCCAGTGCGGCGACCACAGGGTCACCACCACCGGCTCCCTCTTCTTGATGGACCGGTCCAGCTCCGCCAGCATCGACGACGTACTCGACGACACCACCTTGTACTCACCCTCCAGCCCGTAGGCCTTCAGGACGTCCTTGTTCAGCGTCCCCATCATCCCGGCACTGGCCTCGATACCGATGATCTTGCCGCCGAACTTCTTCCCCTGGCCCTTCAGATCCGCCAGGGAATCGATGCCCTTCACATACGAGGGCACCGTCAACTCCAACGACGTCGGCCCGTACCACGAGCCGAGATCCTCGAGCTGCGAACCATACTTGCCCCAGTACGCCTTGTGCGTCGTCGGCAACCAGGCATCCAATTGCACGTCCATCTGCCCCTGCGCGAGAGACGAATACAACGGTCCGGGGTCGAGCTGCTTGAGCCGGGGCTTGTATCCGCGGTCCTCCAGAATGTTCTGCCACAGATAGGAGGCGGCAATGGCCTCGTCCCACGGGAAGTAGCCCATATTGACAGTCTTGCCCGCGTCCTTGCCCTGCGCCTTGGCGCCTGAGGGGTTCGGAGCGAGTTTGTCCGCCAGGCCGGGGTTCTTCTTCAGCCAGGCCTGTACACCGTCCTGCTCGTGCCCCTCACCCGCAGCGCGGATCTCGTTCTCCAGAGTGGTCAGCTGCTTCTCGGTGAGCTTGAAATTCTTCAGCCACCGCGCCACGACCGGGTCCTTGGCGGAGAAGCCCTTGTGGGCGACGGTGTGGATCTGTTCACCCTTACCCCAGGCGCCCTTCGGGTCCTTCAGCTTCTTCAGGTCGTACTTCCCGTACGCCCAGTGCGGCGACCACAGGGTCACCACCACCGGCTCCCTCTTCTTGATGGACCGGTCCAGCTCCGCCAGCATCGACGACGTACTCGACGACACCACCTTGTACTCACCCTCCAGCCCGTAGGCCTTCAGGACGTCCTTGTTCAGCGTCCCCATCATCCCGGCACTGGCCTCGATACCGATGATCTTGCCGCCGAACTTCTTCCCCTGACCCTTCAGATCCGCCAGGGAATCGATGCCCTTCACATACGAGGGCACCGTCAACTCCAACGACGTCGGCCCGTACCACGAGCCAAGATCCTCGAGCTGCGAACCGTACTTGTCCCAGTACGCCTTGTGCGTCGTCGGCAACCAGGCATCGGTCTGGAAGTCGATGTCCCCACGGGCCACACCCGAGTAGAGCGGACCAGGGTCGAGCTGCTTGACGTTGGTCTTGTAACCCCGCTCCTCCAGCAGTTCCTTCCACAGATACGTGGTGGCGGTGCCCTCGTCCCAGGGGATGTAGCCGATGTTGATCTGCTTGCCCTGACCCACGTTCGCACTCGGCCGGGCCTCGGAGCGCTCGGAGCCGAACAGGTTCATACCGCCCGCTATCAGTGCCAGGACGACCACGCCGACGACGGCGACCGAGCCGGCGGGCCGGTAGTGCGCGAACCTGACACGTCCGGCGACGGCGGCCGCCTTGGCAGCGGCTCGGCGTCCCAGCGGGGAGACGCGCTCGCCCAGTGCTCCGGTCATCCGGTCCAGGTACATGGCGAGGATGACCACGGCGGTGCCGCTCTCGGCGGCAAGGCCGACCTTCAGCTGTGTGATCGCGGAGTACACCTGCTCACCGAGACCACCCGCGCCCGCCATGCCTCCGATGACAACCATCGACAGGGCCAGCATGATCACCTGATTGACACCGGCCATGATCGTTGGCAGGGCGAGTGGCAGCTGCACGCGGGTGAGGGTGTCACGGGGGCTGGTACCGAACGCCTCGGCCGCTTCAATCAGCTCGCTGTCGACCTGCCGGATGCCCAGTTCGGTCATGCGGACTCCGGGCGGCATCGCGAAGATGATCGTCGCCAGCAAGCCGGGAGTCGTTCCGACACCGAAGAACATGACGCCGGGAATGAGGTAGATGAAGGCCGGCATCGTCTGCATGACGTCGAGCACCGGCCGCAGCTGAGCGCTGACCCGCTTGCTGCGGGCAGCCCAGATACCCAAGGGAACCGCGATCACGACCGTGATGACGGCGGCCACGAGCACGAGCGACAGCGTGTCCATCGCATCGCCCCACAACCCGAGCGCGTCGATGAGCACGAGCCCCACGAAGGCGACCGCCCCGGAGACCAGGCCGCGCAGCCACCAGGCGATCACGGCCAAGATGCCGATCATCAGGAGGGGCTCGCCGCCACCGAGCACGGCGTCGACACCGTCGTACATACCGCCCAGGAGGGCTTGCACGACGTCGAAGACCCACGTCAGGTGAGACTGCAGCCAGTCGACGGCGTCCTCGACCCAGTTGCCGAACTGAATCCTAGGCACGGGTCACCACCTTCTCTCCTCCCTTGTCCCGCGGGGAGTCGCAGGGCTCCGGGGTGGTGTCCCGCTCGTCGCCGAGGAAGCCGACCAGGCGCTGCCGGGGGACGACGCCGATCTGCTTGCCGTCCTTGTCCACGACCGAGACGGGATGGGTGAGCCGGGCGCTGATCGCGCACAGCTCGGTGAACGGGGTGTCGGACGTGGCGGTCTCGCAGTGGCAGCCGGGGTCGTCGGCGGTGACCGAGGTGTCCATGAGCTCGCCCGCGGTCAGGACGCGGGAGCGGTCGACGTCCTGGGTGAAGGAGGCGACGTAGTCGTTCTCGGGACGCAGCAGGATGTCCTGGGCGGTGCCGATCTGGACGATGCGGCCGTCGCGCATGACGGCGATGCGGTCGCCCAGGCGCATGGCCTCGTTCAGGTCGTGGGTGATGAAGACGATGGTCTTCTTCAGCTTCTGCTGGAGTTCCAGCAGCTGGTCCTGCATGTCGCGGCGGATCAGCGGGTCCAGGGCGCTGAAGGACTCGTCCATCAGCAGCAGGTCGGCGTCGGTGGCGAGCGCGCGGGCCAGGCCGACGCGCTGCTGCATGCCGCCGGACAGCTCGTCGGGCCAGGACTTCTCCCAGCCGGCCAGGCCGCACAGGGCGAGCGCCTCGTCGGCGCGGCGTGCGCGCTCGGCGCGGGGCACGCCCTGCACTTCCAGACCGTAGGCCGCGTTGTCGCGCACGCTGCGGTGCGGGAAGAGCGCGAAGTGCTGGAACACCATGCTGATCTTCTTGGAGCGGACCTGACGGAGCTCGCGGGCTCCGAGCGTGGTCAGGTCCTGGCCGTCGAAGCGCACATGCCCGGCGGTGGGTTCGAGCAGGCCGTTGAGCATGCGGAGCAGGGTGGACTTGCCGGAGCCGGACAGGCCCATGACGACGAAGATCTGGCCGGGCTCCACGGTGAAGGACGCGTCGATGACGGCGGCGGTGGTGCCCTCGGCGCGCAGGTCGTCCCGGTCCGCTCCGTCCCGGAGCCGCTCGACCGCCCGGTCCGGTCTTCTGCCGAACACTTTGTACAGGCTCTCTGCTTCAAGCCTCGCTGACACGTGCACCTCTATGGGGTCGGCAACAGAACAGAGCGAGACAGGGCGCAAACAGTTGAAATGCGCAACCAGCCTCGCTGCGGGGCGGCGCCTCCCCCCGATCACCGACAGCAAACGCGAAAGTGAGCCGCTTCACACGGAACGCGCGGGACGCAACGCGTTGCGCCGCTGCGAGTCGCTGTCGGTGGTGTACGGCATGATGCGTGGCGTGACCGGACGACTGATGCTCCTCGACACCGCCTCCCTGTACTTCCGCGCCTACTTCGGCGTCCCGGACTCGGTCCGGGCCCCGGACGGTACGCCGGTGAACGCCGTGCGCGGACTGCTCGATTTCATCGACCGCCTGGTCAAGGACCACCGGCCGGACCTCCTGGTGGCCTGCATGGACGCCGACTGGCGGCCGCAGTGGCGGGTGGACCTGATCCCCTCCTACAAGGCGCACCGCGTCGCCGAGGAGCACGCGGCCGGGCCGGACGAGGAGGAGGTGCCCGACACGCTGTCGCCGCAGGTGCCGGTCATCGAGGCGGTGCTGGACGCGGTGGGCATCGCGCGCGTGGGCGTCGCCGGGTACGAGGCGGACGATGTGATCGGCACGTTCACCGCCCGGGCGAAGGGCCCGGTCGACATCGTCACGGGCGACCGCGACCTGTACCAGCTGGTGGACGACGCGCGCGGGGTGCGGGTGCTGTACCCGCTGAAGGGCGTGGGGACGCTGCAGCGCACCGATGAGGCGGTGCTGCGTGAGAAGTATGGGGTGGACGGCAGGGGGTACGCGGATCTGGCCCTGCTGCGCGGCGACCCGAGCGACGGCCTGCCGGGCGTGCCGGGCATCGGTGAGAAGACGGCCGCCAAGCTGCTGGCCGAGTTCGGGGACCTGGCCGGGATCATGGCGGCGATCGAGGACCGGGGGTCGAAACTGACGCCGACCCAGCGCAGGCGACTGGACGAGGCGCGTCCGTATCTGGCGGTCGCACCGAAGGTGGTCCGGGTCGCCGACGACGTCCCCCTGCCCGACGTCTCCACGGCGCTGCCGCGCACACCGCGCGATCCGGCGGCACTGGAGGCGCTGGCGGCGCGCTGGGGACTGGGCGGGTCCCTGGAGCGGCTGATGGCGACGCTCTCGGCGTGATCTCTCACCACAACAGGCATGAAGGGGGGACAGGGTGCTAACTTAGGTTACCCTAACTATGTGAGACAGGGAGGTCCTCATGGCAGAGCGACCGGTCCGCCAGCCGCGCAGGCTCCACTCCGCGCAGGTTGTCCGCACCGAGCGGCTGACCCCGCACATGCAGCGCGTGGTGCTCGGCGGCGAGGGCCTCGCCGACTTCACGGCGGGCACCTGCACCGACCACTATGTGAAGCTGCTGTTCCCGCCCGCGGGCGTCACCTACCCCGAACCGTTCGACCTGCAGCGCGTCAAGGACGAGCTGCCGCGCGAACAGTGGCCGGTGACCCGGACGTACACCGTCCGCCAATGGGACGCCGAGCACCGCGAGCTGACGCTGGACTTCGTCATCCACGGTGACGAGGGCCTGGCCGGTCCGTGGGCCGTGCGCGTCCGGCCGGGCGAGACCGTGCGCTTCATGGGCCCCGGCGGGGCGTACGCCCCCGACCCGGGCGCCGACTGGCACCTCCTCGTCGGCGACGAGAGCGCGCTGCCCGCCATCGCCTGCGCCCTGGAGGCACTGCCGCACGGGGCCAGGGCACACGCCTTCGTGGAGGTCTCCGGCCCCGAGGAGGAGCAGAAGATCGACTCGGACGTCGACGTCGTCTGGCTGCACCGCGGCGCCCGGCCCCTGGGCGAGGCGCTGGTCGAGGCCGTCCGGGACCTGGAGTTCCCCGAGGGCCGGGTGCACGCCTTCGTCCACGGCGAGGCGCACTTCGTCAAGCAGCTGCGCCATCTGCTCCGCGTGGAGCGCCAGGTCGCACGCGAGGACCTCTCGATCTCCGGCTACTGGCGCCACGGACACAACGAGGACGGCTGGCAGGCCTCCAAGCGCGAGTGGAACGCCCGCATCGAGGCCGAGCAGGAGAACGCGTCCGCGGCCTGACACACACCGGCCCACCACCGCGCCCGCCTCAGTCGCCACCCGCCTCGTACGCTGGGCCGCGATGAGACGTAAGACGCGCGTTCCGCCCTCTCCCCTGCCGCAGCGCCACGGGGTCGATCCCGTGCGGGTGCGGTTGCCCGCCGTGGGGTCGTGGGGCACCGTGCGAGCGCATCTGGTGGAGCGGCTGTCGGGGGCGGGTGCGGGAGTCGTCGACGGCATGTTCGACGCGGGGCGGATCGTCGGGGCGGACGGGCGGCCCGTGGCCGCGGACGCGCCCTTCGAGCCGGGGATGTTCGTGTGGTTCCACCGGGACCTGCCCGAGGAGGTGCCGGTGCCCTTCCCGGTCAGGATCGTGCACCGGGACGAGCACATCGTCGTCGCCGACAAGCCGCACTTCCTCGCCACCACGCCGCGCGGCGGCCATGTCGCCGAGACCGCGCTGGCCCGGCTCCGCCGCGAGCTGGACCTCCCCGAGCTCACCGCGGCCCACCGGCTGGACCGGCTCACCGCCGGACTCGTGCTGTTCACGGTCCGCCCCGAGGAGCGCGGGGCGTATCAGTCGCTGTTCCGCGACCGCCGGATCATGAAGGAGTACGAGGCCGTCGCCCCGTACGACCCCGCCCTCGTCCTGCCCCGGACCGTCCGCAGCCGGATCGTGAAGGAGCGCGGAGTGCTCACCGCCCGGGAGGTTCCGGGCGAGCCCAACGCCGTGAGCCATGTCGAGCTGGTCGAGCGCCGCGAACACCCCGGCGGACTCGCCCGCTACCGGCTCACGCCCGCCACCGGGCAGACGCACCAGCTGCGCGTCCACCTCAGCGCGCTGGGCGTGCCGATCCTCGGCGACCCGCTCTACCCGGAGGTGACCGCGCCCGCACCGCCCGGCGACTTCCGCCGCCCGCTTCAACTGCTGGCGCGCTCCCTGGAGTTCACCGACCCGGTCACGGGCGCGGAACACCGGCTGCGCAGCGGCCGGGTGCTCGCGGCCTGGGCGTCGTACGACCGGTGGGCCGCCGGCGCATACGACGACGGCCCGTCAGACGGTCAGTAGCCGCGCCACCAGCTGAGGAACCGCTGCCACACACCCTTGCGGCGGAGCGGCTCCGCGACGGCGGGCTGCCCCGGAACCGGCCCCGCCCCCGGCACCGGCCCCGGGACAGGCATCGGCTGGGGCAGCACCGGGTCCGGCTGCGGCTGGGCGGCGACCGGCTGCGGCTGCGCGGCGGCCGGCTGCGGCTGTGCGACGCCGATCTGCCAGTCCGAGCGCTGGGCCGCGACCGGCTTGTGGTTCGGCACCTCCTGCACGTCCTGCGGCGGCTTCGGCGCGAACTGCACCGGCAACTCCACCAGATGCCGGGAGGCGATCGACGCCGTCCAGCGCAACTCCTCCTCGTCGCAGTCGAGTTCCACGTCCGGCAACCGCATCAGCAGCGCGTCGACACCCACGTCGGCGATGGAACGGCCGATGTCCTGCCCGGGGCACTCGTGCGGCCCGCCGCCGAAGGCGAGGTGGGAGCGGTTGCCCTGCATGCTGGCCTTCAGGTCCGGCCGTACCCGCGGGTCGACATTGGCCGGGAGCGGCGCGAACAGCAGCCCGTCACCCCGGCGGATGCGCTGCCCGCCCAGCTCGGTCTCCTGCTTGGCGAAGTAGGCGAAAACCGTGCTGAACGGCGGTTCGTTCCACAGGGACTGTTCCACCGCCTCCGGCACCGTCATCTGGCCGCCGTTGAGCTGGGCCCGGAAACGCGGGTCGATCAGCACCGTGAGCAGCACGTTGGACAGCAGGTTGGTGGTGGCCTCGTAGGCGGCGAAGAGCACCAGGCGCAGGTGCTCGCGGACCTCGTCGTCGCTCAGCCGGGCCGGGTGCGTGATCAGGTAGCTGGCGAGGTCCTCCTCCGGCTGCGCCCGGCGCGTGACGGTCAGCCGGCTCAGGGCGTCCATGACGTAGGAGTGGCTGGCGATCGCGGTGTCGGTGCCCTTGAGCGCGTCGCGGGCGGCCTCGACGAGCCGGTCGTTGTACTCGTCGGGCATGCCGAGGATCTCGCACATCACCGCCATCGGAAGATGCTCGGTGAACTGGCTGACCAGGTCCGCATCGCCCGCCTCGCAGAACCGGTTGACGATCACCTGCGTACTGCGGTTGATGTACCGGCGCAGGCTGCGGAAGTCGATCGTGGAGATGGCGCCCATGACCGCGCCGCGCAGCCGCTTGTGCTCGTCGCCCTCGGCGTGCGACGCGATGGGCTGCCAGGCGATGTGCGGCATCAGCGGGTGGTCGGGCTTGACCAGGCCCTCCCTGAGCGGGGTCCAGATCCGGCTGTCCCGGCAGTACTGCGAGGGCGAGCGCACCATGTGCAGGTTCTCGGCGTGGCCGAGGACGATCCACATCGGCACGTCGTCATGGAGCAGCACGGGCGCCACGGGACCGTGCTGCTCCCGCAGTTGCTCGTACAGCGCTCCGAGGTCCTCCGCCTCGTGCAGCCGGTGCAGTCCCCCGGGCCCGAGGCCGTGCGCGGGACAGCCGGGGGGCGGGCCGGGCCGGAGGTCGTCGTCCGTACTGGCCGGGGCGTGGGATTCAGGCGTCACAGTGATCGCTCCGAAGCTTTCCAGGTGTCATGGGGGGAGGGACGGGGTGGGCGGACACGGATCAGGCGCGGGCGCCCGTCATGGCGAGCGAGTGCAGGAAACGCATGAGCGTCATCAGCACGTCGCGGCTGGAGGCGCGCCGCCGCGCGTCGCACTCGATGATCGGGATGTCCGGTGTGAGGTCGAGGGCCGTGCGCAACTCCTCGATGTCGTACCGGGGGGCGTCCGGGAAGGAGTTGATGGCGACGACGAACGGCACGCCGCGCTCCTCCAGGCGTCCCATGACGTCGAAGCTGACCTCCAGCCGCCGGGTGTCGACCAGCACCACCGCGCCGAGCGCGCCCTCGAACAGGCCGTTCCACAGGAACCAGAAGCGCTGCTGGCCGGGTGTGCCGAAGAGGTACAGCACCAGCTGGTCGGTGATGCTGATCCGGCCGAAGTCCATGGCGACGGTGGTGGCCGTCTTGGACGCGGAGCCGAAGTTGTCGTCGACACCGATGCCGGCCTGCGTCATGGTTTCCTCGGTGGTCAGCGGTGTGATCTCGCTGACCGACCCGACCATGGTCGTCTTGCCGACGCCGAAGCCACCCACGATCACGATCTTGGCCGCGGCCTGTGCCGAGTGGGGCAGCTGGTCCTCGGCCCGGGGGCCCGGGATGGTGTCAGAGCCGTTGAAGTCCATTCATCACCGCTTCGAGGAGGGAACGGTCGGAGCGCGCCTTGCGGACGATCGGGGCGCGTGCCTGTACCAGTTCCGCCGTCAGCAACTCGGTGAGCAGCACGCCCATCGCGCTGAACGGGAGGTGGAGGTAGGCCGACAGTTCGGCCACGGACAGGGGGGCGGCGCAGAGTCGGAGCAGCGCCGCCTGCTCGGGAGAGGCGGACGGCGGCGGGTCCGTGGCACGCGCCACGATTAACGTCACCAGGTCGAGCTCGGCCCGCTCACCGTCCGGGCCGGCCACCACGTACATCCGCTCCGGGTTGCCGGGTTTGCCGTCGCTCTCCTGGGGCGGGGCCGGTTCCGGGGCGAGGTCGCGCCTCTGGCGTTGCGGAGGCGTCATACGATCTGCCCGTTACGCCGGGGCGGACTGGTGAGGTGCCCACCGATCCGGACGACCAGGTCGCGCATCATGGCGCTCATCCGGCCGGGTTCGCACCGCACGTCGGAGAGCACCGCGAGGAAGGCGTTGGCGCCCGCGTTCATCAGGTAGAAGTAGCCCTGGTCGATCTCGATCATGACGAGCTTCATCTCGCCGTCGCCCACGGTGAGTTCCTGGCACACGCTGCCCGCGAGGGACTGCAGGCCGGCGCAGGCCGCGGCGACCCGGTCGGCCGCGTCCGGCTCGCCGCCGTAGCGGGCGATGCGCAGACCGTCGGCCGAGAGCACCACGATCATCTCGATGCCCGGTACGCCGTCGGCGAGTTGCTTGAGCATCCAGTCGAAGTTGCCTCGCTGCTGGATCACTTGAGGTCCCCCTCGTCATCGGCCTCGGTGGGGGCCGGGTCGTTGATCAGGTGCAGGTACTTGTGCGGGTTGCGGATGAAGTCGGTCGGGTGGGTGCCGGGTTCGATGCCCTGCTTGAGCCCCTCCCAGAAGGCCTCGAGGCCCTTGCCGGGGGCGTCGGGGGCCGACATGTCGCGCAGGGGCGGGGTCTCGGGCTCCTGCACGGCCGCCCAGGGGTTGTACTCGCCCCGTTCGGCTGCCTCCCGGTCGGCCTTCTCGTTGGCCGCCTGCTGGGCGAGGCGCTCGGCGAGGGGCATCTTCACCTTGCTGCGGCGCTGCGGCAGGCCGTTCGCGGTCCATTCGGTGACCTCGGGGACGTCGTCGTCCTCCATGGAGACCGTGGCGGGGATCTTCGGGCTGGTGGGACGGCGCCTCTTGGGCGCGCGCTTGGGGCCCTCGGGGATGCCGACCGTCATGGGGATGCCGGTGGCGCCGATGCCGTGGGCGAGTCCGACACCGGGCTCGTGGGTGATCATCTCGCTCGGCACGATGAGGATGGCCCGGACACCGCCGTACGCGGAGGCGCGCAGCGAGACCTGCATGTTGTACGCCGTGCAGAGGCGGCCCACGACGGCCAGGCCCAGGCGCGGGTGCTCACCGATGTCCTGGAGGTCGATGCCGGCCTTGGCGGCGTCCAGCATGCCCTCGATCCGGGCCCGGGCCTCCTCGTTGAGGTTGACACCGCCGTCCTCGATCTCGATGCAGACGCCGGTCTGCACCTCGGTGGCGGTGACGTGCACCTTGGTCTGCGGCGGCGAGTAGCGCGTGGCGTTGTCGAGGAGCTCGGCGGCGGCGTGGATGACCGGTTCGACGTAGATGCCCTTGACGCTGATCTTGGCGATGGAGGACAGCTGGATGCGCCGGTACTCCAGGATGCGGGACATGGCGCCGCGCAGGGTGCTGTACAGGGACACCGGCTGGGGCCACTGCCGGCCGGGGCGGCCGCCGCCGAGGACGGAGACGGAGTCGGCCAGGCGGCCGATCAGGGCGTTGCCGTGGTCGATGCGCAGCAGGTCGTCGAAGACCTCGGGGTTGCGGCCGTGGTCCTCCTCCATCTCCCGGAGTTCCTCGGCCTGCTGGTGGATGATCGCCTGGACGCGCCGGGCGACACTGACGAAGGAGCGGGCGGCCGCGTCGCGCATGGTCACTTCGCGGTCGACGATCTTGAGCACCGTCAGCAGCGTCTCGGCCTGCGGGGCGGGCAGGTCGCGGAACGCGGGGTGGGACAGGCCGAGCTTGCGAATCACCTCCCTGGGGGATTCTCCGGTGCGCAGCAGGTTGAGCGCGGCGGGCACGATCTCCCGCGAGAAGTGGACCAACTCGTTCTCGTGGGCGGCGATCCGCTGCTGCAGTTGCGCGCTGTGCCGGGCGTGCTCCGCACGCTGGTTGCGCAGCGCACGGCCGCGGCGCACCGCCTCGGCCGCCGTCGCGAGCACCAGCGCGGTGGCGATGCCGCCACACCAGCCGACGGCGCCCCGGGCCGGTTGCGCCACCAGGGCGACGGCGGCTCCGGTCGCCGCGGCCATGACTATGGCGGGCAGCAACAGCACGCGCGCGTAGGGGAGTTCACGGCGACCGGGAGGAGTTTGAACACTCACCATGTGGGCCTTCTGACAGGAGTCGACTGAGGTTCGGGGGGACGTACAGAGGGGTATGTCATGAAGCTGTCGGGATCTTCCACACATTGGGGAACAAGCGCACGAATTCATCTCAAGCCGGTGCGCTGCGGGCGAGCTTAGTCCGACCGGATCATCGCCGTGTCATATTCAGCAACTGCCGGAAAGCGGACGCGAAGGGATAGTACGCTCAGTCGTTTACACGCTGCGACATCGTTCGAATACTGTGTGTAGCCGCGAACGGGCATACGAAAACCCACTCACCGTGACGAGTGAATGGGCTCCCGTACAGCGCCCTCAGGGGGCGCGGGGCTGTGTCGCTGTGCGGCTCCGCCGCGCGGGCGCGAGCAACCGCCGACAACCGGCACCCGCGCAGCGAACGATCACCCCACCGACGAGTAGGCGACCACTCCCCGCAGCAACAGATCCACCGCCTTGCGCGCGTTCTTCACGACGGAAGACCCCTGCGGAGCCGCCGCCGCGATCTGCCCCAGCACGTCGATGACCTGCTTGCACCACCGCACGAAGTCCCCCGCCGGCATCTCCGCCTCGCGCAGCACCTCGTCGAGCCCCTTCCCGGAGGCCCACTCGTACGCGGCCCAGGCGAAGCCGAGATCGGGCTCGCGCTGCCCGACCCCCTCGGTCTGGTTGATCCGGAAGTCCTCCTCCAGCGCGTCCAGCCGACCCCAGATCCGCACCGTCTCGCCCAGCGCGGCCTTGGCCTTCCCGGACGGGACCTTCGGCGCCAGCGCGTCGTCCGCGGCCCGCGCCTCGAACACCAGCGCCGAGACGCACGCGGCCAGTTCGGCCGGGCCCAGGCCCTCCCAGACCCCCGCGCGCAGACACTCGCTCGCGAGCAGGTCCAGCTCGCCGTACAGCCGCGCGAGCCGCTTGCCGTGCTCGGTGACCTCGTCGCCGCGCAGGTAGTCCAGCTCGGTCAGCAGCGCCACGATGCGGTCGAACGTCCGGGCGATGGTGTTCGTGCGGCCCTCGATGCGCCGCTCCAGCTGCGAGGTGTCCCGCAGCAGCCGGTGGTACCGCTCGGCCCAACGGGCGTGGTCCTCACGGTCGTTGCAGCCGTGGCAGGGATGCGCGCGCAGCGCTGTCCGCAGCCGGGCGATCTCACGGTCGTCGGCCGCCTGGGAGCGCCGCTTGCGGTGCCTCTCGGCCGGGATGTGCCCGGCCTTGGTGCGCAGCGCCGAGGCGAGGTCCCGACGGGACTGCGGGGAGCGGGGGTTGAAGGACTTCGGGATCCGCATCCGCTCCAGCGGCTCGACGGGCACCGGGAAGTCCATGGACGCCAGCCGCTTCACCTGCCGCTCGGCGGTCAGCACCAGCGGGCGCGGCCCGTCGTGGTGCTCGAAACCGCGGTGACCGTTCGAACGGCCCGCCGGAAGGCCCGGGTCCAGCACCAGCGCCAGACCGGCGTACTTGCCGGTGGGCACATGGATGACGTCACCGGGCTTCAGCTTCTCCAGCGCGACGGCGGCCTCGGCGCGCCGCTGTACCGCGCCCTGCCGGGCGATCTCGTTCTCCCGGTCCTTCAGTTCGCGGCGCAGCCGCGCGTACCCCTCGAAGTCGCCCAGGTGGCAGGTCATGGAGGCCTTGTAGCCTTCCAGGCCTTCCTCGTTGCGCTGCACCTGCCGGGAGATGCCGACGACCGACTTGTCCGCCTGGAACTGCGCGAACGACGTCTCCAGCAGCTCGCGCGAGCGGTGCCGCCCGAACTGCTCGACCAGGTTGACCGCCATGTTGTACGACGGCTTGAAGCTGGATCGCAGCGGGTAGGTGCGCGTGCCGGCCAGGCCCGCGAGGTGCTCGGGGCTGGAGCCGCGCTGCCACAGCACCACGGCGTGGCCCTCGACGTCGATGCCGCGTCGGCCCGCGCGCCCCGTCAACTGCGTGTACTCGCCGGGCGTGATGTCCACGTGCTGCTCGCCGTTCCACTTGACGAGCTTCTCCAGCACCACCGAGCGGGCGGGCATGTTGATGCCGAGGGCGAGGGTCTCGGTCGCGAACACGGCCTTGACCAGTCCGCGCACGAACAGCTCCTCGACGACCTCCTTGAACGTCGGCAGCATGCCCGCGTGGTGGGCGGCAATGCCGCGCTCCAGGCCCTCCAGCCACTCGTAGTAGCCGAGGACGTGCAGGTCCTCGGTGGGGATGGAGGCGGTGCGCTCCTCGACCAGGGTGCGCACCCGGTCGCGCGCCTCCTCGTCGTTGAGCCGCAGTCCCGCGTGCAGGCACTGCTGGACGGCGGCCTCGCAGGCGGCACGGCTGAAGATGAACGTGATGGCGGGCAGCAGCCCCTCGGCGTCGAGCCGCTCGATGACCTCGGGCCGGCTCGGCGTCCAGATCCGGGACCGCTGCCGGCGCTCGCGCTCACGGTCGGCCTCGCGCATGGACCGGCCGCGCCGCCGGTCCTGGTACGACGGCCGGCTCGCCTCCATCCGCGCCAGGCGCGTGAGGTCGGGGTTGACGGCCTTCTTGTGGCCCTCGCCCTCCTCGAACAGGTCGTACATCCGCCGCCCGGCCAGCACGTGCTGGAACAGCGGCACGGGCCGGTGCTCGGAGACGATCACCTCGGTGTCACCGCGGACCGTGTCGAGCCAGTCGCCGAACTCCTCGGCGTTCGACACGGTCGCCGACAGCGAGACGAGCGTGACCGACTCGGGAAGGTGAATGATCACCTCTTCCCACACGGCACCCCGGAACCGGTCGGAGAGGTAGTGCACCTCGTCCATGACCACGTATCCGAGGCCCAGGAGGGTCTGGGAACCGGCGTACAGCATGTTCCGCAGCACCTCGGTGGTCATCACGACCACCGGCGCCTCGGAGTTGACGCTGTTGTCGCCGGTGAGCAGGCCCACCTTGTCCGTGCCGTAACGGCGGCACAGATCCGCGTACTTCTGGTTCGACAGCGCCTTGATGGGTGTCGTGTAGAAGCACTTCTTGCCCTGCTGGAGGGCGAGGTGGACGGCGAACTCGCCGACGATCGTCTTGCCGGAGCCGGTGGGCGCCGCGACCAGCACGCCCTTCCCCGCCTCGAGCGCCTGGCAGGCCTCGATCTGGAAAGGGTCGAGGCCGAAGTCGTACATCTCGCGGAAGCCCGCGAGCGCGGTGGCCTGCTCGGCTGCCCGCAGGCGGGCTGCCGCGTACCGCTCGGCCGGTGAGAGGTCCTCTGTCATCGTGCTTTCGAGCGTACCGGGCCGCACTGACAACAGGACGATCATTATCCGGATCGTTCCTGTGAAACCAGGGATCGGCGCAGCTCAGGGGCGCCGGACCTCAGGGGCCGACGACCCGCACGCCCCCGCGCACGCAGCGCGCGTTCAGCGGCAGCGGGCCGAGCGGCTCCCCGTCGGCGTAACCGGTGACGCCCTCGGCGGCGATCTCGACCCGGGCCGCCCGCAGCACGGTCACCTTGGGGTGGCCGACGTGCGTCCCGCGGTACACCTTCGGGAACACCCGCAGCAGGGTGGTGCGACTGCACTCCCCGACCACCGTGATGTCGAACAGCCCGTCGGTCAGGTCGGCGCCGGGGCAGATCCGCATGCCGCCGCCGTACGAGGAGCCGTTGCCGACGGCCACGAGCGTCGCCTCGACCTCCAGGACCTCGTCGTCGTCGAGCCGGATCCGGTACGGAACGGGCCGGAACCCGGCGAGTTCGCCGAGCATCGCCAGGTCGTACTTCAGGCGTCCGGTGGGCCATCTCATGCGGTTGCCGCGGTCGTTGACGCGGGAGTCGAAGCCGGAGGCGAGGACCGTGCCGAACCAGTGGTCGCCGACCCGCCCGAGGTCGATGTCGCGGATCCGGCCGCACTTGAGGGCATCGGCGACCATGCGGCCCGCGGCGGCCGGCTCCCGCACGGGCAGGCCGAGGGCGCGGGCGAAGTCGTTGCCGGTGCCGACGGCGACCAGGCCGAGCGGGGTGCGGGTGCCCGCGACCGCCCGCAGCGCCAGCGCCGCCATCCCGTCGCCGCCGACGGCGATCAGTGCGCCGGTGCCGTCCTCGACGGCGCCACGCGCGCGTGCCAGGGCGTCCGCGGGGTCCTCCCCGAGGACCGTCCGCACCGAGAAGCCGGCCGCCCGCAACGCGGAAGCGGCCGGCTGCGCCGCGCGGGCGCCCCGGCCGCGGCCCGCGGTGGGGTTGACAAAGAGGGTGAGCTCGCTGGTCACGGGAGCGACCCTATGAGCTGTCCGCCGATCTTCAGGTCACGTCGTCATAACCGTTGACCCGGTCCGAGCGGTCCGCGCTCGCCTGCTCGGGCAGGGCGGCCCGGCTGGTGGTCACGGGCTCGATCTCGCCGATGTCGTCGGGCGTGAGATCCAGCTCGGAAGCCTCGTCGTCGGCGGGGCCGAGGGCCTCGCGCCGGGCCCTGCGACGGTCGTTGACCAGGGAGAAGGCGACGGCCGCGAAGTACAGGATCCAGATCGGCGCCGCCAGCGCCAGCATGGTCAGCGGGTCGGTGCTGGGGGTGGCGATGGCCGCGAAGACCGTGATGCCCATGATCATGCCGCGCCACCAGCCGAGCATGCGCTTGCCGGTCAGTACCCCGGTGAGGTTGAGCATGACCAGCAGCAGCGGCAGCTCGAAGGAGAGGCCGAAGACGAGCACCATCCGCATGACCAGGTCGAGCAGGTCGTCCAGCGGGAGCAGGTTGGACGTGCCGCCCGGGGTGAACTCCAGGAGCACCTTGGCCGTGGTGGGAAGCACCGTGTACGCGAAGTACGCACCGACGATGAACAGCGGAGCGCCGGTGGCGACGAAGGCGTAGGCGTACTTCTTCTCGTGCCGGTGCAGACCCGGCGCCACGAAGGCCCACAGCTGGTAGAGCCAGACCGGCGAGGCCAGGACGACGCCGGCCATCAGGGAGACCTTCAGCGCCAGCGTGAAGGGGGTGAGCAGGCCGTTGATGGTGATCTGCGCACAGGGCTTCGCACCGGGCTGCGAGCGGGCCAGCTCCGCGAAGGTCTTGTCACAGCCGACCGAGTCGAGGATCGGCTTGGTGATCAAGTTGATGATGTCGTTGTAGAAGAAGGCGGCGAAGACCGTGACGACGACGATCGCCAGCATCGCCTTGGCGAGCCGGTTGCGGAGCTCGCGAAGGTGCTCCGCGAGGGGCATGCGCCCCTCCGGATCCCTCTCCTGCTTGCGGGCAGACTTCAGCAACCCACGTTCCCATCTCGTGCGGCGGGCCGGAGGTCACCGGCCCTGCGTCAGCGCTTGGTCGTGTCCGTGGGCTCGCTGACCGGGCGCGAGCTGGTCACGTCACCGGGCGCCGCCTGGATGGTGCGCTGCGAGGACTCGTCCGTGTTGGGCGGGCCCGCGGGCGTCGTGGAGGACTTGCCCTCGTCCTTCATCGCCTTGGCCTCGCTCTTGAGGATGCGAGCGGACTTGCCGAGCGACCGAGCCATGTCCGGAAGCTTCTTCGCGCCGAACAGCAGGATGATGACGACGAGGATGAGAATGATCTCGGGGGCTCCGAGCCTTCCGAACATAAGTCTTTACCTTCTCACCGAGGCGGCTGTGGTGGGGTGCTGTCCGACCCGTCGGACACATGTCCGAACAGATCGTGCTGGCAGCGATCGTAACGCTCGGGGGTTAACGTGAGGCAATCCCTCTGCATCCCCTGTGCGCACTCCCGTCCGCGGCCAGTGCCTCGTTAACCGGGCCGCGACCAGCAGCGTACCTGTACGAACCGCCGAGGTGACAGGGCGAAGTGTCCCAAAAGCAACTCATGGCCGACGCCCGGCCGCCTCACAGAGCGTCCACGGATCGGGCCGCGCTCTCAGCGGCCCGCTCCAGGTCCTCGGCGGCCCGGTTGATACGGCGCGCCGAGTCCGTGACCTGCCTGCCCAGCCGCTGCGCCTCCACGAAGACCCGCACGGCGAACACCCCGAGCACGACAAGACCCACGAAACCCACGGCAACCGCGAACATCGGCCAGAACATGACGCCGAGCCTAGACCTTCCTGAACGGACGAACGCCCCGACCCTCTAGACGGTGGAGTGCAGCCGCAGGGTCCGCACCCCGCCGCCGGTGAGCAACTCCACGATCCGCTCCCCCGCCGGCTTGCGGACGGACGCGCCGCACTGCGGGCAGGTGAAGGAGTAGAAGGTCGTACGGTCCGTGGCGCCGATGGCCAGGCGCAGGGCGCCCGCGGCGAGCTCGAAGGACCCGCGGCAGTCCGGGCAGCCCGCTCTGAACACGACCGGGGCCACACTTCTCATCCCGGCGAACGCGGACTCCACCGTCATGCCCCCGACACCACCGGACGTCGCCGACTCGTTCAAGCCCTCGCTCCTCTTCCTGGGTCGTTCGCCTCCGAAGGGCGCCACGCCCGGTGCCGCGGTCCGGCGGCCCCGCCCGGCCGTGGACCCCGAGGGGCGCCCGCGGTTCACTCGGGTCCGCCGCCCCGCCCGTCCACCACCACGTGCGCCGCGCGGACACCGGCCTCCGCCGCAGGCGTGGTCCGCACCGCCTCGATCCCGTCGTACGCCGCCAGCGCCTCACGGGCCGCCTGGCGGGCGCTGTCGGCGAGGTCCGGCGGCGAGACGATCCGGCCGTCCCGCCCGAGCCGCAGCGCCAGGCGCCGCAGCGACGCCGGGTCGGGGGTCCGCAGAGTGATACGCAGCCCGCCGTCGGGGAGCTCATCCGCACTGTCGTGCGGGTAGTACTCCGCGACCCAGCGACCGCCCGGCCCCACCTCGACCACGACCTCCGGATCCTCCGCCGCGGGCTGCACCAGCGCCTCCGACAGGTCCCGCAGCTCGATCTCGGGCGGCGCCGACGGCTCGTCAAGGATCTTGATCTCGGCGACCCGGTCGAGCCGGAAGGTGCGGCGCGCCTCGGAGCGGCGGCACCAGGCCTCGACATACGTGTGCCCGACGCTGACCAGGCGGATGGGGTCGATCTCCCGCTCGGTGACCTCGTCGCGCGCGGGCGAGTAGTAGCGGATCCACAGCCGGCGGCGCTCGGCGATCGCCCGGTCGACGTCCGCGAAGACGCCGCCCTCGGACTCGAAGGTCACCGACAGGCGCGAGCTGGCACCCGCGGCCTCACCGGCGGCGGTCTCCACCTTGGCCGTCGCCCGCAGCAGCGCCTGCCGGTCGCTCTCGCGCAGTCCGGGCAGGGTGGCCACCGCCCGGGCGGCGACCAGCAGCGCCGTGGCCTCGTCCGCGGCGAGTCTGAGCGGCTCGGCCGCCTCCGCCGCCAGGGCGGCCGGGTTGTGCCACCAGATGCGCTCACCGTCGGTGTCGATGTCGAGCAGGTCGCCGCCACGGAAGCTGGTGCCGCACATGGGCAGCACGTCGAGATCGGAGACCAGCTCGTCCTCGCTGATGCCGAAGGCACGCGCCACGTCCTCGACCCGCGCTCCGGGCCGCTCCTTCAGATACGTCACCAGCGAGAGCATCCGCCGGGTCTGGTCGATGGCGTTCACGGGCCTGACCGGTTTGCCTGCCACTGTCTTTCCGCTCCCCCTCAGCCCTTGGCCACGGCCCGCAGCCGGTCCACCACGTCGGCCCGCAGCTCGGCGGGCTCCAGGACGACCACGTCCGGCCCGAACTCCACCAGCCAGGCGTCCAGCCCATGGCCGTACGGAATCTCCAACTCGTCCCAGCCGTCGCCGAGTTCCCGAACCGCGGTCGCCTTCGCCCGAAGGGGGTACCCCGCTCCCGCACGCAACCGGATCCGCGCCGAGCGGTCGGCGACCTCACCGGCCCAGCTCGCCACGGTCTCCCGGACGGTGACGACATCCGGCACGGCAGCGGTGTACCGGCCGCCGCGCGAGCGGACCTTGCCGGTGATCCGCGACAGCCGGAAGACCCGCTCGGCGCCCCGGTCGCGGTCCCAGCCCGCCAGGTACCAGTGGCCCCGCCAGCACTCCAGCGCCCACGGCTCCACAAGCCGCTGCTCGGGACGGGCCGCGGTGGCCTTGCGGTACTCGAAGGCCACGGGCCTGCGGTCCCGGCAGGCCAGCATCAGCGGCTCGAAGGCCGCCTCGTGCACCGGGATACGCGGCTCCAGCGCGCCGTGCGACCCGTACGGGTCGACGTCCTCGGGGAGTCCGGCCGCGCGCAGCTTCTGCAGGGCGCCGCTGGCCGCTCCGGCGAGCCGCGCCTGCTGCCACACCTTGGCGGCGAGCCCGAGGGCGGCGGCCTCCTCGGCGTCCAGGGTGATGGGCGGGAGACGGTTGCTGTCGCGGCGGGCCAGGTAGCCGACCTCGCCGTCGAGGTTCTCGACCGTCTCGATGACCAGCCCGAGTTCGCGCAGGTCGTCCTTGTCGCGCTCGAACATGCGGTTGAAGGAATCATCAGAGCCCACCGCGCCGTTGCCCGGCCCGAAGGCCTCGACATAGGCCTCGATGGAATCGCGCAGCTCACGCTTGCTGAGCGGCCGGCGTGTCCCGAGCAGACACAGCGCCAGGTTCATCAGCCGCTCGGCCTTGGCAATGGCCATCGACGCGCTTCGCCTCCCTATGGTGCTTACGAGCGATGACCGTACCGCCACACGGTGGCACGGCAAAAGCCGAGGGCCCACGCCCGAACAGGCATGGGCCCCACATGATCGAGTCTGTCGGAGCTTGCTCAGACCCCGAGCAGGTCGACCACGAAGATCAGCGTCTCACCGGGCTTGATCAGAGGGGTCGGGCTCTGGTCGCCGTAGGCGAGATGGGCGGGGATGGTCAGCTGACGACGGCCACCGACCTTCATGCCCTGCACGCCCTGGTCCCAGCCCTTGATGACGCGGCCGCCGCCCAGCGGGAAGCGGAACGGGGCGCCGCGGTTCCAGCTGGCGTCGAACTCCTCGCCCGTGCTGAAGGAGACACCCACGTAGTGCACGGTCACGGTCTGACCGGCCTGCGCGACCGGGCCGTCGCCCTCCCAGATGTCCTTGATCTCGAGGTCCGCCGGGGGCTCGCCGCCCGGGAAGTCGATCTCGGGCTTGTCGATGCTCACTTCATCTCTCCTTGTTACGTGACCTGCGTCGGGGACAGTCTCACAGACCGGCCGGGTCAGACCGTGCCGAGGATGTCCACCGTGAAGACCAGCGTGTTCTTGGCCAGCTCGCTCTGCGGGTTCGCGCCGTAGCCCAGCGAGGGCGGGATCACCAGCAGCACCCGGTCGCCCACGTGCTTGCCGACGAGACCCTTGTCCCAGCCTGCCACCACGGAGCCGTTGCCGATCTGGAAGGCGGTGGCGCCGCCGTGATCCCAGGAGGAGTCGAACTTCTTGCCGTCCTCCCACTTGACCCCGGTGTACTGGGCGATGAGTCCCTGGCCGGCCTCGACCTTCTTGCCGTCGCCCTTGATCAGCACCTGCTCCTTGAGGTCCTTCGGGGCCTTCTCGCCCTTGGGAACGGTGATGACCGCGGCCTTCTGCGACGGGGACTTCACCTCGGGCATACCCGGCTCGGAGGGCGCCTGCTCACCCTTGGCCTCGGCCTTGGGATCGACGGTCGCGGCGGCGACCGGGTCGACCACCCAGATCAGCACGTCCTTGGCGGCGATCCCCGAGGAGGTGTTCAGACTCTGGCCGATCAGATCACCGGCCGTGCCCTGCACCAGGACACGACTGCCGGGCTTCTTGCCCTTCACCGCGTCCAGGACCTTCTCCGGAAGCTGCTGGCTCGGCTTGCCGATCTGCTCGATCGACTGCCGACGGGGCGCCTTGTCATCCGTCGCCGCCGCGGCCCAGGTGCCACCGAGCTCCTGGTCACCGCCCCACTTCTCGACGGTCCAGTCCAGCCGGACGAAGTCGGAGCCCTTGATCGGGGTACCGCTGCCCGCCGAGACCGTCTCGACCACGGTCTTGTCGGACGGCTTGCCGTCCTTGGGCACGGAGATCTCGGGCTTGGCCCCGACCTTCCCCTTGATCTCGGCGACGCCTCCGGCCGCTTCACCGTTGTTCCCGTCGTCCGATCCGCACGCGGCGGTGAACAACAGGGCGGGAACGGCCAGCAGCGCGGCCACGAGTCGTTTCGTGTTGTAGTTCATCAGTCCAACTGGGATCGGGAGTGGGGGGCAATGTCCGCCACTCTACGGCGTACACGCTCCGCACTCGCCTCACCCCGCGACACGGCACAGCCCCGGCCCCGCCGGCAGACCGGAGCCGAGCCGGAAAAGGCCGGTGCCCGCAGGTGCGAAAACCCGCGGGCACCGGCATTCGGAAGAGCAGGACTCACATTCCGGCGATCAGCTTCTCCACCCGGTCGTCCACGGAACGGAACGGGTCCTTGCACAGCACGGTCCGCTGCGCCTGGTCGTTGAGCTTGAGGTGGACCCAGTCGACCGTGAAGTCACGACGCTGCTCCTGGGCCCGCCGGATGAAGTCGCCCCGCAGCCGGGCCCGAGTGGTCTGCGGCGGAACGGACTTGCCCTCGAAGATCTTCAAGTCGTTGCAGATACGGGCCGCCTGGCCCTTCTTCTCGAGCAGGTAGTACAGGCCACGACGACGGTGGATGTCGTGGTAGGCGAGGTCTATCTGCGCGACCCGCGGATGCGACATGGTCATGTTGTGCTTGGCACGGTAGCGCTCGATGAGCTTGTACTTCATGACCCAGTCGATCTCGGTGCCGATACGGTCGAGGTCCTCCGCCTCGATCGCGTCCAGCGTACGGCCCCACAGCTCCAGGACCTGCTCCACGGTGCCGGTGCGGATACCCCGGCGCTCACAGAAGTCCAGAGCCTTCTCGTAGTACTCGCGCTGCACCTCCAGGGCGGAGGCCTCACGTCCGCTGGCCAGACGCACCTTGCGCCGACCCGTGATGTCGTGGCTGACCTCGCGGATCGCCCGGATCGGGTTCTCCAGCGTGAGGTCCCGCATCACCGTGCCCGCCTCGATCATGCGCAGCACCAGATCGGTGGCACCGACCTTGAGCAGCATGGTCGTCTCGGACATGTTGGAGTCGCCCACGATCACATGCAGGCGGCGGTAGCGCTCGGCGTCCGCGTGCGGCTCGTCACGCGTGTTGATGATGGGCCGGGAGCGGGTCGTCGCCGAGGAGACGCCCTCCCAGATGTGCTCGGCCCGCTGGCTCACGCAGTACACGGCACCGCGCGGCGTCTGCAGCACCTTGCCGGCACCACACAGCAACTGCCGGGTGACCAGGAACGGAATCAGAATGTCCGCGAGCCGGGAGAACTCCCCGTGCCGGGCGACCAGATAGTTCTCGTGGCAGCCGTAGGAGTTGCCCGCCGAGTCGGTGTTGTTCTTGAAGAGGTAGACGTCGCCCGCGATTCCCTCCTCGTGCAGGCGTCGTTCGGCGTCCACCAGGAGTCCTTCGAGAATGCGCTCGCCTGCTTTGTCGTGCGTGACCAGTTCGGTCACGTTGTCGCATTCCGGTGTCGCGTATTCCGGATGCGATCCCACGTCGAGATAGAGGCGGGCGCCGTTTCGCAGAAAGACATTGCTGCTGCGGCCCCATGACACGACACGGCGGAAGAGGTACCGCGCCACCTCGTCAGGAGACAGGCGGCGCTGTCCCCTGAACGTGCACGTGACGCCGTACTCGTTCTCCAGCCCGAAAATGCGGCGGTCCATGAGGGAACATTACGCCCGATCCCCTGAACTGAAACGGGGTTCGGGGGCACGGTTCGGATCATTTTCCGAACCGGACACAACAACCCCGCCCTGGCCGGGAGCTGCGACTACCCGTCCTGTGGCGATCAAAACCACAAGAGACACGCCACCGGCGAGAGCCGGCACGGCGAAGCCCCACAGCGCCCCGCCCACCTCGACGACAGGCCCCGCCACACCCGCTCCCACCGAGTGGCCCACCGTGAACGTCGTCACCAGCCAGGAGAACGCCTCGGTGACCGTCCCCCGCGGAGCGTGACGGTCGACCAGGACGAACGCACAGGCGATGGCGGGCGCGAGGAACACCCCGGCGAGCGCCGTGAGCCCCACCATGGGCACCGCGTCCGGCATCAGCATCAGCGGGAGATAACACACCACCAGAAGGGCCACCAGCCCGGTCAGTCGCCGCGCCGGCTCCCCGGCCCACTGCCGGGCGCCATAGACGGTGCCGCCGACCAGCGCACCGAAACCCAGCGCCGCCATCAGCCAGCCGTACACGGCGTCACCCCCGTGAGCGTCCGCGTAGGGCACCGAAGCGACCGTGATGGACCCGAGCGCCATCCCGATGAACAAGAACGCCGCCAGCAGCGCCAGCAGACCGGACGAGCGCAGCGCACCCAGCCAGTGCGCCTCCCGCGGCGCCGACCGCCAAGCACGCGAAGGCGGCGACACGACGACGGACAGCGCCCCCAGCACCCCGATCACATTCAGCACGAGCAGCGCCGCCTGGGCCGACCACAGCGACACGCACAGCGTCACCAGCAGCGGCCCGACGGTGAACATCACCTCCTGGGCCACGGCGTCCATCGCGTACGCCGTGTGCACCTGCTCCTCCCGGCGCAGCACCGACGGCCACAGCGCCCGCAGCCCACCCTCGAGCGGCGGCGTGAAAAGCCCGGCCGCGGCGACGGCCGCGTAGGCCAGCGGCAGCGACCCGATCCCGGAGAAGGCGAACAGAGCCATCGCGAGCGCGGACAGAACGGCCGCGGGCAACTGCACACGCGGCTGCCCGCGCAGGTCCACGATCCTGCCCAGCACAGGCTGCCCGACGGCGTTCGCGACGCCGTAGACGGCCGTCAGCGCCCCCGCGAGGCTGTACGTGCCGCCCTCCGCCCGGACGAACAGCACGATCGCGATGGCGGCCGTGGCGCAGGGCAGCCGGCCGACCAGCGTGCCGACGAGCAGCCGGGCGGCATGCCGCGCCCGAAGGATCTCCAGGTATCCCGTCGCCATGTCCCGCCGTCCCCGCCTAAGGTTGTACGTATAACGTCGGTTTCCATACGTACCATGTCCGCTGTTCAACAGTCCAGACGAAGGAGCAGGCTTACGGTGGCACGAGGCAGCACCCGCCCCACGAGCCGGGACGTCGCCCAAGCCGCCGGCGTCTCCCAGGCAGCCGTGTCCCTGGTCCTCGGCGACAAATGGCGCGGCCGCGTCTCCGAGACCACCGCGGAACGCGTCCGCGCAGCCGCCCGCGACCTGGGCTACCGCCCGAACCTGGCCGCCCGCAACCTACGCCTCGGCCGCACCCGCACCGTCCTCCTGGTCGTCCCCGCCCTCACCACCGAATTCTTCGCCGGCGTCTACACCGGCGCCGCCCGCGTCGCCGCCGAACACGGCTTCGGCGTCGTCCTCTACCCCTCCCCCGAGGGCATCGGCCCCGCCCGCGACCCCTTCGCCTCCGCACAGACCGCCCTGGACGGCGTCATCGCCTCCTCCATGGCCGCCGACGCCCTGACCGCCATCCGCGGCGAAGCACTCCCCCTGGTCATGCTGGACAGCGACCCCACCGGAAGCCTGGGCGCGGCCACGGTGAACCTGGACATCGCCGACGGAATCCGCCAGGTCGCCGAGCACCTGCTCTCCCTGGGCCACCGCCACTTCCTCCACCTGGCGGCGGACGTCCCCTCCTGGACCTTCGACGTACGCGCCCGGGAACTGGCGACAAGGCTCGCACAGGCCCCCGGCACATCGATCCGCACGGCCCGGTCCCCGATCTCCATCGAGGGCGCCCTGACCGCCGCCGAAGCGGCCCTCGCGGCCCCCGGAGCCCGCCCCACCGCCGTGATCTGCGACGACGACCAGCTCGCGGCCGGCACCTACAAAGCGGCCCGGCGCCTTGGCCTGCGCATCCCGGACGACCTGTCGGTCACCGGCGTCGACGACCTCGCCCTCGCCACGGCCATGGACCCCGAGCTGACAACGGTCCACCTGAACGCCGAACTCTTCGGCGAACACGGCATGCGAGCCCTACTGGCCGTCCTGGACGACCGCGCCCCCGACAGCGGCGACATCCCGGTACACCTGATCGAACGAGGCTCCACAGCCCCACCCCACTGAGAGCCCGGGGCGGGAGGCTACCCAGCAGCTGGGCGCGCCACGACGCTCCCGCAGCGGTCGGCGCGTCAACCGACAGCGAGTCGATACGGAACCCCATCGCCCCGTTCCGAGGACGGACACCCCCGGCGGCCCCGACCCCCACGCGACCGGCACACGACCGGCACACGAAAACGCGACGCGCCCCAGCCGGAAGCACCGACCGAAGCGCGCCGCACCACGTACAGCGAACGCAGAACTACTCGGCGTCCTCCGACGCCGACCCCGCGTCACCGCCGGCGGCCCCCGCATCGAGCAGCCGCGACAGCTGCGGCCCACTGATCCGCTTGAACTTCCGCTTCTGCGGCCGCGTACGGTCCAGCACCGCCACCTCCAGCCGCTCCGCGGGAATCTCCCGCTCACCACCGTTGGTGTCACGGGACAACGCCTGCACCGCCAGCTTCAGCGCCGCCGCCAGCGTCATGCCCTCCTCGTGGCGCTGATCCAGATAACTGCTGATCTGCTCGGCATTACCCCCCACCGCGACCGACCCGTGCTCGTCCACGATGGAACCGTCATGAGGCAGCCGATAGATCTGGTCACCCTCGGGCGTCTCCCCGACCTCGGCGACGACCAGCTCCACCTCGTACGGCTTCTCCGCGGCACTGGAGAAGATCGTGCCCAGCGTCTGCGCGTACACGTTCGCCAGACCCCGGGCCGTCACATCGTCCCGGTCATAGGTGTAACCCCGCAGATCGGCATAGCGCACCCCGCCGATCCGCAGGTTCTCGTACTCGTTGTACTTGCCGGCGGCCGCGAAGCCGATCCGGTCATAGATCTCGCTGAACTTGTGCAGCGCACGGGACGGGTTCTCGCCGACGAACACGATGCCGTCGGCAAACTGCAGCACGACCAGGCTGCGACCACGGGCGATGCCCTTCCGGGCGTACTCCGCCCGGTCGGCCATCGCCTGCTGGGGTGAGACATAGAACGGCGTCGACACCGGTTATCCGTCCCTCTCTGGAAGATTCCGTCGGTTCACTGGACCACCCTCACGAAGACGATCGCGCTACAGCAGCGCGGCCCGCGGCCCATCGGGCTGCTCCAGCCGCCGCTCGAGAATCGAACGCGCGATCTCGGACGCCTCGCTGTCGGTGAGCCGGCGGAAGCCGTCGTCGGTGATCACGGTGACGATGGGATAGATCCGGCGGGCGACATCGGGACCACCGGTCGCCGAGTCGTCGTCTGCCGCGTCATAGAGCGCCTGGACCACCAGCGTGGTGGCCTCGGCCTCGCTGAGGTCGTCCCGGAACAGCTTCTTCATCGCACCACGGGCGAAGATCGACCCAGAGCCGGTCGCCGCGTAGTTGTGCTCCTCGGAGCGGCCACCGGTGACGTCGTAGGAGAAGATCCGGCCCCTGTCGCGGTCCACGTCGTACCCGGCGAACAGCGGCACCACGGCCAAGCCCTGCATCGCCATGCCCAGGTTGGAGCGGATCATCGTCGACAGCCGGTTCGCCTTGCCCTCCAGGGACAACTGCGCGCCCTCGACCTTCTCGAAGTGCTCCAGCTCCAGCTGGAACAGCTTCACCATCTCCACGGCCAGACCCGCCGTGCCGGCGATACCCACCGCCGAGTACTCGTCGGCCGGGAAGACCTTCTCGATGTCCCGCTGCGCGATGACGTTGCCCATGGTGGCCCGCCGGTCACCGGCGAGGACCACACCACCGGGGAACGTCACGGCCACGATCGTCGTCCCGTGCGGTGCCTCGATCACGCCCTGCGTGGGGGGCAGTTGCCGGTTGCCGGGCAGGATCTCCGGCTGGTGCTCGGACAGGAAGTCCATGAAGGAGGAGGACCCTGGCGTCAGGAAGGCAGCCGGTAGACGCCCGGTGCTACGAGTGTTGGCTTCCACGCGATTCCTTCCAAGTAAGCGGCGGCCCGGCGGACGGCGTCGGGATCGTCTCCCAACTTGCCGATGGCCGAATTGCAGTTGAAGCACAGTACGCCTCGGACCTTACCCGTCTTGTGGCAGTGATCCACATGGGCAGCCGGGGCTTTTAGGCAGATCACGCAGAGACCCCTCTGAGAGGCGATCATCTCGTCGCGCTCAGCTTCGGTCAGCCCGTAGTTGCGCTTCAGATGACGCGCACGCCCTTCGATTGCTCGGCATGCCTTGCAGGCCGTCGAAAGGCCATCGGAAGCCGTTCTGTTGCGACCCCACTCGGAGTGCGGTTTGATCTCCCGGCAGCGTTGGCAGTACTTGTGCCCGTCCGGAGCGGCAACCCTGGGACGGGGCTTCCTGCCCCGGGCATCCTGCCGCTGCCGGTAGTACGCCGCGGAGCACTCTCGGCAGTACGCCTGGAGACCGTCCCTCATAGCCTTGTTACTCGCGAAGGCTGCTCGCGGCTTGTTCTGCTTGCACCGCGAGCAGCACTTCACGCTCTCACTCTCGAGCAACCCCAACTCCCCCGCATGACCTTCGAATCGAAGGAGAAAGTCACTCTCCGCCCTTTTGAACGAAGGAGCGCACGAAGTCCTCGGCATTTTCTTCGAGCACATCATCGATTTCGTCGAGGACCGAGTCCACGTCGTCGCTCAGCTTCTCCTGACGCTCCTTGAGGTCCTCGGAGCCCTGCGCGTCCTGCGCCTGCTCCTCGACCTCCTCGGTGGACCGGGTGGCCTTCTGCTGTCCGCCGCCGGTGTCCTTGGTCGCCATATCCCTCACCCCGCTCGGTTCGCCCGACACAGTTGCTCGGTCAAGATCAGACCCTACTCGCCGGGTCCGACAATGGCCCCGCAGTTGCTCCAACGTACGGGGGCCACCTCGATGATTCCCGGACCAGGGCTTTTCCACCCTGTCCGGCCGGTTACGAACGAGTACCCGCTTCCAGCGGTCACCCGCCCGAAAGGACCCTGACCAGGTCTTCCGCGGTGCGGCAGCGGTCCAGGAGCTCCTTGACGTGATTACGCGTTCCGCGAAGCGGTTCCAGGGTTGGGACGCGCTGCAGCGAGTCCCGGCCCGGCAGATCGAAGATCACCGAGTCCCAGGAGGCCGCCGCGACGTCGTCCGCGTACTGCTCCAGGCAGCGGCCGCGGAAGTAGGCCCGGGTGTCCTCGGGGGGCACCGTACGGGCCCGCTCCACGTCCGCGTCGGTCAGCAGTCGCTTCATGCGTCCGCGGGCGACCAGGCGGTTGTACAGGCCCTTCTCGGGCCGTACGTCGGCGTACTGGAGGTCGACCAGGTGCAGGCGCGCCGCGTCCCAGTCGAGGTTGTCCCGGCGCCGGTAGCCCTCCATGAGCTCCCGTTTGGCGACCCAGTCCAGCTCGCCGGCCAGGCTCATCGGGTCGTGCTCCAGACGGGTGAGGGTGTCCTCCCAGCGGGACAGGACGTCCTTGGTCTGGTCGTCGGCGTCGGCCCCGAAGCGCTCCTCCACGTACTTGCGTGCCAGCTCGTAGTACTCCATCTGCAACTGGACCGCCGTGAGTGTGCGGCCGCTGCGGAGTGTGACCACGCGCTTGAGCGACGGGTCGTGCGAGACCTGGTGGAGGGTGCGGACGGGTTGGTCGACGGCGAGGTCGACGGCGATGAAGCCGTCCTCGATCATCGACAGCACCAGCGAGGTCGTGCCCAGCTTGAGGTAGGTCGAGATCTCCGACAGGTTCGCGTCGCCGATGATCACGTGCAGGCGCCGGTACTTCTCGGCGTCCGCGTGCGGCTCGTCGCGGGTGTTGATGATCGGGCGCTTGAGGGTCGTCTCAAGGCCGACCTCGACCTCGAAGTAGTCGGCCCGCTGGCTGAGCTGGAAGCCGTGCTCGTGGCCGTCCTGGCCGATGCCGACGCGGCCGGCTCCGGCGAAGACCTGGCGGGAGACGAAGAACGGTGTCAGGTGGCGCACGATGTCCGAGAAGGGGGTCTCCCGCTTCATCAGGTAGTTCTCGTGCGTGCCGTAGGACGCGCCCTTGTTGTCGGTGTTGTTCTTGTAGAGGTGGATCGGCTGGGCGCCGGGCAGCTGGGCGGCCCGTTCCGCGGCCTCGGCCATGATCCGCTCGCCGGCCTTGTCCCAGAGGACGGCGTCCCGGGGGTTGGTCACCTCGGGAGAGCTGTACTCGGGGTGTGCGTGGTCGACGTAGAGCCGTGCACCGTTGGTGAGGATCACGTTGGCCAGGCCGATGTCCTCATCGGTGAGCTGGCTGGAGTCGGCGGCTTCGCGGGCGAGGTCGAAGCCTCGCGCGTCCCGCAGCGGGTTCTCCTCCTCGAAGTCCCAGCGGGCCCGGCGGGCCCGGTGCATCGCCGCCGCGTAGGCGTTCACGATCTGGGACGAGGTGAGCATGGCATTGGCGTTGGGGTGGCCGGGGACGGAGATTCCGTACTCCGTCTCGATGCCCATTACTCGCCGTACGGTCATGCGGCCCTCCTTGCCCGGCGGCACCCTCGGTCGTGGGCGCCACTCAGATACCGCTGGCGCTCGGTTGCGTGTGCGGTGCCCGTCCCCGCACTGCGCGACTCGGCGGTATGGAAGAGCCTAGAACGCCTTTGCGCTGGTGGGGAGATCATTTGCGTCATTGCGTGCTCCAGCCGTGGCCTGAAAAACAGTCGGCTGCGGGTACCCGTCGAGGGCACCCGCAGCCGCCCTGTGTTTTACAGGTACTGACCGGTGTTCGCCACCGTGTCGATGGAGCGTCCGGTGTCCGCGCCCTGCTTTCCGGTGATGAGCGTACGGATGTACACGATCCGTTCGCCCTTCTTTCCGGAGATGCGGGCCCAGTCGTCCGGGTTGGTGGTGTTGGGCAGGTCCTCGTTCTCCTTGAACTCGTCCACGCAGGCCTGGAGGAGGTGGGAGACGCGGAGGCCCTTCTGGTTCTTCTCGAGGAAGTCCTTGATGGCCATCTTCTTGGCGCGGCCGACGATGTTCTCGATCATGGCGCCGGAGTTGAAGTCCTTGAAGTAGAGGACTTCCTTGTCACCGTTGGCGTAGGTGACCTCCAGGAAGCGGTTTTCCTCGGATTCGGCGTACATGTGTTCCACAGCCGTCTGGATCATGCTCTGGACGGTGCTGGTCTTGGAGCCGCTGTGTTCGGTGAGGTCGTCGCCGTGCAGCGGGAGGCGCTCCGTGAGGTACTTGCCGAAGATGTCCTTGGCCGCCTCGGCGTCCGGACGCTCGATCTTGATCTTCACGTCGAGCCGGCCGGGCCGCAGGATGGCGGGGTCGATCATGTCCTCGCGGTTGGAGGCGCCGATCACGACCACGTTCTGCAGGCCCTCCACACCGTCGATCTCGGCGAGCAGCTGGGGGACGATGGTGTTCTCCACGTCCGAGCTGACGCCGGAGCCGCGGGTGCGGAAGAGGGATTCCATCTCGTCGAAGAAGACGATGACGGGGGTGCCCTCGCTGGCCTTCTCGCGGGCTCGCTGGAAGACGAGGCGGATCTGCCGCTCCGTCTCACCGACGTACTTGTTGAGGAGCTCGGGGCCCTTGATGTTGAGGAAGAAGCTCTTGCCGGCGGCCTGGCCGGTCACTTCGGCGACCTTCTTGGCCAGTGAGTTGGCCACGGCCTTGGCGATGAGCGTCTTGCCGCATCCGGGGGGCCCGTAGAGCAGGACGCCCTTCGGCGGCCGCAGTTCGTGCTCCTTGAACAGGTCGGGGTAGAGGTAGGGGAGCTCGACGGCGTCGCGGATGGCCTCGATCTGGCCGCCGAGACCGCCGATCTGCTCGTAGCCGATGTCGGGGACTTCTTCGAGGACGAGTTCTTCGACCTCGCTCTTGGGGACGATCTCGTAGACGTAGCCCGAGCGGGGTTCGAGCAGCAGGGCGTCGCCGGGCCGGATGTTCACGTCCAGCAGGGGCTCGGCGAGTCGTACCACTCGCTCCTCGTCGGTGTGCCCGAGCACGAGGGCCCGCTCGCCGTCCTCGAGGATCTCCTTGAGGGTGACGATGTCACCGACGCGCTCGTATTCCATGGCCTCGACCACGTTGAGCGCTTCGTTGAGCATTACTTCCTGGCCGCGTCGTAGCTCTTCGAGCTCGACGCTGGGGCTGACGTTCACCCTGAGCTTGCGGCCGCCGGTGAAGATGTCGGCGGTGCCGTCCTCGTTCGCCGTCAGGAAGACCCCGAAGCCGGCCGGCGGCTGTGCGAGCCGGTCGACTTCCTCCTTGAGGGCCACGATCTGGTCACGGGCCTCACGGAGCGTGTTGGCGAGTCGCTCGTTCTGTGCGGACACGCCGGCCAGATTGGTCTGCAGCTCGACGATCCGCTCTTCGAGAATCCTCGTGTGTCGCGGAGAGTCGGCGAGCTTACGTCGCAGGACGGCGATCTCCTGCTCAAGGTAGGCGATCTGCCCGGCCGGGTCGTCGGACCCGCGTCCCGGGCGGATGCCGCGGTTCATGTCGTCGTCGTGGGCTGCCACGGTCCTCACCTCCTCCAAGGGGAGCTGGACGCTTCCAGACCCTACCTGGGCGGGTGTCGATTGAAACCCCTAGATCACAAAGACGGTCGGGGTGTGTCCGATCTTCACCCTTGCGCTCTCCCTCACGCCAGGGGAATACCCAGCGAACATGATTGGAACCCAGCCGGAGGTAGGGTCGAACTGTTCAACACCCGCCGGAGCTGGCCGGATTCCCGATGCGGCTCGGCGGAGAAACGGCAGGAGAGATGAGCGTGCAGCAGGTGGCCGGGGCCGATGGTGAGGCGCTGGAGGTCTGGATCGATCAGAACCTGTGTACCGGCGACGGCATCTGCGCCCAGTACGCGCCTGAGGTGTTCGAGCTGGACATCGATGGTCTGGCGTATGTGAAGAGCGCCGAGGACGAGTTGCTCCAGGACAAGGGCGCGACGACGCCGGTTCCGCTGCCGCTCCTCACGGACGTGATCGACTCGGCGAAGGAGTGTCCGGGGGACTGCATCCATGTGCGGCGGGTTTCGGACAAGGCAGAGGTCTACGGTCCGGACGCGGAGTGACTGCTTCTCTACGTTCTGTTACTACTGTCTGATATCTCACACGCGCTGTCGCAGGGGCCTCACACGCTGCGAGCTCCGGCCGGGGTCGAGCGGACGAACGAGCCGCCCTGCCAACGCCATTTCGCGTCGGTCTTCTCGTCGGGGCAGCAACGCGGCACGTCGGAGGACGAGTAGCCGAGGAGCGTGGCCGTGACGGCCCCGGAGGAGACGGCGAAGTCGCTGACGGTGGTGCCGTCCTTGGGGTCGAGCAGGGTGGCCACGACGCGGGGCTTGCCGCCGTCGGCGTCGCGTGTCAGGACGTAGACGCCGTCCGGCGGGGTGCCCATGGGCGAGTCGCAGTGGACCACGGCCACCGTCTCGGGGCTGCCGTCGCCGTCGAGGTCGCCGGAAGCCCGCTTCTGCACCACGGCCTTCACGGGGCCGCACTCGATGGGGTACGTCACGGCGGCCGGGTCGGGGGGAGTGGTGTGCGCCGGAGCGCTCTTGGTTTCGGGGGCGGCGGGCTGGGCCGCCGTCGCGGCGCCGGGCTGCAGGACGGAGGAGAAGGCGACGACGCCCGCGACGGCGGTCGCGGTGGCGAGCCAGTGGATGGGACGGGTGTGGGTGTGGGCGAGCTCCGGGACGGCGGAAGACTGCACTAGGAGGGTCTCCTGAGGCTGTGCCGGTGGGGTGGCCAGCATGGTGCCACACGTCACACCGCGTGGGAACGGCGGGGTGTGGGCGTCCTGTGCCGGGGAAGTCTGAAGGGTTGCGTTTCCTGCCGCTGTGTCAGCGGGCCTGTGCGGGGGCGGGCTCCCGCTTGCCGTGCCGTGGGGCTTGGTGGTCCGTGCGGACGGTCAACGGCATCGGATGAGGGTTCACCCGGGGTGGCACGGAATCCGGGGCGGGCGACGATGGAGATCAGGCGGTGGCGGAGACCGGGGTGGCAACGGAAGGGCGCCGTGGCGGAGTTCCCGGTACGGATACGGGAACTCCGACACGGCGCCGGTGCGTTGGACGAGGTGACGGGCCGTTTCAGCGGCCGGCGCCGCCGTCGGCGTTGGGGCCCGCGTAGTCCTCGCCGTAGGCGCCCTTGGCGGGGCGGCGGCGGCGCATGGGCGGCTCGACGCCGTCGGCGAGGCGTCGTGCGGTGAGCAGGAAGCCGGTGTGGCCGATCATCCGGTGGTCGGGGCGGACGGCCAGGCCTTCGATGTGCCAGTTGCGGATCATCGATTCCCAGGCGCTCGGCTCGTTGAAGCAGCCGATCTCGCGGATGGACTCGACGGTCCGGGCGAGCTGGGTGGTGGTCGCCACGTAGCAGCACAGGATGCCGCCGGGGACGAGCGCCTTGGAGACGGCCTCCAGGCACTCCCAGGGGGCGAGCATGTCGAGGATGACGCGGTCGACGTCGGCGTCGGACAGGTTGTCCTGGAGGTCGCCGACGGTGAGCTGCCAGGCGGGGTGCGGGCCGCCGAAGTAGCGCTCGACGTTCGCCTGGGCGATCTCGGCGAAGTCGGCGCGGCGCTCGTAGCTGTGCAGCATGCCCTGGTCGCCGATGGCGCGCAGCAGGAAGCTGCTGAGCGAGCCGGAGCCGACGCCCGCTTCCACGACGCGTGCGCCGGGGAAGATGTCGGCGAAGGCCAGGATCTGCCCGGCGTCCTTGGGGTAGACCACGGCGGCGCCGCGGGGCATGGACAGGACGTAGTCGGGGAGCAGGGGGCGCAGCGCGAGGTAGGCGACGTTCCCCGTGGTGCGGACAACGCTGCCCTCGGGAGCGCCGATCAGCTCGTCGTGGGGGAAGGAACCCTTGTGGGTGTGGAAGTTCTTCCCGGCCTCGAGCGTGAACGTGTAGTGGCGGCCCTTGGGGTCGGTCAGCTGAACCTGGTCCCCGACCTTGAAGGGCCCGCGCCTGCGGGCGGCACCGGTCGGTTCGGACATGTGACCAGCCTACCGGCCCGGGAGAGGGCCACCGACCACCAGGACGGGCTCGTGGTCAGGACGGCCGTGCCATGGCCTTGACGAAGGCGCGTTCCACGTCGGCGGCGGACAGGACGCCGTAGATCTCGCCGGTCTCCTCGACCACGAGGTACTCGGTGGCCGGGGTGGCGCGCAGGGCGTCGAGGAGTTCTTCGCCGGAGAGCTCCGCGGAGACGCGCATGCCGTCGGTGAGGTCCTGGGCGAGGCCGCTGACGGCGACCCAGGGGCGGCGGTGCTCGGGGACGCCGACGATGGCGGCCTCGCGGACGAGGGAGAGGGGTTTGCCGTCGGTGTCGACGACGACCAGGGCGCGGGCGCCGGAGGCGTTGGCGCGGCGCAGGGCCTCGGAGAGGGGGGTGTCGGACTCGACGGGGACGGCGCGGCGGGTGAGGGCGCGGGCGCGCAGTTCGGGGAGGTGCTCGCGCAGGCGGGCCATGCGCAGGCTGTTTCCGGCGCCGGTCCAGATGATCGCGGCGAGGATGGCGGCGAGCAGGGCGTCGAGGACGGTGTCCATGCCGACGTTGTCGACGGCGTCGGTGCCGAGGGCGCCGGACTGGGTGAGCAGGGGCAGTCCGATGAGCACGGAGACGGCGAGGGCGCGGCCGACCCAGGCGGCGGCGATGGTGCCGGTCATGGGCTTGCCGGTGATCTTCCAGACGACGGCGCGGAGCATGCGGCCGCCGTCGAGGGGGAGGCCGGGCAGGAGGTTGAACGCGGCGACGATGAGGTTGGAGATCATCAGGCCGGCGAGCAGGACGCCGGGGACGGTGCCGGGTTCTACGGTCTGTACGGCGGCGTAGAAGACGCCGGCGAGGACGAGGGAGAGCAGGGGTCCGACGAAGGCCAGCACGAATTCCCGGCCGGGGGTCTCGGCCTCCTTCTCGATCTCGGAGACGCCGCCGAAGAACTGGAGCTGGATGCGGCGGACCGGGAGTTTGAAGCGGAGGGCGGCGACGGTGTGGGCGAGTTCGTGGACGAGGACGGAGGCGTAGAAGGCGACCGCGAAGAAGAGTGAGACCAGGTAGCGGGCGGCGCCGAGTTCGGGCAGTACGCGCTCCAGCTGGCCACCGAAGACCCAGGTGATCAGCGCGGCGACGAGGAACCAGCTCGGCGCGACGTACACCGGCACGCCGAAGGGCCGCCCCATGAGGAGCCCGCCGCGTGGCTCGGGCCGCTGGGGGGCGGGGCCTTTGCCGTCGGCGGAGTGAGCGAGGTGGCGGTCGCCGTGGGTGGGGGTGGGCTGCTGGGGGCGGTTGTGGTCACCGGAGCCGGTGGCGGGGGTGTGCGCCTTGCGCAGACGGTCCGCTTCGGGCCGGCCGGGGGCGGGTGCGGAGTGCGGGCCGCTGGCGTAGGCGCGGTCGGGGTGGGTGTCGTCCTGCGGCACGTCAGCGCCGTCGCGCGCGCCGGGGGCGGGGGCGGGGGCGGGTGCGCTCTGTGGTGCGTCGGTGTCGTGATCGGCGGGGGCCGGTGCCGGGTGCCGGTCGTCGGCGTGGGCGCGGTGGGTGTCGTCCTGCGGCACGTCGGCGCCTTCGCGCGCGCCGGGGGCTGCGCTGACGTCAGCGTCGGTGTCGGCGGGGGCGGGAGCCGGGTGCTGGTCGTCCGCAGGGGCGCTGTGGGGGTGCCTGTCCGCCTTCGGAGCGGGTTTGTCGGACCGCGTCGGGCTGTCAGCCGTCGAGTCGTCCCGCGCGGCGTCTTCGGGGGGCGCCGGGGTGTCGGCGGGCGTGGTCGGGGCGGCCGTCTGCGGTGACGGGGTGGGGTGTTCGTCCGTGGGCTGTTCGTCGGCGGGGGTCGGCTCGGCGGGCCGGGGCGTGTGCCCCGCCTGGCGCTCGGCCGGCTCGTCGTTGCCGGATCGCGGCCGCCCGCGCCCGCCGCTCTCGTCCACCGGTGTCCCCTCGATCGAAGCGTCTCCCGCGCCTGCCGGGCGGGAGGTCTCGTGTCGATGGTATGCGTCCGTCGCGGTGCGTTCCGCCCCGGCACCCCTGTGTTTCCCGTACGTCGACCTCCTCTCCCGGCTTCCCCCACGAACACGGCTGGGTCACTGTCAGTGGCGGGCCGTATGGTCTGGGGCATGGAGACGAGCACCGAGGGCGCGCCGCGGCCCGACAGCGTCCTGGCCGCGGCGGAGGAACCGCCGGTCCCGGCCGGGCCTGCGGAGTCGGCGGTGGAGACTGCCGTGGAGACGGCGGCGGACGCGCGGACGATGGCGGAGGCGGCGGCCGAGACCGCCGCCGTGAGCGACCTCGTGACCGGCACCACGGCCATAGCACCGGCCTCGTTGTCCCCCTCGCGTGCGAGTGACTTCATGCAGTGCCCGTTGCTGTACCGCTTCCGGGTCATCGACCGGCTGCCGGAGAAGCCGAGCGAGGCGGCGACCAGGGGGACGCTGGTGCACGCGGTGCTGGAGCGGCTCTTCGACGCCCCGGCCGCCGAGCGCACCCCGCCGCGGGCGAAGTCGCTGATCCCCGGCCAGTGGGACCGGTTGCGGGAGACGCGGCCGGAGGTCGTGGAGCTGTTCGCCGACGATCCGCAGGGCGAGCGGCTGGCGCGCTGGCTGGGTGAGGCCGAGCAGCTCGTCGAGCGCTGGTTCACGCTGGAGGACCCCAGCCGTCTGGAGCCGGCGGAGCGGGAGCTGTTCGTCGAGACGGAGCTGGAGTCGGGGCTGCGGCTGCGCGGCATCATCGACCGGGTCGACGTGGCTCCCACGGGCGAGGTCCGCATCGTCGACTACAAGACGGGCAAGGCACCCCGGCCCGAGTACTCCGAGGGCGCTCTGTTCCAGATGAAGTTCTACGCCCTGGTGGTGTGGCGGCTGAAGAACGTGATTCCCCGGCGGCTCCAGCTGGTCTACCTCGGCAGCGGCCAGGTGCTGACGTACGACCCGGTGCTCGCCGATCTGGAGCGGGTCGAGCGCAAGCTGCTGGCGCTGTGGGAGGCGATCCGGCTGGCCACCGAGACGGGTGACTGGCGGCCGCGTCCCACGAAGTTGTGCGGCTGGTGCGACCATCAGGCCCACTGCCCGGAGTTCGGGGGTACTCCCCCGCCCTATCCGCTGCCGGTGCGTGCGGCGCAGCCGCCGGTGCCGGGTGAGGGCGGCTGAGTCGGGCGTCTGCGCGCAGGGCAGAATGGGGCCGGACTAGCGAAGGAGACTTACGTGGCCATCCGCGTCCTACTGGTCGACGACCAGCCGCTGCTCCGTACCGGCTTCCGGATGATCCTGGAGGCCGAGCAGGACATCGCGGTCGTCGGGGAGGCCGGTGACGGACTGCAGGCACTTGACCAGGTGCGTGCGCTTCAGCCCGATGTGGTTCTGATGGACATCCGCATGCCGCGGATGGACGGTGTGGAGGCGACCCGGCAGATCACCGGGCCGGAGCGGGACGGCCCGGCGAAGGTGCTGGTGCTGACGACCTTCGATCTCGACGAGTACGTGGTGGAGGCGCTGCGCGCCGGTGCCAGCGGGTTCCTGCTGAAGGACGCACCGGCCAATGAGCTGGTGCAGGCGATCCGGGTCGTGGCCTCGGGTGAGGCGATGCTCGCGCCGAGCATCACGCGTCGGCTGCTCGACAAGTACGCCACGCATCTGCCGTCGGGTGAGGAGCCGGTGCCGGACACGCTGCACACGCTCACCGACCGCGAGGTGGAGGTGCTGAAGCTGGTGGCGCGGGGGCTGTCCAACGCGGAGATCGCCGCCGATCTGTTCGTCAGCGAGACCACCGTCAAGACGCATGTGGGGCATGTGCTGACCAAGCTGGGCCTGCGCGACCGTGTCCAGGCGGCGGTGTACGCGTACGAGAGCGGGCTGGTGCGCCCCGGCGCGCAGTAGCGGCCGCGAGCCGGTATGTGAGAGGGCGCCCCCCGCCGCGCGGGGGGCGCCCTCTCACATAGGTGCGTCTTCACATGGGTGCGTCTTCACATGGGTGCGTCAGGCGTCCTTGCTGAGCTCCCAGAAGCGGAAGACGGTGGACGCGTCGAGGCAGTACTCCAGGCCGTAGACGCCGTCACGTACGACCGCGTACTGCTTGGCCTGCCACACCGGCAGGACGGGGAGTTCGTCGGCGACGATGTCCTGCAGCTCGCCGAACTCCTTGTCGGTGGCGGCCCGGTTGGTCAGGGCGGCGGTGCGCGGGATGAGCGAGCCGGTGATGGTGCCGTTGTCGTAGTTGTTGCTCAGCACGTTGCCCTTGCCGAAGAAGGGGGCGGTGAAGTTGTCGGCGTCCGGGTAGTCCGGCACCCAGCCCTTGACGTAGACGCCGTACTTGCCCGCGGCGATGTCCTTCTCGTACTGGCCGAAGGGGACGGACTTGACGTCGGCGGCGAACAGGCCGCTGGCGTTGAGCTGGCCGGCGATGGCGGTCAGCTCCTGGTCGGTCGCGGGTCCGTAGCGGGACGGGGTCGACCAGAGGGTCAGCTTCACCTTGCCGGTGATGCCGTCCTTGCGCAGCGCGGCCTGGGCCTTCGCCTTGGAGGGGCGGGCGCCGTAGGTGTCGAAGAAGGCCGTGTTGTGGCCCGCGATACCGGCCGGGATGATCGAGTACAGCGGGGTGGCGGTGCCCTGGTAGACGTTCTTGATGAGGGCTTCGCGGTCGAGCAGGTGGGCGATGGCCTTGCGGACGCCGAGCTTTCCGGCGACCGGGTCGTCCATGTTGAACACCAGGTGCTGGACCTCGGCGCTGCTGCCCTCGACGACCTCGACGCCGGTGCCGTCGTCGGCCTTCTCGGTGTCGGCGATGTCGCCCGCAGTGAGGCCGCGGTAGGCGATGTCGACGTCCCCGTTCTGGATGGCCTGCTTCAGGGCGGTCTGGTCGCCGTCGAAGAACCTGAGCGTCACGCCGGTGTTGTTCACCTTGGCGGTGCCCTTGTAGTTGTCGTTGACGGAGAAGACGGCCTTCTCGTCGTCGAACGATTCGAGCTGGTAGGGGCCGGAGCCGACGGCTTTGCCGTCCTTGCGCAGCCCGTTCGCGTCGTACTGGGTGTGGTCGACGATGGAGCCGGCGCCGGAGGCGATCTTGCTGGGGAAGGTGGCGTCGGCGGTGTTGAGGCGGAAGACGACCGTCTTGTCGTCGGGTGTCTCGACCTTGTCCAGCATGGGGAACATGATCGCGGGCCCGTCGGGGTCGTTGATCTTCAGCATGCGGTCGAAGGAGAACTTGACGTCCTCGGAGGTGAGCTCGTCACCGTTGCTGAACTTGAGGCCGTCCTTGAGCGTGCACTTGTAGACGGTGGTCTGCGTGTCGGTGAACGCGCAGTTCTCGGCGGCTTCCGGCTGCGGTTCCGTGGCGCCCTTGGGGAAGCTCAGCAGGGACTGGAAGACGTTGTTGAACAACAGCCAGGAGCCGGGGTCGTAGCCGGAGGCCGGGTCCGTGGCCAGGACGTCGTCGGACATCCCCACCACCACGTTGGAGCCGTCCCCCGCGGAGTCTCCGCTCTCCGTGCCACAGCCGGTCAGCAGTCCGGAGGCGAGGCCGGCCACGATGGGCAGGACCGGCCACTGGTTGCGTATCTTCACGTGTGTGCCTTGTCGTCGGTTCTCGAGAACTCCCGGAGCATGTCCCCGGCTCCGGGGCACGGCTCCCCGGGGGCCGCGGTCACAGGCCCCGGGGATCCAGCGGGTCCGTCAGCCGCTCACGCCCCGCCCGAGCTCCCACAGCTGGAGCGTCGAGGCGGAGTTGAGCGCGTAGGCGGTACCCGTGACGTCGTCGCGAGCGGCGACGTACTGCTTGCCCTGCCACAGCGGCAGCACCGGCACGTCGCCGGCGACGATGTCCTGAATGTCCGTCAGGCTGGAGGAGGCGGACAGCCGGTCCGCCTCTCGGCGCGATTCCGGGATCAGGGTGTTGCGGATCCGGCTGTTGTCGTACGGCGAGCCGAGGGTGTTGTCGGCGTCGAGGAAGGGCGCGAGGAAGTTGTCGGCGTCCGGGAAGTCCGGGAACCAGCCCATGCCGTAGACGTCGTAGTCGCCCTTCTTCTCGGCCGGGCGGAAGGTGTCCCAGGGGGTGCCCTTGATGTCGACGTCGAACAGGCCGCTGGAGTTGAGCTGCTGGCGCAGGACCTCGAACTCCTTCTTGGTGGCGGGGCCGTAGTGGTCGGTGGTGTAGTGCAGCGTCAGCTTCACGGGGGTGGTGACGTTCGCCTGGGTGAGCAGGGAGCGGGCCTTGGTGACGCTGGGGTCGCCGTACTTGTTGAAGAACGAGTTGGAGTGGCCGGTGACGCTGGCCGGGACGAGCGAGTACAGCGGCTCGGCCTGGGAGCCGTAGACCTTGGAGACCAGTTCGCTGCGGTCGATGAGCTGGGCCATGGCCTGGCGCACGGCCTTGGACTTCACCGTGGGGGCGTCGGTGTTGAAGCCCAGGTAGCGGATCTCGAGGCCGGGCATCTCGACGAGGTCGACGTCGGTGTCCGCGTCGCCGGAGAGCTTGCGGATCTGCTCGGGCGACATGGCGCGGGTCATCAGGTCGATGTCGCCCTTCTCGAGCGCCTCGCCCATGGCGCCGGCGTCCTTGAAGGAGACCATGTCGACCTTGTCGTTGTTCACCTCGATGGTGCCCTTGTAGTCGGGGTTCTTGGTGAACTCGGCCTTGACCAGCTCGCCGTCCTCGACGTCGGCCTTGAGGGTGTAGGGGCCGGAGCCCTCCAGGTCGAAGCCGTCGCGCAGCTTGTTCTTCGGGTAGTCCTCGGGGTTGACGATGCCGGCGACCGGGGTCGACAGCTTGTAGGGGAACGTCGCGTCGGCGGTCTTCAGGTGGAAGATGACCTCGCGGTCGCCCTGGGTCTCGATGGTGTCGATGGTGGACAGCAGCGCGAACACGCCGCTGTCGGCCTTGAGGGACCGGGCGCGGTCGATGGAGTACTTCACGTCGGCCGCCGTGACAGCGTTGCCGTCGGCGAACGTCAGGCCGTCGCGCAGGGTGCAGGCGTAGCGCTCGTTGCCGGTGTCGGTGAAGCCGCAGCGTTCGGCGGCCTCCGGTACGGGCTCGCCCTCGCCGCGCGGCTGGATCATCAGGGTCTGCACGGTCTGGCGCAGGATGTTCCAGGTGCCGACGTCGTAGGCGTAGGCGGGGTCGAGGGGCGCGGGGGCGTCCTTCGAGGCGGTGAACCGGTCCGTGGTGCCGACGACGATCGCGCCGCTGCCGCCGCTCCCGCTGTCGGACCCGCCGCAGGCGGCGAGCACCGGCGCGAGCAGGCCGATCACGGCCGGCAGCACCAAAGTCTTGCGGTTCATGCTCGAGTTTCTCCAGAGCTGTGTACTCCGTGTACCCGGCATGCAGGGGTGGCGCAGCGGATCACGGGGATGGGGCGATGTTCTCGCGTCGAGATTAGTCGGGGCCGGCAGGAGGGTTCGCAGCCACCGGAGTTGAGCACCCATCACGCTGTGGAACCGGGTGTGGACAGACCGAAGGCCCGACAGTGGAAGCTTTGGGGCAGCGTTTCACCAATCGGGACACAAGGGCACGCCCGCGGCCCCCTGGAGGGGGTGCGCAGCACACGGAAGATCGGCTGTCGACCTCGGACCGCGTGGGGAACGTCACACGCGTAAACGGGTTCGAAGGTACAGGAATTCGATCGTTCGCCGGGGGTCGAATTCGCCTGGGGAATTACCTCCCAATCGCCGTTGCACGCTGGGTGAACGCCTAACGCATTTCCGTCATCAGGCCGTGCAGAAATGACAGGTCGACCTCTTCGAGGGAGGTCACGACCGTGCGGCGCAGGGCCGGGGCGATGGGGGCCACGGAGGGCACGGCGACGACCTGGCAGCCGGCGGCCTCGGCGGCGGCGACGCCCGTGGCGGTGTCCTCGATGACGGCGCACCGGGCCGGGTCCACGCCGAGCCCGGTGGCGGCGGCGAGGTAGGGGTCGGGGTGGGGCTTGGTGCGCGGCACCTCGTCGCCGGCCACTGTGAGGCCGAAGTGATGGGCGCCGAGCGAGGTCAGGACCTTGTCGATGATGCGCCGGTGGGAGGCGGAGACGAGGGCGGTGGGGATCTCGTACTCGTACAGCTCGGCGAGCAGCCGTCCGGCGCCGGGCATCAGTGGCAGGGCGCGGCCGATGCGGGCTTCGAAGCCGTCGTTCAGGAGCACGGTGAGTTCGTCGAGGGGGATGTCGGCGCCGGTGGCCTCGATGAGGAAGCCCGCGCTGCGGGTCATGGGGCCGCCGACCACGACGTGCCGCCAGGACTGGTCGAGTGTGTGGCCGAGGGAGGCGAAGACCTCGCACTCGACGTCCCACCAGAAGCCCTCGGTGTCCACCAGGGTGCCGTCCATGTCGAGGAGCACGGCTTGCAGAGCCGATCCTTCGACGGTGCGGGTTCCTGGCGCGGGGACCGTACTGGTCATCCACGTACCTCCTTGAGGGACGATCAGGCCGGCTCCCACGAGGGGAACCGGCCTGCGGTGGACCGACCAGTCTACGACGTGCGCGCGGGAAGCGCCTCTTTTTGCTCTCTGGGCCGGGTGGGACGGCCCCGGGGCGTTGGTCAGCGGGCGTTGAAGTACTTCGCCTCGGGGTGGTGGATCACGATGGCGTCCGTGGACTGCTCGGGGTGCAGCTGGAACTCCTCGGACAGCTCCACGCCGATGCGCTCCGGCTCCAGCAGGTCGGCGATCTTGGCCCGGTCCTCCAGGTCGGGGCAGGCGCCGTAGCCGAGGGAGAAGCGGGCGCCGCGGTACTTCAGCGCGAACATGTCCTCCATCTCGGCCGGGTCCTCCCCGGCGAAGCCCAGTTCGGAGCGCACGCGCGCGTGCCAGTACTCGGCGAGCGCCTCGGCCAGCTGCACGGACAGCCCGTGCAGTTCGAGGTAGTCGCGGTAGGCGTTGGCCTCGAAGAGCCGCGCGGTCTCCTCGCCGATGCGTGAGCCTACGGTGACGACCTGGAGGCCGACGACGTCGGTCTCGCCGGACTCCTCCGGGCGGAAGAAGTCGGCCAGGCACAGGCGGCGGCCGCGGCGCTGGCGCGGGAAGGTGAAGCGGGTGCGCTCGTTGCCCTGCTCGTCCAGGATGATCAGGTCGTCGTCCTTGGAGACGCACGGGAAGTAGCCGTAGACCACGGCCGCCTCCAGCATGTTCTCCGTCTGGAGCCGGTCCAGCAGGCCGCGCAGCCGGGGCCTGCCCTCGCTCTCGACGAGTTCCTCGTAGGTCGGGCCCTCGCCGGTGCGGGCCTGCTTGAGGCCCCACTGGCCCTTGAACAGGGCGCCCTCGTCGAGCCAGCTCGCGTACTCCTTGAGCTGGATGCCCTTGATGACGCGGGTGCCGCGGAAGGGCGGGGTGGGGACGGGGTTGTCGGTGGCGACGTCGGAGCGGACGTGCCCTTCCTCGGGGCGCTCCTCGGTCGCGGCCGGGGTCGTGGCCCTGACCCGGCGCTGCTTGAGCTCGGGGAGCTGCACGCCGGGCACGCCGCGCTTGACGCCGATGAGGGCGTCCATCAGGCGCAGGCCCTCGAAGGCGTCGCGGGCGTAGCGGACCTCGCCCTGGTAGATCTCGTGCAGGTCCTGCTCGACGTAGGCGCGGGTGAGGGCGGCGCCGCCGAGGATGACCGGGTAGCCGGAGGCCAGTCCGCGCTGGTTGAGCTCCTCCAGGTTCTCCTTCATGATCACCGTGGATTTCACCAGCAGGCCGGACATGCCGATGACGTCGGCCTTGTGCTCCTCGGCGGCTTCCAGGATCGCGGAGACCGGCTGCTTGATGCCGAGGTTGACGACGTTGTAGCCGTTGTTGGACAGGATGATGTCGACGAGGTTCTTGCCGATGTCGTGCACGTCGCCGCGCACGGTGGCCAGCACGATGGTGCCCTTGCCGGCCTCGTCGGTCTTCTCCATGTGGGGTTCGAGGTGGGCGACGGCCGTCTTCATGACCTCGGCGGACTGCAGGACGAAGGGCAGCTGCATCTGGCCGGAGCCGAAGAGTTCGCCGACGACCTTCATGCCGTCCAGCAGGGTCTCGTTGACGATGTCGAGGGCGGGCCGCTCCTGGAGGGCCTCGTCCAGGTCTGCCTCCAGGCCGTTCTTCTCGCCGTCGATGATGCGCCGCTTGAGGCGCTCGTCCAGCGGCAGGGCGGCCAGTTCCTCGGCCTTGCCGGCTTTGAGGGACTTGGCGGTGGCGCCCTCGAACAGCTCCATGAGCTTCTGCAGCGGGTCGTAGCCCTCGGCGCGGCGGTCGTGGATGAGGTCCAGGGCGGTGCGGACCTCCTCCTCGCTGAAGCGGGCGATGGGCAGGATCTTCGAGGCGTGCACGATCGCCGAGTCGAGTCCGGCCTTGACGCACTCGTCGAGGAAGACGGAGTTCAGCAGGATGCGGGCGGCGGGGTTGAGGCCGAAGGAGATGTTGGACAGGCCGAGCGTGGTCTGCACCTTCGGGTGGCGCCGCTTGAGTTCGCGGATGCCCTCGATGGTGGCGACGCCGTCACCCCGGGACTCCTCCTGGCCGGTGCAGATGGTGAAGGTCAGGCAGTCGACGAGGATGTCCTCCTCGTGGATGCCCCAGTTGCCGGTGAGGTCCTCGATGAGGCGTTCGGCGATCTCGACCTTCTTCTCGGCGGTGCGGGCCTGGCCCTCCTCGTCGATGGTGAGCGCGATGAGGGCGGCGCCGTGCTCCTGGGCGAGGGCGGTGACCTTGGCGAAGCGGGACTCGGGGCCGTCGCCGTCCTCGTAGTTCACCGAGTTGATCACCGCGCGGCCGCCGAGCTTCTCCAGGCCGGCCCGGATGACGTCGACCTCGGTGGAGTCCAGCACGATCGGCAGGGTGGAGGCGGTGGCGAAGCGGCCGGCCAGTTCCTCCATGTCGGCGACGCCGTCGCGGCCCACGTAGTCGACGCACAGGTCGAGCATGTGGGCGCCTTCGCGGATCTGGTCGCGGGCCATCTCCACGCAGTCGTCCCAGCGGGCGTCGAGCATGGCCTCGCGGAACTTCTTCGAGCCGTTGGCGTTGGTGCGCTCGCCGATGGCCAGGTAGGAGGTGTCCTGCCGGAACGGCACGGACTGGTACAGGGAGGCCGCGCCCGGCTCGGGCTGCGGGGTCCGCTCGGTGGGGGCGGTGTCCCGGACGCGCTCGACCAGCTGTCGCAGGTGCTCGGGGGTGGTGCCGCAGCAGCCGCCGACGAGGGAGAGGCCGTAGTCGCGGACGAAGGTGCCCTGCGCCTCGGCCAGCTCGGGCGCGGTCAGCGGGTAGTGGGCGCCGTCCCTGGTCAGCACCGGCAGGCCGGCGTTGGGCATGCAGGACAGCGGGATGCGCGAGTGCCGGGACAGGAAGCGCAGGTGCTCGCTCATCTCGGCCGGGCCGGTGGCGCAGTTCAGGCCGATCATGTCGATGCCGAGCGGCTCCAGCGCGGTCAGGGCCGCGCCGATCTCGGAGCCGAGCAGCATGGTTCCGGTCGTCTCGACGGTGACGGAGACGATCAGCGGGACGGTCTGGCCGGTGGCCTCCATGGCCCGGCGGGCGGCGATGACGGAGGCCTTGGTCTGGAGGAGGTCCTGGGTGGTCTCCACGAGCAGCGCGTCGGCGCCGCCCGCGAGCAGGCCCTCGGCGTTTTGCTGGTAGGCGTCCCGGATGGCGCCGAAGGTGGTGTGGCCGAGGGTGGGCAGCTTGGTGCCGGGTCCCATCGAGCCGAGCACCCAGCGCTGCTGCCCGGTGCTGCGGGTGAACTCGTCGGCCACCTCGCGGGCGATGCGGGCGCCGGCCTCGGACAGTTCGGTGACGCGCTCGGGGATGTCGTACTCGCCGAGGGCGGTGAGGTTGGCGCCGAAGGTGTTGGTCTCCACGCAGTCCACGCCGACGTCGAAGTACGCGGAGTGGACCGATCGGACGATGTCCGGGCGCGTCACGTTGAGGATCTCGTTGCAGCCTTCGAGATTCTCGAAGTCGTCGAGCGTGGGGTCCTGCGCCTGGAGCATGGTGCCCATCGCTCCGTCGGCCACGACCACGCGGGTGGCCAGGGCTTCTCGGAGCGCGGACACACGGGCCCGGCTGTCTGCGGAAGGGGTCGGCGGCACAGAGGCCATGGAAAGGGCTCCCTCGGATGCGACGGCTGTCGGCTTTGCGGCTTCCCGGACAGCCGGAGGGCTTCCGGGATGGGCGCACCGCGCCAGCGTAACCGCCCGTGGGCTTGGATGGGCAGCACGTCCACGGGGCGGACTTCCGGTGGTGCCGGATCGGCCACCGGGTGACGGATCGGCCACGGGTGGCTGAAAAATGGCGTCCTGCCATTAGCGGGAGGTCGACATCGACCGGTAGTGTTCGACATTGCCGAACGACGGCTGTGGTGCCGCTTGTCGGCGGTCGAAGGGGACGGAGGCAGTACGGCGATGGCACGGAACATCCAGTCGCTCGAGCGGGCGGCCGCGATGCTGCGGCTGCTCGCGGGCGGCGAGCGACGGCTCGGCCTGTCGGACATCGCCTCGTCGCTGGGCCTGGCCAAAGGCACCGCCCACGGCATCCTGCGCACCCTCCAGCAGGAGGGTTTCGTGGAGCAGGACGACGCCTCCGGGCGCTACCAGCTGGGCGCGGAGCTGCTGCGGCTGGGCACCACCTACCTCGATGTGCACGAGCTGCGGGCGCGCGCCCTGGTGTGGGCCGACGACCTGGCCCGCTCCAGCGGCGAGAGCGTCTACCTGGGCGTCCTGCACCAGCAGGGCGTGCTGATCGTGCACCACGTCTTCCGGCCCGACGACAGCCGGCAGGTGCTGGAGATCGGGGCCATGCAGCCGCTGCACTCCACGGCCCTGGGCAAGGTGCTGTCCGCCTACGACCCGGTGGCGCACAGCGAGGCGCTGGAGGCCGACCGCAAGGCGTTCACCGACCGGACCGTGTGCGAGCCGGAGGACTTCGAGCACCTCCTGGACGTCACGCGGGCGCGGGGGTACGCGGCGGACGTGGAGGAGACCTGGGAGGGGGTGGCGTCGCTGGCCGCCCCCATCCACGACCGGCGGCGCATGCCGGTCGGGTCGGTCGGCATCACCGGCGCGGTGGAGCGGCTGTGCCGGGACGGCGAGCTGCGGCCGGAGCTGATCGCGGCGGTGCGCGACTGCGCCCGCGCGGTCTCACGGGACCTGGGCGCGGGGCGGTTCTGACGCCCCAAGGGCCGACCGGGGCGCCGTACGGCGTTCCGGGTTTCGGCATGCCCGCGCTCACCTGCGGCAAAGATCCTTCGGACCGCCGCGATCAGTAACGATCGCATTTTCGACAACCCAGCCCTTGACGTGTTCGTAACGCCGAAGCAAGACTCCCGTCCATCGGTCGACATTGTCGAACAGCTACCGGCAATACGCGCTAGAGTGTGACAACGCCAGGCCGGTATCGAACTTCCCTGGACGTAGGACAAAGGAGTCGCGGGTGTCCAGCTCCGACATCTTCATCGGCGAGACCATCGGTACCGCCATACTCATCCTCCTCGGCGGCGGCGTCTGTGCCGCCGTCACGCTGAAGGCCTCCAAGGCACGCAACGCCGGCTGGCTGGCCATCACCTTCGGGTGGGGCTTCGCGGTGCTCACGGCCGTCTACACCTCGGCACCGCTGTCCGGTGCCCATCTGAATCCGGCCGTGACGCTGGGTATCGCCATCAAGGACGGCGACTGGAAGAACGTCCCGGTCTACTGGGCCGGCCAGGTCCTGGGCGCCATGATCGGCGCCACCCTGGTCTGGATCGCCTACTACGGTCAGTTCCACGCCCACCTCACCGACCGCGAGATCGTCGGCGGTCCGGGGGCGCAGAACACCAAGGTCAAGGCCGTCGAGGCCCAGGAGAAGGGCGCCGGCCCCGTGCTGGGCGTCTTCTCCACCGGCCCCGAGGTCCGGGTCGCCTGGCAGAACATCGCCACGGAGGTCATCGGCACCATCGTGCTGGTGCTCGCCGTGCTCACCCAGGGCCTGAACGACAAGGGCAACGGCCTGGGCAACCTGGGCGCCCTGATCACCGCGCTGGTCGTGGTCTCCATCGGCCTGTCCCTCGGCGGTCCGACGGGGTACGCGATCAACCCGGCCCGTGACCTCGGTCCGCGCATCGTGCACGCCCTGCTGCCCCTGCCCAACAAGGGCGGCTCCGACTGGGGCTACGCCTGGGTCCCCGTGGTGGGTCCGCTGATCGGCGGCGCCATCGCGGCAGGCATCTACAACGTCGCGTTCGCCTAGGAGCGTCCCCCGGAGCGATTTCCTCCCCTGCGGGAAACTTCCAGCACGCGCCGTACGTAAAGCCCCATAAACCCGGAATTACCAGGAGACACAGTGACCGACGCGCACACCGCCGGCCCCTTCATCGCCGCCATCGACCAGGGCACCACCTCCAGCCGCTGCATCGTCTTCGACCGGGACGGCCGGATCGTCTCCGTCGACCAGAAGGAGCACGAGCAGATCTTCCCGAAGCCGGGCTGGGTCGAGCACAACGCCACCGAGATCTGGACCAACGTCCAGGAGGTCGTGGCCGGAGCGATCGCCAAGGCCGGCATCACCCGGGACGACATCAAGGCCATCGGCATCACCAACCAGCGCGAGACGACCGTGCTGTGGGACAAGAACACCGGTGAGCCCGTCCACAACGCCATCGTGTGGCAGGACACCCGCACCGACGCCCTGTGCCGCGAGCTCGGCCGCAACGTCGGCCAGGACCGCTTCCGCCGCGAGACGGGCCTCCCCCTCGCCTCCTACTTCGCCGGCCCCAAGGCCCGCTGGCTGCTCGACAACGTCGACGGTCTGAAGGAGCGCGCCGAGGCGGGCGACATCCTCTTCGGCACCATGGACACCTGGGTCATCTGGAACCTGACCGGTGGTGCGAGCGGCGGCAAGCACGTCACGGACGTCACCAACGCCTCGCGCACGATGCTGATGAACCTGCACACCATGCAGTGGGACGAGAAGATCTGCGAGTCCATCGGCGTCCCGCAGCAGATCCTCCCCGAGATCCGCTCCTCCGCCGAGGTCTACGGCGAGATCACCGGCGGAAAGCTCGGCGACCTGCTCGGCGGCATCCCGGTCGCCTCCGCGCTCGGTGACCAGCAGGCGGCCCTGTTCGGCCAGACCTGTTTCGCCGAGGGCGAGACGAAGTCGACCTACGGCACCGGCACCTTCATGGTGATGAACACCGGTGACAAGATCATCAACTCCTACAGCGGCCTGCTGACCACGGTCGGCTACAAGATCGGCGACCAGAAGACGGTCTACGCCCTGGAGGGCTCGATCGCGGTCACCGGTTCGCTGGTGCAGTGGATGCGCGACCAGATGGGCCTCATCTCCACCGCCGCCGAGATCGAGACCCTCGCCCTGTCGGTCGAGGACAACGGCGGCGCCTACTTCGTACCGGCCTTCTCCGGCCTGTTCGCCCCGTACTGGCGCTCCGACGCCCGCGGTGTGATCGCCGGCCTGACCCGGTACGTCACCAAGGCGCACCTCGCGCGCGCCGTGCTGGAGGCGACCGCCTGGCAGACGCGGGAGATCGCCGACGCCATGACCAAGGACTCCGGCGTGGAGCTGGCCGCCCTCAAGGTCGACGGCGGCATGACGTCCAACAACCTGCTGATGCAGACCCTCGCCGACTTCGTGGACGCCCCCGTGGTGCGCCCGATGGTCGCCGAGACCACCTGCCTCGGCGCCGCCTACGCCGCCGGCCTCGCCGTCGGCTTCTGGAACAGCACCGACGACCTGCGCGCCAACTGGCGCCGGGCCGCCGAGTGGACCCCCCGCATGGACGCGGAAAAGCGCGCCCATGAGTACAAGAACTGGCTCAAGGCCGTCGAGCGGACCATGGGCTGGCTCGAGGACGAGGAGTAAGAAACAGCATGACCACCAAGTCCACCCTGCAGTCCGTGCCTGCCCTGGGGACGCACCCGGCCTCCGGCTCGAACCCGAGCCGAGCCGAGACCAGGGAGCAGCTCTCCAAGGCGTCGTACGACCTTCTCGTGATCGGCGGCGGCATCCTGGGCATCTCCACCGCCTGGCACGCCGCGCAGTCCGGCCTCAGGGTGGCTCTGGTGGACGCCGGTGACTTCGCCGGCGCCACGTCCTCCGCCTCCTCCAAGCTGCTCCACGGGGGTCTGCGCTACCTGCAGACCGGCGCGGTGAAGCTGGTCGCGGAGAACCACTTCGAGCGCCGTGCGGTCTCCCGTCAGGTGGCTCCCCACCTGGCGAACCCGCTCACGTTCTACCTCCCCGTGTACAAGGGCGGGCCGCACGGCGCGGCGAAGCTCGGCGCGGGCGTCTTCGCCTACTCCGCGCTCTCCGCGTTCGGTGACGGCGTCGGGCACCTGCTGTCGCCGGCCAAGGCCGCGCAGGACGTGCCGGAGCTGCGCACCGAGAACCTCAAGGCCGTGGCCGTGTACGGCGACGACCAGATGAACGACGCCCGCATGGCGCTGATGACGGTCCGCGGGGCCGTGGAGGCGGGTGCGGTCGTCCTGAACCACGCCGAGGTGACGGGCCTGCGCTTCACGCAGGGCCGGGTCACCGGCGCCGAGCTGAAGGACCGGCTGTCCGGCGACGAGTTCGGCGTCAGTGCCCGGCTGGTGCTGAACGCGACCGGCCCGTGGGTCGACCACCTGCGCCGGATGGAGAACCCGAACGCGGCGCCGTCCATCCGCCTGTCCAAGGGCGCGCACCTGGTCCTCAAGCGCACCTCCCCGTGGAAGGCCGCGCTCGCCACCCCGATCGACAAGTACCGCATCACCTTCGCCCTCCCCTGGGAGGACATGCTGCTGCTCGGCACCACCGACGAGGTGTTCGAGGGCGACCCGGCGGATGTGTCGGTCACCGAGCAGGACATAACCCAGATCCTCGACGAGGCCGCCTTCTCGGTGCGCGACCAGCAGCTCAGCCGCGACCTCATCACCTACTCCTTCGCGGGCCTGCGGGTGCTGCCGGGCGGCCCCGGCGACACCGCCAAGGCCAAGCGCGAGACGGTGGTGACCGAGGGGCGGGGCGGCATGCTGTCCGTCGCGGGCGGCAAGTGGACCACCTTCCGGCACATCGGCCGCACGATCATGAAGAAGCTGGAGGCGCTGCCGGGCCACCCGCTGGGTGACGACTTCGAGCCGATCAGCGCGCTGCCGAAGAAGCTGCCGCTGCCCGGCATCGCCAACCCGCGCGCGGTCGCCCACCGGCTGCTCACCGACCGCCCGGCGCCCGGCCCGCGGATGGCGGCCGACACGGCCAGGCACCTGGCCACGCACTACGGCTCGCTGGCCTTCGACATCGCCCGCATGGCCAACGAGAGCCCGGAGCTCGCCGAGCGCGTCCACCCCGACGCCCCGGAGATCTGGGCGCAGGTCGCCTGGGCCAGGGACCACGAGTGGGCCGAGACGCCGGACGACGTGCTGCGCCGCCGCACGACGCTGACGATCCGCGGTCTCGCCACGGACGACGTCCGCGCCAAGGTGCGGGACCTGCTCGACAAGAAGTAGGCACGGGCCGGGGACCCGATGTACGGAAGGGGCGGCTCCACGCCGACGGAGCCGCCCCTTCCGCGTTCCCGCGTCCGCATAATGACCTGATACGTCGGAGGTCTTGAACCCACTTGAACCCACTGGGAGGCCGGCCATGGCAGTCACCGACGAGGCGATCGAGAAGATCAAGGCAATGATCGTCTCCGGCGCGCTGCGCCCGGGCGACCGGCTGCCCAAGGAGAGCGAACTCGCCGCCGACCTCGGGCTGTCCCGCAACTCCCTGCGGGAGGCGGTGCGCGCCCTGTCGCTGATCCGGATCCTGGACGTACGGCAGGGCGACGGCACCTACGTCACCAGCCTCGACCCGCAACTGCTGCTGGAGGCGCTGAGCTTCGTCGTCGACTTCCACCGCGACGACACGGTCCTGGAGTTCCTGGCGGTGCGCCGCATCCTGGAGCCGGCCGCGACCGCGATGGCGGCGGTGCGGATCAGCGAGCAGCAGCTGGACGCGCTGACGGCCCAGCTGGACAAGCTCGGTGAGGCCCCGTCCGTGGAGGATCTGGTCGCCTGCGACCTGGAGTTCCACCGGGGCATCGTGCACAGCTCGGGCAACTCCGTGCTGTGCTCGCTGCTGGACGGGCTGTCGGGCCCCACGACCCGGGCCCGGATCTGGCGCGGCCTCACCCAGGAGGACGCCGTCGCCCGCACCCTGCGCGAGCACCGGGCGATCCTCGCGGCCCTGCGTGACCGGGACGCCGAGGCGGCCCGCTCCTGGGCGACGGTGCACATCGCGAGTGTGGAGCAGTGGCTGCGCTCCACGCTGTGACCAGGGCCTCACCGACCGCTCGGAGGGATCCGGGGTGTTCGGGGGCGGATCGCGGGGCAGTGATGGGGGCACTCCCCCTGCAAGGGGGCTGCGGGCGCCCCCGCGGCACGCCGTAAGGTTGGGTGGTCAAGCGAGGGCACGTCGGAAGGAGGCGCTGGGTGATCGAGCTCGAGGGGGTTCCCGAGCTGGTCGACCCGGTCATGGTGGCCGCGTTCGAGGGCTGGAACGACGCCGGCGACGCCGCCTCCACCGCGGTCGCGCATCTGGACAGGGAATGGAAGGGCGAGGTCTTCGCGGCGCTCGACGCCGAGGACTACTACGACTTCCAGGTGAACCGCCCCACGGTGTTCATGGAAGCGGGCGTCCGCAAGATCACTTGGCCCACGACCAGGCTGTCGGTGGTCCGGGTCGGCGGTGACAAGCCGCGCGACCTGGTCCTCGTGAGGGGCATCGAACCGTCCATGCGGTGGCGGTCGTTCTGCAACGAACTGCTCGGCTTCGCGCACGAACTGGGCGTGGAACTGGTGGTCGTCCTCGGCGCCCTGCTCGGCGACACCCCGCACACCCGTCCGGTTCCGATCAGCGGCACGACGTCCGATCCGGATCTGGCCCGCCGGATGGATCTGGAGGAGACCAAGTACGAGGGCCCCACGGGCATCGTCGGCGTCCTCCAGGAGGCGTGCACGCACGCGGGCGTGCCGGCCGTCTCACTCTGGGCGGCGGTGCCGCACTACGTGTCGCAGCCGCCGAACCCGAAGGCCACCCTGGCGCTGCTGAACCGCCTGGAGGACCTGATCGACGTGCGCATCCCGCTGGGCGAGCTGGCCGAGGACGCGCGTGCCTGGCAGGTCGGCGTGGACCAGCTGGCCGCCGAGGACAGCGAGGTCGCCGAGTACGTCCAGTCGCTGGAGGAGGCGCGGGACACCGCCGAGTTGCCCGAGGCGTCCGGGGAGGCCATCGCCCGGGAGTTCGAGCGCTATCTGCGGCGCCACGACGGTGGCGGACCGCCCGCGCCCGGTGGTCACGCCACGGCGGACGGCAGCGACAGCACCTCGTACCTGCGGGACAACCCCAGCGGCCGTACCCGCCCGCCGAAGCCGCCGAAGCCGGGCACGGACGACGACGAGTCGTCGGACGACTAGAGGCGCGCCACGATGCGCCAGAGGGGCGTCTCCCGGCCGGGAGACGCCCCTCTGCGTGCCTGTGGGCTACAGCGCCACACCCAGCAGCGCGTCCACCGCCCGGGAGACGACCCCGGGTGCGCCGATGTCTGTGCCGCCGCTCCGCTCCTGGAGCGCGACCCAGCGGTCGACCGCGGCGAGCGCGGCCGGGGCGTCCAGGTCGTTGGCGAGGGCCTCGCGGATCTCGTCGACCAGCGCGTCCGACGGCGGCCCGTCGGGCCGGGACACGGCGGCCCGCCAGCGGCCGAGCCGCGCCACGGCGTCCTGGAGGACCTGGTCGGTGTACTCCCAGTCGGCGCGGTAGTGGTGGGCGAGCAGCGCGAGCCGGATGGCGGCCGGGTCGACGCCGTCGTGCCGGAGCTTGGAGACGAAGACGAGGTTGCCCTTGGACTTGGACATCTTCTCGCCGTCCAGGGCGACCATCCCGGCGTGCACGTACGCCTTGGCCATGGGGAACTCGCCGGTGAGGGCCTGGGCGTGCGAGGCGCCCATCTCGTGGTGCGGGAAGGCCAGGTCGGAGCCGCCGCCCTGGATGTCGAAGCCCATGCCGAGGTGGTCCAGGGCGATGGCCACGCACTCGATGTGCCAGCCGGGGCGTCCGCGTCCGAGCGATCCGCCGTCCCAGCTGGGCTCGCCCTCGCGGGCCGCCATCCAGAGCATCGGGTCGAGCGGGTTCTTCTTGCCGGGGCGGTCGGGGTCGCCGCCGCGCTCGGCGGACAGCAGCCGCATCGCCGCGGCGTCGAGGCGGGAGACCTTGCCGAAGTTCGGGTCGGACTCGACGGAGAAGTAGACGTCCCCCTCCAGCTCGTAGGCGGCGCCCATGTCCCGGAGCCGCTCGACGAGCGGGACGATCCCGGGTATGGCCTCGACGGCGCCTATGTAGTGCCGCGGCGGCAGCATCCGCAGGGCCGTCATGTCCTCGCGGAAGAGGGCCGTCTCCTGCTCGGCGAGCGCCGCCCAGTCGAGGCCGTCGCGCTGCGCCCGCTCCAGGAGGGGGTCGTCGACGTCGGTGACGTTCTGGACATAGTGAACCTGCCGCTTGGTGTCGAGCCACACGCGCTGCACGAGGTCGAACGCGTTGTAGGTCGCCGCGTGTCCCAGGTGTGTGGCGTCGTACGGGGTGATGCCACACACGTAGATACGGGCGACGGGACCGGGGTCGAGGGTGACGAGGCCGCCGGTCGCGGTGTCGTGGATCCTCAGGTCGCGGCCCTGACCAGGCAGGGCGGGGACCTCGGAAGCGGGCCAGGCATGCATGCCATGAGCCTAACCGGACTGAAGTTCCATATACGAATGGGAGCGGGCCACACGGCCGAGAAGGCGCTCTTGCGGTGTTCCGGGTGCCTGTGCTTGCTACACGGGTGGCCAGGGGATCGCCGGCCACTCGCCGCTCGGCTCCGGGTGGGTCCCCGAGGTGAGCAGCGCGTCGACCCGCGCGCGGGTGGCGTCGATCTCGGCACCGGTGATCAGCGGTTCGAGCCGGGCGGCGAGCGGGCCGCCCTCGGCAAGGGCCGTGCGCAGGCCCTGGAGGACGCCGGTGGCCTCCTCGGTGAGGGCCTCCCCCGCCCAGCCCCACAGCAGGGTCCGCAGCTTGTTCTCGGCGTTGAAGGTGACCCCGTGGTCGATGCCGTAGAGCCGTCCCGCACCGGTGGGCAGCAGGTGGCCGCCCTTGCGGTCGGCGTTGTTGATGACCGCGTCGAAGACCGCGAGCCGCCGCAGCCGTTCGTCGTCGGCGTGCACGAGCAGCGCGGTGCGTCCCTCGCCGACCTCGGCGAAGCCGACCGCCTTCCAGCCCGGTCCCGGCTCCTCGCCGTCGACCAGGGCGAGCAGGTCCGCCTCGGGCGTCACCTCGACCCACAGCTGGCACATGCCCTCGCCGTAGGGGCCCTCGCGCAGCACGGTGGGGGGCACGAGGCCCCAGCCGGTGGCCTCGGAGACCTCGTACGCGGCGACCTCGCGCTGGGCCAGCGTCCCGTCGGGGAAGTCCCACAGGGGCCGCTCCCCCGCGACCGGCTTGTAGACGCAGGCCGCCTCCTCGCCGTCGAGGGAGACCGTGCAGTACAGGGCCGCGTTGGAGGCCTCACGGATGCGTCCGCGCACGGTCAGTTCGCCGCGGGCGAGCAGTTCGGCGGCGTTCACCGGAGGTGTCACGCTCCGCGGCGGTATCCGTTCTGGCGCGGACATACGTGTCCTTCCGGGTCGAGCGGGAGGCTGCACAGGGGGCACGGCGGCCGCCCGGCGTTGACGACGTCGAGGGCGCGCTTGGCGAAGGCCCTGGCCTGGGCGCCGGTGAGCCGGACCCGCAGCATCGGGGGCCCGTTCTCCTCGTCCTGGAGGAGTCGCTCCTCGGCCTCGGCGAGGTCCTCCTCGGATTCCGCGTCGAGCTCCACGAGCGCCTGCGCCTCGACGATCATGAGCTGCTCGTCGCCGTCCCAGGCCAGCGCCATGGTGCCGACCCGGAACTCCTCCTCGATGGGGGTGTCCAGCGGGGCGCTGTCGGTGTCCGAGGGTGCGACGGCGGGGACGTGGGCGCTGCCGCCGCTACGGCGTACGACCTCGTCGAGCAGTTCGTCCATGCGCTCGGCGAGGGCGGCGACCTGGGTCTTCTCCAGGGCCACGCTGGTCACCCGGGAGCCGGCGGAGGCCTGGAGGAAGAACGAACGGCGCCCGGGCAGTCCGACCGTGCCGGCCACGAAACGCTCCGGATGGTCGTAGAGGAACACCTGACGGGACACGTCCTGTCTCCATTGGGATCGTGGGAACCGTGTGACCACGGCACTGCTGCGACCGCTTCACCCTACTGCGGCGAACGATCACGGTGCGCCCGCACCGCCTCCGACTTCGGCCTCGCCGCCCGGCGGTTGCGCGCGCGGCGCCAGGGAGGTGAAGTCGCCGGTGTCACCGAGGCGGACGAGGAACGGCCGCAGCCGTGTGTAGCGGATCGCGGTGATGGAACACGGTTCGACGGAGATCCGCTGGAAGAGGTCCAGGTGAAGTCCGAGTGCGTCGGCGACGAGCGATTTGATGATGTCGCCGTGCGAGCACATCAGGTAGACGGCGTCGGCGCCGTGGTCGCGCTCCACGCGCGCGTTCCACTCGCGTACGGCCTCGGCGGCGCGCGTCTGCATGGCCCGCATGGACTCTCCGCCGGGGAACGCCGCCGCGGACGGGTGGGTCTGCACCACCTCCATCAGGGGCTCGTCGTTGAGCTCGGCGAGCTTGCGTCCGGACCAGTCGCCGTAGTGGCACTCCCCGATGCGCTCGTCGGTGTGCGGGCTCAGGTCCGGCCGGGCCTGGAGCAGCGGCCGGAGGGTCTCCTGGCAGCGCTGGAGCGGGCTGGTGACGATTTCGGCGAGGGGCAGTTCGGCGAGCCGCCCGGGGAGCGCGGCGGCCTGGGCGGCGCCGCGCTCGTCGAGGGCGACGCCGGGCGTCCAGCCGGCGAGCAGACCCTCGGTGTTGGCGGTGGAACGTCCGTGCCTGACCAGGAGAAGCGTGGGCATGCGCTCCAGCGTAGGCGCACGCGCGCGTGTGGTGTCGTTCGAGTGACGGGAGAGTTCCTTCGTGATCGTCGACTGTGCCATCTACCGCGAGGGGCAGCGGTCGGAAGGGCCCGAGGACCTCTCCGACGCCCTGGGTGAGGCCCGCACGGCGGGCGGGTTCGTGTGGATCGGGCTGCACGAGCCGACGGAGGCCGAGTTCGACCGGGTGAGCCGGGAGTTCGGGCTGCACCCGCTGGCTGTCGAGGACGCCCTCAAGGCCCACCAGCGGCCCAAGCTGGAGGTGTACGACGACTCGCTGTTCGTGGTGCTGAAGCCGGTGGCGTACGAGGCGCGCAGCGACACCGTCTCCTCCGGCGAGATAATGATCTTCCTGGGTGAAGGGTTCGTGGTGACCGTCCGGCACGGCGAGGGCGCCCCGCTCAAGGCCGTACGGCACCGGCTGGAGCATGAGCCGGAGCTGCTCGGCAAGGGCCCCACGGCCGTGCTGTACGCGGTCGCCGACGCGACCGTCGACCACTACCTGGACGTGGCGACCGAGTTGCAGACCGACCTGGAGGGGCTGGAGGCGGAGGTGTTCTCGCCGGACGGCGGGGGCTCGCGGAACACGGCGTCGCGGATCTACGACTTCAAGCGGCAGGTCCTGGAGTTCCGCCGGGCGACCGGGCCGCTGGCCCCGCCGATGAGCCGGCTGGCGGGGACGGCGTCGACCGGGGTGGCCGTGCCGTTCGTGGACGACCGGGCCCGGCCGTTCTTTCGTGACGTCAGCGACCACCTGACGCGGGTGAACGATTCCGTGGAGAACCTGGACCGGCTGGTGTCGGACATCCTCTCGGCGCATCTGGCGCAGATGAGCGTCCGGCAGAACGACGACATGCGGAAGATCTCCGCGTGGGCGGCCATGGCCGCGATCCCCACGATGCTCGCGGGGGTCTACGGCATGAACTTCGAGCACATGCCCGAGCTGCGCTGGGTCTGGTCCTATCCGGTGCTGATCGCCGTGATGGCCGTCCTGGAGGTGATGGTCTTCCGGCTGTTCAAGCGACGGGGGTGGCTGTAGCCGGGCCCGTTCAGGCGAACTCGGGCTCCGGGTTCGCGGGCCCGCCGAGGGCGTTGCGGCGCTCGGGCGTGGCCAGCGACACCATGCGGCGCCAGCCGCCCAGGCGTTCGTAGGCGTAGACGGCGTGGATGCCCGCGACGAGCACCGCCGACCTGGCCTTGGGCCAGCCGAGGATGCGGCCCATGTGCGCCATGACGGCGAGGCTGACGTCGCGGTAGATCCGGATCTCGGCGAGCGCGCACGCGCGCAGGGTGCGCTGGATGGCCCGGCCGTGGCCCGCGTAGGCGAAGCGCAGCAGTTCCTCGTGGCAGTAGGCGAGGTGGTTGTCCTCGTCGCCCGCGATCTGCTTGACCGCGCGGCCGATGTCGGGGTGGTCGGAGAAGTGCTTGCGGAGCAGGTCCATCTGCTCGGAGGCGCGCTGCTCGGTGACCCTGCTGTGCGAGAGGTAGGTGACGATGTCCTGGACCGTGAGCCGCTCGTCGCGGTTCAGCTGCTCGTGCGGGAGGCCGATGCCGTTCTTCTCCAGAAGCATGGTGTAGTCGGTCTCCGGCGGGACCGGTACGGGGTCGAGGCCGCGCTTCTTCAGCAGGGCGTTGAAGATCCGGCCGTGCTTGTCCTCGTCGGCGCCGTGCCGGCTGATCTTGGGGGCGAGGGCGCGCTCGGCCTCGGGCACGAGCGCGGCGATCCGGGCGTTCTCCCAGCCGCCCTGGGACTCGCCGCTCGCGGCGATGGAGCAGAACAGGGCGAAGGACTCGTCGTTGTCGAGGATCTCCTGGAACAGACTCTTGGCCGAAAGCATCGTGGGCACCTCTCCCGCGCGCGTGGGCGACTGCGGCTTTCCCGCAGGTTCCGCGAACAACGAGTCAAGTGCGGGGCGGTAGGTGCTGCAACAGGTGTGAGGGACAACTCCGCCGAATGGAGGACGCGGGGGCGGGCGTGCCGGGCCGGGCGGTGCCGCCAGGGCCGTAACCGCGGGGGGCTGCGCGCGTTGTTCCGCGTGACGGCCGTGGCGGGGAAGACCCCCGAGCCCCCACCACGGCCGCGAAAACTTCCCGTCGGTTCAGGCGAGCCCGGCGCGCTTCAGGGCCTCCGTGCCGGCTCGCAGGGACGCGAGCCGCTCGTCGAGTGTGAAGCCCGCCGGTGCGAGGGACAGGGTGGTGACGCCGGCGGCGGCGTAGGCCTTCATCCGGTCGGCGATCCGGTCCACGGAACCGAGCAGGGTCGTCTTGTCGATCAGGTCGTGCGGTACGGCGGCCGCGGCGCCCTGCTTGTCGCCGGAGAGGTACTTGCTCTGGATCTCGGCGGCTTCCTGCTCGTAGCCCATGCGCTGGGCGAGCTGGTTGTAGAAGTTCTGCTTGGGGCTGCCCATGCCGCCGACGTACAGCGCGGTGTACGGGCGGAAGGTGTCGGCGAGCGTGGCCACGTCCTTGTCGTCGCCGACGGCCAGCGGGAGGGTCGGGCAGACGTCGAAGCCGTCGAGGGTCTTGCCGGCCTTCTCGCGCCCGGCCCGCAGGTGGGAGATCGCGGTGTCTTCGAGGTGTTCGGCGGACGGGAAGATCAGCAGGGCGCCGTCGGCGATCTCGCCGGTCTGTTCCAGGTTCTTCGGGCCGATCGCGGCGATGTACAGCGGGATGTGCTCGCGCTGCGGGTGCACGGTCAGCTTGATGGGCTTGCCCGGGCCTCCGGGCAGGGGCAGCGTCCAGTGCTGCCCCTCGTAGGACAGCCGCTCGCGGGTCATGGCCTTGCGGACGATCTCGACGTACTCGCGGGTGCGGGCGAGCGGCTTGTCGAACTTGACGCCGTACCAGCCCTCGGAGACCTGCGGGCCCGAGACGCCGAGGCCGAGGCGGAAGCGGCCGCCGGAGAGGGAGTCGAGGGTGGCGGCGGTCATGGCCGTCATCGCGGGCTGGCGGGCCGGGATCTGGAAGATGGCCGAGCCGACGTCGATGCGCTCGGTCTGGGCGGCGACCCAGCTCAGCACGGTGGCGGCGTCGGAGCCGTAGGCCTCGGCGGCCCAGCAGACGGCGTATCCGAGCCGGTCGGCCTCCTGGGCGACGGCCAGGTTGTCCGCGTCCATTCCGGCACCCCAGTAGCCGAGGTTGATACCGAGCTGCATGCCGCATCCCCTTACTGATCAGTAACGTGCCTTGTGCGGGCACCTTAGCGCGGGGGCCGGGGCGAGGTACACGGCCACAGCCGGTCGGTCGCGTCAGCCCGTCGTTTAGATGGGTGAACAAGAATCATGGACGCGACCATTGACGCGTCCACGACGAGTCCATACCTTTCGCGGGAAAGCGCTTTCCATCCTCCACCTTCCGCAGTCGAACGGAGAGGCACCGATGAAGCGATCACTCCCCCCGCGACTCCCCGCGGCCCTGGCCACCCTGGCCCTCGCCGCCGCCACCGGCACGCTCGTGGCGACGCCCGAGGCCTCGGCGGCGACCGGCAGCGCCACCGGCTACGCGACCCAGAACGGCGGGACCACCGGTGGCGCGGGAGGCCAGACGGTCCGGGCGACGACGGGAACGGCGATCCACCAGGCCCTCTGCGGCCGGACGAGCAAGAGCACCCCGATCGTCATCGAGGTCACCGGGACCATCAACCACGCCAACACCAAGAAGGTCTCCGGCACCGGCTGCGACACCGCCGACGGCGTGATCGAGCTCAAGAAGGTCAGCAACGTGACCCTGGTCGGGGTCGGCAGCGGCGCCGTCTTCGATCAACTGGGCATCCACATCCGCGAATCGAAGAACATCATCATCCAGAACGTGACCGTCCGGAACGTCAAGAAGTCGGGCTCCCCCACGTCCAACGGCGGGGACGCCATCGGCATGGAGAGCGGCGTCCGCAACGTCTGGGTCGACCACACCACCCTGGAGGCCTCGGGCGGTGAGTCGGAGGGCTACGACGGCCTGTTCGACATGAAGAACAACACCCAGTACGTGACGCTGTCCTACAGCGTCCTGCGCAACTCCGGCCGCGGCGGCCTGGTCGGCAGCAGCGAGAGCGACCGGTCGAACGGCTTCATCACCTACCACCACAACCGCTACGAGAACATCGACTCCCGGGCCCCGCTGCTGCGCGGCGGCATCGCGCACATGTACAACAACCACTACGTGCGCCTCAACGACTCCGGCATCAACTCCCGCGCCGGCGCCCGCGCCAGGGTGGACAACAACTACTTCGAGGACTCCAAGGACGTCCTCGGCACCTTCTACACCGACGAGGCCGGCTACTGGCAGGTCAACGGCAACGTCTTCGACAACGTGACCTGGTCCCGCCCCGGCAGCGAGAACAACCCGGCGGGCCCGGACCCGAAGTCGAACACCACCGTCTCCATCCCGTACGCGTTCGGCGCGGACGCCGCCGCCTGCGTACCGGCCGTCGTGAGCCGAACCGCGGGCGCCGGGAAGGGCCTTCAGGTGTCGGACGGCAGGTGCTAGCGGAGCCCTCCCGGCACCGGCGGATCACACGGGGGCGGGGGCCCACGCCCGCCCCCGCCCCCGTCCCGCCCCGTCCCGCCCCGGAAATCCATGGTCCGCGGCCACCCACACCGCAGGTTCTGGCCAGTAATCTCGGCGTTCATGGAGCAGAGGCATCTCGGCCGCACCGGCCTTCGTGTGTCCCGGATCGGGCTCGGCACCCTGACCTGGGGGCGGGACACCGACGAGCATGACGCCGCGGACCTCATGAAGACGTTCTGGGAAGCGGGCGGGACCCTCGTCGACACGGCGGACGTGTACGGCGACGGTGAGGCCGAGTACCTTCTCGGCAGGCTCATGGACGGTCTGGTGCCGCGCCGTGACCTGGTCATCTCGACCAAGGCCGGCAGTGTGCCGGACCCGGACCGCCGCTTCGACGGCTCCCGCGGCCATCTGCTCTCCGCGCTGGACGACTCACTCGCGCGGCTCGGCACGGACCACGTCGACCTGTGGCATGTGCACGCGTACGACCCGGACACCCCGCTGGAGGAGACCCTCCAGGCCCTCGACCTGGCCGTCTCCAGCGGGCGTGCCCGCTATGCCGCCGTCTCCAACTTCTGCGGCTGGCAGCTGGCCAGGGCCGCGACCTGGCAGCTCGCGGCTCCCGGCACCCGGACCCGGGTGGCCGGCACGCAGTTGGAGTACTCCCTGCTCCAGCGCGGTGTCGAGCGCGAGGTGCTGCCGGCCGCGCTCGACCTCGGCATAGGCCTGCTGCCGTCCTCACCGCTCGGGCGCGGGGTGCTGACGGGCAAGTACCGGGGCGACACGATGCCGCCGGACTCGCGGGGCGCCTCGGAGCATCTCGCGCCCTTCGTCGCGCCGTACCTCGACGACACGGCGAGCCGCATCGTGGACGCCGTGGCGACCGCGGCCGACGGCCTCGCGGTGACGCCGCTCCAGGTGGCCCTGGCGTGGGTGCGCGACCGGCCCGGTGTGACCGCCCCGATCGTCGGCGCGCGCAACGCGGCCCAGCTCAGGGCGGCATTGTCAGTGGAGACCCTTAGTCTTCCTGACGAGATCTGCCGGGCGCTCGACGATGTGTCGGCGCCCGTGCACCGCTATCCCGATCACGACTGGAGCACGCTGTGAGCACGGAGCCCGAGACCACGGAGGACACCGAGCCGGGGACGCCGGGCACCGGACAGCACCACGGGGCGGTCCCCGCCGACGTGGACACCGGGGGCACCGAGACGGCCCCGGACGCGCGGCAGGCGTCCGGGGCCGAGGGTGCCGACGCGGGCGTCGGGGAGATGCCCGAAGCCGGGGGCGCGGACGCTGGCGCCGGCACGGGGCCGGTGGCCGGGGCTGAGGGCGATGCAGCGGCTGCCGGGGAGCACTCCGAAGCCGGCGGCGCCGACGCGAGCGCGGGGCAGGGGTCCGAGGCCGAGGGTACCGACGCGGTCTCGGAGTCCGGGCAGGCGTCCGGAACCGAGAGCGCCGACGCGGTCTCGGAACCCGGGCAGGCGTCCGAGGCCGAGAGCGCCGACGCGGTCTCGGAGTCCGGGCAGGTGTCCGAGGCCGAGGCCGAGTTGCGGGCTCAGCAGGTCGAGCGGGAGCGGATCGAGCAGCGCAAGGCCGAGAAGAAGACGCCGATCGAGAGCGGCACCAAGCTGAGCGGCACGGCCGCCGATCTGCTCGCGGCCGTACGGGCCGTCGAGAGCGGTGAGAAGCCGGCGGCCACGGTGTTCGAGGAGCCCCGGCCTGCTCCCCGGCCCTCCGCCCCCGAGCCGGAGCGGCGGCCGCAGCCGGTGGTACCCCAGCCCGCCACCGCGTCCACGGCACCCGCGCCCGAGGCGGTCCGGTCCGTACGGCAGGTGCTCTCCGAGGGCGGTGCCCCGGAGGCCCTCGCACCGCAGGTCGCCGCGGCCCTCGGCGAGGGCGCGGAGGAACAGTTGCGCGCCGACCCCTGGCAGTTGCTGCGGACGCCCGGTGTGCGGCCGGAGCAGGCCGACGGGTTCGCGCGCTCGCTGCTCGGCGCCGAGTGCGGGCCGGACGACGAGCGGCGCGGCCGGGCCGTCACCGGCTGGCTCCTGGAGCAGGCCGCGCTCGCCGGGCACACCGCCCTGGAGATGCCGGCGCTCCTCGCGGCCCTGGCCCAGCGCGGCGTCCCGGAGCCCGAGAGCGCCGTGCAGGACGCGATCGCGGAGGGAGAGGCACTGGTCTTCCAGGACGCCCTGGAGGAGACCGGCGCCCCGGCCCCGGTGGCCACCGACGGAGACGAAGAGGACGTGGAGCGTCCGGTCCGTGTCCTGGTCGGTCTGGAGCGATACGCGCTGGCGGAGGAGAGCCTGGCCGACGGCCTGGGCCGGCTGGTCAACTCGGTGCCCAAGCAGGACGGTTCGGCCGAGGACTGGGAGCGGGCGGCCGCCGCCGCGCAGGGTTCGACGGCGGAGCTGATCCGCGCGGTGGCCGGACAGGGCCTGGTGCTGCACACCGGCGGGGAGGCGTCCCTCGCCGAGCCAGCGGCACTGCTGAACACCGCTCGGTCTCTTGGGCTGCGAGCCTGGGCGGCCGCGCACGGCCCGATCGGCCGCAGCCGTTTCGCGGCTCTGCTGAAGCGGTCCGGCCCGGCGGCGGACGACCCGGGGCGAGCCGGCGAGGCTCCGGCCGGACCGGGCGGCTCCCCCGTCGCCACCGTCTCGGGGCTGCTCTCGGGCGCCGAAGGGCCCGGCCGGGACGCGGACGGGGCTCTCGATCTCGATCTGCTCGTGGTGCTCGACGCACCGCAGCTGGACGTCGAGACGGCGGCCCTGCTGACGGAGTCGCTGCCGGACGGGGCGCGGCTGGTGCTGGCCGGGGATCCGGCGGTGCTGTGGTCCGTGGGGCCGGGGCGGGTGTTCGCTGATCTGCTCGCGGCGCGGATCTGCCCCCAGGTGGCCTCGCGGCGGCCGGATCCTGGGCCGCTGGGCGAGCTGGTCTCCGGCATCGGCATCGGCGAGCTGAACCAGGTCGAGGCCCCCGGCAAGGAGGTCGTGATCGTGCCGGTGCGGGACGCCGGCGAGGCCGTGCACCGGACGGTGCAGCTCGTCGCGGACTCGGTGCCCCGCGCGATCGGCGTACCGGCCGAGGAGACACAGGTGATCACCCCCGGGCACGGCGGCGCCGTCGGGACGCGCGCGCTCAACGCGGCCCTGAAGGAACGGCTCAATCCGGGCCCGGGCCGCTTCGGCGGCTTCGACCCCGGCGACCGGATCGTCCACTCCCCTGCCCCGGGGCGTGCGCTACCGGGCCGGGTGGTGACGGCGGACGCCGAGGGACTGCATCTGTCGTGCGGGGGCGAGAGCGTCGTCGTCCCCAAGGAGCGGGTGGAGCAGTCGGTGCGGCACGGGTGGGCGCTGACCGCGCACCAGGCCGCGGGGAGCCGGTGGTCGGCGGTGGTCGTGGTGCTGCCCGGCGATGCGGCGCAGGCACTCAGCAGGCCGTGGGTGTACACGGCGTTCGGGCGGGCCGACCGGCATCTGTCCGTGGTGCACGGGGTGGAGCAGGCACTGCCCCGGGCCGTGGCCGAGGTCCCGGCGAAGCCGCGGACGACCCGGCTTCCGGTGCTGCTCGCGCCGCAGGTCAGCGGCGCGTGACGGGGGTGGTGGTCAGGGGCCCGGGCTCCTGACCACCACCCCCGTGGTCGCCGTCGTACGCGCTCAGCGGCGGTCCGCGTCCAGCGGCTCCAGGTCCTCGTCCTCGTCGCCGTCGAGCTCGTCCTCGAGATCGTCGCCGTCCTCGTCGTCGACGTCGTCGATCTCGTCGTCGAAGACGGCGCTGACGTCGAAGCGGCAGACCACCTGCTGCGGATCCACCTGCTCGAACGGCGCCTCCAGCCACTCGCCGGGCTCGGCCGGTTCCTCCGCCGCTGTCACCCAGAGCGTGGAGTCGCCCTCCTCCAGTCCGAACTCCTTGTGCCGGGAGGCGATCTCGTCGGGCTCGAACTCGCCGAACAGCAGCCCCAGCGCGCCGTGCACGGTCCCGGAGGCCGGGGAGCCGTCCTCGCCCTCCGCCGCCTCGATCCGCTCGGCGTGAGACAGCAGGCGCTGCGGCTCGGCGACGGCGTAGTCACGGCGGATCAGCACACTCAGCGCGTTCGGTTCCTCGGGGCCCGTGTACGGGGGCAGCGCGTCCTCCGCACCGGGGATCTCGAAGGGTGTGACCTCGTCGTAACGGTCGTAGAGCAGTTCGTCGTACACCTCTGCGGCCGCGGCCAGCTGGTTGAACGCCTCGAACACGGCCGGGTCGTCGTCCCCTGACCTGCGTTCGACCGCGGCCAGGTGGCGGTCGAGCGCGGTCTTGACCGCCTCGGCGGCGGCGCGTACCTCGGCAGCGGTGGGCTGCGCAGCATCAGACATAGTGCAGACGCTATCCGTACCGGGCCCCAGCCCGCACAATAGATGCGATGCCGGAATACGAATTTGTCGACGTACACGTCCCCCGCGGGGTCTCCCGCAAGGAGACGGCACGTCTGCTGACGGACCACGCGGAGTACGGACACTGGGAGTTGCACCGTCTGACCCTGCTGCGCGACGGCAGCCGCAAGGTGCGGTTGCGCCGGCGGATCATCCGCCAGGTGCGGGCCACGTGGTGAGCGGGGACGGGGCACTGGGAGAACACATGACGGAGCGGGCCCCGCGGCAGCGGGGCCCGCTCCGTGCGCGGGGGTGTCAGGCCGAGGCGCGGGCCTTGCGGTAGAGGATCGCGCCCGCGAGCAGCGCTCCCGCGCCGGCCGGCAGGGCCAGACCGAGCGGCAGATCGCTGCCGGTGCTGGCGAGCTGCGCGTCGCCGTCGGGCTGTGTGACGAACTGGCCGCCCGGCTTGTTGCCGTGCGAGGAGCCGCCCGGGGTCTCGCCGTCGGTGGAGGGCGGGGTGCCCGGGGTGCCGGGACCGCCCGGGTCACCGGGGCTGCCGGGGTCACCCGGATTTCCGGGGGTGCCGGGATCGCCCGGGTCGCCGGGGTTGCCCGGGTCACCGGGGTCGCCGGGGTTGCCCGGGGTCTCGTGGCCGCCGCCCGGCGGGGTGCTGTGGCCGCCGCCGTTGGAGCAGTCGTTGCCCGTGCTGGGGTTGCCGACGCCGATGACGTTGACACTGTTGCCGCAGACGTTCACCGGCACGTGGACCGGCGCCTGGACGTGGTTGCCGGAGCCGACGCCGGGCGAGTCGGTGGCGTGCCCACCCGCGTGGGAGCCGCCATGACCGCCGTTGCCGCCGTTGCCGCCGTGACCGCCTCGGCCGCCGTGCTCGTCGTATCCCCCCGACGACGATTTACCACCCTTGTTGGCGCAGGAGTTGCCCACCGACGGGTTGAGCACACCGATGACGTCGACCGTGTTCCCGCACACGTTGACCGGCGCGTACACCGGGGCCTGCACCGAGTTGCCGGACAGTACGCCGGGCGAGCCCGACGCCGAGCCCTGGGCGCCCGAGTCGGCGTGAGCGGAGCCGCCCGCGGCGGCGATCACGCCGGTCGCGGCCGCCACAGTCATCAGACCCTTGCGGGTAGCCTGTCGCATTTGCTGAATACCTGCCTTCGACCGTGTCTCGAATTCTTCTCGAATTCCGCGAAAGAAGCGTTCGGTCCCGGAGCGCATGGCACGCGCTCCGGGACCGATGGCTTTGAAACTCCCCTCAGCGAGGGGAAAGCATCACTTGTTGATGCAGGTGTTGCCGAAGGCGGGGTTCAGCAGCCCGATCACGGAGACCGTGTTGCCGCAGACGTTCACCGGGACGTGAACGGGCACCTGGACAACGTTGCCGGACAGGACGCCCGGGGAGTGCACGGCGGCACCCTGAGCACCCGAGTCGGCGACGGCCAGGCCCGCGCCCGCGAGAACCAGCCCACCGGTGGCAGCCGCAGCAGCGACGACCTTCTTGATCATTATTCCTCCTAGTTGGCAAAGCGACCCATCTTGCGATCGCATTACCTGTAACGAGGAGGGAGTAATGAGGCTACGAGCTTATGGTCGCATTCACTCTTCCCAGTCGATTCCGTACGCGCGACCGAATATGACGGTGCGCGGGCCCGGTTTCAGGACGCGTCGATGAAGCGGTCGAGCACGCGCACACCGAACCGCAGGCCGTCCACCGGCACCCGCTCGTCCACGCCGTGGAACATCCCGGCGAAGTCCAGCTCCGGGGGGAGCTTCAGCGGCACGAAGCCGAAGCCGCGGATGCCCAGGTCGTCGAAGGACTTCGCGTCCGTGCCGCCGGAGAGCATGTAGGGGACCGCCTTGGCGGTCGGGTCCTCCGCCAGCAGCGCGGACTGCATCGCCGCCACCAGCGCTCCGTCGAAGGTGGTCTCGACGGCCTTGTCGGCGTGGACGTCCTCGCGCCGCACGTTCGGGCCGAGGATCCGGTCGAGGTCGGCGAGGAACTCCTCCTCGTGGCCCGGCAGGAACCGTCCGTCGACATGGGCGGTCGCCTCGCCGGGGATGACGTTGACCTTGTAACCGGCACCGAGCTGGGTGGGGTTGGCCGTGTTGCTCAGGGTCGCGCCGATGAGCTTGGCGATGCCGCCGAGCCTGGCCAGGGTCGACTCCATGTCCTCCGGGTCGAGCTCCAGGCCCAGCGCGTCACCGAGTTCGTCGAGGAAGGCGCGGGTGGTCTTGGTGACGCGCACCGGGAACTTGTGCCGTCCGAGCCGGGCGACGGCCTCCGACAGCTCGGTGATCGCGTTGTCCCGGTGGATCATCGACCCGTGCCCCGCCGTGCCGGCCACGGTGAGCTTCATCCAGTGCATGCCCTTCTCGGCCGTCTGGATCAGATAGAGCCGGCGCTGCTCACTCACGGTGAACGAGAATCCGCCCACCTCGCTGATCGCCTCGGTGACGCCCTCGAACAGGTCGGGGTGGTTGCGCACGAGGTGCTTGGCTCCGTACGTACCACCCGCCTCCTCGTCCGCGAGGAACGCCAGGACGATGTCGCGCGGGGGCTTGCGCCCACTGCGCAACCGGTCGCGGACGACCGCCAGGGTCATCGCGTCCATGTCCTTCATGTCGACGGCCCCACGGCCCCACACACAGCCGTCGGCGACCTCGCCGGAGAAGGGGTGGTGGGTCCAGTCGTCGGCGTTGGCCGGTACGACGTCGGTGTGGCCGTGGATGAGGAGCGCGGGCCGGGAGGGGTCCTCGCCCTCGATGCGGGCGACCGTGGAGGCGCGGCCCGGGTGGGACTCGAAGATCTGCGGCTCCAGCCCGACCTCGGCGAGCTTCTCGGCGACGTACTCGGCCGCCTTGCGCTCGCCCGGACCCGAGTGGTCGCCGTAGTTGCTGGTGTCGATCTGGATCAGCTCGCGGCAGAGGTCCACGACCTCGTCCTCGCCGGTGACGCTCCTGGCCGTGTCCGTCTCGCTCACGTGCTTCCTCCCGGTGTCACTGCTGGTGGGTCCCTCTCATCCTCTCTCTCCCGGGCCCGCACCCCAAGAGCGCTCCCGACCCGTCACACGCCGTTCACCCCTCGCCGGGGTGCAGACGGGGGGTGATCGGCCACCCCGGAAAGCCTGGTAATGTTTACGTCGTCGCCGCGGGGATAACCCACGCGACAGACACCTTGTCCGGGTGGCGGAATGGCAGACGCGCTAGCTTGAGGTGCTAGTGCCCTTTATCGGGCGTGGGGGTTCAAGTCCCCCCTCGGACACATGAAGCCTGAGGGCCGTGACCACGAGGTCACGGCCCTCAGGCGTTGTCGCATACGCAGGGCGGCCGGCAAGCGTGTCCGGCGTTCGGCGTTCGGACCTGTTCGGCCGAACAGGCCTTCGTTATCTCTCTGACCTGCCCTTTCGCGTACGGCTTCGGAGTGATTCGGGGCCCGGCCCTCCGAGGACCGCGTGGGATCAGGGTGATGTCACCAACCAGACGCGGAGTCCAGGAGGACGGCATGCGGAAGATGATCACCCTGAGGAGCGCGGTCATCATGGGCGCGGCGGTGGCAGCCGGTGTGGCCACGGGCGGCGCGGTGGAGGCCGTGGCCGGGATCGAGGAGGCGGGCCCCGTGGTGACCGGGGCGGTGGCGCTGTGGTTCGCGGAGAAGCTGGACCGGATCATCGGCGAGGACGGCGGCGAGGAGCCGCGGGCCTGAGCCCCGGAGGGCATGAGGAAGGGCGCATCCTCAGGGGTGCGCCCTTTGCCGTGCCACGTCCAGCCGGACGGCCAGGGACGAGCCGAGGTAGTCGGCCTCGAAGGGAAGCAGGCGGTTCTGGATGTCGGGGCGGAGGCTCCGCAATGCCCGCTCCGCGTATCGGCGGCACCAGGATCCCTGGTCCAGCGCGACCGCCAGTCTGAGGAGCCGAAGCAGGGCGACCTGGCCCTCCCCTCCCTCGGCCGGGCGGATCAGGAAGTGGAAGAGGGCCTCCATGAGCGGCTGGATGATGCCACCGTCGTTCGTCCGGCGCTTTCGCCACTCTCCTTGGACGAGGCGTGTCTCCACAGCGGAGAGGTCCGTCGTTGAGATGTCCGCGCCCAGAAGTGTCACGATGCGGCCGACCAGTCCTTCGCTCCGGGTCCGGTCGAGCAGGCGGCAGCTGGTCACCAGCAGGGAGATCCGGGCCCTGTCCAGCTCGTCGCTCTCCTGCAGTCCGCCGCCCAGCTTCGTCAGTTCCTGGACGATGTCGTCGACGGCGTCGGACGGCAGCGATTCGCTCTCCGTCGCCAGCCGCCGGCTGATCAGCTCCAGCAGGCGCGCGCCGCCCGAGCCGCTGAGTGTGGGGAGCGCGGCCAGACATGTCTCGTAGCGGGGCAGGACGTCCTGGTGCGGGGCGGGCGGGCAGATCAGGAGGGCAATCAGGGCATGCGCCGCGGAGACGGGGCGTCCGGCGGAGTCGAGGGTGAAGCTCGATGTGAGCGGGGTGAACTCGTCGAAGACGGGGAGCGAGGGCTCGACCAGACGTTCCGCGTCCGGGTCGTACAGCGGGCGGGTCCGTAGCAGTGCGCTCAGTGGTTCGTCCTTGATCCCCGGCATGACCGTCCGCAGCAGCCACGACGTGGTGGGTGCCTCCGGATGCGCGTCGTGCTGCCCCAGCCGGAGGACGAGGTCCAGGTGCGCGACGCCCTGTCCGGTCGGCACCGGGACGGTGCCCACGGCGCCGACGAAGGCGTCCCAGGACGCGGGCGGCAGCTGGGACTTCCAGAGCGTCGCGTGGGTGCGCCAGACCTCCGCCGGGAGTTCGCCCTCGGTGATCAGCTCGGAGAATCTCAGGAGCCGGCCGGTGGCCATGGCGACCAGCAACAGGTTGGCGCTGTAGCAGGCGTGGCGGAAGGTTACCGGTACCGGGCCCAGGGTGTAGCCGGTGTCGCTGCCCGGCGGCAGTCCGTGCAAGGCCTGGGGAAACAGGCGGGTCACCGTGTCGTCGGTTCCCGGCAGCAGGTCGCCGAGGTAGTCGATGATCTGGGCGCGGTCGGTGAGCGGCGCGAACGACAGCAGGGCGAACAGCAGTCCCTCGTAGGGCCCTTGGTCGGGGCAGTGCCGCAGCGTGCGTGCGATCTTGCGGGCGACGAGGTACTCGCCGAAGGTGGCGTGCAGGAACTCGTACCAGACACGGTCCTCGCCACCGTCGAACGTCGCCTTGGCTTCGTGGATGAAGAAGAAGAACTCTCCGAACAGCAGGCGCGTGGATCTTCGGGCTCCGGTGTGGCCGGGGGCGCGCAGGAAGGTCAGGTCGTGGTCGGCCTCCTCGGCGGTCACTCCCTGGCTGCCGCGGTTGAACATGCCGACGGCGATCACGGAGAGCAGGTCGAGTTCTTCGTCCACCTTCGCTTCCACGGCTTCGGGGCGCATTTTGCAGTGGTGTTTGCGGATCTGGCGGCGGACGAACAGGGTGAGCAGGCGCTCGTAGAGGGTGGTGACGCCGTTCATCGGCGAGGGCCACGCGGCGTCGCCCTCGTCGCGCATCGTGTAGTAGAGCGTCAGCATCAGCAGGAGCAGGGGCTGGGGGGCCAGGTCGGGGTGGAGGGCGCCCAGGTCGCTGGGGAGAGCCGGGATGCGGCGGCCCTGGTTGAGGGTGTTCCAGACGTCCGACCAGCGGGCGATGCGGGCCGCGTCGAACGGCTCCAGGCGGATGATGACCGTCTCGTCGGGGATCTTGGCCTGGTCCGCGACCACGGTGCGGCTGGTGACGACCGCGGCCACCGGAAGCCCGGCCTCGGCCGACCTCTCCTGGAAGTGGGCGATCTCTTCCAGGTAGTACCAGTGGTCGGCCCCGCCCGCCTGGAGCAGTTCGTCGAGGCCGTCGAGGATCAGGACGGGCAGCACGCCCTCGCAGGAGGAGGTGACGCTGTCCCAGGTGACGTCCTTGTTCGTGGCGTCGCGCAGTGCCTGGGCGATCTGGTCGAGGATCTCGGCGTCGGCCGTCACGTTGCGCAGCTCGACCCTGATGGGCAGGTAGTCGGTGGGTGGGAGGCGTGCGGCCAGCAGGCGGGTGAGCAGCGACTTGCCCGCGCCCGGGTCGCCCAGGATGAGCATCGGCCGGTTGACCGTGGGGAAGCCACTGAAGTGCCCGGCGAGGAAGCCCTGGATCTCCTGCCTCAATGGCCGGGTGCTCCACCAGGCGTCGACGTGGGGTCTGCTGTCGGAGTGGTAGACCGCCGTCCGGAAGGCCGGATTCACATAGCCCCTGGACAAGGTCGGGACCCGGGGGGCGGAGTTCGACCGGCCCCGGTGGGCTTCGCTGATCGGTGAGACGGGGTGGTTGAGCGCACGGCGGTGGATCTCGGACAGCCGGGCGGACCAGGCCGGTGCCGGAGCCCGTCGTGCCAGCGCCCTCAGCAGCGTTTCCAGTCCGTCGAGTCCCCGCTTCTGGGTGTGCAGGTCGTGGTACAGCTCCCGTAGCCGGTCGCGTACCTCGTCGTCGACGCGGGCCCCGAGGGCTCCCGCAGCGTTCGAGCCGTCCTGCATGCCTGCCCAGACGAACAACTCCGGGCATTCGGAGGCCAGTTCCGCCAGGCGGCTCTCATAGACCGAGACGCAGCGGTACGTCTCCTGAGGGGACGGTCGCCGTCCCGTCAGCCGCGCCCAGACGGTGGCGTAGTGGTCGACGACACGGCTGTGGTGGTCGTCGTAGCGGGTGTTGGCGACCGGCAACGGTGCTGCGGCGAAGGCGCCGTCACCCAGGCTGTTCTCGAAGACGAGGTTCAGGTCGAGCCCGACGCCGTCGGCGAGGACGGCGTCCAGCAGGGGGCCCGCGACACAGCCCTCGACCACCACGATGGTGTGTGCGGCGTGCAGCAGTCGTACCCGATGAGGATGGCAGGAGCGGCGTACTCGGCGCCCGAGGTCTGCCATCATGCCCCGGGAGAGGTCGTGGAACTGGTCCCGGAAGGCGGACGCCCCCTCCGCGGACAACAGCGTGCCCGCTCTCAGGGCGTGCATCTCGTCCCGTAACTCCTCGGTGCGGCCGGCGAGTACGGCGCCGGCGCCGTACGGCACCGCCGGATCCCATTCGTCTCCGAGCCCGACGGCGTACTCCTGGAAGCGTTCCGCCTCGTAGGCGTCCTGGCAGACCGGGCAACCCGGCTGGTCCCCGGGATCACCGTGTTCACGGCCCGGGCGCTTCTCCGGGGCCCGCTGGGCGTCGAGTTCACGCACCAGTTCGTCGAGCCGGCGCCGCCAGTAGGACAGGGACCCGCCGCAGGCGGTCACGACCTCTCGGATGACGTCCCAGTCGGGGGCCTTCGCCCGCTTGCCGTTCAGCAACTCCGAGAGGGCTGACGGGCTGAGGTTCAGCAGGCCGCAGAGTTGCTGCCGGCTGATGCCGCTCCTGGTGACCTCGTCCTTCAGCGGCCTCCAGAAGGCAGCCACCGCGTCGACGCCCGTCACGTGGTTCCCCCTGTCGTGCAACTCTTCCCTGCGACGGAGGATAAGGGCGCCGGGGGGTGCCGGGATGTCTGTCTGCACAATGGTGGCCATGACACGCCGCAGCGCCAGTCGCCCTCGCCCCGCACAGCCCGCCGCCTGCCCCTGCGGGCTCCCCCAGGCCTACGAGGACTGCTGCGGTCGGTTCCACTCCGGGGCCGCTGCCGCGCCGACCGCGGAGGCGCTGATGCGGTCGCGGTACTGCGCCTTCGTGAAGGGGGACGCCGGGTATCTGCTGCGGACCTGGCATCCGGGGACGCGGCCCGGGACGCTGGAGCTGGATCCGGGGATGCGGTGGACCGGGCTGGAGGTCCTGGGGACGAGCGAGGGGTCCGCGTTCCACGCCACCGGCACCGTGGAGTTCCGGGCGTCGTACCGGGGTGGGTCGCTGCGTGAGCTGAGCCGGTTCGAGCGGGTCGACGGGGCGTGGGTGTACGTGGACGGGGTGTTTCCCGCGTAGCGCTACGGCGCCAGGATGTCGAGTTCCTGGAGGGCGCCGACCGTGATCTCGCGGGTCAGTTCCTCGGCGCGGGGGGCGTCGCCCTCGCGGATGGCCTCGGCGACCTGGACGTGCAGGGTGACGGCGGCCGGGTCGGGGTCCTCGAACATCACGTCGTGCTGGGTGCGGCCGGTCAGGACCTCGGCGACGACGTCGCCGAGGCGGGCGAACATCTCGTTGCCGCTCGCGACCAGGACGACGCGGTGGAAGGCGACGTCGTGGTGGAGGTACCCCTCCAGTTTGTGACCGCGGGAGTGGGCGACCATGCCGAGGGCGCATTCGGTCAGCTCGGCGCACTGCTCGGCCGTGGCGTGCCGGGCGGCGAGGCCGGCCGCGACCGGTTCGATCGCCGAGCGCAGGACGGTGAGGGAGCGCAGCTGCCCGGGGCGGTCGGCTCCGGCCAGGCGCCAGCGGATGACCTGCGGGTCGTAGACGTTCCACTCGGACTTCGGGCGGACCGTCACGCCGACGCGGCGGCGCGACTCGACCAGGTACATGGACTCCAGGACGCGGACCGCCTCGCGCATCACGGAGCGTGACACGTCGAAACGCTGGGCGAGCTCGTCGGTGCGCAGCACACTGCCCGGCGGGAACTCACCCGCTGTGATCTCGGGGCCGAGGGTGTCCAGTACCCGGCCGTGCAGCCCCCGGCCCGTTGTGCTCATGCACTCAGCGTACGGGGTAGATCACGGAGACAAAAAGTCAGACTTATTCATGACAGGCTCTTGAATTCGTCGTACCTAATGGGTTTCAGTTGCGTCGACATCACGGGTCGACCTCGGACAGCAGACAGTGAGGCAGCGATGAACACCCCCCACGTCGTCGTGGTCATGGGCGTAGCGGGCACCGGCAAGACCACCATCGGTCCCCTGCTCGCGGCCCGGCTCGGCGTTCCGTACGCCGAGGGCGACGACTTCCACCCGCAGGCCAACATCGCCAAGATGTCGGCCGGCACCCCGCTCACCGACGAGGACCGCCTGCCCTGGCTCGACGCCATCGGCGCGTGGGCGCACGGGCGGGCCGGGCTCGGCGGGGTCGTGAGCTGCTCGGCACTGAAGCGGTCGTACCGCGACAGGTTGCGGGCCGCCGCGCCGGGCGTGGTCTTCGTGCACCTCACGGGTGACCGCGCGCTGATCGAGGACCGGATGTCGCACCGGCAGGGGCACTTCATGCCCACGGCGCTGCTCGACTCCCAGTTCGCCACGCTCCAGCCGCTCGCGGCGGACGAGGCGGGGGTCGGGGTGGACGTCGCGGGCGGCCCGGAGGAGATCACCGAGCGGGCGGCGCACGCCCTCGACGACCTCCCCGAGCCCGTCCAGTAGCCCCTGACGGGTTTCCCTCTCCCCTCCCCTTCTCCCCGAACGCAAGGGAACTCACCGTGACCAGACTCAGCGTCGAGATGCTGGCAGCGGACGCACCCGAGCCGATCACCTCGGCCGGCCACGCTCAGCTGGGCATCGCCGTCCTGGCGGGCATCGCCGTCATCGTCCTGCTCATCACGAAGTTCAAGCTGCACGCCTTCCTGTCGCTGACCATCGGGTCACTGGCGCTCGGCGCGATCGCCGGGGCGCCCCTGGACAAGGTGCTGCTCAGCTTCAGCGCCGGCCTCGGCTCCACGGTCGCCGGGGTCGGTGTGCTGATCGCCCTCGGGGCGATCCTCGGCAAGATGCTCGCCGACTCCGGCGGCGCCGACCAGATCGTCGACACCATCCTGGCCAAGGCCGGGGGGCGGTCGATGCCGTGGGCGATGGTGCTGATCGCCTCCGTGATCGGGCTGCCGCTGTTCTTCGAGGTCGGCATCGTGCTGCTGATCCCCGTCGTGCTGATGGTCGCCAAGCGCGGCAACTACTCGCTGATGCGCATAGGCATCCCGGCGCTCGCGGGCCTGTCCGTGATGCACGGCCTGGTGCCGCCGCACCCCGGTCCGCTGGTCGCGATCGACGCCGTCGGGGCCGACCTCGGCGTGACGCTGGCGCTCGGCGTGCTCGTCGCCATTCCGACGGTGATCATCGCCGGGCCGGTGTTCTCGAAGTACGCGGCCCGCTGGGTCGACGTCCCCGCCCCCGAGAAGATGATCCCGCAGCGCGCCTCCGAGGAGCTCGACAAGCGTCCCGGCTTCGGCGCCACGCTCTTCACCGTGCTGCTCCCGGTGATCCTCATGCTCGCCAAGGCACTGGTCGACATCGTCGTCGACGACCCCGAGAACCCGGTGCAGCGCGTCTTCGACGTCATCGGTGCCCCGATGATCGCCCTGCTCGCCTCGGTGCTGGTCGGCATCTTCACGCTGCTGCGGCCCGCCGGGTTCTCCAAGGAGCGGATCTCGCCGCTCGTCGAGAAGAGCCTCATGCCGATCGCGGGCATCCTGCTGATCGTCGGCGCGGGCGGCGGCTTCAAGCAGACGCTCATCGACACCGGTGTCGGGCAGATGGTCCTGGACATCTCCGAGGACTGGGCCATCCCCGCGCTGCTGCTGGCCTGGCTGATCGCGGTGGTGATCCGGCTCGCGACCGGTTCGGCGACGGTGGCCACGGTCTCGGCGGCCGGTCTGGTCGCCCCGCTCGCGGCGGACATGTCCACCACGCACGCCGCTCTGCTCGTCCTGGCCATAGGCGCCGGCTCGCTGTTCTTCAGCCACGTCAACGACGCCGGTTTCTGGATGGTGAAGGAGTACTTCGGGCTGAGCGTCGGTCAGAACATCAAGACCTGGTCCGTCATGGAGACGATCATCTCGGTGGTCGCCGGCGGTCTGGTCCTGCTGTTGTCCCTCGTGATCTAGGAGCGTCGCGGCGATGACGGCTCATCCCCTCTTCGACATCGGCGGCCGTACGGCCCTGGTCACCGGTTCCAGCCGGGGCATCGGACTCGCGCTCGCGCGCGGTCTGGCGGAGGCCGGCTGCACGGTCGTGCTGAACGGACGTGACCCAAACCGGCTCGCCGAGGCCGCCGCCGGGCTGCCCGGCGACCGGGTGCACACGGCCGTGTTCGACGTGACCGACGGATCATCGGTGGCCTCGGGGGTCGCCGAGGTCGAGGAGCGGGTGGGCCCGCTCGACATCCTCGTCAACAACGCGGGCATGCAACTGCGCGCCCCGCTGCTGGAGTTCGGGGAGTCCGACTGGCACCGGATCCTGGACACCAACCTGACCAGTGCCTTCCTGGTGGGCCGGGCGGCGGCGCGCCGGATGACGGAACGCGGCCGGGGCAAGATCATCAACATCTGCTCGCTGCAGAGCGAGGTGGTGCGGCCCGGGATCGCGCCGTACGCCGCCACCAAGGGTGCCCTGAAGATGCTCACCAAAGGCATGTGCGCGGACTGGGGGCCGTACGGGGTGCAGGTCAACGGCCTGGGCCCGGGTTACATCGAGACCGAGCTGACCCGGCCGCTGGTGGCGGACGAGGAGTTCAGCGCCTGGGTGCGGCGGCGCACTCCGGCCGGGCGCTGGGGCCGTACCGAGGACCTGGTCGGCGGGGTGCTGTTCCTCGCCTCCCCCGCGGCGGACTTCGTCAGCGGGCAGGTCCTGTATGTCGACGGCGGTATGACGAGCGTGCTGTGACCTGCCGGGAGGCTGCTGTGATGCTGGGGTGTGTGATCCACGGTCAGGGCGATCTGAGGGTGGCGGAGCTGCCGGAGCCGGAGCCCGGGCCGGGGCAGGCGCTGGTCGCCGTGCGGTACGGCGGGGTGTGCGGGTCCGATCTGCACTACTGGTGGCACGGCGGGGTCGGCGACTTCCGGCTGCGGGAGCCGATGGTGCTCGGGCACGAGATCGTGGGGACGGTGGTGGAGTACGGCCCCGGGGCCACGGGTCCGGGGCCGGGCAGTGCCGTCGCCGTGCATCCGGCGACCCCGTGCGGGGTGTGCCCGGAGTGTGCGGCCGGGCGGCGGAACATCTGCCGGGACACGCGGTATCTCGGCAGTGCGGCGCGGTTTCCCCATGTGCAGGGAGGTTTCGCGGCCCGGGTGGTCGTGCCGGCGGAGCAGGTGCGGGCGCTGCCCGACGGGCTGGAGCTGCGGCGGGCCGCGCTGGCCGAGCCCCTGTCGGTCGCCCTGCACGCGGTGCGGCGGGCCGGTGGAGTGGCGGGTCGGCATGTGCTGGTGACGGGCGCCGGGCCCATCGGGTGCCTGGTGGTCGCGGCGGCCAAGGCGGCCGGGGCCGCACATGTCACGGTGTCGGATCTGCTGCCCGAGGCGCTCGCGTACGGCAGGATCGCCGGGGCCGGGACGGTTGTGCGGGCCGATGATCCCGAGGATCGCGGGTGGCCGGACGAGGCCGATGTGGCCATCGAGGCGTCCGGGGTGGCCGCGGGGCTCGACACGTGCCTGCGGCGGGTGCGGCGGGGCGGGGTCGTGGTCCAGCTGGGCATGCTGCCGGCCGGGCGGAGTCCCTTCGCCGGGAACCTCGTGGTGAGCCGGGAGATCGAGCTGCGGGGGGCGTTCCGCTTCGACACGGAGTTCGACGAGGCGCTGGAACTGCTGGCGGTGGAGCCGGGGTTCGACGGGTTGATCAGTGCGGTGGTGCCGGTGGCGGAGGCCGAGTCGGCGTTCGCGCTGGCCGCTGATCGGAGTCGGTCGTGCAAGGTGCTGTTGGAGTTCGTCTGCGCGCCGTAGGGCTTCGCGTCGTGGGGCGGCTGCGGGTGCGTCGTGGTTGGTCGCGCAGTTCCCCGCGCCCCTGAGGTACGAGGCCTACGGGCGCCATAGGGGGTGCTCTTGCTTCGCCCATTCTCTGCTCACCCTGCCCGTGCGCATGCCCCTTCTGGATTCCGGGTCCGCCAGGGCCATGCCGATGTGGCCGGCCAGGACGATGCCGATGGTGAGGGCCAGCCAGTCGTGGACGAAGGTGGCGCTGGTGCGCCAGAGCAGGGGGGTGAGGTGGGTGAACCACATCATCAGACCCGTGGCGAGCATGACCAGGGTGGCGCCGGCGATCCAGGCCGCGTAGAGCTTCTGCCCGGCGTTGAACTTGGCCGCGGGGCGGGACGCGGGGCTCTTGTCGCGGTGCAGGGCGGCGCGCAGCCAGGTGCGGTCGTGCGGGCCGAAGCGGTTGAGGCGGCCGAGGTCGGCGCGGAAGGCCCGGGAGGCGAGGGCGGCCAGGACGGGGACGGGCAGGGCGAGTCCGGCCCACTGGTGCAGGGTGACGATGAGGGCGCGGCGGCCGACGAGTTCGGCGAGCTGGGGGACGTAGAGACAGGCCGCGGTGACGACGCAGATCCCCATCAGGGCGGCCGTGCTGCGGTGGGTCCAGCGCTGGAGCGTGGTGAAGCGGCGCACGTGGGCCGTGTCCGGCGGGGTGTCAGCTCGTAGGGTCATCGTCGCGTCCGTTCGAGCGGCCCACCCAGGCGTCGACGTCGTAGCCGCGCTCCTCCCAGTAGCCCGGCCGGACCTCGTCGGTGACGGTGATGCCGGAGAGCCACTTGGCGGACTTGTAGAAGTACATGGGCGCCACGTAGAGGCGGACCGGGCCGCCGTGGGAGTGGCCGAGGTCCTTGTCCTGCATGCGCAGGGCGACCAGGACGTCGGCGCGGCGGGCCTGGGCGAGGGTGAGGCTCTCGGTGTACGTGCCGTCGAAGCAGGTGAAGCGGATGGCCCTGGCCGTGGGGCGGACGCGGGCGGCGTCCAGGATCCGGGACAGGCGTACGCCCTCGAAGGGGGTGTCGGGGACGCGCCAGCCCGTGACGCACTGGACGTCGCGGACCATGCGGGTCTGGGGCAGGGCCTTGAGGTCGTCGAGGGTGTAGGTCGTGGGGCGGTCGACCAGGCCGTCCACGGTGAGCCGGTAGGTGCGGGCGTTCTTGCGCGGGACGGAGGAGGCGACGGAGTAGTAGCGGAAGCCGCCGCCGTTGGGGAGCAGGCCGGTCAGGCCGGTGGGGTCCTTGTCGGCCGCGCCGCCCAGGAAGGCCTCCAGGCCGCGTTGCAGCGGGGGCGCGGCGACCACGCCGGCGGCACCCAGGGCGAGGGTGCCGAGGAAGACGCGGCGGCCGATCGGGGTGCCCCGCTCTTCGGGGTGCTCGTGGTGCACACCCTTGGGTACGTCGTCGTTCACGTATTCATTCGAACACCCGCGGCCCCGGTACGGCAGGGATCGCGGGTGCCCGTCAGATTTCCGTAACCAGTTCTTACGCTGCTCCGCTCAGGAGGAGGCGGCCTTGTCGAGCTGGAACGCCTCGTTGCCGAGGCCGATCCGGGCGTGCTTCTCGGGGGCGCGGGCGCGCAGCACCAGGCCGAGGACCACTCCGGCGAGCGCGGCGAGGCCGATGATGCCGGGCAGTACCCAGCTCAGCGAGGAGTCGGGCCCGGCGCCGACCAGCACCTCGAAGTCCTTCACCGTGTAGCCGGCGATCACCAGCAGGGCGATGCCCGCCAGCGCGGACGTGACCAGCCGCCAGGCCTGGGGGCCCGCGGCGCCGCGGCGGACGAAGAAGACGACGACGGACAGGGACGCGGTCGCCATCAGCACGATCACGCCGAGGGCGCCGACGTTGCCGAACCAGGTGAACAGGTGCAGGACGGGCGCGGTCGGGTCGCCGGTGGGCTTGTCGTCGGCGAGGGCGAACGCGGCCACGACCAGCACGGCCACCACGGTCTGGAGCAGCGAGCCGGTACCCGGGGCGCCGCTGCTGCCGCTGGTGCGGCCGAAGGCGGCCGGCAGCAGGCCCTCGCGGCCCATGGCGAAGGCGTAGCGGGCGACGACGTTGTGGAAGCTGAGCAGCGCGGCGAACATGCCGGTGACGAACAGGATGTGCAGGACGTCGGTGAAGGTGCCGCCCAGGCGGGATTCGGTGAGGAAGAACAGCAGCCCGGCGCTCTGCTTCTGGGAGGTGCCGACGATCGCGGAGGGGCCGGTGGCGACGGTGAGGGCCCAGGAGCTCAGCGCGAAGAAGACGGCGACCCCGCCGACCGCGAAGAACATCACCCGCGGCACCAGCACGTGCGGGCGGCTGGTCTCCTCGGCGTAGACGGGGGCCTGCTCGAAGCCGAGGAAGGCGGCGATGCAGAAGCACAGCGCGGTGCCGACGCCCGCGCCGGTGAGGGTGTCGGGGTTGAAGGCGTGCAGCGACAGGCCTTCCTTGCCGGGGTCGGCGAGGGCGGCGACGTCGAAGATCACGACGAGGAGCACCTCGATGACCAGCAGCACGCCGAGCACCTTGGCGTTGACGTCGATCTTCAGCCAGCCGAGCAGTCCGACGGCGAGGGCGGCCACGAGGGCCGGTATCCACCAGGCGATCTCCAGGTCGGCGTAGGTGGCGAGGAGTCCGGAGACCTCGAAGCCGAAGATGCCGTAGATGCCGACCTGGAGCGCGTTGTAGGCGACGAGGGCGACCAGGGCGGCGCCCGCGCCGGCGGTGCCGCCGAGGCCGCGGGAGATGTAGGCGTAGAAGGCGCCGGCGTTGTGGACGTGGCGGCTCATCTCGGCGTAGCCGACGCTGAACAGGATCAGGACGACGCCGAGGACGACGAAGAGCAGCGGCTGGCCGACGATGCCCATCACCGCGAATGTGGTGGGCATGACACCCGCGACGACCATGAGCGGGGCGGTCGCGGCGAGGACGGAGAGCAGCAGGCCGCCGGTGCCGAGCCGGTCGGCGCGCAGGGCACGCTCCTGCCCCTTGAACGTACTGATGCCGCCGGAGGCGGATGGGCTCGTTCTCGAACTGTCCGTGGTCATCGGGGGAGCGTCCTCACTCTTCGGGTCGGGGGTCAGGCCGTGGCTTCTCGGGTCGGGGGTCAGGCCGCGGCTCTTCGGTCGGGGGGTCAGGCCGTGCCGAGCGCTTCGGCGCGGGCGGCGGCGAAAGCGGTGTGCGGGTCGCGGTCCGGGTACGACCAGGGCGCCGGGGTGGCGTGGCGGCCGATCCGGTGGAACAGGGCGGCGGCCTCGGCGCCCCGCCGCTCGCAGAACTTGGCGTGGGCGAGGAAGTTCAGGTCGATCAGCCGCCGCGGGTGGCCTTCGAGCTCCCACTCCAGCCACCAGTCGAAGGCGGTCTTCATGACCTGCCGGGCGCGGCGGCCCGCCCAGTGGCCGGAGGCGGCCGGGTCGGGGCTCGCGTGTCCGGCGGCGGCCAGTACGCGGTAGCGCTCGGCGTGCGCGATGACCGGCAGGATCGCGAGCGGGGAGTCGGCGGGGGCCTGTTCGGAGGCCCAGTTGGCGAAGTCGTAGACCTCGTGCAGCGGGTCCGGGCCGGCCTCGGTGCGGCGGGCTGCGAGCCGGGCGACCATCAGGTGGTGGGCGTGGTGGTGGTCGGCGTAGCGGGCGCGGACCGCCTCGAAGCCGCGGACCACGTCCTGGTCCGCGCCGGCCGCGCAGTCCAGCATGAGCAGGCCGAGCCAGGGCGTGGGGTCGGCGGGGGCGCGCCTCGCGGCGTCCTGGCAGGCCTCGCGGGCCCGGGCCGGTTTCACCTTGCCGTGCAGGGCGCGCCGGACCTGGGCGAGGGCGAGCAGCACGCCGGCGTCGGCGGACTCGGGTTCGACGAGCTGCCACTCCCGGGCCCACGCGGCGCAGGAGGGTTCGCGGGCGAGGACGGTGACGCGGTGGCCGCGCCGGTCCCAGTCGTCCCCGGTGTGGGCCAGGAGGGAACGGGCGTTCTGCCAGCGGCCCTGCGCCAGTGCGGCGCGGGCGGCCACGAGCTCGGCGTCGTCGAGGGCCTCGTCGAAGGCCTGCGACACACGTCTGCGGCCACGGCCGAGGGGAGGCGGGGGTGGGGACACCGCGAACTTCCTCACGCGCTCTTCTTGTGTTCCGGCTCACGGCGACAGGGGGAGTGCGGGTATGCACACTGCCATGAACTGATCACGCACAGCCAACCCCCAGCCAACGGTCGGCGTCAAGGGCCGTTGGGGCGTTACACGCGTCAACTGTTGCTTCTTGTGAGGGAATTGTGACCCGGGAGGCGCGAGAGGCGGGTGGGGCGAGCATCCGATATTTCCGTTTCGCCCTTTGTGACGTACGTCATAGCGTGGGCTGTCGCCGCCCCCGACGATGGCATGACGTACGGGCGCGCCGGGCGGAGCCGGCCGGTACAGTCGGCCCCTACGCCATCGTGACCCGACCTGATGATCGAGGTACACCGCGTGTCGGTTCTGGTACTGGCGCTCGCCCTGGGTGCCGCCTGCTGTCTGGGCTTCGGTTTCGTGCTCCAGCAGAACGCGGCCCAGCGGGCCCCGTTGAACGACTTCCTCTCCTTCCGGCTGCTGCTCGACCTGGTGAAGGTGCCGCGCTGGCTCGGCGGCATCGCGCTGATGGTCGTCGGCATGGGGCTGGGCGCCGCCGCCCTCGGGCAGGGCGAGCTGTCGCTGGTGGAGCCGCTGCTGGCGACGAACCTGCTGTTCGCGCTCGCGCTCTCCCGCAAGCAGACCCGGCAGCCGCTCGGCCGCCAGGGCTGGGCCGGCCTCTTCCTGCTGGCGGGCGGTGTGACCGCGTTCATCGTGGCGGGCCGTCCGGAGGGCGGTGCCGCGACAGCCGACCCGGTGCGGCAGTGGCTGATCATCGGGGTCATGATCGGGCTCGCCCTGCTGCTCACGACCCACGGCAAGCGGTCCCGGCTCAGCTCCGGCCCGGTGCTGCTGGCCCTGGCCGCCGGGCTGCTCTACGGCGTGCAGGACGCGCTGACCAGGGTCAGCGGACAGAAGGTCGCCGACAGCGGCCTCGCCGAGCTGTTCACCGGCTGGGAGCCGTACGCGGTGCTGGCGCTGGGCGTCACGGGGCTGGTCCTCGTGCAGAGCGCGTTCGAGACGGCGTCGCTGCGCAAGTCGCTGCCCGCCCTGACCGCGGCCCAGCCGCTCGCCGGGATCGTCTGCGGCGTCGGCTTCCTGGGCGACCGGCTGCGCACCGACGCGGTCGCCCTGAGCTGGGAGGCCGGCGGCCTGCTGGCCGTGGTCGCGGGCATCGTCCTGCTGGGCCTGCACCCGGCGATGCCGCACGGCGCCCCGGAACGCCCCCGGACACCCACACCCGCGATCAGCCCGGCGTCCCCCTGACGGAGCGGTGACGCCGGGGCGGCTCCTTCTGGGGCCAGCCAACGGGGTGTGCGCGCCCTTCTGGGGGCAACGGGGGTGCGCGTCCTGACGGAGGGCGCGCACGCGGCCCGGGGTGCGTGGCCTGCCGACGGTCAGGATGCTGGCCTGCCGAGGGCGGCTGAGGTGCGGGTCGTGCCGGGATTGCCGGAGGCCCGTGTGCCGCCGGGATTGCCGGAGGCCCGTGAGACACCTGGATTCGCCCGCGGCGCGTGTACCGCCGAGATCGCCGGAGGCACGCCTGCCGCCGGGGGCGCACACGGCGCATGAACCCGCGGAACTTCCCGGGCGGCGCGCGTGGTGCCAGGATTGCCCAGGGCGTGGGGCCCACCAAGATCGCCCGCGGCGCGCCTGCCGCCGGAGGCGCGTCTGCCGCCGGAGGCGCGCCTGCCGCCGGGGGCTCCCACGGCGCATGGCCCAGGGCGTGGGGCCCACCGGGGTCGCCCGCGGCGTGCGTCCTGCTTGGATGAGGGCATGAGTGCTGCTGACGAGATCCTCGACGTCGTCGACGAGAACGACCAGGTCGTCGGGCAGTGCCCGCGCGGGGAGGTCTATGCCCGGGGGTTGCGCCACCGGTGCGTGTTCATCCAGGCCCGGGACGCCGAGGGCCGGATCTTCGTGCATCGGCGTACCCCCACCAAGCTGGTCTTTCCCGCCCTGCACGACATGTTCGTGGGCGGCGTCGTCGGCGCGGGTGAGTCCTACGACGCGGCGGCGCTGCGCGAGGCGGAGGAAGAGCTGGGCGTGAGCGGTCTGCCGCAGCCGCGGCACCTCTTCACCTTCCTCTACGACGACGGCTCCGGCCGAACCTGGTGGTCCGCGGTCTACGACGTCCGCTGCGAGCTTCCGGTCCGGCCGCAGGCCGAGGAGGTGGCCTGGTACGCCTTCCTCTCCGACGCGGAGGTCGAGCGGCGCCTGGCCGACTGGGAGTGGGTGCCGGACGGGCTGGCGGCGTACGAGCGGCTCAAGGCGTTCCGGTCGGCCGGCTGAGGCGGAGGCGGAGGCGGACCGGGCACCCGGGTAGGGTCGCGCACGTGATCGAGTTCGTACGGAACGTCCGGTTGTGGTTCGCCCCGGCGGAGGTCCGGGAGGACGGCGAGACGCCCGACTACCGGTTCTCGCTGGCGAACGAACGCACCTTCCTGGCCTGGCTGCGCACCGCGCTCGCGCTGATCGGCGGCGGCTTCGCCGTGGACCAGTTCCTGCCGGACCTGCGCTGGGCCTGGCGGGTCGGGCTGGCGTTCGCTCTGCTGGCCGCGGGCGTGCTGTGCTCTCTGCGGGCGGTCAACCACTGGGTGCGCTGCGAACGAGCCATGCGCCGGGGCGAGGACCTGCCGGTGTCCCGCTTCCCCGCCCTGCTGAGCCTGGTCGTCGCGGTCGTGGCGGTCGCCATGGTCCTGGTGGTGCTGGTGGGGTGGGAGGGATGAGCACCTCGGTCGCCCGGCCGGCGGACCCCGATCGCGATCCCGGGTTGCAGCCCGAGCGCACCCGGCTCGCGTGGCGGCGTACGACGCTGTCGGGCTCGGTCGTCGCCGTGCTCGCGGTGAAGACCGTGCTGCACGGCGGGGCGTCGGCGGCCAGGATCGTCGCGTGTGCGCTGTGCTGTGTGCTGTGGCTGGGCTTCCTGCGCATCGCCCACCGGCGCATCCACACCCTCTCGACCGCCCCGAGCCCCGCCGCGTTCGCCCCTCGGCACGCGGCGGCCGCGGTGCTGTGCACGGTGGCGATGGCGGTGTGCGGGGCGACCCTGGTGCTTTAGGGCGCCCGTCACACGCCAGTTCCGCCCCCGGGCGATCAGGACACCGTTTCCGCCCCGGGTGCTCCCCGACCCCGGTTCCGGCGCTGGCGCTCCCCACGGCCCCAGTTCCAACCCAAGCGCCCCCGACACCGGCTCCAGCCCTGGCGATTCAAGGCGCCCGGCCCCCTGGGCGCTTCACTCGTGCTCGTCCTCGTCCTCGTTCTCCCAGTCCACCGTCACCACGATCTTGCCGCGGGTGCGGCCCTCCTGGTTCAGCCGGTGCGCGTCCGCCGCCCGCTCCAGGGGGAACGTCTCGTCGACGTGCACGCTCACCACGCCCTGCTCCGCCAGGTCGGCCAGGTGCTGGAGGTCCTGTGCGTCGGGGCGGACGAAGTAGTAGCGGCCGCCGTAGTTCACGACGTCGTTGTCGGCGATCGAGGCCAGGCGGCCCTCGGGGGCCAGCAGGTTCGCCGAGACCTTCAGCGCGTCCCCGCCCACCGTGTCGAACACCGCGTCCACCCCCTCCGGCGCCAGTCCGCGCACCCGCTCGCCGAGGCCCTCGCCGTACGCCACCGGCTCCCCGCCCAGGCCCCGCACGAAGTCGTGGTTGGGCCCGCTCGCCGTGCCGATCACCCGGGCACCCAGGTGGGTGGCCAGCTGCACGGCGATGGAGCCGACGCCCCCGGCCGCGGCGTGCACGAGGACGGTCTCGCCCCGCTTCACCTGGAGCACCTTGTGCAGCACCTGGTAGGCGGTGAGCCCGACCAGCGGCAGCCCGGCCGCCTCCTCGAAGGAGAGGTTGCGCGGTTTGCGGGCGAGGGTGCGCACCGGCGCGGCCACGTACTCGGCGAAGGTGCCCCGGGAGAGGAAGTCCTCGCGCACGTACCCGAAGACCTCGTCCCCGACGTCGAACTCCGACACGGCCACGCCGGGGCGTACGACGACGCCCGAGACGTCCCAGCCGGGCACCACGGGGAAGACGGGGGCGAGGATCGCGTCGAGGTAGCCCTCGCGGGCCTTCCAGTCGACGGGGTTCACGGCCGCCGCCCGTACCTTCACCAGCACCGCGTCGGGGCCGACCTTCGGATCGCGGACCTCGCCGAACGCCAGCACCTCGGGTCCGCCGTACCGTGAGTAGCTGATGGCCTTCATGGCTTTGACCTTCCGGGCTCGCGGGACGCCACGCAAGCCGGATGGCCTGAACGAACCGGCCGAAACCTCCCCGGTCGCGCGGGGTGAGGAGCCGTCGGCCTATCGTGGCTCCGATCACGTTTCGGTCCCGCTCTGGACGACATACCGACCGGTCGGCATCATGAGTCGGGAACAGTCCACCTCCCCCGTAGGAGCGACGCATGAGCCCCGACCACCCGCCCGGACTCGATCTCGACCGGTTGCGCGGCCTGCTCGACCGCGAGCGGCCCGGCCTGGTGACCGGCCCGCTGTCCGGCCGGCTGATCGAGGGCGGACGGTCGAACCTCACCTACGCGGTCTCCGACGGCACCGCCCGGTGGGTCGTCAGACGCCCCCCGCTCGGCCATGTCCTGGCCACCGCGCACGACATGAAGCGCGAGCACCGGGTGATCAGCGCACTGCACCCGACCGCCGTGCCGGTGCCCCGGCCGGTGCTGCTGTGCGAGGACGAGGAGGTGCTCGGATCGCCGTTCTACGTCATGGAGTTCGTCGAGGGCACCCCCTACCGCACCGCCGACCAGCTCCTCCCCCTCGGCGCCGAGCGCACCCGGGGCGCGGTGCTGAACCTGGTCGACACGCTGGTGGAGCTGCACGCGGTCGACCCGGGCGAGGTGGGTCTCGCCGACTTCGGACGGCCCGAGGGGTTCCTGGACCGGCAGCTGCGGCGCTGGGGCAAGCAGCTGGACGCCTCACGCAACCGCGACCTGGACGGCATCGACGAGCTGCACGCCGCCCTCGGGCGCGAGCTGCCCGACTCCCCCGCCCCGGCGGTCGTGCACGGCGACTACCGGCTCGACAACGTGCTGATCGGCGAGGACGACCGGATCAACGCGATCCTGGACTGGGAGATGTCGACGCTGGGCGACCCGCTCACCGACCTGGGCCTGCTGGTCATGTACAGCATGCCGCTCGGTATGCCCGACTCCCCCGTCTCCACGACCGCCGAGGCACCCGGGCATCCGGCGCCGGCGGAACTGATCGAGCGGTACGCCGCGCGCTCGGGGCGCGACGTCTCCGCGGTCTCCTGGTACACGGCGTTCGCCTGGTTCAAGCTCGCCGTGATCCTCGAGGGCATCCACTACCGCTACACGCTGGGCCAGACGGTCGGGCGGGGCTTCGACCGCATCGGCGACCTCGTGCCCGTCTTCGTCCGGCACGGACTGACCACTCTTCACGAAGGCCTCCAGGAGGGCTGATCCGTATGGACTTCGCTTTCGACGCGCGCACCGAAGAGCTGCGCGGCAAGCTCCTCGCCTTCATGGACGAGTACGTCTACCCGGCCGAGGCGGTCGCCCACGAGCAGCGCGAGCGGCTGGCCTCGCCGTGGGAGACCGTGCCCGTGGTGGAGGAACTGAAGGCCGAGGCCCGCAGGCAGGGCCTGTGGAACCTGTTCCTGCCGGACTCCGAGTACGGGGCCGGGCTCACCAACCTCCAGTACGCGCCGCTCGCCGAGATCATGGGCCGCTCCCCGCAGCTGGCGCCGACGGTGACGAACTGCGCGGCGCCCGACACCGGGAACATGGAGGTGCTCACCCAGTTCGGCGACGAGCGGCAGCGCAAGCAGTGGCTGGAGCCGCTGCTGGCCGGGGAGATCCGCTCGGCGTTCGCGATGACCGAGCCGGAGGTGGCCTCCTCCGACGCCACCAACATCACCACGCACATCGAGCGGGACGGCGACGAGTACGTCATCACCGGCCGCAAGTGGTACATCTCCGGGGCGATGCACCCCGACTGCAAGATCTTCATCGTGATGGGCAAGACCGACCCGGACGGGGAGGACATCCGCCGCCAGCAGTCCATGGTGCTGGTGCCGCGCGACACCCCGGGCGTCACCATCAAGCGGGCCATGCAGGTGTTCGGGTACGAGGACCACTACCACGGCGGTCACGCCGAGGTGATCTTCGACCACGCGCGCGTGCCGGTGTCGAACCTGGTCGGTGAGGAGGGCGGCGGTTTCGCCATCGCGCAGGCGCGGCTGGGCCCCGGGCGCATCCACCACTGCATGCGGCTGATCGGCATGGCCGAGCGGGCGATCGAGCTGATGTGCCGGCGCGCGGTGTCCCGGACCGCGTTCGGCAAGGCGCTGGCCCAGCAGGGCGTGGTCCACAACTGGATCGCCGACGCGCGGGTGACGGTGGAGCAGCTGCGGCTGCTGGTGCTGAAGACCGCGTGGCTGATGGACACGGTGGGCAATCGCGGCGCGCACACCGAGATCCAGTCCATCAAGATCGCCACGCCCCGGGCGGTGGTGGACATCCTCGACCGGGCGATCCAGCTCCACGGCGCCGGCGGCGTGAGCCAGGACTTCCCCCTGGCGGAGCTGTACGCGGGCGCGCGAACCCTGATGATCGCGGACGGCCCGGACGAGGTGCACCAGCGCTCACTGGCCCGCCGGGAGCTGAAGCGGTACATGTGACGGACCGCGGGCGACAGGGGCCGCGGGGCTTCCCCCCGCCACTCCTGCCGCCCGCATCGCCCCGAACCGGGCGCCCGGACGTGAACGAGGTGTGAAACTTCGCACTGTCTGGTGAGCGGCCGTCTGGGTACGGGTGCTGTTTCGGGGGAGGACGGGGCGCGGAACCGCTCATCGCCGGGCTCCGGGGACGTCCGGCGGTTGCACCGCCGGACCGCACTGCGGGACTGTGCATCGAGAACCGTTCCGTTCAGTCTTCGCAAAGTGAGGTGTGGGTCACGCGTAGGGGCCCCGTACATGACTTCTTCCCCGGCCAGGCCCCGCGGCGGTGCGGTGGGCACGGTGAGTGCCGCCTCCGCCCCCTTCCCGGTGGTGGTCCTCGACGCGGACGGGCACGTCGCCGAGCTCAACGACGTGGCCGGCGCGCTGCTGCCGATGGCGCGTGTCGGCCGGCCGCTGACCTCCCCCGCCTGGCTCGCCGCCGCCGACCGGACCCGGCCGGGCCCTGCCAGCGGGACGGTGGGTGACCGGTCGTTCTCGGCGCATCCCACCGCTGCGGAGGGCGGCCGAACGGCCTGGTGGCTGATGGAGGAGACCGCCTACCGCTCCGCGCTGGGAGAGCTGGAGGCCGAGCGCGGGCGCACCCGGTTCCTCACCGAGGCCTCCAGTGCCCTGCTGGCCTCGCTGAACCTGGAACGCTGCATGGAGGTCACGGCGCGCCTGGCCACCGAGCATCTGGCCGACGCCGCCCTGGTCATCGCGCCCACCGCCGCCAGGACTCTGCCGGTGGTCGCCTGCGACCACCGCGGCGAACTCACCCGCAGCACCGTGTCCGCGGCACCGGACTCCGTACCGGGACTGGCCGAGGCGCTGCGCGGCTTCCCGCCCGTGCCCTCACGCTGGATAGACCCCGCGACGGCCCCGGACTGGGTGATCCCGGAGGGATTCGGCGAGGTCGGCTCGCTGGTGATCACACCGCTGCCCGGGCTCGGCGTGCCGGCCGGGGCGCTGATCCTGCTGCGCCGGAGGCAGCAGGGCGCGTTCAGCGAGGCCGAGGAGTCGCTGGCCGGGCTGTTCGCCGCCCGGGCCGGGGCCGCGATGTCGGCCGCCCGCCTCTACGCGGAGCAGAACTCGATCTCCGACACCCTCATGCGCGAGCTCCTGCCGCCCACCCTGCGGCAGACGGAGGGCGTGGAGTTCGCCGGCGGCTACCGGGCCAGCAAGGACACCGAGCGCGTCGGCGGCGACTTCTACGACGTCCACCCGCCCGCCGAGGACTCCCCCGAGACCCTCGTCGTGCTCGGGGACGTGGCCGGCAAGGGACTGGAGGCCGCGGTCCTCACCGGCAAGATCCGCAACACGCTGCACGCGCTGCTGCCGATGGCCGACGACCACGCCAGGATGCTGCGCCTGGTGAACAACGCCATGCGCACCAGCCACCACACCCGCTTCGTCACCCTCGTGATGGCCTCGGTCCGCCGGGAGGAGCGCGAGGTGGTGCTGCGGCTGACATCGGCCGGGCACCCCGCGCCGCTGATCATCCGGCGGGACGGCACCGTGGAGGAGGCCGACACCCGCGGCACCCTGATCGGCGTCCTGCCGGCCATCACCTCCCGCACCGCACAGGTCCGGCTGGCGCCGGGCGAGACCTGTCTGCTGTTCACCGACGGCGTCACCGAGGCCAGGGGCGGCCCGCTGGGCGACACCATGTTCGGCGACCAGCGCCTCAAGCGCGCCGCGGCCGAATGCGCCGGCATGCCGGCCGAGGCGGTCGTGGAGCGGGTGCAGATGGTCACCTCGCAGTGGATCGGCGACGGGCGCCACGACGACATCGCCGTCCTGGCCATCACCGCACCGCGCGGTGCCCACCTCGGTGCGGTGGACGGGGCGACCCGGGGCAGGTACACGGCATGACCGCACGCCTCACCGACATCGACGACGGGCCGGGCCGCCACGGCGTGGGCGCCGGTCTTGCCGCACCGTACGACGACGCCGCGTCCGCGCCCTGGGCCGACCGGCTGTGGGCCGCCGTCAGCACGGGAGACGAGTACGCGGCCGTCGACGTCGTCACCGACGCCCTGGCCGCGGGCCTGGATCCCGAGTCGGTGCTGCTGGACGTCGTCGGCGCCGTACAGCGCAAGGTCGGTTCCGAATGGGCCGCCAACCGTATGAGCGTGGCCGACGAGCACGCCGCCACCGCCATCAACGACCGGGTCATCGCCGTGCTGCCGGCGCGGCGTCCGGCGAACAGCCGGGGCCGCGTCACGGTCGCCTGTGTGGACCAGGAGTGGCACGCCCTGCCCGCCCGGCTGGTGGCCGAGACACTGCGGCTGCGCGGCTGGCGGGTGGACTACCTCGGCGCGCAGGTCCCCACCGCCCATCTGATCAGCCACATCCACCGCACCGGACCGGACGCGGTGTGCCTGTCCAGTTCGCTGCCCACCCGGCTGCCGCTCGCGCACAGCGCGATCACCGCCGTCCAGGCCGCCGGCACCCCGGTCATGGCCGGTGGTCTCGCCTTCGGGGCCGACGGCCGCTACGCCCGGCTGCTGGGCGCCGACGCCTGGGCGCCCGACGCCCGTGCGGCGGCGGACCGGCTCGCGGCCGGGCCCCTGACCCGGCCGGTGCCCGCCCACCAGGCGACCGACGACCTGCCGCACCTGGCCGACCAGGAGTACACACTGGTCGCCCGGTCCTCCACCCGCCTGGTGCGCGACACCTTCCAGCGCCTCGAAGAGCACATCCCCGCCATGCGGGACTACAGCGACGAGCAGCGTGAGCGCACCGCCGAGGACATCGCCCACATCGTCAACTTCCTGACGGCCGCCCTGTACGTCGACTCCGACGACGTGTTCACCGGCTTCCTCACCTGGACCGCCGAGGTGCTCACCGCCCGGAGCGTCCCGGCACGCTCGCTGCTGCCGTGTCTGGACCTGCTGGAGGAGCAGCTGCACGACTTCCCCCGCGCCCGCCGGCTCCTCGGCGCCGGACGCACCGCGATCGCCTGACGCCCCTGACCCCGAGACGCTGGACGTACTCCGTGACCACCTCCTCCCACGGCACCGGCCCGCACGCCGTGCACCTGGCCCTCACGGGCGATCTGGACTTCGACACGTGCGCGGAACTGCTGCGGCGGGTGCGGACCGCCCTCGGCGCCCGGCGGGAGGTCACGGATCTGCACCTGGACTGCCGGGAGCTGAACCTGGTCGACTCCATGGGGCTGTCGACCCTGCTCGAGATCCACCGCTCGACCGGCCTGGACGGGATCGCCTTCCACCTGGAGGGCGTCGGTCCGGCACTGCGGCGGCTGCTCGAACTCACCGGCACCTACGCGTACCTGACGAGCCCCCAGCGGGCCGGGGCGCCCGCCGAGAGCGGCCACGGCCGCACCTGAGGCGGCCTGGAGGGCCGCTACGGGCGCAGCGCGCGCAGCAGCAGGTCGGCCAGGTGGTCCGCGACCTGCTGGGGCGTGAGGGGCCCGTCGGGGCGGTACCAGGTCGACAGGTGGTGGACCGAGCCGAAGTGGTAGTCGACCACGAGGTCCGCCGGGGTCGCCTTCGAGAAGACACCCGAGTCCTGGCCCTCCTCCACCAGCGCGCGGAAGCGTTCGTGGTAGCGGCGGCGCTCGGCGCGGACCTGCTTGTCCTTCTCGGGGCTGAGGTGGTGCATGGAGCGCCAGAAGATCATCGCGTCGTCGAGGTTCTCGATGGTCGTCACCACGACGTCCGCGGCGGCGTGCCGCAACCGCTTCTCCACCGGCTCGTCGGCTCCGGCCACGGCGTCCAGCCGCTCCTGCTGGATGCGCAGCACACGCGCGTACACCTCGTGCAGCAGGTCGTCCTTGGAGCCGAAGTAGTGGTAGAGCGCTCCCTTGGTGACGCCGGCCGCCTCGACGATCTCCTGCACCGAGGTGCGGTCGTAGCCCTGCTCGGCGAAGAGCCGGGTGGCGGCGGCCAGGAGCCGCTGAGGCACGGGCGTGCCGTCCGAGTCCGTGGTCCTGGGCACTGCCGCCACCTGCCTTTCCGTTCTGCTGTCAGTTGCCGTGTGTACGGGAACGCAGTTCCCGACGGAGGATCTTCCCACTGGCCGTCTTCGGCAAGTCCGGCAGGATCTCCACCTGGCGCGGATATTTGTAGGCGGCCAGTCTCTCCTTGCAGTAGGCGGCGAGCGCATCCGGGTCCGTGTCGGCGTCCGGCCGCAGGCTGATGTACGCCTTGACGGTCTCGCCGCGGTACCCGTCGGGCACCCCGACGACGGCGGCCTCGCGCACCGCCGGATGTGTGTAGAGGACGTCCTCGACCTCGCGCGGCCACACCTTGAAGCCGGAGGCGTTGATCATGTCCTTCTTGCGGTCGACGACGTAGAGCCAGCCCTGTTCGTCCATGAAGCCGATGTCGCCGGTGCGCAGTTCGGCGCCGGGGAAGGTCTCGGCGGTGGCGTCGGGGCGGCGCCAGTAGCCGGGCACGACCTGCGGGCCCCGGACGACGATCTCGCCCTGCTCCCCGAAGGGCAGCTCCTCGCCGGCGTCGTCGACGATCCGTACGACCGTGTCGGGGCCGGGCAGTCCCACCGCGAGGGTTCCCGACACCGGGTCGACGGGCGCCTCCAGGCCGGGCGGCACCGAGGCGCAGGGCGCGGTGCACTCGGTCAGTCCGTAGCCGTTGCGGATGTACGGCCCGAAGCCGGCCCGGAACTCCTCCACCAGGGCGGGCGGCAGCGGGGCGCCGCCGGAGGAGATCACCCGGAAGGAGGAGAAGTGGTCGCGGGTGACGGCGGGGTGGGCGGCCAGCGCCATGAAGGCCGTGGAGGGTCCGACGGTGTAGTGCGGGCGGTGCTCGGCGAACGCGTCGAGCACCACGCCCGGCTCGAAGCGGTAGGCCAGCACGAGGGTGCCCCCGCTGTTCAGGCAGGCGCCCAACTGGCAGACCATGCCGGTGATGTGGAACAGCGGTGCCAGCGCGAAGTACACGGGCCGCTCGGGCAGCCCGAGGCCGGTCCGCTGCCGCTCGGCGTTGTACATGATGTTGCCGTGGGTGTTGGTGGCGCCCTTGGGTGTGCCGCTGGTGCCGGAGGTGTAGCTGATCAGCGCGATGTCGCCGGTGCCGGGATCACGGTCCCCGGGCACGGTGTGCCCGGCCCGGGCCACGGTCACCAGGTCGTCGGCGTCGGGGGCCTGCGGCAGGCGCTCGAAGGTCAGCACGCGCGCGTCGCCGCGGCTCTGGAAGTCCAGTTCGCACCCGGTGAGCACGATCCGCACGGGCGAGTCGGCGGCCGTCTCGCGCAGATACGACTCCCAGGCCCGGTCCGAGCAGATCAGCGCGGCCACCTCGCCGTCCCGCAGGACGTGCGCCACCTCGCCCGACTTGTACATCGGGTTGACGGGCACGACGACCGCGCCCGCCTTCCACGCGCCGAGCAGGGCGAGCACGAAGTGCGGGGAGTTCTGCAGCAGCACCGCGACCCGGTCGCCGCGCCCGAGACCGCGGGCGGCGAGGTGCCCGGCGACGGAGTCGCTGAGCTCGTCGACCTCCCGGTAGGTGAGCCGGCCGTCGAAGTAGGCCAGGACGTCGTGGTCGGGCGTCTCGGCCACGGCGGCGCGCAGGGCGTGCACGAGGGAGCCGGCCGGGCTGATCGGGGCCTTCTGGGCGTCTTCGAGCAGTCCGAGCCAGGGCTTGGCGGCGTAGCGGGACTCGGTCACCGGGCCTCCTCCCACTGCTGCTGGATGCGGTTCATGCCGGACAGCCACCGGTCGGGGTCACCGGCCCGGGCCTGGTGGTAGGCCTCGACCTCGGGGTGCGGCAGGATCAGGAAGCGGTCCTCCTCGATGCCCTTCAGCAGCGCGTCGGCGACGGTCTCCGGCTCGATCGCGGTCGGCCGGAGCACGAGGTCGCCCGCGCTGCCGGTGGCGGCCAGCATGTCGGTGCGCACGCCCTGCGGGCAGATCGCGTGGACCCTGACACCTCGGTGCCGGTACGTCAGCGACAGCCACTCGGCGAAGGCGAGCGCGCCGTGCTTGGTGACGGCGTAGGGCGCGGCGCCGATCATGGTGAGCAGCCCGGCGGCGGAGACGGTGGAGACGAACCGGCCGCTGCCGCGCTCCAGCCAGGCGGGCAGCAGTTCCTGCGCGGCCCGCACATGAGCCATGACGTTCACGTCCCAGGACAGGGCCCATGCCTTCTCGTCCAGCGGCTGCCCCGGCGTGATGCCGTCGGCGGCGACACCGGCGTTGGCGCAGTAGACGTCGACGGTCCCGCCGAGTGCGTCCCGGGCGTCGCCGACGATCCCCGAGGCGTCGCCGGGTACGGCGATGCCGCCGATGTCGTCCGCGACGCGCTTGGCCCGCTCGCCGTCGAGGTCGTTGACGACGACCCGGGCCCCTTCGGCGGCGAACCGCCGGGCCAGCGCGGCCCCGATCCCGCCGCCCGCCCCCGTGACAACGACTCCGGCGTCTTGAAAGGCTCCCACCATCGGTCTCCTCAGTCGCGGCTCTGCAATAGCGCCAGACTAACCGGTCGGTATGTACCAGGAAAGGGGCGCGGGGTGATGCGCCCCCAGGGGCGCGGGGAACCGCGCGACCGGCCACACCCGGCCCGCAGCCTCCCCACAACCCGCGGAAGCGCATACCGTGCCCATGCCGACCGTCCCCGCTCAAGGAGGTCACCGCATGCGCCCTTCCAGACGAGCCGTCATCACCACGGCCACGGCGGCAGCCGTATCAGCCACCTCCACCGCCTCCGCCGCCCAGCGCCGCAGGCAACTCCGTACCGGTTTCGAACGCCTCGCCCAAGACGGCTACGCCCTGCTCGCGAACCAGAAGATCGGCGTCGTCACCAACCCCACCGGCATCACCCGCGACGCCCGCCACATCGTCGACGTCATGCACGCCGACCGGCGCGTGGACCTCAGGGCCGTCTTCGGGCCTGAACACGGCTTCCGCGGCACCGCCCAGGCCGGCGGCTCCGAGGGCCGTTACGACGACCCGGCGACGGGCCTGCCCGTCTACGACACGTACCTCAAGAGCGGCCGGGCGCTCGCGGACATCTTCACCGCGTCCGGCGTGGACACGGTCGTCTTCGACATCCAGGACGTCGGCGCCCGCTTCTACACGTACATCTGGACGCTGTACGACTGCATGGAGGCCGCCCAGCTCGCCGGAAAGCGGTTCGTCGTGCTGGACCGGCCGAACCCGGTGAGCGGCCGCGCGGCCCTCGGCCCGGTGCTGCACAAGGAGTTCGCCACGTTCGTCGGGCGGCAGCCCATCTCCCAGGCCCACGGGATGACCGTCGCCGAGCTGGCGCGGCTGTTCAACGAGGAGTTCCTGACCGAGGCCGTGCCGCTGGAGACCGTGACGATGTCGGGCTGGAGGCGCTCGGACTTCTACGACGCCTCCGGGCTGCCCTGGGTGCCGCCCAGCCCGAACATGCCGACGCCCGAGACGGCCCTGGTGTACTCGGGGACGTGCCTGTTCGAGGGCACGAACCTGTCGGAGGGGCGCGGCACGACCCGGCCGTTCGAGCTGCTGGGCGCGGAGGGCGTCGACCGGCGCTGGGCGGCCGCGGCTAACGAACTCGCCCTGCCCGGCGTGTGGTTCAGGGAGGCGTACTTCGCGCCGACGTTCTCCAAGTTCCAGGGCAGGACGATCGGCGGTGTGCAGGTCCATGTGCACGACCGGGCCGCCTTCGATCCGGTCCGCACGGGGATCGCCCTGCTCGTCACCGCCCAGCGGGTCTGGAGCGGTTTCGCCTGGCGCCCGGACCAGTGGATCGACAAGCTCACCGGCTCCGCCCTCGTACGGACGATGATCGACGCGGGCGCGGACACCGACGAGGTGGTGGCGGGATGGCAGCGGGAGCTGGCGGCGTTCCGCAGGACGCGGCGCACGTACCTGCTGTACCGCTGAGCCGAATGCGCCCGTGACGTATGGCCAAGTCCCCCCGTTGGCAGGACGATGCGCCACATCGTGGCGTCACCCGGGGACCAGGGGGCCTGTCATGGCGGATCCGGCGATGAGTGTGACTCCCTACTGGGAGCTGGCCTTCGACGCGGACGGGGACCCCGGGGGCCGCGCGCGCGACCGGCTGCTCGCCGGGGTGCGGGAGCGCGGCGTGCGTGACCTGGTCGTCTTCGCGCACGGCTGGAACACCGACCGCTCGGGCGCGACCCGCCTCTACGACCGCTTCTTCGCGCCCGTGCCGCGGCTGGCCCCGGCGGCCCGGGTCGGCTACGTCGGGGTGCTGTGGCCGGCGATGCGCTTCTCCGACGAGCCGATCCCGGACTTCCCGCGGGCCGTGGCGGCCGAGCCGGCGAGGCGTCCGGAGCTGGACAAGGACACCCGGCACGCCCTGCTGGAGACGTTCCCGGGCCGGGCGATCCTGGTCGACCAGATCGCCCGGCTGCTGGAGCAGCAGCCGCCGGAGGCGGCGGAACTGGAGGAGTTCGGGCGGCTGGTGCGGACGCTGGTGGAGGTGGTGGCGCCCGGGCCGCAGGCGCTGTTCGCGGCGGACACGGTGGCGGAGGGCGTGCCGCAGAGCGAGCCGGGGATGTTCGCCGGGTCGTCGGCGGCGGCCTGCGAGGAGTTCGCGCGGGCGCTGGCGGAGCTGGAGGCGTCCGGGGCGCCGCGGGGGTTCCGGATCCCCAACCCCTGGGACGGCGCGCACGAACTGCTGCGGCAGGCGACGTACTACGCGATGAAGCGGCGTGCGGGGACCGTCGGGGAGCGGGGGCTCGGCCGGGTCGTCGGGCAGCTCGCGCAGGCGGCTCCGAAGGTGCGGGTGCACCTGGTCGGGCACAGCTTCGGCGCGCGGCTGGTGTCGTTCGCGCTGCGGGGCCTGCCCGAGGGCGTGCGTACGGTGAAGTCGGTGACGCTGCTGCAAGGGGCCTTCTCGCACTACGCGTTCGCCGCCCGGCTGCCGCACGACGCCCGGGCCGGAGGGGTGCTCCAGGGGCAGCAGAACCGTATCGACGGGCCGCTGGTGTGCTGCCACTCCCGGCACGACGCGGCCCTGGGCACGATGTACCCGCTGGCCTCGCGGATGGCGGGCGACAGCCGGTCGGTCGCGGAGCCGCTCCTGGGGCGGGTGCTGGGCGCCAAGTGGGGTGCGATGGGGTACGGCGGGGTGCGGGCGGTGCCGGGCACGCGCGCGTACACCCTCGCCGAGGCCCTGGCGGCGAAACTGCCCGCCTCGGGGTGCGTGAACGTCGACGCGGCGGCGGTGGTCAGACGCGGCGGGCCGCCGGCCGGTGCGCACAGCGACATCCTGCACGCGGAGCTGGCCCGGCTGGTCCTGGCGGCGGGCCGGGTTCGCTGACCCGCCGCCGGGCATGGCGTCACCGGTGTGAGGTGAACTCCACGACCTGCTGGTAGGTCGGCCGGTTCTGCCAGCTGATCTTGCCGTGCTTGATGCCGCCGAGGGTGCGGTGGTTGATCGAGTCGGCGCACCACTGGTCGCCCGCCGCGCACACGTCGTCACCGGGGTAGACCTGGGCCGCGGTCTTTCCGGCCGCCTCCTTCAGGGTGCCGACGAGGGTGTCCCGGCAGGCGGCGAGAGCGCCGTCGCCGCAGTAGGTGCGGGCCAGCGGCCCCTTCACCTGCTCGCCGAGCACCGTGCGGAGGTCCTTGTCGACGTAGCTCCACCAGCCGTACTGGAAGGAGCTTCCCGCGTGCGAGCCGGTCGGGCCGTGCCCGGCCGACGGGGCTTCGTCGACGGGGAGGTTGGCGGTCATCGCCGTGTACAGGTCGCTGCCGAGGCCCGGTTCGAACTCGGCCTTGACCAGGAGCGGCCACCAGGCGTCCAGGATGCGGATCGCGTCGGCGTCGGCGTACTTCTTCGAGCCGGCGGCGGTCTCGGTGCGCTTGCCGCCGGCGGCGGCCCAGGCCTGGAGTTTGCTCACGGCGGCCGCGGCGGTGGGATCGGTGACGGGCGAGCTGGTGACGACCTTCAGGAGCTCGGGCAGGACGTCCTCGGCCCGCAGGTCGGCCAGTCCCGCGTCGGCCATGGCCTTCACCAGGGCGGCCCGGGTCACCCCGCCCTGCTGGACCAGCTTCTTCACCCGGTCCTCCAGGAGGTTGCCGCGGTGCACCGAGCCGTTGCCCCAGGGCGCGGTCGTGTAGTCCCTGGCCTGCTTGTTGTTCCAGGAGACGTAGTAGTCCTGGTCGATGGAGTTCGGGTGGGCGGAGGGCGGGGTGTAGTCGGCCGTGTTGGTCGCCGGGTCCCAGCCGCGCCACTCGTACGCCGGGCGCGCCCAGGCCGGGAACTCGGCGTCGACGCCGCTCGCGCGCACCGGGTTGTCGCCGCTGTTGTAGTACGCGGTGTGCTCGGAGTCGGCGTAGAACCAGTTGAAGGTGTAGTTGATGTGCTGCACGGCCTTCTGGAAGGACTCGGGGCCCTTGACGTAGTCCGGGTCGTTCAGCATCTGGAAGCCGATGATGGAGTCGGCCTCGTGCAGGAAGGACGAGCGCAGGGTGGTGTAGGCGACCTTCTTGCCGCCGACCGTGGCGCGGTACTCGACGGGGCCGTACTTCGTGCGCCACACGCGCATGGTGTACGAGCCGGCCGCGGTGCCGTCGGCGACCGTGGGCTTCCAGGCGTTCTTCTGCTCGATCTTCTCCATCGGCGTGCAGGTGCCTCGGTACAGGTAGTGGTAGTCGTCCTGGCACAGTTCGACGGCGTAGGAGTCGATGATGTCCTGGCCGGAGGTCGTGGCGCTCCACGCGTAGTCCTGGCCGCGGCCGAGTTCGACGTACATGCTCAGGCCGGCGAAGGAGGCGCCGCGGGCGCTGATGCCCGGGCCCTGGATCTCCTGGAGCAGGAGCAGCTGGGGGGCGAAGTAGCCGGTCTGCGGGCCGAACACGGCGACGGGGTGGCCGCCGGCGGTGTGCTTGCCGCTGACCACGAGGGCGTTGGACATGCCGCGCTTGGCGGACGACGTGGCGCTCTTCGCGGCCTGGCCGGACGCGCCGGTGGCGGCGGACGTCGCGGCGCTGCCGGTGCGGTCGTACACGAGCGGTTCGGGCTCCACCGAGCCGGCGTCGGGCAGGGCCGTGCCCTGCGGGTCGGCCGGTTTGGTGCCGTAGGGGAAGCTGCCGCTCCGCTGGGTGAGGACGGCCTCCGGGTCGTTGCGCATCCGGAAGGACTCCCAGACCTTGGTGCCCTCGGCGACGCCGTACTTCTCCTGGGCGGCCATCAGGGAGAGGGCGTTGTTCACCTCGCCGCCGCCGCCCGAGCCGAACAGCGCGCCGATCACGGAGGCCAGCGCGACCAGGTCGGTGATCTTGAAGTGCTGGATGGTTCCGGCGTTGGTGACTGAGTCCTTGTGCCCGGTGAGTACGTACTCACCGGGGAAGGTGCGTCCCTTGTCGGAGGCGTCGATGTAGGCGTTGATGCCGTCGAGGTAGGCCTTGACGTCGGCGAGGGCCTGCTGTCCGCGTTCGCCGTTGGTGGCGACGGCGTTGTCGATCTGCGCCTGCAGATCGGCCTCGCTGTACGGGGCGTGCCGCCAGAACTGCTGCTCCAGGCCCTGGTTGGAGGGCGCACCGCCCGCGAAGGAGGTCAGCTGACCGCGCCCGACGTGCCGGAACACGTCCATCAGCCACAGCCGGTCCTGGGCCGCCGCGTAGCCGGCGCCGAACTCCGTGCCGTAGCGGGTGGTGCCGGTGATGTGCGGCACACCGGACTTCTTGTCCCGGACGATCGTCACGTCCGTGCGTCCGGCGGGTTTGAGGGTGGAGGCGACCTGGCCCGCGGGGACTCCGAAGGACGCGTCGTTGAAGAAGGTGTTGATCTTGTCGTTGGTGAGGGCGGGGTAGCCCTTGGCGAGGTTCGCGTAGGGCCCGAGCTGGTCCTCGGCGTGCTCGGGCTGGGTGCCGAAGGCCTGGTTGAGGAGGATCTGGGCGAGGGTGGCGTTGCCGTTCTGGCCGGGCGGGAGGATGTCCGAACACTGGTTGCCGCAGTGGTCGTTCGCCGCGGCTGTGACCTGGGGGGTGGCTGTTTCCGAGGCGGCGGCCGGGGCAAGCGGCGACAAGAGACCTGCGATCAGGGTGCATACCGATGCTGTCTTCAGGAACCCGGGGATTCCGCTGGGAGTTCTCATTCTGTCGAGAACGGTGCGTGGGGCACGCCGTGGCATGGGGGGCTCCTCCCGACGGGGGTGGGCGGGATGTTACCGCCGGTATCCCCCGGCTTGAAGATGAACAAGCGTCACTTTTTGAAGTCGGCACAACTGGCACACGGATCACGGCAGTCGACTCGTGAGCCTCTTCGGGCCGCTTATGGAGGCCATTTGAAATCGGATGGAGCCGATTCGCTTGTCGATACGTCTATTCGGCGACGTCCTTACGACGACGCCGAGGTGACCGGAAAACAGGTGCAGGTGTGACGGAGGTGCAGGACGATGGCGGGTTTCCGGAGTCTGGCGAGACAGGTCCGCGATCCGCGGTGCGATCTGGCCTTGCGGCGTTATTCGCTGCGCAAGTGCCTTGAGAGGTTCGCGCCTTACGGACACAGGGCGACCTGGGACCATCTGTGCTCCCGGGCCGGGTTCGGTCCCGAGGACCGCTCCCCCGATCCGGTGCGGCTCGTGGCCGCACTGGACGAGCTGGAGGAGGCGCGGGCGGTCTGGCTGGCCTATGAGGTCGAGTTCGCCGAGCGCCGCAAGAAGGAGAAGCACGACGGGCTGCGCAGGCCGGGCAGTGTGGACGACTGGCACCGGCTGACCTGGGGCGGGTTCGGTGTGGCGTGGTGCGACGATCCGGCGGTCCATCCCCGTGAACCGCTGGCCGAGGTGCTGCGCCGGCTGATCGCCGCGCTGGAGCGCGCGCCGGGCTCGGCCTGCCCGGTGTGCGACGGGCAGCGGCTGGTCTGGAGGTACGACCTGGACCACGAGCCTTCGTCCGGTCCGGTCTGCACGGACTGCGGCATCCTGGTGCCGCGCCCCGTGCTCACGCCCGAGTCGCTGGCGTACGCCCGGCGGACGAGGATGCTGGTGTCGGCTTGACGGATGCGGGTGCGCGGGGGGGTGCGCCGGGGATGCCGCACCCCCACTGTCGGTGGTGACTGGCACCCTCGACACCATGACGCAGGTGTGCCTGAACGGTCCGCGGACGGCCGCCGACGGTGCGGCCGTGCCGCTGACACCCGAGTCGATCGCCGACTCGGCCGCGGAGGCCGTCGCCGCCGGGGCGACGGACCTCCATGTCCACCCCAAGACCCCTTGCGGGCGGGACACGTTGTCGCCCCGGGTGCTCGAACAGACGCTGTCGGCGATCCGGGAGCGCGTTTCGGTGCCGGTCGGGGTGACCACGGGAGCGTGGGCGGAACCCGACCCCGCCACCCGGCTGGAGCGGATACGCGCCTGGACCGTGCTGCCCGACCACGCCTCGGTCAACTGGCACGAGCCGGGGGCGGAGGAGACGGCCGCACTGCTCCTGGAGCGCGGGGTGGGCGTGGAGGCCGGCATCTGGTCGGGCACGGACGGGACCGCGCGGTTCGCGGCCTCACCGCTCGGGCCGAAGGTACTGAGGGTCCTGGCGGAGGTGACCGACCCGGACCCGGCGACCGCCGGCGCGTCCGCCCGGGCACTGCTGTCCGGCATCGGGACGGCGCACGGGCACCCGGTGCTGCTGCACGGCGAGGACGAGAGCGCCTGGCCGGTGCTGCGCCTCGCGGGCCGCCTGGGCCTGGCCACCCGGATCGGACTGGAGGACATGCTGGTCCTGCCGAACGGGAACCGGGCCAGGTCGAACGCGCAACTGGTCACGGCCGGTCTCGCGGAGTACGGGGCGAGCCGGGCGGGCGCCGGGGCCTGCCGTTCGGAGACCTGAGTCGGAGATTTTCGGGTAGTTCTCGCAAGCTGCCTGGCGTGCCGACGGCCGGACTCCAGCAGGCCGGGCCGGGCCTGGCGGCCGCACAGCATCCGGCTGCGGGCCGCCGATCTGACGAAGAATCTCTGACTCAGGTCACTAGCGGCGACCGCCCCGGTCGACCATCAGGCGGGAGCCGGTGAGGCGTTCGCCGAATGCGTCGTCGGGGTTGGAGAGCACGCAGGACTCCAGGGAGAGGCAGCCGCAGCCGATGCAGTCGGCGAGGTGATCCCGGAGCCGGTTCAGCTGCTCGATGCGCTCCTCCAGTTCGGCGCGCCAGACTTCGGAGAGGTGCGCCCAGTCCTCCCGGGTGGGCGTGCGCTCCTCGGGGAGTTGCGCGAGCGCTTCGCGGATCGTCGCCAGGGGGATGCCGACCCGTTGCGCGGCCCGGATGAAGGCGACCCGGCGGAGCGTGTCACGGGAGTAGCGGCGCTGGTTGCCCGAGGTCCGGCGGCTGCCGATCAGGCCCTTGGACTCGTAGAAGTGCAGGGCCGAGACGGCCGCGCCGCTGCGCGCCGCGAGCTGGCCGACCGTGAGCTCATGGATCTTCTCTGGAATCTGGGGCACCCCTCGAACCCTACCGAGTCCGTTGACACAGCCCCCGCGGCCGACCATGCTAAGCAGTCGCTTAGAGATTGAGCGCGCAGACCCCCTGCACACGAGAGGCCTGGAAGACATGGCAGAGCCGAGGATCTTCACGTCCGTCGACGACCTGAAGTCGGCGGTGGGCGAACAACTGGGGTACACCGACTGGCTCGACATCGACCAGAAGCGGATCGACCTCTTCGCGGAGGCCACCGGTGACCACCAGTGGATCCACGTCGACCCGGAGAAAGCAGCCGCCGGCCCCTTCGGCACCACCATCGCGCACGGCTATCTGACCCTGTCGCTGCTGCCCCTGTTCGGACCGCAGCTGATCAGCGTCGAAGGCGTGAAGATGGGCGTCAACTACGGCACCAACAAGGTGCGCTTCCCCGCCCCGGTGCCCGTCAACTCCCGACTGCGGGCCACGGCGAGGATCAGCGCCGTCGACGAGGTGCCGGGCGGCGTGCAGGTGACCGTCGCCTTCAGTGTGGAGCGCGAGGGCGGCGACAAGCCGGTCTGCGTCGCCGAGTCGGTGGCGCGCTACTACCTCTGAGGCCCGTGCTCCTGTGCCCCTCAGGCCGTCGCACCCCGGGCCCCGACCATCCGCAGCACGAGCTCGGCGTACAACTCGCCGACCTGCTCCGGAGTCCGGGGCCCGTCGACGTTGAACCACCGGGCCACGTCGATGCACAGGGAGAGCACGGCCAGTGTCGTGCCGTGCACGTCGATGACCTCGAACTCGCCCGAGCGCGTGCCCTCCTCGATGATCCCGCGCACCTCGCCGTCGACCTGGCGCCGCAGCGCGAGGATCTCGGCGCGAGCGTCCGGCCCGAGTGATTCGAGTTCGTACTGCACGACCCGCGCGGTGGTGCGGCCGCCCGCGTGCCAGCGCACGAAGGAGCTCACCGCGTCGGCGAGCCGCTCGGTGGGGCTGCCCTCGCGCCGGGCCGCCGTCCGCAGGATGTCCAGAGCCTTCTCGTGCCCGATCCTGCTGATGCGGTGCAGCAGCTCTTCCTTGGTCTTGTAGTGGATGTAGAGCGCCGCCGGGCTCATCCCGGCGCGGCCCGCGATGTCGCGGGTCGTCGTGGCGTGGTAGCCACGCTCGGCGAAGGCCTCCACCGCGGCGACCAGCAGCCGCCGCGCCGCGTCGGGCGTGACCTCGCCCCACGCATGCGCCTCGCCGCCGGCCGTCTCCTCCGCCGTACTCATCACTCGCCCCTCTCCACTGGCAGGAGGAACACCATACCGCCGAAGGTGAGCGAGCGCTTAGTGCCGCCGCTCAGCGCTTCTCGTAGGGAGCGTAGGAGGGGGCCACCCCAGATCCCTCCTGCCGGTCCCGGATCACCTTGGACAGGGTGAAGGCCGAGGTGACCAGGTACAGGACGGCGATGGCGAGGAAGGCCCGCACCCAGGCGTCGGCGCTCAGCTGGTAGATGCCGATCGCGGTGGCCGCCATGGCGACGGCGAAGGAGGCGACGGCCTGGCCGTAGAAGGCGGCCGTGTTCTGCTGCTTGCCCGGTGTGTCACTCATGGGGGAAAGCATCGGCGGACGTGGCCCGCGCCACATCCGCCGAAGTACTCAGGCGCGTACTCAGAACGCCGAGACCCCTGTCAGCGCCCGCCCGATGACCAGCTTCTGGATCTGGCTCGTGCCCTCGTAGAGGGTCATCACCCGGGCGTCCCGCAGCAGCTTGCCCGCCGGGTACTCGTCGATGTAGCCGTAGCCGCCGAAGACCTGGAGGGCGTTGTTCGCCGCGCGGACGGCGGCCTCCGAGGCGAACAGCTTGGCCTTGGACGACTCCACGGCGAAGGGCTGCCCGCGGTCGATCAGGTCGGCGACCCGCCAGGTCAGCAGCCGGGCGGCGTCGACGTCCAGCGCGATGTCACTGATCAGCTCCTGGACGAGCTGGTGGTGGGCGATGGTCTTGCCGAACTGCTCGCGCTCCCCCGCGTACCGCACGGCCGCGTCGAGGGCGGCCTGGGCGATGCCGACGCAGCCCGCCGCGACCGACATCCGGCCCTTGGCGAGAGCCGACATGGCGATCGAGAAGCCCTTGCCCTCCTGGCCCAGCAGGGCGGAGGCCGGTACGCGCACGTCCTCGAAGACGAGTTCGGCGGTGGCCTGGCCGCGCAGCCCGAGCTTGCCGTGGAGGGTGCGGCGGGTCAGGCCGGGCGTGTCGGTGGGGACGAGGAAGGCGGAGACGCCCTTGTGGCCGGGGGCGTCCGTGGAGCGGGCGAAGAGCAGGACGACGTCGGCCCAGGTGCCGTTGGTGATGAACATCTTGGTGCCGTTCAGGACGAAATCGTCACCGTCGCGTACCGCCCGGGTCGCGAGGTTGCCCGCGTCCGAGCCCGTGCCCGGCTCGGTCAGGCCGAAGCAGCCGATCGACGCACCCGAGGTCAGCCCGGGCAGCCAGCGGCGCTTCTGCTCCTCGCTGCCGTGGGCGGCGACGCTCTTGGCGACCAGGCCGAGGGAGACCGAGACGATGCCGCGCACGGACGAGTCACCCCGGCCCAGCTCCTCGGTGACCAGGCAGTACGCGAGGTGGTCGCCGCCGGAGCCGCCGTACTCCTCGTCGATCGTCAGGCCCAGGAAGCCGACCTCGCCGAGCTTCTTCACGATCGCCCGGTCGACGTCCTCGGCACGGTCCCAGGCGACGGCGTGCGGGGTGATCTCGCGCTCCACGAAGTCCCGCGCGAGCTGCCGGACCGCGCTCTGCTCCTCGCTGAGCTCCAGATTCACCACAGGCCACCCCATTGAAAGCGGTACATTTAAATTAGCACTGCTAGTTTTGCCGTGCAGCCCTACTATGTGCGCCATGGCCCGACCGCGCAAGCCCTTGCTCAGCACCGACCGGATCGTCGAGACGGCCCGCGCGCTCGTGGACGCGGAGGGTCTGGCCGCCGTCTCCACACGGCGGCTCGCCGCCGAACTGGGCGTCAGCGGGCCCTCGCTGTACAACCACTTCCGCACCAAGGACGAGATCCTGGAGGCGGTCGCCGACTCGGTGAGCGGCCAGGTGGACCTGTCGATGTTCCAGGGCGGCCGGGACTGGCGGACCGCGCTGCACGACTGGGCCGTCTCCTACCGGGCCGCCCTGCGCGACCACCCCAACATCGTGCCGGTACTGGCCCGCGGGCCCGGCCGCCGCCCGGCCGGACTGCGCCTCGCGGACGCCGTCTACGGCGCGATGGTCGCCGCGGGCTGGCCGCCGGCGCAGGCCACGTCCATCGGCGCGCTGATGCGCTACTTCGTGATGGGATCCGCGCTCGGTTCCTTCGCCGGGGGCTTCGTGGACGACGCGAGCGCCTACGACCCCGCCGACTACCCCCATCTCCAGCAGGCCCACCTCCTCGCCGAGCAGCAGGAGAAGATCGACGAGCGTGCCTTCGAGACGGGCCTGACGGCTCTGCTGGACGGGCTGGCGCAGCAGTACGAGCAGGTGCGGCGCACGGCGTAGGGGCGTTCGGCGTCTCGGACCCTTCGGCGGTGGCCGAACCGTCCGTGTTCCATGCTGGGGACATGACGACGAGGGACCCGCAGGCGACGGCTCTGGCGCGGCTGGCCGCGCTGTTCGCCGACGAGACCCGGGCCGCGTGCCTGCTGGCGCTGCTCGACGGACGGGCCTGGACCGCGGGCGAGCTGGCCCGGCACGCGGGCGTCGCCGCGTCGACGCTGAGCGAGCACCTGGGGCGGCTCGTCGCGGGTGGGCTGCTCGCCGAGGAGCGCCAGGGCCGCCACCGGTACGTCCGGCTGGCCGACGCCCGGGTCGCCCAGCTGGTGGAGGACCTCGCCGCCCAGGTCTCGCCGTCCGCGGTCGTACGGCCACGGACCTTGCGGGAGTCGAGCGCGGGCTCGGCGATGGCCCGGGGCCGCACCTGCTACGACCATCTCGCCGGGCGACTCGGCATCGCGGTCACCGACGCCCTGACCGCGCGCGGACTGCTGGAGCAGGAGACGGGGTTCGCGCTCACCGACGCGGGGCTGGCGTGGTTCGCGTCGGCCGGGATCGCCCTGGCGCGGCGGGGCCGGCGCCCACTGGCCCGGGCCTGCCTCGACTGGACCGAACGCCGCCCCCACCTCGCGGGCATCGCGGGCGCGGCCCTGTGCCGTCACGCGCTGGACACGGGCTGGTGCGTACGGATCGGCTCGGAGCGGGCGGTGAAGGTGACGGAGACCGGCCAACGCGCCCTGCGCGAACTGCTGGGGGTGGAGGCGGCGGCGTTGCGATAGCCCCGTCCGAAATCCGCGAGCTTTCAGCCTCTCCCCCTCTTAGCCTCTGGAGCATGATGTCGAACACCTCCCCGTCCCGTGCCGATCGTCGGGCGGAGTTGCTCGCTGCCGGTGCGGCCGCGGTCACCGTCGTGTTGTGGGCGTCCGCCTTCGTGTCGATCCGCAGTGCGGGTGACGCCTACTCGCCAGGGGCGCTGGCACTCGGGCGGCTCCTGGCCGGGGCGCTGACGCTGGGGGTGATCTGCCTTTTGCGGCGGGAGGGGCTGCCGCCGCGTCCGGCCTGGCGGGGCATCGCGATATCGGGGCTGCTGTGGTTCGGCTTCTACATGGTCGCCCTCAACTGGGGCGAGCAGCAGGTCGACGCGGGTACGGCCGCCCTGGTCGTGAACACCGGGCCGATCCTCATCGCGCTGCTCGGGGCCCGGCTGCTCGGCGATCCGATGCCGCCGCGGCTGCTGGCGGGGATGGCCGTGTCGTTCGCGGGCGCCGTGACAGTCGGTCTTTCGATGTCGGGCGAGGGCGGTTCCTCGGTGCTCGGGGTGGTGTTGTGCCTGCTGGCGGCCATCGCGTACGCCGGTGGTGTCGTGGCGCAGAAGCCGGCGCTGGGCACGGCGAGCCCGCTGCAGGTGACGACGTTCGGCTGCCTGGTCGGCGCGGTGCTGTGCCTGCCGTTCGCGGGACAGCTCGTCCAAGAGGCCGCGTCGGCGCCCGCCTCGGCCACGCTCAACATGGTCTACCTGGGTGTCTTCCCGACCGCGCTCGCCTTCACCACCTGGGCGTACGCGCTGTCCCGGACGACCGCGAGCAGGATGGGCGCGACGACGTACGCGGCGCCCGCGCTGGTCGTGCTGATGTCGTGGCTGTTCCTCGGCGAGGTGCCGGGGGTGCTCACGCTGGTGGGCGGTGTGCTGTGTCTGGCCGGTGTGGCGGTGTCCCGGTCGAGGTCACGGGCGGCGGCGCGGGCCGCGGCTCCGGGAGCGGTTGTGGAGCCACGGCCCGAGCAGGCCACGGACTCAGCCCGCTGACCCGGTCTTCGTCTCCGGCCCGGCGTCCGTCTTCGTCTCCGCCGCGCGCGCCCGGTCCGCGAGGATCTTGATCGACACCAGGGCGATCACCGAGAGCACGACGATGTACCCGGACACCGCCATCGACGTGCCCGTCGCCTCCAGCAGCAGCACCATCATGAAGGGCGCGAGCCCGCCGCCCGCGACGGCCGCGATCTGGTAGCCGAGGGAGGCGCCGGTGTAGCGCATCTCGGGCGTGAACAGCTCGGCGAACAGGGCGGCCTGGGGGCCGTACATGATGCTCAGGAAGCAGCTGGCGACGAACGTGCCGACCGCGAGCCACAGCAGTGAGCCGGTGTCGATCAGCAGGAAGAGCGGTACGGCCCATACGGCGATGCCGGCCGCGCCGAGGGCGTAGATCCGGATGCGGCCGACGCGGTCGGAGAGCGCGGCGGCGGCCGGGATCAGCACGAGCTGGGTGAGGCTGACGCAGAGCGAGACGGTGAGCACCGCGCTCTTCTTCATGTCCAGCTCGCGGGTCGTGTAGTCGAGGACGCCGGTGATGAGGATGTAGAAGGTGGCGGTGTTCACCGCGAAGGAGCCGCCGGCCAGGAGCACCGTGCCCAGGTGGCCGCGCAGGATCGTGCGCAGCGGTGAGCTCTGCTCGGACTTCTCCTTCTCGGCGAGCGCCCGCTCGGCCTCGCGGAACGCCGGGGTCTCCTCGACGCGTGTGTGGATGTACCAGGCGAGGGCGAGGACCAGCAGCCCGACCAGGAACGGCACGCGCCAGCCCCAGGCCGCGAACGCCGAGTCGGTGGTGAGGGCTCCGGCCAGCAGGAAGACGGTGTTGGCGGTGACGACGCCGATGGGGACGCCGAGCTGGACGACGCTGCCGTAGACACCGCGTTTGCCCTCGGGGGCGTACTCGGTGGCCAGCAGCATCGCGCCGCCCCACTGGGCGCCGACGGCGACGCCCTGCGCGATCCGGAGCAGGACGAGCAGGACGGGGGCGGCGACGCCGATCGTGTCGTAGGTCGGGAGCAGGCCGATGGCCGTGGTGGACACGCCCATGAGCGTGAGCGCGAGGACGAGCATCGGCTTGCGGCCGCGCTTGTCGCCGAGGTGGCCGGCGACGATGCCGCCGATGGGGCGGGCGAGGAAGCCGACGGCGAAGGTCGCGAACGAGGCGAGGACGCCTGCCGTGGGACTGCCGGCGGGGAAGTAGAGGTCGCCGAGCACGAGGGCGGCGGCGATGCCGAAGACGAAGTAGTCGTACCACTCGACGGCCGAGGCGAGTGCCGCCGCGGTGGCCACCCGTCGGCGGTTGCCCACGGCCGGCGTGGTCGTGACGGGCTGAGCGGAAGGTGCCGTGTCCATGTGGTGCACGCTCCGGGGGGTGCGGGGGACGGAACGGGGGGTGGCGCGAGTTCCGGGGAACGTACTGACCGGACGGTATGGCCGTCAACGGGTCGCGCACCAGGAGTTTTCGCCTGCACCTGGCATCGATCACGGGCCCGGACATGCCGAGGGCCCCGGCCTCGCGAGGAGGCCGGGGTGCGCCGGATCCGGGGCTAGAAGACGACCAGCGCCCGGCCGCCCTTGCCCGCCAGCATGTTCTCGAAGGCCGCGGGGATGCCGTCCAGGGAGATGCGCTCGGTGACCAGCGCGCTCAGGTCGAGACGGCCCGCCCGGATGTGCCCGGCCAGGACCGGGAGGTCCCGGGCCGGGTCGGAGTTGCCGTAGACGCATCCGGAGAGGGTGCGGCCCCAGTGGAAGATCTCCAGGGCGTTGAAGGTGACCTGCTGGTCCTTGCCGCCGATGCCGACGACCGTGGTGCGGCCGCCGCGGCGGGTGGAGTCCCAGGCCGTGCGGATGCTGACCGCGCGTCCGGCGCACTCCACGGCGACGTCGACGCCCTGCTTGCCGGTGAGGCCGCGGATCTCGCGGGCGGTGGTGTCGGAGGCGACGACGTAGTCGGTGGCGCCGGCCGCCCTGGCCAGCTCCTCCTTCTCCGCGGACACGTCCACGGCGACGATCTTCGAAGCACCGGCGATGCGAGCGGCCTGGAGGGCGGCGAGGCCCACTCCCCCGACGCCGAACACCGCGACCGTCTCACCGGCCCGGACCCGCGCCGAGTGGTGGACGGCGCCGTAGCCGGTGAGGACGGCGCAGCCGAGGAGGGCGGCGTCGGTGAGCGGGACGCCGTCCGGGACCGGCAGGACGCAGGACGCGGAGACGACCGTCTCCTCGGCGAACGCGGCGACGTTCAGGCCGGGGTGCAGGTCGGTGCCGTCGGCGGTGCGGGCGTGGACAGCGGCGGCGCCGGTGAGGGCGTTGGCGCACAGCCACACCTCGCCGAGCGAGCAGGCATGACAGGCACCGCAGGACGGGGCCCAGTTGAGGACGACCCCGTCGCCGGGCGCGACGTGGGTGACCCCCTCGCCGACGGCGACGACCGTGCCGGCGCCCTCGTGGCCGAGGACGGCGGGGACGGGCACGCGCATGGTGCCGTCGGACAGCGACAGGTCCGAGTGGCAGACCCCGGCGGCGGCGAGCCGGACGCGGACCTGGCCGGGTCCGGGGTCGGGCAGGTCGATGCCGGTGATCTCCAGTGGGGAGCCGATGGCGGGCAGGACGGCGGCGCGGACAGCCATGACGGAAGGGACTCCCTGACTAGAACTGGAGGGACTTGGTCTGGAGGAACTCGGCCAGGCCGTGCAGGCCGAGTTCGCGGCCCACACCGGACTGCTTGTAGCCGCCGAAGGGCGCGAGCGGGTTGAAGCGGCCGCCGTTGATGTCGACCTGGCCGGTGTCCATCCGGCGCGCGAACGCCACCGCCTCGGCCTCGTCGGCGGCCCAGACGGCGCCGGCCAGGCCGTACACCGTGCCGTTGGCGATGCGCAGGGCGTCCTCCTCGTCCTCGTACGCCAGGATCGACAGGACCGGGCCGAAGATCTCCTCCTGGGCGATGGTCATGTCCGGGGTGACGTCCGCGAAGACGGTCGGGGCGACGAAGAAGCCCTGCTCGCGCGGGGCTTCGGGGCCGCCGGCGACCAGGCGGGCGCCCTCCGCGAGGCCCTTGTCGACATAGCCGCGCACCCGGTCCCGCTGCTTGGCGTTGACGACCGGGCCGATCCGGTCGCCGTACTTGGCCGCGGCGGCCGCGGCGAGTTCGACGGCCTCGTCGTACCGGTCGCGGTGGACCAGCATCCGGGTCCAGGCGCTGCACGTCTGCCCGGAGTTGGACATGACGTTGGCGACCCCGACGTTGACCGCCTTGGCCAGGTCGGCGCTCGGGAGGATGACGTTGGCGGACTTGCCGCCCAGTTCGAGGGCGACCTTCTTGATCTGCCCGGCGGCGATGGCGGCGAGCTGCCGGCCGACGGCGGTGGAGCCGGTGAAGGAGACCAGGTCGACACCGGGGTGCTCGGCGAGGGCCTGCCCCGCGACCGGACCGCGGCCGGTGACCAGGTTGAAGACGCCCGCCGGGACCCCTGCCTCGTGCACGGCGTCGGCGAAGAGGCGGGCGACCAGCGGGGTGTCCTCGGCGGGCTTCAGCACGACCGTGCAGCCGGCCGCGAGGGCCGGGGCGACCTTGGCGACGATCTGGTGCAGCGGGTAGTTCCAGGGCGTGATCGCGGCCACGACACCGATCGGCTCGTGGTGCACGACCGAGTTGCCGGTCTTCTCCTCGAAGGCGTACGTCGCCGACAGCTCGGCGTAGGAGCCCGCCACCGCGATCGGCACGCCCACGTGGACGGACTGCGAGAACTTCAGCGGGGAGCCGAGTTCGGCCGTGACCGTCTCGGCGATCTCGTCCGCGCGGGCCACGAGCACGTCCCGCAGGGCGGCCAGGCGCGCCGCGCGCTCGGCGGGCGGGGTCGCGGCCCAGTCCGGCAGGGCGGCGCGGGCGGCCCGTACGGCGGCGTCGACGTCCTCGGCGGTGCCCGCCGGGACGGTGCCGATGACCTGCTCGTCGGCCGGGTTCACGACCTCGATCACGTCCTGGCCGGCGGCGGGGCGCCAGGCGCCGTCGATGTACATGCCGTCATGTGCCTTCATCGCGCATCCTCCGGGGCGGGGCATCGTCGTCCGACACATAAACTAGCGACGATAGTTTTCTGGCGCCAGACACCCCTGCTCATTGCTCATCGGAGCACGCAGATCGCCACTCCCGGATGTGCCGCGCCTCACTCCCCCAGGTCGGGCAGGCGGTCCGGGTGCGGACAGATCCGGTCGCCGTGCTGGTCGAAGACGAAGAGGTGGGCGAGGTCGACCAGGAGCGGCACCTGCATGCCGTGCCGGAGGGCCAGGTCCGGGGTGGTGCGGACGATGAGGTCGCCGGGCAGGCGTACGTCGGTGCTCGCCGGGGCGGCGGGCTCGGAACGGTCCACGGCGAGCACGGGTCCGGCCCGCCCGGCCGCGGACAGCTCCTTGAGCCTGGTGAGGACCGAGCCCTCGCGACGGCGCCGCCGGGCGGGGCGTCCGGGGCGGGGGCGCGGGGCCTCCAGATCGGGGACGACGGCGGGGCTGGAGCCGGTGTTGAAGTGGACGAGGATCTCGTGCCCCTGGAACTCCACGTGCTCGACCAGGCCGGTGATCGGCACCTCGCCCGGGCGGGCCGCGCTGTGCTTGGCGATCCGGACGGCCTCGGAGCGCAGCCCGACGATGACCTCGCGGCCCTGCTGGACGCGCAGCAGCTGGTGGTCCAGCGAGAGCGGCTCGGGCAGGCGCAGGAACTGCTTGCCCAGGCTGATGGTCATCGCCCCGTCGAGCGGGGCCCGCACCAGACCGCGCAGCAGGTTGATGCGCGGGGTGCCGATGAACGCGGCGACGAAGACGTTGCTGGGCAGCGCGTAGACCACGCGGGGGCTGTCGACCTGCTGGAGCACACCGCCGCGCAGCACGGCGACGCGGTCGCCGAGCGACATGGCCTCGGCCTGGTCGTGGGTGACGTAGATCGTGGTGACGCCGAGCTCCTGGGTGAGCCGGGAGATCTCGGCGCGCAGATGGGTGCGGAGCTTGGCGTCGAGGTTGGACAGCGGCTCGTCCATCAGGAACGCGGAGGGGTGGCGGGCGATGGCCCGGCCCATGGCGACCCGCTGCCGTTCGCCGCCGGAGAGCTGGCCGGGCAGCCGGTCGAGGAGATCCTCGATGCCGAGCATGCGGGCGGTGGCGTCGACGCGAGGCGCGGGGTCCGCGCCCGGGTCCTCGATACGCAGCGGGAACCCGATGTTCGCGCGGCTGGTCATGTTCGGGTACAGGGCGAAGTTCTGGAAGACCATCGCCATGTCCCGGCCGGACGGCGGCAGGTCGTTGGCGTACTCGCCGTCGAGCAGCAGTCTGCCCTCGTCGATCTCCTCCAGCCCGGCGATCATTCTGAGCACGGTCGACTTTCCGCAGCCGGACGGGCCGAGCAGCACGAGGAACTCGCCGGGCCCGATGTCCAGCGACAGCCGGTCCACCACGCGGAGGCCCCGCGTATAGGACTTGCTCACGTCGTGCAGGGAGATGGCGCGTGTCATGGGGTGCCCCCGAGGGGTCATCAGGGCGCTGGTGCTCCGCGGTCGGAAGCCCCGTGCGGGTCGTACGGGGCTCTGGGTCACGGAAGTTAACGGAATGTGTGCGGCCGGGGGAAGAGACCGGACAAGATCGGGGGCTTCGGTCCATCTGGTGAGAAGGGTGACGGCCCGACCGTTCAGTCGAGGGGAGCGGCCCGGGTCAGCGGACGCCGGTGAGATGGGCGAAGACGACCACGTTCCCGGAGTAGCCCTTCCTGCGGTCGTAGCTGCCGCCGCAGGTGATCAGACGCAGCTCGGGACGGCCGCGCGCGCCGTACACCTCCTGGCTGGGGAAGTGCGCCTTCTCGTACGACTCGACCTTGTCGACCGTGTAGACGGCGATCCGCCCGTCGGCGCGGCGGGCCTTGACGATCCGGCCCCGCTTCAGCTCGGGCAGCCCGGCGAAGACGGCCGGTCCGCTGTCCGTGTCCAGGTGACCGACGGCCACGGCGGTGCCCTGCTCACCGGGTGAGGCGCCGTGCCGGTACCAGCCGACGAGCCCGGGGTCGTCCTCCGGCGGGGCGGTGAGGCGCCCGTCGCGGTCCAGGCCGAGGCCCATGACCGGGGCGTCGAGACGGAGGTAGGGGATGAGGAGCCGGGTGGCCCGGGAGGGGGGCAGGGGGCGGGGCTTGCGGGCGGCGGCGGGGGCGGGGGTAGCGGGTTTGGGAGTGGGGCGGGGGGTGGCGGCTGTGGGTCGGGGGTGAGGTGGGGGCGTGGCGGGGGTGCGGGAGGCGCCGGTGGCGGGCCCGGGGGTGCGGGCGGGGGGTGCGGGGGGCCGGGGTGGGACGGTGCCGGTGGGGCGCTGCGGGGTGGCGCCGGAGGCCCCGGGCGGAACGGCCGTACCCGCGCCGGAGGCCCCGGGCGGAACGGCCGTACCCGCGCCGGAGGCCCCGGGCGGAACGGCCGTACCCGCGCCGGAGGCCCCGGGCAGGCGCGTCGTACCCGCACCGGAGGCCCTTGGCAGGGCTGCCGTGCCCGTGCCGGAACCCGCCGGGTGGGCGGCCGTGGTGAGGCCCGGCGGGAGGGCCGTGACCGTGCCGCCGGGTTCTTCGCCCCGGTCCCAGGAGACGCCGACCACCACCAGCAGCGACACGGCCACCACGATCGTCCGGGTCAGCCGATAGCCACGCGTCCGGCGCCAGGGCCTCCGGGGCGGCCGCGCGGGCGGAGCAGGGGCGCCGCGAGCAGCCGCGTACGGCCCCGCCGGGACGGAACCGGAACGGGAGGCGGAAGGGGCGACGGGACCTCGCCGGGCCCGGGGGTCCTGGACAGAGCCGGTCCCCCGGCGGTCGGCCGCACCGGCCCCGCGCCGACGCACAGGACCGGCGGCGGCCCCGGAACTCGGTCGGGCACCCCGGTTCCCGAGTCCGGCGGCGGCACTCCGCCGCCCCGGCGGAACCGCCACGCCCCCGCGCCCTCCGCCACGCCGCCCCGACGTCGAACCGGCAGCCCCGAAACCAGGAACGCCCCCAGAACCGGAACCCAGACGACCACGACCACCAGCACGGACACGGTCACGAGCACCAGAACCCACAACCGCACCGAACCCGGCACCACGCCGACCTGAACCGGAACCCGAACCGTCACCGACACCAGCACGGCCACCGCCACCGCCACCAGCTACAGCACCAGCGCCCGAGCCCGCACCCGCACGAAACCCGGCACCGCCCCGAACCGCCGAGGCGGTGCCGGATTCGGCACCGCCTCCACGTCGACTCTCCGGCCCGGCGTCGGGACCGAGCGCGTCACCGCCCCGCCCCGGCCGGGGGGCGGGGCGCTCCGCGGATCGTGCCTTACGCGGCGCCATCGGGGCGGCGCCGGAGCCGGAACCAGACCGTCCCGGCGACGGCGGCCAGGCCGACCGCGGCCGCGCCGGTGACCGGCGTGAAGGCCTCACCGCGGGCGATTCCGCCGCCGCCCGCGGGCGGGCCGCCGACCGGTGTCGTCGGCTTGGAGGTCGGGCAGTCGACCTTGAACACCTTGAACTTGCCCGCGCCGTGGGCCTGGTCGGTGAGCCAGGTCAGCTTGTACTGCCCGTTGGGCAGGTCGACGGCCTCGGTACGGCCCGCGCCGGTCGCGTCGGCGGTGAAGGTGCCGGTGCGCGTGGCACCACCGGGAACCTCGGGCTGGGTCTGGATGGTCCAGTTGACCTTCTCGCCCGCGTCGAAGTTGAACGCGGCGAGGTAGAAGTCGCAGACCTTCGGGTCGTTGCGCTGGTTGACCGTGGCCGTCGTGCTGGCGTGGATCTTGACGTCTCCGTTGTCCCCCGGGATCGGAGCGGCGACGGCGGACACCCCGCTCAGGGCGGTCCCTGCGAGGGTGAGGGCGGCGAGGGCGGCGGTACGGGTGCCGGCACGACGCGCGAGGGGTACGACGGGCATGAACATGCCTCCAAGTCAGATGATTTTCATACAAACACCTCGTCACCTGACTCTCTGTCACCCCACTGCCGAAAAGGACGGAGCACCGCCCTACGACGTGTCAGATATCGCTCTTCCGGCGCAGCGGCACCCCACGCCTGAGCCCACTACGCGCCTCGGAGGCCTCGACCTCCCGCGGCGACCGCACCGCGACCCCGGACGACAGCAGCAACAGCGCCCCCAGCATCACGAACGGCGCCGCCACGCCCGCGACTCCGGCGATTAGCCCCGCCGCGGCGGGCGCGGCGACCTGCCCGAGCCGGTTGCCGGTCAGGCGCAGGGCCAGAGCCGTGGAACGGGCGTCGTCGGGGGCGGCCTGGACGACCGTCGTCATGGACAGGGGCTGCCCGACCCCCAGGCAGAAGCCCAGCGCGACCAGCAGCAGGCCGAGCGCCCACACCGGCACCGGCAGGGCGATGCCCGCGCAGAGCAGCGCCGCGAGCAGACAGGTGAGCGTCAGCAGCAGGGTCCGGCCGAGCAGCCGCAGCAGGGGCGTGAGCACCATGCGGCAGGCGATCGTGGCCGCGGCGCGCAGACTGAGCAGGACGCCGATCACGGACGGCGCGATGCCCCGGTGTTCGCCGACCACCGGCAGGTAGGCGGTCAGGATGTCGGTCGCGGACAGCACGGCGAGGCTGATGAAGATGCCCGCCGGTACTCCCCGAGTGCGCAGGATGCCCCGGACCGGGATCCGGTCGCCCTTGCCGGGGCGGGAGGCCGACGCCGTACGGCGGTGCTCGATGCGCCACAGCGAGGTGAACGCGACCGCCGCCGTCGCACCCGCCACGATCAGGGCGAGCGCGCTGCTGCCGGCCAGGTCCCCGCCGCCGATCAGCGCACCCGCGGCGACCGGGCCGACCAGCTGACCGAGGGCGGCGCCGATGGTGAAGTGGCCGAAGTTGCGATCCTGTTCGTGCGGTGCGGACTGGCGGGCGACCAGGGACTGTGCGCCGATGACGAAGCACAGGTGCCCGAGGCCCATCACCCCGCTCCACAGGGCCATCGTCCCCAGGGAGCCGGCGACGCCGCTGAGGGCGCAGCCGCCGGATATGAGCACCACGCCGACCGGCAGCAGCGGCGCGCAGCGGCCGTGGTCGGTGCGGCGGCCCAGGGGCACGGCGGCGAACAGCGGCAGCAGGGCGTAGACACCGGCGATCACACCGATCGCGCGCTCGTCCGCGCCCAGCGCGAGAGCCCGGTAGGAGACGGCGGGCCGAGCCATCGACACCGCCCCCTGCGCGAAGCTGAAGGCGATGACGAGGCGGAGCAGCCAGCCGCGGTTCCCACCGGGCCTCACGATGACGTCCTCCATGGGGTGACTAGATGATCCCGAACAGCATGCCCGCGCCGAGGATGACCAGGCAGGTGAGGGCGGCCCACTTCACGACGAACTTGGTGTGGTCGCCGAACTCGACCTTGGCCATGCCGACCAGGACGTAGACGGCCGGGACGAGCGGGCTGGACATGTGCAGCGGCTGGCCGACCAGCGAGGCGCGGGCCATCTCCAGCGGGGTGACCCCGTGCGCGGCACCGGCCTCGGCGAGGACGGGCAGGACACCGAAGTAGAAGCCGTCGTTCGACATGAAGTAGGTGAGCGGCAGGCTCAGCAGGCCGGTGACGAAGGCCATGTGCGGGCCCATGCTGGCGGGGATGACGTCGACCATCCACGTGGCCATGTGGTCGACCATGCCGGTGCCCTGGAGGACGCCGGTGAAGACGGCGGCGGCGAAGACCATGCCGGAGACGTTCAGGACGTTGTCGGCGTGGGCGGCCAGGCGGGCCCGCTGGGCGGGGATGTTCGGGAAGTTCACGGAGAGGGCGAGCGCGGCGCCGATCAGGAACAGCACCGGGATCGGCAGCCACTCCATGATCATGGCGGTGAGCAGGGAGACCGTCAGGAGCGCGTTGAACCAGTAGAGCTTGGGGCGCAGGGTGTCCCGGTTCGGGTCGAGGCCCTTGAAGCCTTCGTCGTCCCCGGCGGCGGCGGTATCGTCGGAGGCGCCGGTACCGGAGGTACCCGCGCCACCCGCACCGGCCATGCCACCCGCGCCGCCCTTGCGCATCGAGACCTTGCCGTCACCGGAGTCACCGGCGCCACCGGCACCCACGAGCACCGTCTCGGTCTCCTTCTCCTCCTCCAGCACGTCGTCCAGCGTCAGCACGCCCAGCCGCCGGCGCTCGCGCACACCGAGCACGTAGGAGAGGACGAAGACGAAGAGCAGGCCCACCAGGAGCGCCGGGATCATCGGGACGAAGATGTCGCTGGCGTCGAGCTTCAGCGCGGTCGCGGCACGGGCGGTCGGGCCGCCCCACGGGAGGGTGTTCATCACGCCGTTGGCCATGGCGGCGACGCCGGTCATCACGACCAGGCTCATCTTCAGGCGCTTGTACAGGGGATACATCGCCGAGACGGTGATCATGAAGGTCGTGGAGCCGTCGCCGTCCAGCGACACGATCGCGGCGAGCACCGCGGTGCCGACGACGATCCGCATCGGGTCGGCTTTGCAGAATTTGAGAATGCCGCGGACGATCGGGTCGAAGAGACCGACATCGATCATCACGCCGAAGTAGACGATCGCGAACATGAGCATCGCCGCGGTGGGGGCGAGGTCGGTCACGCCGTCGAGGACGTAGTCGCCGAGCTTGGCGCCCTTGCCGACGAACACGCAGAACAGCGCGGGAATCAGCACGAGCGCCGCGATCGGCGACATCTTCTTCATCATGATCAGGACCAGGAAGGTCGCGATCATGGCGAAGCCGAGGATGGTCAGCATGAGTGGATACCTAACGTTCGCCCTTGAACATCCCACCAGGGCCGGCGGTGTCCGAGACGTTAGGTCCCGTCAAGCAGCGTTAACAAGACGTTGACGTGCGAGCAATAAGCGCAAAACTGCTGGTCACAGCTTTGCTCAGGTCAGAGCGGTGAGCTTTTCGGTCACCGCGGGGGATTCCGCCGCGGCCACGGGGGCGACCTCGACGGGTACGCCGTTGAGGACCGCGTTGCCCGACAGCGGGTCGAGGAGACGGCCGTCGAGGAGCTGGTTGACGTTGACGCCGGGGTCGGTGGAGGCGTGGCTGAGGCGGGTGCCGGGGCGGTCGTGGCCCCAGCCGTGCGGCAGGCTCACCACACCCCGTCGCACGGTGTCGGTGACCTCGGCCCGCGCCGTCACCTCTCCCCCGGCGCCCTTCACCCGCACCGGCTCCGCGTCGCTCACGCCGAGCCGCTCGGCGTCCTCGGGATGGATGTGCAGGGTGCAGCGGTTCGAACCACCGGTGAGGGCGGGCACGTTGTGCATCCAGCTGTTGTTGGAGCGCAGATGGCGGCGGCCGACCAGGACGAGCCCCTCGGGGCGTTCGGCGAGGGCCGCGCGCAGCCGGGGCAGGTCGGCCGCGATCGGGCCGGGCAGCAGCTCCACCCGGCCGCTGCGGGTCTTCAGGGGCTGCGGCAGGCGGGGCTGGAGCGGGCCGAGGTCGATGCCGTGCGGGTGCGCGAGCAGCTTCTCCAGGCTGAGCCCGTCCGGCCGTACGCCGAAGCCGTCGCCGTAGGGGCCGAGGCGCAGCATCATGTCGAGCCGTCGCTCGGGGCCGGTGTCGCCGGTGAGCCGGGCGGCGAGGTCGCGCGGGTCGGCGCCGTGGACCGGTGAGTGCGGCTCCTTCACCGCCTTGCCGAGGGTCTGGTCGATGACCATCCGGTCGACGTCCGCGGGGTCGGCGCCGTGCATGCCGGTGACGGCCAGGACGAGCCGGGCCAGGATCTCCGTCTCGGCCATGCGGCCGGGTTCCAGGGGGATCGCGGGGCGGGTGTAGCGGACCTGGTTGCGTACGGCGAGGGTGTTGAAGGCGAAGTCGTGGTGCGGGCTCTGCGAGGGCGGGGGCGGGGGCAGGACCACGTCGGCGTGGCGGGAGGTCTCGTTGAGGTACGGGTCGACGCTGACCATGAAGTCGAGCGATTCGAGGGCCTTGTCGAGGCGGTCGCCGTCGGGCGCGGACAGTACCGGGTTGGCGGCGACTGCGATCAGCGCGCGCACCGGCTCGCCCTCGTCGGTGGCGGTGTCGATCTCCTCGGCGAGGGCGGAGAGGGGCAGTTCGCCCTTGGCCTCGGGGTGCCTGCTCACCCGGGAGTGCCAGCGTCCGAGGGCGAAGCCGCGGCCGGGTCCGGCGGGGCGCGGGGTCTTGTCGGTGGCGGCCCGCGGGAAGAGCGCGCCGCCGGGCCGGTCGAGGTTGCCGGTGAGGATGTTGAGGACGTCGACGAGCCAGCTGGCCAGGGTGCCGTGCGGGACGGTGCAGCTGCCGATCCGGCCGTAGACGGCGGCGGTGGGGGCGGCGGCCAGGTCGCGGGCGAGGGCGCGGATGACGCCGGCCTCGACGTCGCAGGCCTCCGCGACCGCCTCGGGCGTGAACTCCCGCAGTTCCGCGGCCAGTTCCTCGACGCCCTGGACGTGCGGGGTCGGGTGGAGGAGGTTCTCCGCGTAGAGCACCTGGGCCATCGCCGCGAGCAGCAGCGCGTCGGTGCCGGGCCGGACGGCGATGTGCCGGTCGGCGAGCTTGGCGGTGCGGGTGCGCCGCGGGTCGATCACGACGAGGGTGCCGCCGCGGGCCTTGAGGGCCTTCAGCTTGCCGGGGAAGTCGGGGGCGGTGCACAGACTGCCGTTGGACTCCAGCGGGTTGGCGCCGATCAGGAGCAGATGGTCGGTGCGGTCGAGGTCGGGGACGGGGATGGCGTTGGCGTCGCCGAAGAGGAGGCCGCTGGAGACGTGTTTGGGCATCTGGTCGACCGTGGAGGCGGTGAAGACGCTGCGGGTGCCGAGCCCGGCGAGCAGGACGGGCGGGTAGAGGGCGCCGGCCATGGTGTGCACGTTCGGGTTGCCGAGGACGACACCTACGGAGTTCGGGCCGTGCCGCTCCACGACGGGCCGGATGCCGGCGGCGACCGCGTCGAAGGCCTCCTCCCAGGTGGCCTCGCGCAGTTCGCCGTCGCGCCGCACGAGCGGGGCGCGCAGCCGGTCGGGGTCGGAGTCGACCGCGCCGAAGGAGGCGCCCTTGGGGCAGATGAACCCCTGGCTGAACACGTCGTCGCGATCACCTCGGGCATGGGTGACGCGCGTGCCCTCGATGGTGAGGGTCAGGCCGCAGGTGGCCTCGCACAGGGGGCAGATACGCAGGGCGGTGCGGGACACGGGTCCTCCCGGGGCGGCGGCTACGGTGACGCGCTGACGCGCCCGAGCATACCGACCGGTATGCACGGTGGGGAGGCCTGTGCGGGATCCGGGTCAGTCGAGCACCCTGGCCAGATAACCCCGCAGCATCTCCCGCGCCTCGTCGATGATCCGCCGGTCCCCCTCCGGCGCGATCCGGAACGCCAGGTGCACCAGGGTGTCGGCGGTCTCGACGGCGATCAGGAAGACGCGGCGCAGATCCTCGTCGGGCTCGCGGTCGAGGTATCCGGAGAGGAGTTCGGTGAGACGGTCGGCGACGCGATGGTTGGGTTCGGCGTCGCGGGCGCCGACCGGGATCTGGTTGCCGAAGTCGACGAGGGAGAAGCCGGGCGCGGTGCGCTTCATCTCCAGGTACTCGTCGAGCACGACGTCCATGGCCGTGCGCCAGCCCCCGGCCTCCCCGGCCTGCCGCAGGCGCTCGGTGACGCGCGCGGTGTACCGCTCCAGGTTGCGCTGCGCCAGCGCGTCGGCCATCTGGCGTTTGTTGCCGAAGAACCGGTAGACGGAACCGATCGGCACCTCGGCCCGCTGGGCGACGGCGCGGGTGCTCAGCGCGTCGTAGCCGACCTCGTCGAGGAGGTCGGCGCAGGCGTCGAGGATCCGGGTGAGGCGTTCGGCGCTGCGCCGCTGCACGGGCGCACGACGCAGGGATGTCGCGGGAGGCACGGGCTTCATGATGCCCCTCGGGCGCGCTCGGGTGAACCCTGCCCCCCGGGGTCCGTGCCCTGCGTCCGGGCCTTGCGCCGGGAGGTGGTGTCCGGCGAGACGGCCGGGTCCGGCCCCGAGGAGGTGATGTCGGCCGTGCTCTCCACGGGCCGGCCGTCCACCGCCCACACGGTGCCGTCGTCGGCGTAGAGGCGGGCGGTGACGTGGTGGGTGCCGCGCGGCACGAGGCGGGTGTCCAGGCGGTAGGCGGCGGCGCGCAGCCGGGCCACGGGACGGCCGTCGACGAAGAGGTGCGCGAGACCCCGCCCGGCCACCGCGCGGCCCGCCGCCCCGGCCGGGGAGAAGCGGAAGTTGCGCACGCTCAGGCGTACGTCCCAGCCGCCGGCGGCGTCGGGCTGTACCTCGATGCCGATGTCGGGGGCGCCGCCCTGCCCGACCTCGCGGTAGGACCTCCCCTCCTGGTCCCGGTCCTGAAGGATCTCGCCCACCGGTGTCGCCGACCCGGCACCCTCCCGGGCACCGCCGGAACCGCAGCCCGCGGATCCGGCCAGCAGGAGGACACAGAGCGCGAGCGCGGCACCGGGTCTCCGTGTCCACGTCATGTTCGGGAGCGTAGAACAGGCGTCCGGTCCGGCGGATCGTTCTCAAGTCGGGTTCAGGTCATCCCCCGAGAGGATGCCGCGCGCCCCCCTTGCGTCGGGGAAATCGCAATCCTACGGTACTCCATAGGAATCGAGCGGCAAGGGAGCAGCGATCATGGGCGATGGGGGCAACCCCCGCACGAGCGGGTTCGAGCACGGCGAAGCGCGGAAGACCGCCGAGGGGCTGGCCTACCTCTCCGGCTTCGGCAACGAGCACAGCTCGGAGGCCGTCCCGGGCGCACTGCCCGTGGGCCGCAACTCGCCCCAGCGGGCCCCGCTCGGGCTGTACGCGGAGCAGTTGAGCGGTTCGGCGTTCACCGAGCCGCGGGCGCACAACCGCCGCTCGTGGCTGTACCGGATCCGCCCGTCGGCCGCGCACCCGGCGTTCACCCGGAGCCACAACGGCTCGATCCGCACCGCCCTCTTCACCCAGACCGTCCCCGACCCCAACCGTCTGCGCTGGAACCCGCTGCCCGACCCGGCGCCCGAGACCGACTTCCTGGCGGGTCTGTGGACGCTCGGCGGCAACGGTGACGTCACCCAGCGGACCGGCATCGCCGTGCACCTCTACACGGCCAACGCCTCGATGGACCGGGTGTTCAGCGACGCCGACGGCGAGTTGCTGATCGTCCCGGAGCGCGGGGGGCTGCTGCTGCACACCGAGTTCGGGCTGCTCCATGTGGAGCCGGGACATGTGGCGCTGATCCCGCGTGGCGTCCGCTTCCGTGTGGAGCTGCCCGACACGGCACCCGACGGCGAGCGGAGCCCGGCCTCCCGCGGCTATGTGTGCGAGAACTACGGCGCGCCCTTCACCCTCCCCGACCTGGGCCCGATCGGCGCCAACGGGCTCGCCAACCCCCGGGACTTCCGTGCGCCGGTGGCGGCCTACGAGGACGTCGAGGGGCCGGTGGAGGTGGTGAACAAGTTCTGCGGCAACCTGTGGACGGCCACCTACGACCACTCCCCGCTCGATGTCGTCGCCTGGCACGGCAACCATGTGCCGTACACCTATGACCTGCGCCGGTTCAATGTGCTCGGCTCCATCAGCTATGACCACCCCGACCCGTCGATCTTCACGGTGCTGACCTCCCCGTCGGACACCCCTGGCCTGGCCGGTGTCGACTTCGTGGTGTTCGCGCCGCGCTGGCTGGTGGGCGAGGACACCTTCCGGCCGCCGTACTTCCACCGCAATGTGATGAGCGAGTACATGGGCCTGATCGAGGGCGCGTACGACGCCAAGGCGGAGGGCTTCGTCCCGGGCGGCGGCTCGCTGCACAACATGATGTCGGCGCACGGCCCGGACCGGGAGACCTTCGACCGGGCGAGCGCCGCGGAGCTGCGGCCGCAGAAGATCGACGACGGCCTGGCGTTCATGTTCGAGACCCGCTGGCCGCTCACCCTCACCCCGCACGCGGCCCGCGCCGAGCACCTCCAGCAGCGCTACGACGACGTCTGGCAGGGCCTGGAGCGGCACTTCCGCGCCTAGCAGGCCCCTTGCACTGATCATTTCCTACCGGTACGGATGGCCCGTGACCTCCTTCGCCCCGGACTCCATCGTCCTGAACCGCAAGCTGCCGCTGTGGTACCAGGTGTCGCAGTCACTGCGCGCCTCGATCCTCGGCCGCTCGCCCCAGGACCCGTTGCGGCTGCCCACCGAGGAGCAGCTGGCCGGGCACTACGGCGTGAGCGTGCTGACGATGCGCCAGGCGCTGAAGGAGCTGGAGGACGAGGGGCTGATCTCGCGCCACCGCCGGCGGGGCACCTTCATCGAGCCGCACGCGCGCCGGGGCTCCCCGGTGCGCCTGCTCGGCTCGGTGGACGCGATCGTGGCCCAGCAGTCCGGCATGACGACCGAACTGCTGGACCACGGCAGCGCGCCGGTGCCGGGCGAACTCGCCGAGTTCTTCCCGGATGTCCGGGAGGTGTCGACGTACCACCGGCTGCGCAGCGACGAGAAGACCGGTGAGCCGACGAACCACGCCCGCAACTACGTGCGCCCCGAACTGGCCGCCCGGATCGACCTGGACGACCTCGTCCGGTGGCCGATGACCAAGGTGCTGCGGGACGTGGTGGGGGCGGACATCAGCCGCATCACGGACACGGTGGAGGCGCGGCTGGCCGACCCGGAGACCTCGAAACTGCTCCAAGTCCCGCTGCTGAGCCCGATCCTGCACTACACCGGGGTGACGTACGACCCCGACGGGCGGCCCCTGGACGTGGCCGTCATCCACTACCGGGGCGACCGGTTCTCCTTCACGGTGACCCTGGACGCGACATGAGCGCTCCGCCCGCGTCGTGGTGTCCGACCGCGCGCCGCCGGGTGCCGGTCGCGCCGTTCCCCGCGCCCCTGCGGGGTGCCGGACACGTCGTACGATGCCCAGCGTGACGCACGACGACGCTCCGCCGCTGGCGGACCTCATGCCGTGGTCCGTCGCACCGCCACGGCTCGGCCGGGGCTGGCCGGCGGCCCCCGACGCGGGGTCCCTGAAGGCCCGCTGGGACGCCCTGGTCAAGGCCGAGGGCCCCGACCGCGAGGCGCTGTTCGAACCGACCCGTTCGCGCACACTGCACACGGCGGTCGGCCAACTGCCCGGCCGAAGCGGCACCGACAGCGGCAGCGGCACGGAGAAGCTGGTGCGCGCCTCGGGACCCTGCCCGGAGCCGGTGCGCGTCCTGCTCGCGCCCTACGACGAGCAGTGGCTGATCCCCGACCAGCGGCTGATCGACGCGGCCCGCCCGGAGCTGTGGCGGGTGGCGGACGAGCGGCAGGTCTTCGTGACGGAGACGCCCGGGGCCGCCCCTCCCCTTCTCGTCACCTCGCTGCTCCCGCTGCTGCGCCCCGGCCGCGTCCGCCCGCTGTTCCGCCGCCCGGGCGGTCGCGAGCCCAACCTCGCCCCGGGCCTGCTGGAGCACCTCGGCAGCAGGCTGGGCGGCACCCCGGCACCGCTGGACATGCTCGCCTGGATCACGGCCACGGCCCGCCCGGACCTCACCGTCCCGCTCACCGGCGACGCCGGCACATGGCAGCGGGGCCTGGAGTTGGGACACCGGATGCTGTGGCTGATGCGCCGCGCCGGCGAACGCCCGAAGCTGCCCGGCGGCCGCCGCCCCTACGTCCGCGCCCCGCTGCCCTCCCGGCCCGTGACCCTGCGCTACGACCGCGACGAGGAGGCGCTGTTCCTGGACGAGGGCCGCATCTCCCCGGTGCCGCCACAGGCCTGGGACTTCGAGGTCGGTGGAGTGCGCGTCCTGGAGCAGTGGTTCACCACCCGCGTCGCCCTCCCCGAGCCGGGCACGCTCGCGGCGATCCGTCCCGCCACCTGGCCCCAGACCTGGACGTCGGAGCTGCTGGAGCTGATCACCGTCCTCGCCCTCCTGGCCGAGCTGCGCCCCCTGGCGGAGCCGGAGCTCCCGGACCCGGTCACGGCTGCGGACCTGCGCGAGGTTGGTGTCCTCCCGGTGCCGAACGCGGCCCGTCGCCCGGCGTCGGTGCTGGAGGGGCCGGAGGAGGGCCCCGAGGGGCAACTGGCGCTGCTCTAGCCGCGCCGGCGCTTCAGCGCGCCTCGGGGTCGAAGGCGTCCAGGACGCGTTCGAGCGCCCGCCGGAAGACGCCCTCCAGATCGACCGGCCCGCTCTGCTCCATGAAGGCCGCGGTCATCCGCGGATAGGCGCCGGTGGCGATCTGGCTGCCCAGATAGGCCATGCGGACCGCGTTCTCCTCCTCCGCCGTCCACGGCATGGAGCGGGTGCGCTCGGCGGTCGCGATCTCGTTCCCGGTGTAGGTCGTCACGACGCCGTTGAGGAGCGCGATCAGCTCCGTCTTGGTGCCGCCCGGCGCGTCGAGCGGTTCGAGGCAGGCCAGGCAGTGCTCCAGGTAGCGCAGGGTGTTGGGGCTGAAGCCGAACACCCCCGGCATCAGCCGCGGCACCCAGGTGTGGCGGTACATGATCGCGCGCGTCTCCTCCGCGTTGCGGAGCATGTCGGCGCGCCAGTCGCCGGTGGGCTCGAACATCTCGTGCTCGGCGCCGATGGCGTCGATCATCAGCTCGTACAGGTCCTCCTTGCGGGGGACGTAGTTGTACAGCGACATCGTGCCGCAGCCCAGTTCGGCGGCGACATGGCGCATCGTCACCCCCTCCAGCCCGTCCGCGTCGGCGATCCGCACCGCCGCCGCAGCGATGTCGGCACGGGTGAACGCCGGTTTCGGCCCACGGCCGGTGCGCTCGGGGCGCGCCCAGATCACTTCGGGTACGGCCGCTCGGCCCGCCATCGATCATCACCTCGGCCTCCATCCTAGTTACGTACAGCGTACGTAGTGCGCTATGGTCCTGCCATGACTTCTACGTACGCTGTACTTAGTGAGGGTCTGGAGAAGCGGTTCGGGGAGGTCCATGCCCTGCGCGGGCTGGACCTCGCGATCGCCGAGGGCACCGTCTGCGGGATCCTCGGGCCGAACGGCGCGGGCAAGACGACGGCCGTACGGCTGTTGACGACGCTGCTGCGGCCGGACGCGGGCTCCGCCCGGGTCGCGGGGCACGACCTCGTCCGCGAGCCCGCCGCCGTACGCGCCAGGATCGCCGTCACCGGGCAGGACACCTCGATCGACGGGGACCTCACCGGCCGCCAGAACCTCCGGCTGTTCGGCCGGCTGCACCGGGTGCGCGGCCCGGCCGACCGGACCGCGGAGCTTCTCGACCGCTTCGGCCTGACCGAGGCCGCCGACCGCCCCGCGTCCACCTACTCCGGTGGCATGCGCCGCCGCTTGGACCTCGCGGCCAGTCTGATCCGCCGCCCCGACGTGCTGTTCCTCGACGAGCCGACGACCGGCCTCGACCCGGCCAGCCGCACCCTCATCTGGGACGTGGTGCGCGCCCTGGCCGCCGAGGGCACGACCGTGCTGCTCACCACCCAGTACCTGGAGGAGGCCGACCAACTGGCCGACGACATCGCCCTGGTGGACCGGGGCCGGGTCGCGCACACCGGCTCCCCCGCCCAGCTCAAGTCGCTCGTCGGCGCGCACGCCGAGGTGGTGGTGCCGGACGCGGAGGTACTGGCGCGGGCCGCGGCCGTGCTCGACCGGCTGACGGGCGCGCAGCCGTCGTTCGACCACGAGCGCAACGCCGTCGGCGCGGTCAGCAAGGACCCGACGCTCACCATCCCGCTGCTGGTGCGCGCCCTGGACACGGCCGGGGTGCCGCTGCTCGACGTGAGCCTGCGCCCGCCGACCCTCGACGACGTGTTCCTGCGCCTGACGCAGACCACGACCGCCACGACCGACGAGAAGGAGCGTGCCGCATGAGCATGCTGGCGTACGACGGGACCGCGATGCTGGGCCGCCAGCTGCTGCGGATGCGGAACAACCCCGGGCTGCTGATCCTCACCCAGACGATGCCGATCAGCATGCTGCTGTTCTTCGGCTACGTCTTCGGCAGCGCGCTGGCGGTGCCGGGCGAGGCGTACCGGTCGTTCCTGGTGCCCGGCCTGCTGGTGGCGACCGCCTCGGGCGGCATCATGACCGGCATGTTCCAGGCGGCCGGGGACACGCACCGGGGCGTGACGGACCGCTTCCGCACACTGCCGATGAGCCGGGCGGCGGTGCCCCTGGGGCAGGCCGCGGCGGATCTGGTCGCCACGGCGGTCGGGACCGTGCCGTTCCTGCTGGTGGGTCTCGCGGTGGGCTGGCGGGTCGAGGGCGGTCCGCTCGCGGCTCTGGGGGCGTTCGCGCTGCTGATGCTGTTCCGCTTCGCGTGCACCTGGGCCGGGATCTACCTGGGGCTGCTCACCCGGAACGAGGAGGCGGCCGGTCAGCTGGGCGGTGCGACGTTCCTGCTGCCGCTGCTGTCCAGCGCCTACATCCCGACGAGCGGACTGCCGGGCTGGCTGCGGACGGTCGCGGAGTGGAATCCGATCAGCGCGCTGGCGACGGCCCTGCGGGACCTCTTCGGCAACGCGCCGGTGCCCGACGGGGCGGCCTGGCCGGTGGCTCACCCGGTCGCGGGGTCACTGCTGTGGTGCGCCGTACTGCTCGGGGTGTTCGTGCCGCTGGCCGTGCGCCAGTACGCGCACGGGGAACGGTGAACGGGCGGCCGTGGCCGCGGACATGGCCCCCGGTCGCCGCCGGGCGGGGATGAGGCACCGACGGGGGACGTGCCGCGCTCGGGAACACACCTGGCGACGCTGCGAGCCGCGGGGATGACGGACGACGAGTGTCGCAGCGCTGCGCCAGGGGCGGTGTGACCGCCCGAGCGCGGACCCCTACCTGCTGCCGAACAGTGAGCGACGCAGTCGGCGCAGCGGCGCGAAGAGCGAGACGCGACGCACGCGCGCGCCCCTGCCACTGCGGTCGTGCGGCTGACGTGCGGTCAGTTCCCGCATCAGCGAGGTCGCCTCGACCGTCTCCCGCTGGGGGACGGCGGGGCCGCCCAGCACCGAGAGGTGGCGGTCGAGGCGCGAACTGGTCGCGCTGCTCCCGCAGGTGATCGCAGGGACCCTGGCCCTGCTGCGCACTGTTATCTGATCCATGTCACTCCCCACCCGTACGAGTCCACCCGGCCCGGGCAGGTTAACCCTATCGCCCCGGCCGGGCACTCGTGTATCGCGGTCACAGGATTCACCTTCCCCATAAGGGGGTTGACGATGTATCTCCGATTACTCTCCGAATCCAACAGATTTCAGGGCGAGTTGGACGATCGGCGGGGTAGTGGGCTGCGGCGATCCCCCGCCGGGCTCGACGGTCACGGCCAGTGACGTCGCGGAGGTGCCCAGACCCGTCGCGACCAGGGGCGTGTCGCCCTCGAAGAGGCCGAGGGAGCGCGGTTGCGCGCCCGGGCGCATGAGCCACAACTGGTGCACGCGGCCGCCCGCGGGCGTCCCGTATCCGCCGAGGGTGACCACCGCGCTCCCCTCCGTGGCGGAGGCGACCACTCCGATGGTGCGGCCCCGGCCGTCCCGGCCACTGCTCGCACGGGCGTCCGGAGCTGCCAGAACGTGGGCGATCTCACGTGACCGATCTTGCTCGGCGGTCAGCCGGTCCTGGGTCCGGTTCGCCTGCACGGCGAACAGCGACGCGACGACGAGGGCCGCGGCGGCGGTGGCCGTGGCGAAGGGGACGAACAGCGGGATCCGGCGCCGTCTCGGTGGCGGCTGGGCACCCCACACATGGGGCGGGAGCTGCGTCGCACGCGCGCGTGCCGGCTCGCGCGCCGCGCTCGGCTGCGGCGCCGGGTCCTGGGGGGTGGTCCGTACGGCGAGCATGACCCGGTCGCGCAGGGCGGGCGGCGGCGGGGCGGCCGTGGACCATGCGAGCCGGACGGCGTCCTCGGTCAGGGCGCGCACCTCGGCGGCGCAGCGGCCGCAGTCGCGCAGGTGCTTCTGGAAGCGGACCCGCTCCGGGGGTTCGAGGGCGTCCAGCGCGTAGGGCGCGGCGAGCGAGTGCAGGTCCTCGCGGCGGAAGAGGCTCATGCCACTCCTCCCAGGCACTCGCGCATCCGGGTCAGCCCGTCCCGCATGCGGGTCTTGACGGTGCCCAGCGGCAGGGAGAGCTGCTCGGCCACTTCACGGTACGTGTAGCCCTCGTAGTAGGCGAGGGTCACCGACTGGCGTTGCAGGACGGTGAGCCGGTCCAGGCAGCGGCGCACCCACTCGCGTTCGAGGCCGGCCTCCACCTCCTCGGTGACCTGGTCGAAGGCCGGCTGGTTGGCGCGCAGTGCCTCGCGCTGCTCGCGCTCCCCGGCTGCCCGGGCGCTGCGGACCCGGTCGACGGCGCGGCGGTGGGCGAGGGTGAGGATCCAGGACATCGCACTGCCCCGGCCGGGGTCGAACCTCGCCGCGGAGCGCCACAGTTCGAGCAGCACCTCCTGAGCCACCTCCTCCGACTGGGCGGGGTCGCGCACCACGCGCCGTACGAGTCCGAACACCGGGCCGGACACCACCTGGTACAGCTCCTCGAAGGCTTTCTGGTCCCCACCTGCCACGAGCAGCAGCAGCTCGTCCGCCTCCACTCGGTCCCCCTCTCCGAGGCCGCACCGGGCCTGTCCCCTCACGCGAGGCATTCGCAACGCACACACCTCCGGACGGTGTTACGGATCAGCGCGCCGAAAACGCGGGTCGCCCGGCGATGAAACAACTTTCCCCACTCGCCGTAAGAACGTTTGAGATTCGACCAATCCGCTCTGCCGACCGCTCCGAATGGCGTGTGTCAGGCAAGTTGGCACCGAGGACGGACGGCATGACACCTACCTTCAGGACCGGCGCGGGGCGCCGGAGCATCGCGACCGTGATCTGTGGTGCGCTGGCGACCGGCGGGCTCGCCGCCGCCGGTGTGACCGCGCTGGCCCCTGAGGAGGCCTCCGCCTCCAGCCACCGCGAGGCTCCGCTGATCTCGGGGACTCCGCAGTACGACAACACCGACGTGTACGCGTTCGTCAGCCCGGACAAGCCGGACACGACGACCATCGTCGCGAACTGGATCCCCTTCGAGGAACCGGCCGGCGGGCCCAACTTCTTCCCGTTCGCCGAGGACGCCCAGTACGACCTGCGCATCGACAGCAACGGCGACGCGCAGGAAGACCTGCTCTTCCGCTACACGTTCAAGACGCACACGAAGAACGACAAGACCTTCCTGTACAACACGGGCCCGGTCGAGAGCCTCGACGACCCCGACCTCAACATCACGCAGACGTACGACCTCGAGCTGATCAAGCTGAAACACCTGAAGGCCGTGTCGAAGACCAAGGTCGCCGACGACGTGCCGGTGGCGCCGTCGAACGTGGGCAAGGCGTCGATGCCGGACTACAACACCCTGCGCAAGCAGGCGGTGCATGAACTCGCCGGTGGCGCCCAGACGTTCGCCGGGCAGGCCGACGACCCGTTCTTCCTGGACCTGCGCGTCTTCGACCTGCTGTACGGCGGGAACCTCTCCGAGGTCGGCAACGACACCCTCAAGGGCTACAACGTCAACTCGATCGCCCTCCAGGTGCCCAGCAGCCTCATCACCGAGTCGCACGAACAGCCGATCGTCGGCGTCTGGTCGACGACCCAGCGCAAGAACGCCAAGGGCTACTTCTCCCAGGTCTCGCGCCTGGGCAACCCGCTGGTGAACGAGGTCGTCAACCCGCTGAAGGACAAGGACAAGTTCAACGCGTCCACGCCGCGGGACGACGCGGACTTCCTGGAGAACGTCACCAACCCGGAGCTGCCCAAGCTCATCGAGGCGATCTACAAGATCCCGGCGCCGGCCGAGCCGCGCAACGACCTCGTCGACGTCTTCCTCAAGGGCGTCAAGGACCTCAACCAGCCGCCGCACGTGACGCCGTCGGAGCAGCTGCGCCTCAACACCTCCATCAAGCCGGCCGCCAAGCCCAAGCGGCTGGGTGTCCTGGACGGTGACAACGCGGGCTTCCCGAACGGCCGTCGCCTCACCGACGACGTGATCGACGCCTCGCTCCAGGTCGTCGAGGGCGAGCTGCTGGGCGAGAAGAACGACCTCGGTGACGCGGTCGACAAGAACGACAAGAAGTTCGAGAAGTCCTTCCCGTACGTGGCCCTGCCCACGGAGGGTTCGCGCGGCCCGCTCGCCAAGGGCGTGGACGGCGGCAACGACGTCCGCAGCCAGCTGGGCGACGCGCTGCGGCCGGCCGGCGCCGAGGGCTCGGACGACACGCGCCTGATGGCCGCCTCCGCCGGGGCCGGGGCGGGCGGCATCGTCCTGATCGGCGCGGCCCTGATGTGGTGGCGCCGTATGCGGAACCGGGCCTACTGACCCGCTCCGCTCCCCCGAACCGGCGCGGTCCGTTCCCCGTCCCCCACGGCGCGGGCCGCGCCGCCGACTCCACCGCCCCACCAGCACATCCGATCGAGGAGAGGTCATGCCTGCGCGTACGACCGACAGCACACCGGAGACGCCCGACGACGACCGCGCGCCGTCGACGGCCCCGGAGCCCTGCGCCGGTGACGACGCGCACGCCCCTTCTCCGGCCGGGGAGACAGCCGAGGGCAAGGGAGAGGAAGCGGGCGGGACCGAGGCCGACTCCGGTGAGCGGGTCGCCGCGGTGCGGCGGGCCGCCGACGGGGGGCGGCGGTGGCGGGCCCTGCATCTGACCGGGTGCGCCGTGTTGCTGGCGGTCGCGGTGACCGGTGGGGCCGTCGCGGTCGGGGGCGGGCAGGACCGCGGGGCCGGTGCCGACGCCGTCTCGGCGGCCGGGGCGCTGTCGCCCGGCGATCTCGCCCGGGGGGATCTCGACGCGGGGGTCGCCTCCCTGCAGAAGCATCTGCGGGCCCAGCCACGGGACTTCGGCAGTTGGGCCACCCTGGGGGTCGCCTACGTCGAGCAGGCCCGCACGAAGGGTGACCCCTCCCGGTATCCCCAGGCCCAGAGCGCCCTGAAGCGCTCCCTCGCCCTGAAGCCCGGCAACGACCAGGCCCTGGCGGGGCAGGCCGCCCTCGCCGCCGCCCGGCACGACTTCCCCGGCGCGCTGGCCCACGCCGACCGGGCCCTGAAGCAGAACCCCTACAACGAACGCGCCCTGTGCACCCGGATCGACGCCCTCGTCGAACTCGGCCGGTACGGCGACGCCGCGAAGGCCGCCGACACCGCCGACGACAGGCGTCCCGGGATCCCCGTCTTCACGCGGTACGCGTACGTGCGCGAGCTGCGCGGTGACGTCCGCACGGCGCGTGAGGTGCTGGAGCGCGCCCTGGACTCGGCGCACGGGCCCGCCGACGTCGCGTACGTCGCCACCGCTCTCGGTCAACTCGCCTGGAACCAGGGCGAGTACAAGACGGCCCTCGACCACTACGCCCGTGCCCTGGCCGCCGACGACGCGTATCTGCCCGCCCTGGAGGGCCGCGCCCGCGCCCAGGCCGCGAGCGGTGACCGGAAGGCCGCCGTGCGGGGGCTGGAGCAGGTCGTCGCCCGGTTCCCGCTGCCCGGCCCGCTCGTCGCCCTCGGCGAGCTGTACGAGGACCGCGGCGCCGACGGCGACCGGGCGAAGGCCGGCGACCAGTACGCCCTCGTCGACGCCTGGACCGCCCTCGCCCGCGCCGGCGGCGCCAACACCGACCTCGAGACGGCCCTGGCCGCCGCCGACCACGGCGACGAGAAGGAGGCCCTGCGCGCCGCCCGCGCGGAGTGGGACCGGCGGCACAGCGTGCACACCGCCGACGCCCTCGCCTGGGCCCTGCACATCAACGGCCGCGACGAGGAGGCCCTGCCGTACGCCCGCCGGGCGACCGCCACCGGTTACCGCAACGCCGTCTTCCTCTACCACCGCGGCGTCATCGAGCGCGCCACCGGCGACCAGCGAGAGGCCCGCGCACACCTGAAGGCCGCGCTGGATCTGAATCCCGGTTTCTCGCCGCTCGGCGCGCGTGAGGCCCGTACCGCACTCAAGGACCTGGAGGGCAACCGGTGACCTCGCGCCGGCTGTTCGCGTCCGGCGCCGCCGTCCTCACGGCCGCCTGCGCGCTCACCCTGCTGCCCGCCGCCACGGCGAGCGCCCACCCGCTGGGCAACTTCACCGTCAACCGCTACGACGGCCTGGTCGCCGCCCCCGGCGAGCTGCGGATCCACCACGTCGAGGACCTCGCCGAGATCCCGGCGACCCAGGCGGGGCCGGACATCGAGCGGCTGGGCATCGCCATGTGGGCCCGCGAGCGGTGCGCCACGGCCGCCGAGGACAGCCGCGCGACCGTCGACGGACGCGCGGTCGCCCTCACCGCCGAGCGCAGCCGCGCGCGCGTGCGGCCCGGGCAGGCGGGGCTCGACACCCTCCGGGTGGAGTGCGAGCTGACCGCGCCGCTCCCGTCCGAGCAGAGGACGCTGTCCCTCGGATTCCGTGGCGCGGGTGCCTCGTCCGGCCCGGGCTGGCGGGAGATCACGGCCCGGGGCGACCGTATGACGCTCGCCGCCTCGGACGTGCCGGAGAAGTCGATCTCGGACGAACTCACGAGCTATCCGGAGGAGTTGCTCTCCTCCCCGGCCGACACCGCGTCGGCCGCCCTGCGGGTGCGTCCCGGTGGCGCCGCCTTGGACGAGGAGGAGTCGGACGCCCCTGCGGCCTCCGTGCTGCCGCGCGGCGCGGACCGCTGGACACGCGCCCTGGACGATCTGGTGGCCCGGCAGGACCTCACCGCCGGTTTCGCCGCGCTGGCCCTGCTCATCGCCGTCGTCCTCGGGGCGATGCACGCGCTCGCGCCGGGCCACGGCAAGACCATCATGGCCGCGACGGCGGCGGCCCGGGGCGGTCAGGCGCGGATGAAGGACGTCCTGCCCATGGCCGCCTCGGTGACCATCACGCACACCCTGGGCGTGGTCGCCCTGGGCCTGCTGGTCACGGCCGGCTCGGCGGCGGCCCCCTCGGTGATCGCCTGGCTCGGCGTCGCCAGCGGCCTCCTGGTGACGCTGGCGGGCGCGAGCCTGGTCCGCCGCGCCCTGCGCAACCGCGCGCACACCCACCCACCGCACGGCCACCACCACCACGATGACGGCCACACCCACGACCACGACGGCAAACACGAGCCCAAGCCCGCCCACGACCACGACCACGCCCACGACCACAACCACAACCACAACCACAACCACCCGCACGATCACAGCCACCCCCACGCCCACCCCCACACGATCGAGCACACCCACGGCGGTTCCACCCACAGCCACGCCATCGCCCCCACCCTGCGCGGCACGATCCTCATGGGGTTCGCGGGCGGCCTCGTGCCCAGCCCGTCCGCCGTAGTGGTGCTGGTCGGCGCCGCCGCCCTCGGACAGGCCTGGTTCGGTCTGCTGCTCGTCGTCGCGTACGGCGTCGGGCTGGCGCTCACCCTCACGGCCGCCGGGTACGCCGTCGTCAAGGCCGGCAGCGGCATGACCCGGCTCCTGGACCGGCGCCCCCGCTGGACGGGAGGCCCGATGGCGGCCCTGGTGCGCCGCACCGCGCCCCTCGGTTCGGCCTTCGCCGTGGTGGTTCTCGGGGCCGGACTGGTGTTCAAGGGGGCGGCATCCGCGCTCGGCTGAGTTACGTTCGTGAGACATCGGGCGTCAGGAGAAAAGCGGACGTCGTGAGGAAAACCGACCTCATGGGGAAGACACACCCCATGGAGATTTCGCCCGGCTGCGAATGGGGGCGCCGTGTTCGAAGAACCGGGCCATGAACGTGTGATCGCGGGCCGCTACCGCCTCCTGGCGCCGCTGGGCGAGGGCGGCATGGGAACGGTGTGGCGCGCCCGCGACGAGGTGCTGCACCGCGAGGTCGCCGTCAAGGAGGTGCGGGCCCCGTCCGGGCTTGCGGGCGACGACGTGCAGCGGATGTACGCGCGGCTGGAGCGGGAGGCGTGGGCGGCGGCCCGGGTCGCCAACCGCAATGTGGTGACGGTGTACGACGTGGCCACGGACGACGGCCGGCCCTGGATCGTGATGGAACTGGTCCGCGGTCTCTCCCTGGCCGAGGTCCTCGACGCCGAGGGCCCGATGACGCCGCAGCGCGCCGCGCACATCGGCGCCGAGGTGCTCGCCGCGCTGCGGTCCGCGCACGAGGCCGGGGTGCTGCACCGCGATGTGAAGCCGGCCAACGTGCTGATCTCGAACGACGGCCGGATCGTGCTCACCGACTTCGGTATCGCCATGGTCGAGGGCAGTTCGGCGCTGACCATGACCGGAGAGGTCATCGGCTCGCCCGAGTTCCTCGCCCCGGAGCGGGCGCTGGGCCGTACACCGGGCCCGGAGTCGGACCTGTGGTCGCTCGGGGTGCTGCTGTACGCGGCGGTCGAGGGCCACTCCCCCTTCCGTCACGACACCCCGCTGAGCACACTGCGGGCGATCGTGGACGAGGAGTTGCCGCCGCCGTACCGCGCCGGGCCGCTCGCCCCGGTGATCGAGGGGCTGCTGCGCAAGGATCCGGAGCAGCGGCTGCCGCCCGGGCGGGCCGAGGAGGAGCTGCGGGTGGTCGCCGCAGGGGGTGCGCCGCGCGCGGACACCACGCGGGCCGCCGCGCTCCCGCCGACGGTCGTGGGCCACCCCGAGCCGTCCCCCACTCCCCCGATGCCGTTCCCGGGCGGTACGGCGGCGTCCGGGCCGACGGCGACCACGACGGCCACCGGCCGGGACGGTGAGCGCAGGGCCGGGCGGGTGCTGGTCGCGGGCGTGATCGCGCTGGCGCTCGCGGTGGGCGGGCTGACGTACGCGCTGCTGAACAACGGGGACGGTTCCGGCGGCGACGACCAGGGTGCCGGGGACGGTACGCCGACGGCGACCAAGAGCCCGCCGCGCGACACCGCGACGGAGAAGTCCAGCCCGTCGCCGACCCCGAGCGAGTCGAAGGAGAGCAGTGCGCCGCCGCAGTCGGTGCGGGTCGCCCTGGAGGGCCGGCGTACGGACTACACGGGGCCGTGTCCGCCGCCGAACGCCCGGGCGCCCGAGTTCACGGCGACGCTCACGGTGGGCCGGTTGCCGGCCGAGGTGAGCTACCGCTGGGTGACGCAGGACGGCCAGGTCCTCGACGGGGGCTGGAAGACGCTGTCGTTCGCGGAGGGCGGCGGCCGTTCGAAGCGGGACACGGTGCGGGTGACGACCCAGGAGGAGAGCGGGACGTTCGAGAACGAGATCGGCGTGGAGGTGCGCGAGCCGGTGCGCACGACGTCCGAGTCGGTGCCGTTCTCGGTGACGTGCGAGTCGGAGACCCCGACGGGCGGGGCCTCCCCTTCTCCCTCCGCTACGGACTCGGACCCGGGTACGGATCCGGAGTCGAACCAGGACACGGACTCCGGCTGAGCGGTCAGTCGTTGCTGTTGAGCACGGGCAGATAGCCGCCCGACTGGCCGGGTGCCTTCGGGTGGTACGACTCGCCGATGTTCAGCCAGTTGACGCTGTGCAGCCAGGAGTCGCCGGAGCAGATCTCGTGGCCGCTGAAGGTGGTGCGTACGTCGCCGAACGCGAAGCCGTGGTTCGCGGCGCGCTTGGCGATGGCGGTGTTGAGGTGGTCGGAGGCGTCGTTGATGGCCTTGCGCTTGGTCTCGGACAGACCGAGGCAGGTGGCGCCGAGCTTGTAGAAGCGGGGGTAGCCGAGGACGACGACCCGAGCGGCGGGGGCCTTGGAGCGGATCGCCGAGTACACGCCGTCGAGCTTGCCGGGCAGCGTGGAGTCGACGTACGCGCGGGCGGTGTTGATGCGGGAGATGCAGGAACTGTCGGACTGGGTCACACAGGTCGTCATGACGTCGGCGAACCCGGCGTCGTTGCCGCCGATGCTGATCGAGACGAGGGCGGTGGAGGCGCTGAGCGGGGTGAGCTGACTCGCCAGAACATCACCCGTTCGGGCGCCCGAGCAGGCGGTGAAGGCGAAGGTCGAGGGTGAGTGGGCCGCAGCCCAGAGGTAGGGGTAGGCCTTGGTGCTGCGCTTGCAGTCGCCGCTGGATCCGATGTAGCTGCCGGCCCCGACTCCCGAGGAGTAGGAGTCACCGAGCGCCACATAGCCGCCAGTTGCGGCGAGTGAGGACGCCTGCGCCGTCGCTGCCCCGGTGAGGGCGGTGCCGACGGCGAGGAGGAGCGAGCTCACGAGGACGACAAGTCGGGAACGTCTCATGGAACCTCCCTTTAGCAGGATCTCTGCCATAACCGTCGTAGCAGCTACGCGTGTTGACAGGAAGTGTCCATGCCAAGTATTTCCGCGACGACCGGTCAGCGAACATGCGTTCCCCGGAGGCCCGATCGCCTCCGGGGAACGCATGTTTATGGGACGGGAACGTGCAACTTGCGTCGCTCAAGGCATCCGACGCAACGGCCAAACCAACAAAAACGTGAGCGGCCGTTCCAGGTCTTGCCATACGGGTTCAATCGTCAATACCGTCATACATCTCACCCGCATCGGTCCGTCAGTACGCGGCTCCAGGGGAGGGCTCAAGGACCGCGACGAACCGGCGCGGGGCGCGGTAGGGGGGTGCCGTGCTCGGTGACCGCACGTGGTGACCGGGCCGTGCCGCGCGGTCGGCTGCCGTTCTCGCGGCCGGTCAGCTTTGCCAGCTCACCCGGCGTGCCCGAAGTTCCACTTCGGCATGCCCGAGTGAGAACCCCCCTTTCGAACCGGATTGGATCCGGACTGCCCTGGGGGGGCGGTCCACCGGACGAGAGGGACCAGACTCATGAGCTCAGTTCTGCAACCGGCCGCCGCGGAGCAGCATCCGCCGGTCGCCGGGAAGTACCGGCCCGTCTCCTCGCACCTGGCCATCGCGCCGCCGGTGAGCGTGGTCATCCCGGCCATGAACGAGGCGGAGAACCTTCCGTACGTCTTCAAGACACTGCCCGACTGGATACACGAAGTGGTCCTGGTCGACGGCAACTCCACCGACGACACCGTCCGGGTGGCCCGCGAGCTGTGGCCCGAGGTGAAGGTCGTCGAGCAGCGCGGCAAGGGCAAGGGCGACGCCCTGATCACCGGGTTCCAGGCCTGCACCGGCGACATCATCGTGATGGTCGACGCGGACGGCTCGGCGGACGGGGGCGAGATCCTCAGTTACGTCTCCGCCCTGGTCTCCGGCGCGGACTTCGCCAAGGGCTCCCGCTTCGCCAACGGCGGCGGCACCGACGACATGACCTTCATCCGCAAGCTGGGCAACTGGGCGCTGTGCACGGCCGTCAACCGCAAGTTCGGCGCCCGCTACACCGACCTCTGCTACGGCTACAACGCGTTCTGGCGGCACTGCCTCGACAAGATCGACCTCGACTGCACCGGCTTCGAGGTCGAGACCCTGATGAACATCCGCGTGGTCAAGGCCGGGCTGAAGGTGCAGGAGATCCCGAGCCACGAGTACCTGCGCATCCACGGCGTCAGCAATCTGCGGGCCGTGCGGGACGGCCTGCGCGTGCTGCGGGTGATCCTCCAGGAGCGCTCCAACCGCCGTGCGCTGCGCCGCCGTTCGTCCCGGTCGGCGATGCCGGACGCGATGCGGGGAGAGGTGTCTTGAGCGGTCCCGGCATCTCCGTCGTGATCTGCGCGTACACCGAGGACCGCTGGGAGGACATCCTCGCCGCGGTCTCCTCGGTCCACGCGCAGTCGCGGCCGGCCCTGGAGACGCTGCTGGTCGTCGATCACAACGAGACGCTCCGGGAGCGGCTGGCCAAGGAGTACAAGGAGTACGAGGGGGCTGCCGACGGCGCCGCGGTGCGGGTGCTCGCCAACGCGGGCCCCCGCGGGCTGTCCGCGGGCCGCAACACCGGCATCGCCGCGGCCCGCGGCGAGATCGTGGCCTTCCTCGACGACGACGCCGTGGCCGAGCGCGACTGGCTGCGGCACTTCGCCGAGGCGTACGCCGACGAGCGGGTCATGGCGGTGGGCGGGCGCACGGTGCCGGTCTGGGCGTCGGGGCGGCGGCCGCACTGGTTCCCGGAGGAGTTCGACTGGGTGGTGGGCTGCACGTACCGGGGCCTGCCGCGCGGCCGGGTGCGGGTGCGCAACGTGCTCGGCGGCAACGCCTCGTTCCGCCGCAGCGCCTTCGACGCGGCGGGCGGCTTCGCCACCGGCATCGGCCGGGACGGCGACAAACGCCCGCTGGGCTGCGAGGAGACGGAACTGTGCATCCGCCTCAGCCGCGCCCGGCCCGACGCGGTCCTGCTGATCGACGACCGGGCGGTCATCCACCACCGGGTGCCCGAGGTCCGCGAGCACTTCCGCTACTTCCGCACCCGCGCCTACGCCGAGGGCCTCTCCAAAGCCCTGGTGGCGCGCAGTGTCGGCGCCGGGAAGGGCCTGGAGTCGGAGCGCCGGTACGCCACCCGGGTCCTGCCGGCCGGGGTGGCCCGGGGGCTGCGGGACGCCCTGCTGGCCCGGCCGGGCGGCGCGGGGCGGGCCGGTGCGATCGTGGCCGGAGTGCTGACCGCGGCGGGCGGTTACGTCGTCGGCAGCGTCCGGGCGCGGCGGGGCGGGACCACGTTCCGGGTACCCGAGGTGGAGGTGGCGGCCCGTGAGTGACGCCGACGCACGCGTACCGATCCTCATGTACCACGCGGTGGCGACCGAACCGAACGAGGCGACCCGCGCCCTGTCGGTGACCCCGGAGGCCTTCGCCGAGCAGCTGGCGGTGCTCGCCGACCGGGGCCGCACGCCGCTCACCACGGCCGAACTGGCGGCGTGCTGGCGCTCCGGCCGCGCGCTGCCCGAGCGGCCCGTCCTCATCACCTTCGACGACGGCTACGAGGGCGTGCACCGGCACGCCCTCCCCGCGCTCGCCAAGCACGGCTTCCCGGCCACCCTGTTCGTCTCGACCGGGTGGCTGAGGGGGCCGTACGACACCGGGGGCGGCCTGGACACCATGCTCGACTGGGACCAGGTCCGCGAACTGGCGGCGGCGGGCGTCGAGATCGGCGGGCACAGCCACAGCCACCCGCAGCTCGACCAGGTCTCCCACGCCACCCTGCGGTTCGAGCTGATCCACTGCAAGGAGATCGTCTCGGACCAACTGGGCGCCGTCCCGGCCTCGTTCGCCTACCCCTACGGCTACTCCAGCCGCCGGGTCCGGCAGGCGGTGCGCGAGACGGGCTGGGCCCAGGCCCTCGCCGTGGGCAACGGCCTCGCGCGGCGCGCGCAGGGGCCGTACGCGCTGCGGCGGGTGACGGTGCGCCGCAGCACCGGCATCGAGGAGTTCGAGCGGGTCGTGGCGGGTCGCGCGATCGCCCGCACGTTCGCCGGGGACCGGGCCCTGACCAAGGGGTACGCCGTGGTCCGCGGGGTCCGGCGGGCCCGCCGGCTGGTCTCCCCCGCCGCGGGCTGACCTGCGCGGAGGCGACATGCCGCGTGCACCTGGAAACCGGGTGCACGCGGCGTCCCCGTGCCGGATCATGGCGGGCATGTCTGGAAACCCGCACGAGGCGCTGCCGATCCGGCTCAACGTCGACGACTCCGACTCACCGTCCGACGTCGTCGACGCGCTGTTCCTCGGCCGCTTCGCGACGGGCGAGCAGCCGTTCTCCCACGCGGTGAACATCGACCGCGTGCGCTCCGGTGCGACGCTGATGCCGCCCGGCGCCCGGGTGCTGCGCGTGGCCCGGGACGACGACCGCAGCGCGACGCTCGCCGAGGGCGACGGCTGGACGCTGCTGGTCTCCCGCTGGAACCGGGGCGCCGACGTCACGGTGACGGCGACCGGCGAGGACCTCGCGAAGAAGATCCTCGACCAGGCCACGGACGGCGCGGCCGACGAGCCCGAACCGCAGCCGGAGAACGTCACGATGGGCTTCTGGTACGTCTCCCCGCGCCGCGGCCCGCACCGCACGACCCGTCAGATCGCGGCGGGCACCTGGGACGAGGTCCGGCCCAACTACACCGCGCCGGTGGCGGACGCGATGGACCGCCTGATGAAGACGACCCCGGAGGACATCGCGGGCCGTCTCCTGCTGCTGCACGGGCCGCCCGGCACCGGCAAGACCTCCGCGCTGCGCACCCTGGCCCGGTCCTGGCGCGACTGGTGCCAGGTGGACTGCGTCCTGGACCCCGAGCGGCTCTTCTCCGACGTCGGCTACCTCATGGACATCGCCATCGGCGAGGAGGACGCGACGGGCAAGGGCCGCTGGCGGCTGCTGCTCCTGGAGGACTGCGACGAACTGATCCGCGGCGAGGCCAAGCACACGGCGGGCCAGGCCCTGTCGAGGCTGCTGAACCTGACGGACGGCCTGCTCGGCCAGGGCCGCAACGTCCTGGTCGGTGTCACGACCAACGAGGACCTGGAGCGTCTGCACCCGGCCGTGGTCCGCCCGGGCCGCTGCCTCGCCCGGATCGAGGTCGGTCCGCTGACCCGCTCCGAGGCGGTGACCTGGCTGGGCCAGGAGGACGGCGTGGGCCGCGAGGGCGCGACGCTGGCCGAGCTGTACGCGCTGCGCCGGGGCACGTCCCCGACGTCCCTGCCGGAGCCGCGCGGGGGCGTCGACGCGGGCCTGTATCTGTAGGAGGCCATCTGTAGGAGGCCGGTGCCCGCCGGTGTTTTGATGGGGGTATGACCCTGTTCGTCGGTACGTCCGGGTGGCAGTACAAGGACTGGCGTGACGTCCTGTACCCGTCCGGGCTGCCGATGCGGCTGTGGCTGGAGGAGTACACGCGGCACTTCGCCACCGTCGAGATCAACAACGCCTTCTACCGGCTGCCCGCGCGCGAGACGTTCCAGGACTGGCGGGAGCGGGTGCCCGGGGACTTCGTCGTCGCGGTCAAGGCCAGCCGCTATCTGACGCACATCAAACGGCTCAAGGACCCCGAGGAGCCGGTGCACCGCCTGATGAGCCACGCGGCGGGCCTCGGCGACCGGCTCGGCCCGGTCCTGCTCCAGCTGCCGCCCACGCTGCGCGCCGATCCGGGCCTGCTGGACACGTGCCTGGCCTGCTTCCCGGCCTCGACGCGGGTCGCGGTCGAGCCGCGCCACGACTCCTGGTGGACGCCCGAGGTCCGCCGCGTCCTGGAGTCCCGTCGTGCCGCCCTGTGCTGGGCCGACGTCCTGGCCCGCCCCGCGACCCCGCTGTGGCGCACCGCCGACTGGGGCTACGTCCGCTTCCACCAGGGCCGCGCCCGACCCTGGCCCCGCTACGGCCGCCGCTCCCTGGCCACCTGGCTCGACCGCATCGCCACGACCTGGCCCGGCGGCGAGGACGTCTACACATACTTCAACAACGACCCGGGCGGCGCGGCGGTGGAAGACGCGACGGCCTTCGCCCGGGCAGCGAGATCGGCGGGCCTGACCATCACACGAACCCCCGAGCACGTCACGCGGACCGGCTGAACCGGATCCCACCCCGGCACCGTCACCCCGAGGGCACGGGACCGTATCGACCTGCGGCTCCGCCGCGCGAGCACGAACAACCCCCACCGTAACGACCTGCGGCTCCGCACCCACCGCAGCACCATCGCCCTTCCTGGGGGCGCGGGGAACTGCGCGAACAACCCCCACCGGACCCGCACCCGAACGCTCACCGCACAAGGCCCACCCCACCCCCGGCGGCCCAACGCCCTACTCCCCGTAAGCCGCCCGCAGGGCATCCCGTACCGCCGCCACCGCATCGGCCTCCGTGAGCCCGAGCCGCCGGGCACGCTCCGCGTAGGCCTGGGCCGCCGAGGCCAGCTCACGGTCCGCCGCCGCCCCCGCGGCGGCCACGAACGTACCGTTGCGCCCCCGCGTCTCGATCACGCCGTCCGCCTCCAGCGCCCGGTACGCCTTGGCGACCGTGTTCGCGGCGAGGCCCAGCGACTCGGCCAGCCCGCGCACGGTCGGCAGGCGGTAGCCCACCGGCAGCGCACCCGACCGGGCCTGCTCGGAGATCCGCGCCCGCACCTGCTCGTAGGGCGGGGCACTGTCGTCGATGTCGATCTTCAAGGTCACAGCCCGATTGTCGCGCACCCGGCGGAAAATGAGAGGCACCCCGGTCGGCTCCACGCGTAGCGTGCGCCACCATGACCGTGATCGTGCGCGACCTGCGCCCCGACGTCCGAGCCGATGCCGAGGGGTTCTCCGACACCCGCCGCCTCGCCCTGCCGTACATGCTCTCCACACCCGAGTCGGTGCTGCACACCCTGACGCACGTCCACCCCGACGCCCACTTCGGTCAGCTCGTCGCCGAGGAGGACGGCGAGATCATCGGCACCGCCCAGGTCAGCGTCGCCCACGACAGCCCCGAACCGGGCCAGGGCTCGGCCAACATCTATGTGCGCCCCAACCGCCGGAACCACGGCGCCGGTTCGCTCCTGCTGCGCACCGCCGAGGAGCGCCTGGGGCGGCTGGGCGTCTCGAAGCTGTTCACCTGGGTGCTGGACGAGCCGGAGAACCTCGCCTTCGCCGAGCGGCACGGCTTCCGGGCCAGCCGTTCCGCCTGGTTCCTGCGCCTGGACCTGACGGGCGCGCTGCCGCCCCTGGCCGATGTCCCCTCCGGCGTGGAGCTGCGTACGGCCGCCGACTTCGCGGACGACCCGCGCCCGCTGTTCGAACTGGACGCGGCGGCGTCGTCGGACGAACCGAGCGACATCGACGTCGAGTTCACCGACTACGAGGCCTGGGTGGAGGAGCACTGGAAGCACCCGCTCCTGAACCGCGAGCTGACCACGGTCGCGGTCGTCGACGGCCGGCCCGTCGCGTTCAGCGTGGCGTACACCGACGGCCAGTCGCGCTACGCCACGGCCATGACCGGCACCGTCCGGGAGTTCCGCGGCCGGGGCCTGGCGAAGCTCGCCAAGAACGACTCCCTGCACCGCGCCCGCGCGGCGGGATGCACGGAGGCGTTCACCGGCAACGACACCGGCAACGAGCCGATGATCGCCATCAACAAGTGGTTCGGCTACGAGATCTGCGCGAAGGAGGTGCGCCATGTCCGCGAACTCGGCTGACCCGCCCGCGCGGCTGGAGGTCGTGCTCGTCAAGGCGGGCCGTACGAAGATCCGTTACGCCGGTGAGCTGCTGGCGGACGACGGGACGCGGGTGGCGGTGCGGGCGCCCTGGGCGGGTTCCGGCGTCCGCGACTTCGGGTTCGTACGCTTCGAGCCCGGGGACGTCTTCACGGAGTACTACTGGCGCGACCGGTGGTACGCGGTGAAGGAGGTCCGTTCCGCCGCGGGCGCGCTGAAGGGCTGGTACTGCGACGTCACCCGCCCCGCGCGGCGCACCGGCGGGGAGCTGGTCGTGGAGGATCTCGACCTGGACCTGTGGCGCTCGGCGGACGGCACGGACGTACGGCGCCTGGACGAGGACGAGTTCGCCGAGAGCGGCCTCGGCGAGGCGGACCCGGACGCGGCGCGGGCCGCCCTGGCCGCGCTGGACGAACTGGAGTCACTGGCCCGCGGCGGAGACTTCACCGCGCTCCTGGCCTGACGGGCTCACCTCGGCGACCACCGCGTACCGCTCGTCCGGCACCTCCCCGCCCCACAGCAGCGGGTCGCCCGAGAGCCGCTCCACCCGTGGCTGCCCGGCGATCGGGGCGAGCAGCGCGGTGAGCCGCTCGGCGGGTATGCCGACCGGGTCGATGTCGCCCCACACGCACTCGACCAGCACGAGCCGCCCGCCCGGCCGCAGCAGCCCGCGCCAGTGCCGCAGGGCGCGGCCGGGGTCGGGCAGCGTCCACAGGACGTGCCGGACGAGCACGGTGTCGAAGCGCTGCTCCCCGACCGGCGGTGCCGCCGCGTCCCCCACGAGGAACACCGCCTCGCGCCCGGCGAGCTTCTCCCGGGCGAGCGCGACCATGGCCGGGGAGAGGTCCACGCCCGTCACCCGGTGGCCCTGCTCGGACGCGAGGAGTGACAGGCTGCCGGTGCCGCAGCCGAGGTCGAGGACGTCCCCCGCCCGTCCGGGCAGCCAGTCACGCAGCCGTCCGGCCCAGGCGCGGCGCACCTCGGGGTCTCGCAGGCCGTGGTCCGGCTCCTCGTCGAAGGAGGCGGCCTCGGCGTCCCAGTCCCGGTCCCTGTTCGTCATGGGCCCAGAGTGACACCCGCCACTGACAGTCCCATGGTGACAGCCGCCACAGACAGACCGGGACCGATGAGGAACTCTCCCCCGAAAGGTCTACCTCCGTGAGAACGCGGAACCCGGTAGGCCGTCAAGGAGGCAGCCATGCGCCGTGTGACCGTGCTGAAGCCCCTGAAGAAGACGGATGTCCGCCGGGTCCGCGAAGAGGCCGACGAGCGTCCCGCGGGGCGCCCCGAGGTGCGCAAGGACATCGCCCGCGCCTGGTGGCCGGACGCCTGAACGGCCAATGCCGATCATGAGACGCACGCCTTGGAGCAGCCGCACACCTCAGAGCAGCCGCTTGCGGTAGTGGACGCGGTCGTAGGGCCCGAGAGCCTGATCTCGGGCAGCCCCAGCGCACGCGCGTGTGCGTCCACGAACCGCAGCAGCCGCCGCCCCGTTCCCTGGCCGTGCGCGGCACCCGCCCGATGCGCGCGATGTAGGGGCGGAAGGCCGCGTCGATCACGTCCGTGACGACCGGCACGTCGGCGGCCAGGGCCGGCCGGATCTCCTCGTCCGGCATGCCGTGACGGTACCTACCTGATGCCAGTCCGAACACTCCCTTAAGCGGGCCATAAGGATCTCCTCCACCCGCCCTCAGCAGGCGATTTCACGGTTCGCAAGGGCTAGTTTCGGACCACCCCCCACGGGGCCCGGCCCACGCGGGCCGGGCCCTGTCCCACGCACCACTTCGAGGAGCCCCGCATGCCCGCACGCCGCCAGGCCGTCACCGTCGCCGCCCTCGGCGGCCTCCCGCTCGCCCTGACCGCGCTGACCGCCACCCCGGCCGCCGCGCACGGTTCGATGGGCGACCCGGTCAGCCGCGTCTCGCAGTGCTACGCCGAGGGCCCCGAGAGCCCCAGGTCGGCCGCGTGCAAGGCGGCGGTCGCGGCGGGCGGCACGCAGGCCCTCTACGACTGGAACGGCATCCGCATCGGCGACGCGGGCGGACGCCACCAGCAGCTCATTCCGGACGGCAAGCTGTGCAGCGCGAACAACGCGGAGTTCAAGGGGCTCGACCTCCCCCGCGCCGACTGGCCCGCGACCGGCGTCCGCAGCGGCAAGCAGACCTTCAAGTACCGCGTGACGGCCCCTCACAAGGGCACCTTCAAGGTCTACATCACCAAGCCGGGTTACAACCCGGCCAAGCCGCTCGCCTGGAAGGACCTGGATCTCGCGAAGCCGGTCGCGACCTCCACCGACCCGGCCGCCACGGGCGGTTTCTACACGTTCTCCGGCACTCTGCCCCAGCGCTCGGGCAAGCACCTGCTGTACGCGGTCTGGCAGCGGTCGGACAGCCCGGAGGCGTTCTACTCCTGCTCGGACGTCAGCTTCGGCGGGGCCGCCGCGGGCGGCGGCTCGGCGGGCGGCGGTGGCGGCGCGGCTCCGGCCCCGTCCGCCTCCGCTCCCAGCGAGAAGCAGATCAAGGACGGCAACGCCAAGTCGACCATCGAGCACCACGGGCACGGCGACAACGACCCCAGCACCTCGGCGAAGCCGGACGCCGCCCCGGAGGCGGAGGAGAAGGGGGCGAAGGAGACGACGGAGACGGCGGACCGGCCCAAGGCCGCCGCGCCCGCGCCCGACGGGGCCAACCAGCCCGAGCCCGCCGGTGCCAACGAGAACCTCGCCGAGACCGGCGGTGACAGCGGCACCACGTACCTCGCGGTCGGCGGTGCGGCCGCGCTGGCGATCGGCTCGTCGGCCCTGTTCCTGGCGGCCAGGCGCCGGGCGGTGAGCGGCGGTCGCCGCTGATCCGCACACCCCATGACCCGGGGCCTGTCCGGCGGCTCAGGCCGGACAGGCCCCGACGTGTTCGCCCTGACACGTGTCACGGGATGACACGTGTCATTCGAAGGCCGAGAGACAGGTGGTGCGCTTGGCCCGCCCCGGATCGAGGGCGTTGGCCACCTCGTGGAAGACGATCCGGTCCAGCAGCCCGACGGCCACGTGCTCGGACAGGTCGAGGGCGCACAGGTCCTGGAGCAGGACGTTGCGCACGTCCGGTCCGTTCAGGAACTGACTGCGCCACGGTGTGACCACCTCGTCGTACTTGGTGGCGATGACGGTGTACCGCACGCCGGGCACGGTGTCGCCGCCCGCGTTGAGTTTGGTGAGGAAGGCCGAGCCGACGACCTGGTCGGCGAGGGCGGGGGTGTTCTTCGACAGCAGGTCCGCCGCGCCGGGGAAGTAGGGCAGCAGCTTGGTGAAGCCGTTCAGGTCGGTGCCGTGGTTGCTGGGCGCGATACCGACCAGGGCGTTCACCTTGGCGGCCCCGCCGAGGAACTTCAGGTAGTAGCGGGGCATCATGCCGCCCTGCGAGTGCCCGACGACGTCGGTCTCGGTGGCGCCGGTCGCGGCGAGCACCTTGTCGACGAAGCTCTTCAGTTGTTCGGCGGACTTCTCGGCGGGTCCGAGGCCGTGGAAGAAGGGGACGCCCGCCAACTGGCCGTAGTCGAGGGAGAAGACGCAGTAGCCGCGGACCTTCAGGTAGGGGGCGAGGCCCAGCCAGTTGTCGACGGAGTTCCCGAGGGTGCCGTGGACGAGGACGACCGGGCGGGGGTGGGCGGCGGACGGCTTGCAGGAGTAGTCGTTCCAGCCGGAGCTCGGGGCGCCGGCGGCCTGGGCCGTGGTGGCGGGGACGGTGAGGGCGGCGGCGGTCAGCAGCAGCGCGGACAGGGGTCTGAGGACTCGCTTCCAGGGCAGCATCGGGTGATCTCCTTGCGGCTCAAGGGGGATGCGACGGCACTGGGCCCTGTGATCCGGATCACGAGGATGCTGTTCACTCGTCAAGTTACGGGCGAGTAGTCAAACTGGGAAGTTACGCGTCAGTAAAACTTGCAGCGGTAACCGGCGTGCGATGTCCCGGCCGACACGCCTCACCAGGCAGGCCGGATGGGTCCGTGCGGAGCGATGCGGAGCAACTGCTCGCCCAGCGCGTGCACTTCCCGCTCCCCCAGCAGCTCGCCCCACTCCCGTACGGCTTCCGCTGCCGCCTCCTCCGCCGCCCGGGTGCAGGCCCACCCGCGCTCGGTGAGCACGACCAGCCGCGCCCGCGCGTCCCCGGGGTGCGGCCGCCGCTCGACATACCCCTTGCGCACCAGCTCGTCGACGAGCTGGCCGGCGGCCTGCTTGGTCACCCCGAGGTGGGCGGCGAGGTCGGTGGCCGTGGCGCCGTCCGGGGCGAGCCGGGTGAAGGCGAAGCCGTGCGCGGGCCGCACCCCTTCGAAGCCACGGGCGAGCACGCCCTCGTGGATGCGTTGCGTGAGCCCACCGGCGACGGCGAGCAGGGCGGCGGACACGGCCATGGCCTCGGAGTTCTGCACGCCTGCATTGAAACACCCTTGACGCGACGGTCAAGTAGCTTGACTATATAGTCAAGCTACTTGACCACTTGGAGGCAGCGTGCCCATCGTCCGATCATCCGAAGCCGTCGTCCACGAAATCCACGGCGCCCGTTTCGTCTCGTACGCCACCCCGGGCAGCGGCAGCGAGGAGCTGTGCGCCTGGCGCGGTGAGATCCCGGCCGGCCTCAAGGCGCCCGCGCACACGGTCAGCCGGGAGGAGATCTTCCATCTGCTCGACGGCGAGCTGCTGATCACCCTCGACGGCCACACCGAGCGGGTCGCGGCGGGCGACACGGTGATCATCAACCCCGGCGCCACCCTGACCGTCGAGAACCCCACCGACCGGACCGCGCACTCCTGGGTCACCACCTCCATCGGCCTGGAGGCACGGCTGGCCGACGGCACCCGCATCGTGCCGCCGTGGGCCAACTGACGTCACGAGCGGGGATCTACGCCGCCCGGCCCCCCAACCCCCCGGGCATCACCGCCCGCGGCCCGTACTTCGCCCGGGCCTGGTCCGCGATCTCCTCGATACGGCGGACCTTCTCGTCCACCGGGTCGAAGGTCAGCTGGTGGGAGGCCCGGTCGGCGGGGTCGAGCCCCTCGGCGCGCAGGGCGACGGCCCGCACCCGGGCCCGCTGCAGCCCGAGTGCCTCGTACATGCCGTACGCGGCCCTGGTCAGCGCCGGGGAGTGCGCGGTCGGTTCGGTCAGGGTGCGGCTGCGGGTGGTGGCGGACCGGTCGGCGTAGCGCACGGTGAGGGTGAGCGTGCGGCAGACCTTCTCCAGGGCGCGCAGCCGGGCACCGATCTCCTCGGCGGCCGACAGCAGGGCCCGGCGGTGCCGCTCCGGGTCCAGCTCGTCGCGCCCGAAGGGGCGTTCCGTCGCGAGGGACCGGGAGACGGCGTTCGGCACGACCCGGCCGCGGTCGACGCCGTTCGCCTTCTCGCGCAGCTCGCGGCCGGGTTTCGCGCCGATCAGCCGTTGCAGCGTGGACAGCGGGGCCGCGGCGACCCGGCCGAGGGTGTCGAGGCCGTAGTCGCCCAGTGTGCGGGCGGTCGCGGTGCCCACGCCGGGCAGTGCGGCGACGGGCTGTTCCGCGAGGAACTCCGCGATGGCGTCCGGCTCGTCGGGCACCGTACGGGTCACCCCGGGGGCCGCGTCGCGCAGCGCCATCCGGGCCAGCATCGGCCCGGGTCCGGCCCCGATCACACAGTCGACGCCGTGCAGCGCGAGCGAGCGCACCCGGATCACCGAGGCCAGTTCGACGGCGTCCCGCCGGAAGTACCGCTCGGCGCCGCGCAGATCGGCCAGCGCCCCGTCCGGCGGCAGGGCCTGGACGACGGGGGTGAACTCCTCCAGCATCCCGAGCAGCTGGGGCAGATCCGCCTCGCTCGTCGGAGGCAGCTGGAAACGTACGCAGAGGATGGTCATCCCGCACTCCCCGGACTCTGGTGCCACAACTTCCTTGTGTTCGCGGTTCCTTCACCCGCCGGACGCAGATCGGCCCAGGGGTGCATCTCGTACCCCGTGGACATGCGGATCTTCCGCTGCTCCATCGGATCCCCGGCCGCGGAACCCGCCGGCGCGGGCGCCCCCTCCGACCCGGCGAGCCGCCGCCGCACGGCCCCCTCACCATCGTCGCCGGGAGCACCGTCACCCCCGGAATCACCGGGCCCGGTTCCGGCCAGCCGGGCCGCGACCCCCTCCAGCCCCTCCTCCCGGCGCACCTCCAGCAGGTCCGCGAGGTTCCAGGCGGCCGACCCCACCACGCTCAGGCTGCGCGGGCCACGCCGCTGCACGACCCCGCGCACCAGCAGCAGCCAGGAGTGGAAGACGGTGTGGGCGCAGGCGTCGTGGGAGTCGTCGAAGAAGGCGAGGTCGACCAGGCCCGTGCCGTCGTCCAGGGTGGAGAAGATGACGCGTTTGCCGGACCGGATCGGCGGTGTCTGGGTGGCCGCCTTGGCGCCCGCGACCAGCACGGTCTCCCCGTGCCGGGCCTCGCGCAGCCGCCGGGCCGAGACGACGCCCAACTCGTCGAGGAAGACCCGGTGGTCGTCCATCAGATTGCGTGAGGCGTCCATGGACAGCACGCCCAGTTCGGCGCTGAGCCGCTCCGAGGAGGTGAGGTCGGGCAGCCCGGCCGGCGCGGTCCTCCGCCCCCCGGCCAACGGCAACTGGCCACCGCCCCCGCCCCGGGCGCCCCGGTGCAGCTCGGTCAGATGCAGTTGCAGATCACGGCGGTTGGCGCCGAACGCGTCCAGCGCTCCCACCTGCGCGAGCCGCTGGGCCAGCGGACGGCTGGGCCTGCCCCGCTCCCAGAAGTCGACCAGCGAGTCGTAGGGCTGCCCTGCGGCGATCCGTGCCGCCTCGGCCTCGCTGATGCCGTGGACATCGGAGAGGGCCAGCCGCAGCCCCCACTTACCGGACACCAGTTCGATACGGTGTGCGACTCCCGACGCGTTCACATCCAGGGGCAGCACCGGCACCCCCCGCCGCCGCGCGTCCGCCAGCAGCAGCCGCTTGGGATACATACCGGGGTCGTGCGTCAGCAGCCCCGCGTAGAAGGCGGCAGGGTGATGCGTTTTCAGCCACGCCGACTGGTAGGTCGGCACGGCGAAGGCGACCGCGTGGGCCTTGCAGAAGCCGTAGCTGCCGAAGGCCTCGACGATCTCCCAGGTCCGCTGAATCGTTTCCGCGTCATATCCGTTCGCCGCCGCGTGCTGCGCGAACCACACCTTGATCCGCGCCTGCGACTCCGGATCGGACAGCCCCCGCCGCACCCGGTCCGCTTCACCACGCCCGCACCTGGTCATGATGTCGACGATGTCGATGATCTGCTCGTGGAAGACGACGACCCCGTACGTGTCCCGCAGCGGCCCCTCCAGATCAGGGTGCGGATAACGGATCGGCGCCCGCCCGTGCCGGGCCTCGATGAACGGACGCACCATGTCGGCGGCGACCGGCCCGGGCCGGAACAGCGAGATGTCGACGACGAGGTCGTGGAACGTGGCCGGCTGGAGCCGTCCGACCAGGTCCCGCTGACCGGGCGACTCGATCTGGAAGCACCCGAGCGTCTCGGTGGACTGGATCAGCCGGTACGTCTCCGGGTCCCCGGGCGGCAGGGTGTCCAGATCGACCCGGACCCCCGACACCCGCTCCACTTCCCCCACCGCGTGCGCCATGGCCGACTGCATCCGCACGCCCAGCACATCGAGCTTCAGCAGCCCGAGGTCCTCGACGTCGTCCTTGTCGAACTGCGACATCGGAAAGCCCTCACCACTGGTCGGCATGACCGGCGTACGCGCGAGCAGCGAGGCGTCCGACAGCAGCACCCCGCACGGATGCATGGCCACCCCGCGCGGCAGAGCGTCCAGCGCCTCGACCAGCTCCCACAGCCTCCCGTACTTCTCCTTCTCCCCGGCCAGCGCCCGTAGCTCGGGCAGCTCCTCCAGCGCCGCGCGGGCGTCCCGTGCCCGGATGTGCGGAAAGGACTTGGCGATCCGGTCGATCTCGGCCGGATCCATCGACAGGGCGGCCCCCACATCGCGAATCGCGTGCCGTACGCGATACGTCTCCGGCATCGCGACCGTCGCGACCCGCTCGGTGCCGAACCGGTCGATGATCGCGCGGTAGACCTCCAGCCGGCGCGCGGACTCCACGTCGATGTCGATGTCGGGCAGCACGACCCGCTCCTTCGACAGGAAGCGTTCCATCAGCAGCCGGTGCTCGATCGGATCGGCGTGCGCGATACCGAGCAGATGGTTGACCAGCGACCCGGCCCCGGACCCACGGGCGGCGACCCGGACGCCCATGTTCCGGACATCCTCCACCACCTGGGAGACGGTCAGAAAGTAGGAGGCGAAGCCGTGATGGGCGATGATGTCCAGCTCATGGTGCATCCGCTCCCAGTACTCCCGCCGCCGGTCGTACCCGCGCAGCACCATCCCGGCCGCCGCCCGTGAGGCCAGCGTCCGCTGGGCGGTGCGGCGCCCCGCCCCGACCAGCTGCGGCTCGGGAAAGTGGACGGTGCCGATCCCGAGATCGTCCTCGGGGTCGACCAGGCACTCGGCGGCCGTGGCCTCCGTCTGCTCCACCAGCCGGTGAGCGGTCTCCCGCCGGAACCCCGCGGCCTCCACGACCCGCTCCGCCACCTCGAACATGTCCCCCGCGCCCTTGAGCCAGGCCGCACCGGAGTCCAGCCCCTTGGCCGGGTCGATGGGCACCAGCCGCCGGGCGGCGTCCAGTACATCGGCGACCGGCCCGAGCCCAGGGTCGGCGTACCGCACCGCGTTGGTGAGCACGGGCCGGATCCGCTGCTCGGCGGCGAACCCGACGGTACGGGCGGCCAGCCGCAGCGATCCCGGCCCCGTACCCTCCCGGCCGTGCCAGACGGCCTCCAGCCGCAGGTCGTCGCCGTAGACGTCCCGCCAGGGCGCGAGCAGTCGCGCCGCCCGGTCGGGCCGCCCCGCGGCCAGGGCGCACCCGACGTCCGACGCGGGCCCGAGCAGCACGGTCAGCCCCTCGCCCCGGTGGCGCCCCCAGGGCAGCAGGGGCGTCGCCTCCCCTTCATGGGCGGCCGAGACAAGCCGGCACAGCTCCGCCCACCCCCGGGCACCGTCCCGGGCGAGAAAGGTCACGCGAGGGGCCGACTCATCGACAAAGGCACCACCCCGCACCGGGGTCCGCCGCCGCCGCTCGGTCCTGGGCTCCATCCCCGCCACCGCCAGATCAACCCCGAACAGCGGCCGGACCCCCACCCTCCCGCAGGCCTTCGAGAACCGGACCGCACCGGCGAGCGTGTCGCGATCGGTCAGCGCCAGGGCGTCCATACCCCGCTCGGAGGCACGTTCGGCCAGCCGCTCCGGGTGCGAGGCTCCATAGCGCGACGAGAATCCGGAGACGGTGTGCAGATGCGTGAACCCCGGCACACGCACCTCCCGCACTCAGCTCTCGAACATCTGTTCCCAACTACCTCACCCCCACCATACCCCCATCCTCGAATGTATGTGCGACATCCGTTCGGCCCCGCCCCACCTGCGGAAACACCCCAGAACCCCCGACCGTGGAGGCATGCCGCACAGCTCGTTCCTCACCGAGGTGAGAGACGCCGTCACCCCCCGGGCCACCCTGCTCGTGGTCGGCGTGATCGCGCTCCAGCTGCTGTTCATCGCCTCGTACGTGGGAGCGCTGCACGACCCGAAACCCAAGGACGTGCCCTTCGGCCTCGTCGCCCCCCAGGCCGCGGCCGCACAGGCGGTCACCCGGCTCGAACGCCTCCCCGGCACCCCCCTGGACCCCCGCGCCCTGCCCGACGAGGCAACAGCACGGAGCCGGATCGCCCAGCGCGACATCGACGCGGCCCTGATCATCGACCCCAGGGGCAGCACCGACACCCTCCTGGTCGCCTCCGGCGGCGGCAGGATCCTCTCCACCACGCTGACGACCTTGGTCACCACCCTGGAGAAGTCCGAGCGGCGCACCATCCGGACGATCGACGTCATCCCGTCCGCACCCCGCGACCCCAACGGACTCTCGTCCTTCTACCTGGTGATCGGCTGGTGCGTGGGCGGCTATCTGGGCGCCGCGGCCCTCGCCATCAGCGCCGGGGCGAAACCCTCCAACCCCACCCGCGCCGCGATCCGTCTGGCGGTCATGGCCCTGGTCGCGATCGCCGGCGGCCTGGGCGGAGCCCTCATCACGGGCCCGATCCTGGACGCCCTGCCGGGCAGCACCGCGGCCCTCTGGGGCCTGGGCACCCTAATCATCTTCGCCGTGGGCGCGGCCACCCTGGCCCTCCAGGGCCTCTTCGGCACGATCGGCATCGGCCTGGTCATCCTGCTGGTGGTCATCCTCGGCAACCCCAGCGCGGGCGGCGCCCTCCCGCCACCCCTCCTCCCACCCTTCTGGAAGGCGATCGGCCCCGCCCTCCCCCCGGGCGCGGGCACCTGGTCGACCCGCTCCATCGCCTACTTCGACAACAACGCGATGACGACCTCCCTCCTCGTCCTCGCGGCATGGGCGGCGGCAGGAACAGCGATCACCCTGACAGCAGCGGCACTACGAAGCCGCGCGGGACAAACGTAAAACCACACCGCACCCGCACCCGCACCCGCACCCGCCGTCGTACGCAAGGGGCCGTGTCGGGGGGTGTCCGCCCGCAGCGGTTGGCGCGTCAACGCCAGTCAGTCGGTAAAAAGGTCCATCGCGCCGTTCCGAGGACGGACACCCCCCGGCGCGGCCCCGACCCCCACCGGCGAGATGGCGCGGACGCGAACCCCCACCCGGACACAGGACGAAACTCCACAACCCGCCCCACACAACGAAAGCCCCGCCCCCACAAGGGGGGACGGGGCTCCACAAACTCCGAGGTGTCAGCCGATCTCGGTCCCGGTAGCCGACAACGCCTCGGTCACCGGCTGGAAGAACGTCTCCCCGCCCGAGGTGCAGTCACCGCTGCCACCGGACGTGAGCCCGACGGCCTTGTCGCCCGAGAACAGCGACCCACCACTGTCACCCGGCTCCGCGCACACATCGGTCTGGATCAGCCCGTTGACGATGTCGCCGTTGCCGTAGTTCACGGTGGCGTCCAGCCCCGTGACCTTGCCCTCGTGCACCTGCGTGGTCGACCCGCTCCGGGTCACCGCCATGCCGACGGTCGCGTCCGCCGCACCCGAGATCTTCTGGGTGGACCCGTTGTACAGGTTCACCTCACTCGGGTGAGCAACCTCCGCGGTGTACTTGACCAGCCCGTAGTCGTTGTCCGGGAAGCTGGAGTCCGCGTTGGTGCCGATCTCCTTGCCGCTGGAGTCCGACCACGTGGAGATGCCCTCGGTGCAGTGCCCGGCGGTCAGGAAGAACGGCTCACCGCCCTTGACCACGTTGAAGCCCAGCGAGCAGCGCCCGCCGCCCCCGGTGATCGCGTCGCCACCGGCGATGAAGGGCTTGTACTCCCCCTTCGACCGCTTGAGTTCGGCCTTCGCCCCGAGCCCGTCCACGACCTTCGTCAGCGTCGCCCACTCGGCCTTGGACACCGTGCGGTCGGCGGTCACGACGACCTTGTTCGTCGTCGGGTCGGTCACCCAGGCGGTGCCCGGGATCGTCGCGTCCTGCTTCAGCGTGGTGCGGGCGCTCTTGAGCTCGGCGAGGGAGTTCGCCACGACTCTCGCCTTGGCGCCGGCCTTCTCGACGGCCTGCGCGGCGGCCTCGTCGAGCACGTTCACCACGAGGCTCTTGCTCTTGGTGTCGTAGTACGTCCCGGCCGCGTCGCCGCCCAGGTCCTCGGCCAGCGTGGAGGCGAGCTTTCCGGCCGCGGTGACCGACAGGGTCCGGGGTGCGGACGCCTCGGGGGTCTCACTGGCGTTCGCGGTCTGGAACGTCACTCCCGCGGCAACCAGCGCGGCTATGCCCGCGCCCGCCACGGCTGCACGCCGCTTGGGTATGCGTCGGTGCTTCAACTTCTGTCCTCCTGTGGGGGGTCGGCACGAGAGGTTGTGGGGACCTCACGAGCCGGAAGGCTTGGTTGACGCGCCCACTATTCCGAGGACAACGGGGAGCACACAAGGGTGAGTTCGAGACGCGCGTAGACAGCGCTTGCACGCCCCCTCATTTTGACCGTCCGCGATCAAATCGGACCCAACTCCCGTACGTTCAGACTGCAAACATTACGCGTGAGTAATGTGTGCGCACTCTGTGAGGTCTACGTGTGGCTGAAAATCGCCCCTTTGACGAAATCCCGCACACCCCACGAAACCCGTACACACCACGACGCCCCCGCACGCGAAGCGTGCGGGGGCGCTGAACCGTGATGTGCCGCTATGTGCCGCGAACTACCGCCGACCTAGTAGACGCTGACGCCGTAAGCGCTCAGGGCCTCCGTGACGGGCTGGAAGAACGTCGTGCCACCGGAGGAGCAGTTGCCGCTGCCGCCGGAGGTCAGACCGTACGCCGTGCCGTTGCTGCCGTAGAGCGAGCCGCCGGAGTCACCGGGCTCGGCGCAGACGGTGGTCTGGATCAGGCCGGACACGATGTCCCCGCCGCCGTAGTTGACGGTGGCGTTGAGGGCCGTGACCCGCCCACTGTGCGTACCGGTCGTGGAGCCGTCGCGAATGACGGTGGTGCCCACACTCGGCGTGGCGGCGCGCGTGATGTCCACACCGTTCGCGGTACCGGGACGGCTGACCGACCCGCTGTAGCGCACGATGCCGTAGTCGTTGCCCGGGAAGCTGGAACCGGCGGTGGAGCCGATGACCGTGGTGCGGCCGGAGTTGGAGTACCAGGTGCCCGCGCCGTCGGTGCAGTGACCGGCGGTCAGGAAGTACTCGGTGCCGTTGCTGGCACGGACGTTGAAGCCGAGGGAGCAGCGCCAGCTACTCGCATAGATGGCGTCGCCGCCCTGGATGAGCTTGCTGAACTTGCCGGGAGTGCGCTTGATCGTGAGCGCGTCGGCGTTGCCGCCGGCCTGCTGCTTGATCTTCGCGATCTCGGCCTGCGTGACCGTGCTGTCCACGGTCAGGAGCACGCGGTTGGTCTTGCTGTCGACGGCCCAGGCGGTACCCGGGATGTCGGCCTTCAGCAACGAGCCGCTGGCGCTCTTGAGTTCGGCGGCGCTGAAGGTGGTGGGGGTGTCGGCCGCGTTCGCGCTGGGGATCGCGATCGCTGCGGCGGCAACGAGGCCGGTGGAGACGGCGATCAGCCGGGTCCGTCTCGAGATGCCACTGCGAGGGGTGGTGCGCTTGATCCTCACTTTTCGTTCCTCCACAAAGGAAGTCGGGGGCCCTCGTGGGGTTTCGGGCCCGTGAGGCGCAGTCCGGGACCGGCATGTCCGGATTCCGAACATGCCGTGCCCCTGACAAGCGCTGAGGGGGAGTATTCGGCCGAACGGCCGGTCGGCGCAAGAGTGCCTTTCGGACTTCAACCTTTGACGGTTCTTTACGAAGCTGCTCCCGGAACATCCCAGAACGGTGCGCGCTCCCCCGCCGCGACCTGCACCTCCAGATGCCGCGGCCCCGCCCGGCCCGGGTCGCAGGGCGTGACGCGCAGCCCTGCGAACCCCGGGCGCATGGAGGCATCCGGGTCGAAGTCCCGCACGCCCCACGCCCCCTCACGCACCAGCACGACCAGCCGCCGCCCCCGTACGCCACCCGGGCCGCGCTCGCGGGCCCCCAGGCCGGTCGCGCGCCGCACCTCGCCACCGAAGGACTGGGCCCGCCGGGACCCGGGGATGTCCGGAAGTCGACCGTCTGGGCCCCCTGCCACACCGGACGGGTCAGCCGTCGCAGGGGCAGCAGCAGTCGCACCCGTCGCAGTCACAGTCCCGGCAGACGCCCTCGCGCTTCTTACGGGACCAGGGCCCCTCGTACTCCTTGGCGCAGCACATCTTGCAGGTGCAGCACAGCAGCCAGAACATCCCGCAGCCGGCCCAGAACCCACGCCGCCGGGGCGGCTGGGGCACCGGAACGCCCCCACCGAAACCGCCGCCGCCACCGAACCCACCACCGAACGCGTCGCCGCCGTACGCCCCTCCCCCACCGGCGTACGGATTCCCGCTACCGCCCGCGTAGGGGTGCTGCGGTCCACCACCCTGATGGGAAGCGCACACCGGCACCGTGCCGAAGGCGCGGTCGACCGAGCGCCGCAGTTCGTGCACGAGCAGCAGATGCACGAGCTGCGCGTCGGTGAACTCGGCGTCGCGCAGCGCGAGCCGCACGCCGTGCACCGCGTCGTCGGCGAGCCGCCGGACCTCCATCAGGGAGGTGCCGGTCGCGGCGATCGGGTTCCAGGCGCCTGACGCGGCATCAGTGTGCAGGTCCTCCACGGCGTCCAGCAGATGCGCGAGCCGCCCGAAGAGCCGCCCGGCCTCGGCGAGCGGCCCGGCGTTGTCCGGCCGGCCGGCGAGGACCGCGGTGTGCGCGAAGGCCGCGGCGGTCGCGGTCTCGGTCGGTTCGGTGACGGCCAGCAGCGGCGTCCCGGGCCCGGCCAGCGCCTCGATCCCGCCCTGCCGGTCCACGGCGTCGACCAGCAGCGCGGTGTCGAATCCCACAGCCGAGCCGGTCCGGGCACCGGCCGTGTCCCACCTCACGGCGACCCGGCGCGCGGCACGGGCCACCGGCTTGCGGGCCAACAGCCCGTCACCGTCGGTGACGTGGTCGCGCACCTTCGCCGAGGCCAGTACCAGGGACACGGCCGCCGCGAGCCGGGCGCCCTCGCCGTGCGCGACGGAGGCGGTGCGCATGCCGCGCAGCGGGCACGGCCCGGCCGTACGCCGTCCGCCGCCGCCCGTCCCCGCCTGAGCCTCCGTCAGAACGGAGACGAGCAGCCCGTCGTAGTTCGTGACAACCCGGGCGAACTGCCCGTGATCGCCGCGCAGCGCGAGGCAGAGCCCGCACAAATGCGCCATCCACTGCCCGGCGAGCTTCTCCCCGAGCCGGTGCCTGCAAGGCCTGACGATTCCGAACACGACGCTCCCCCGAACTCCATGACGACGATGAGCTGCGGCATCGTACCGGCCTCGTATTCACCCGTACGCCCCGGCCGTCACCCGTACGCCGAGAAGAATCATATTTCACTCACAGTCAGCAGCCGTTTGGGAAACGGCCCTTGGGACACACGGACTCTCGACGGATTCGCTGTGCACCAGTACCGTCACAAACCCCCCGTGCGGCGTCTATCCACTTGGCGCGCCATCCGCATCATGGACGACCATAGGGATGCGGAAAGCAGAAAGACCGCTGTGAGAGGAGGCGTCCATGGGATCGGTACGCAAGGCAAGTGCCTGGCTTGGCCTCGTCGACGACAACGAAGACGAGCGTTACTACGACGACGACGACTACTCCGACGGAAACGAGCCCGGGGAGGCCTGGGTCACCGATCCGCGCGTCAAGGTGGCCTCGGACGTCGCCGAGGAGAAGGGCCGCCGCATCGGCACGGTGACCCCGGACAGCTTCCGGGACGCGCGCGCCATCGGCGAGCTGTTCCGCGAGGGCGTGCCGGTCATCATGAACCTCACGGCCATGGAGGCCTCCGACGCCAAGCGCGTGGTCGACTTCGCGGCCGGGCTGATCTTCGGTCTTCGCGGTTCGATCGAGAGAGTGTCGACGCGCGTGTTCCTGCTGACCCCGGCCAACACGGAGATCGTCAACGGCGATCCTGCCGGGCACCGCACGGACGGCTTCTTCAACCAGAGCTGAGGCAGGGCCGCTCACCGGCCCTGCCCCCGCGCGGGGTTACCGGACCGGCCTACCGGAAGGCATCGAGTCCGGTGAGCGCCTTACCCAGCACGAGCTGGTGCATCTCGACGGTGCCCTCGTAGGTGAGCACCGACTCGAGGTTGGTCGCGTGGCGCATCACGGGATATTCGAGCGAGATCCCATTGGCGCCGAGAATGGTCCGGGCGGTGCGGCAGATCTCGATCGCTTCCCGGACGTTGTTGAGCTTGCCGAAGCTGACCTGCTCGGGACGCAGGCGGCCGGCGTCCATCCGCCGCCCCAGATGGTGGGCGAGCAGAATCCCCTTGTGCAGTTCGACCGCCATGTCGGCGAGTTTGGCCTGGGTGAGCTGGAAGCCGCCGATGGGCCGCCCGAACTGCTCCCGCGACTTCGCGTAGTCGAGCGCCGCCTCGAAACTGCTGCGGGCCGCGCCCATGGCGCCCCAGACGATTCCGTAGCGGGCGTGGGACAGACAGCTCAGAGGACCGCGCAGGCCGGTGACCTCCGGCAGGACGGCGTCGGCGGGCAGCCGGACGTCGTCGAGCACGAGCTCGCTGGTGACGGAGGCCCTGAGGGACCACTTGTGCTTGATCTCGGGAGCGGAGAAGCCGGCGCTGTCGGTGGGCACCGCGAACCCACGGATGCCCTCCTCGGTCCGCGCCCACACGACGGCGACACCGGCGACCGACCCGTTGGTGATCCACATCTTGCGGCCGTTGAGGATCCAGTCGGAGCCGTCGCGCTTGGCGTACGTCCGCATGGCGGCGGGGTCGGAGCCGTGGTCGGGCTCGGTGAGCCCGAAGCAGCCGATGACCTCGCCGGCGGCCATCCGCGGCAGCCACCGCTGCTTCTGCTCCTCGCTGCCGAAGCGGTGGATGGCGTACATGGCGAGGGAGCCCTGCACGGAGACGAGGGAGCGGATGCCGGAGTCGGCGGCCTCCAGCTCCAGGCAGGCGAGCCCGTACTGCACGGCGGACGCGCCGGCGCAGCCGTACCCCTCCAGGGACATCCCGAGGGCCCCGATGCCGCCGAGCTCCTTGGCCAGCTCCCGGATCCCCGGCAGCTCCCCCTTCTCGTACCACTCGGCGACGTACGGCAGCACCCGGTCCGCGGCCCAGGCCCGCACGGTGTCCCTGATCCCGAGGTCCTCCGGATCCAGCAGGTCGTCCAGGCCGAGGGGATCGACGGGATCGAAGGCAGGCAGCTTGGACGAACCGGACATCATCGACACCCTCCGAGACTCTTTAACTAGCACCGCTAACCAGAGACGCTACGACGCCCACCCATCCCCGCACCACCCGTAGCCGCCGATTGCGACGTGAACCCGCCCGTGACAGTCGGTCCACCGGCGGCGGCCGCCGACCGTGCCAAGGACGGACGCGCGTGACCGGCGGCGCGTGGGTGGGCGAAGAAGGGGGGTCAGACCGAGACGCGGGACTCCGCCGCGTCCCTCGGGGCAGGGAGTTCCACCGGCCCCGCCTCACACTGCATGACCCGCGGCAACCGCAGCGCCATCACCGCCCCGAGCAGCAACAACCCCGCACTCACCAGCAACGTCACATGCAGCCCGTGCACGAACGCGTCCCGGGCGGCATGCCGCAGCGCCGCACCGGCCGACCCGCCCAGCTGCGCGGCGACCTCGTACGCCTCCCCCAGCGAATGCCCCGCCGAGGAGGACGCCGACGCCGGAACCCCTGGCACCCCGGCCAGCCCGGGCGCGTACGCCGCGTTCATCACCGTGCCGAGCAGCGCGATCCCGATACCCGCCCCCAGCTGGTACGACGTCTCCCCGATCGCCGCCGCCCCACCGGCCTGCTCCGGCGGCGCCTCACTCAGCATCGACTCGTACGCCCCGAAGAGCGTCGTCTCGAGCCCGAACCCGAGCAGCACGAACCCGCTCACCATCAGCGCACAGTCGTCGGTCCGGCCCAGCGCGGTCAGCAGGACCACCGCGAACGCCGTGAGGCAGAACCCGGCGCACACCATCCGCCGCGGCCCGAACCGCCGCAGCATCCGCGCCCCGGCCAGTCCGGCCGCCATGGCCGCGAACGTCAGCGGCAGCAGCCGCAGCCCGGTCTCCAGCGGCGACAGCCCGAGCACCAGTTGCAGATACTGCGCCGCGATCAGTTCCAGACCCACCAGCGCGAGCATCGCCAGCACGATGCACCCGACGGACGTGCTGAACGCCGGCCGCGCGAACATCGTGAGGTCCACCAGCGGATACGTCCGCCGCCGCTGCCGCCGTACGAAGGCGACCAGCAGCGCGGCGCCCACCACCAGCGACGGCACCGTGAGCAGGCTGCCCAGCGACTCCCCACTGCCGAGCCGCTTCACGCCCAGCACGACACCGAACAGGCCGGCCGCCGCCATCAGCGCACCGACCACGTCCCAGGGCCCCTTGCCGTCGCCCTTCGACTCGGGCAGCAGCAGCCGTCCGACCGGAAGGCTGACCAGCATCAACGGAATGTTGACGAGGAACACCGAGCCCCACCAGAAGTGCTCCAGCAGGAAGCCGCCGAGCAGCGGACCGACCGCCGCGCCGACCGCGGCCACGGCGCTCCAGATGCCGATCGCGAGCGCCCGCTCGCGCCGGTCCGGGAAGACCTGCCGCAGGATGGACAGGGTCGCGGGCATGATCATCGCGCCGCCCACACCGAGCAGCGCCCGCGCCACGATCAGCACCTGGGCGCTGTCGGCCAGCGCGGCGAGGCCGGAGGCGACACCGAACAGCGTGTAGCCGAGGAGCAGGACTCTTCGACGGCCGATGCGGTCGCCCAGCGTGCCGAACAGGATCAGCAGCGAGGCGCAGACCAGTGGATAGACGTCGACGATCCAGAGCAGCTCGATCCCGCCGGGCCTGAGGTCCTCGGTGACGGCGGGGACCGCCACGTGCAGCACGGTGGCGTCGACGGCGACCAGCAGCAGGCTGACGCAGAGGACGACCAGAACCACCCAGCGGTTGGCACCGGCCCCGGCCGCCCGACGGCGCAGCGCGGCGGCGGCCGTGGTCGTCCCGGACATGTACGTACCTCCCAGATGTTCCTCGCGATCGGCGGGCTCGCGGGGTGGGGGACGCCCCCGCGACTCGGCCGGAGAGGAGCGGAGGTCCCCGGCCAGCGCAAACGAAAAGCGAGTGACACGTCAGAGTACGCGAGTCCTCGACACAGACCAGTGGCGGACCTCTCACACCTTCGACGGAGGGATGTGGCGTACACCACTTCCTCCCACTTCCTCCCACCTCGTCCACGCCCCGGCCGGACGGACGGTTCCGGCGCGGGTCGATAATCGGGCGCGTGACCGATCTTGAGACGCGCGCGGCCCCGCCCCGCGCCGGGGCGCTGCGCCGGGCGGCCCCGGCGCTCGCCGGGTACGTGGCCGTCCGCGCCCTGGGCCTGCTGGCTCTGTTCCTGTGGAGCGCGGCGCGGGACAAGAGCGCGTACACGCTGCTGACCGCCCGCTGGGACGCGCTCTGGTACGTCAGGGTCGCCGAGCTCGGTTACGGCTACGAGGTGCGGCTGGCCAACGGGGACGTGCACTCGAATCTGGCGTTCTTCCCGCTGCTGCCCTGGCTGGAGCGGCTGGTGGCGGCGGTGTCACCGCTGTCGTACGCGGACGGCGGGTTCCTGGTGAGCCTGGTCTCCTCCCTGGCCGCGGCCTGGGGCGTCTTCGCGGTCGCGGACCGGGTGTACGGCCGCCGGGCGGGGGTGTGCGCGGTGCTGCTGTGGGCCGTGCTGCCGGTCGGGATCGTGCAGTCGATGGCGTACAGCGAGTCCCTGTTCACGGCGCTCGCGGCGTGGTCGCTGTACGCGGTGCTGACCGGCCGTTGGGTGACGGCGGGGACGCTGGCCCTGTTCGCGGGGCTGACCCGCCCGGTGGGACTGGCCGTGGTGGCCGCGGTGTGGGTGGCGGCGCTGGCCTCCTTCGCCCAGGACAGGCGCGCGGCCGCCGCGGGCGAAAGGAGCGCACAGGACGACGCCCTCGAAGCCTGGATCGGCGCCCCGGTCCGCCCCGGAACCCCGTTCCGGCGGATCCTCGGCATGGCCCTGGCCCCGCTCGGCGCCGCGGGCTACGTGCTGTGGGTCGGGCATCACACCGGCAAGGGCCCGCTGGGCTATCTGGACGTGCAGGCCGGCTGGCGCAACGGCTTCGACGGCGGCTGGGCCTTCGCCCGGTTCGTCGCCGAGAAGTTCACGTCGTTCCCGGCGGCCCTGGCCGGTGTGGGGCTGATCATCGGGGTCGCGTCAGTCGTCTGGCTGTATGTGACCGGAGTACGTCAGCGCCAGCCGCTGCCGCTGCTGGTCTACACGGGCGTCGTGACCGCGCTCGCCCTGTGCGCGTCGAGCTACTTCGGCTCGAAACCGCGCCTTCTGCTGCCTGCCTTCCCCCTGCTCCTGCCTCTCGCGCTGGCCCTGGCGAAAGCGCGTATCCGCAGGTCAGCGGCGGTGCTCGGGGGTGTGGCGGTGGCCTCGGCGGTGTACGGGGCGTTCTGGCTGAACGGCTCCGGGCCCCCCTGACCCGCTGTGAGCGCGAGGGGAATTGCGCGCCATGCTCCGGTGAACGAATTCAAAAGCGCAATAAAACCCGCATCCGGAATGATCAAAGGAATTGAAGGCCGCAGCGGCCGAGGATTACGGATTCGCTGGAAATAAACACACTCCTGAGAGGAATCCCACATCACATCGTCATCACAAACCCGTTGATTCGCCCGGGATCAGAGCTCACTCGCTGTAACGTCGATTGGGTGCGTACCGAACCGAAGCTCACCCGTCTGGACCGGGTCTTCGCCCGGCTGGACCGTGAGCCGGAACGACCGGCCCACATCGATGTGCCGAAGATGAGCAGGCACCGCATCGTGCTCTTCGCGGCGACCCTGGCCTTCTACGGCGCCATCGTGTGGGCCGTGGTGATCACATCCTGGCTGGTCCGGCTCGACTGGCAGGTCATGTTCTTCCGCCCGTACCAGCAGTGGTCGCAGATCCACTGGTTCGTCGACTACTACGTGGTCCTCGGCCAGCGCGGCCCGACCGCCGTGATGGTCGCGGCCTGGCTGGGCTGGCGCTCGTGGCGGCAGCACACCCTGCGCCCGCTGCTCGCGCTCGGCGTCTCCCTGCTGCTGCTGAACATCACGGTCGGCGCCGCCAAGTACGGCATGGGGCGCCTGGGCCCGCACTACGCGACCGTGATCGGCTCGAACGAGATGTGGCGCGGCGGCGATATATTTCCGAGCGGTCACACCGCGAACGCCGTGGTGACCTGGGGAATCCTGGCCTATCTGGCGTCCAGCGCGAGAGCCCAGCGCTGGCTGTCCGCCGTGTCCGCCGTCACCTCGCTCGGTGTCGGGATGGCCACCGTCTACCTCGGTACGCACTGGCTGAGCGATGTGCTCCTCGGCTGGACCGCGGGGCTGCTGATCATGCTCGGCCTGCCGTGGTTCGAGCCGCTGATCGCCCGCGCCGAGGACGCCATCTTCGACCTGCGCGACCGTGTGCGAGCCCGTCGGCGCCGCACCCCGGTGGTATCGGTCGACGCGCCTCCCGTGCTGGTCACGCCCGTGGCGGCCGACCATGAGGAGGTCGCGGCCCGCTCACCCCGGGCCCCGGTCTATCTGGCGCCGGGCCCCCACACCACCCGCTCGGAGCGCACCCCCATCACCCCGGCCGGCAGCCGCCGCCCGCCGCACCCGGAGCGTCACCCACGCGGCTCGGCCTCGTCCGCCCGTCCCGTGACAGGCGGCTGACCACCGGTCGGCACACACTCCGCACGGCATGGTGAAGGCCCCGGTCCCACAGCGGAGCCGGGGCCTTCACCGGGTCTCAGCCCTTCCAGGCCCGCGCCACGCGGCCGCCCTTGACCTCGAAGTTCAGCCGGCCCACGCGGTACTCCATCGTGATGATCGCCCCGGACGGCAGCGCGCGTACCGTCGGCCAGCCGCGCTCACGCGCGAGGCGTTCGGCCCGGCCGGCCTCCAGGCCGACGTAGGTGTCCGGGCTGTCGTCGGGTTCCGCGGGAGGTGTCGGAGTCGGTGCCATGCGGCCACGCTATGTCCTGCCCGGCGAGCGCGGAAGTCCGGGGCCTCGGCCGGTCACTGTCCGCCTCCGGTCACGCTTCTGTCACAAGATCACGACAGGAGTTTCCGGCGTCGCCCGTCACTCGGACGAGCGGATCCGTACGCCTTCCGCAGGCATTCGATCGTAATTCGCGCGTGTCACATGAGCTCATGGAAAGGCCCGGCGGAAAGTGCCGGGAGAAGTGCCGCGGAGGCCACCGTCCATTCCGGTTCCGCACCGGCCCGGCGGCGTCGGCACGGTACGGGAAATACCGGGATTCGGCATACGGAGGCCGGTACGCCCCCTGTCGGAGCGCGCGGTGACGCGAGCATCATGGCGTGAGCTCGCGGGCAGGTGGGACGCGGGCTGCGGCGGGCCCGGCACGCGAGGAGCGAAGGGGCGAGCGAGCGATGGGGACGCAGACCGTACAGGCCGCGGCGCCGTCCGTACCGCGCACACGGCACGGACGGGTGGTCGTCGACTGGCTGACGACGACGGACCACAAGAAGATCGGCCATCTCTACCTGGTCACGTCGTTTCTGTTCTTCCTGGTCGCCGGGGTGATGGCGCTGGTGATGCGCGCCGAGCTGGCCCGTCCCGGCCTGCAGATCATCGACAACGAGCAGTTCAACCAGGCGTTCACCATGCACGGCACGATCATGCTGCTGCTGTTCGCGACGCCGAGCTTCGCGGGCTTCGCGAACGAGCTGATGCCGTTGCAGATCGGCGCGCCCGACGTCGCCTTCCCGCGGCTCAACATGCTCTCGTACTGGCTGTTCCTGTTCGGCGGGCTGATCGTGCTCGGCTCGCTGCTGGTGCCCTCCGGGCCCGCCGACTTCGGCTGGTTCGCCTACGCCCCGCTCAACAGCGCGGAGCGCTCGCCGGGTCTCGGAGCGGATCTGTGGATCATGGGGCTCGCGCTGTCGGGGTTCGGCACCATCCTCGGCGCGGTCAACTTCATCACCACGATCATCGGGATGCGCGCCCCGGGCATGACGATGTTCCGGATGCCGATCTTCGTGTGGAACACCCTGTTCACGTCGATCCTGATCCTGATGGCGTTCCCGGTGCTCGCGGCGGCGCTGCTGGTGCTGGAGGCGGACCGGCGGTTCGGCGCGCAGGTCTTCGACGCGGCCAACGGCGGGGCGATCCTGTGGCAGCACCTGTTCTGGTTCTTCGGCCATCCTGAGGTGTACATCATCGCGCTGCCGTTCTTCGGCATCGTCACGGAGATCATCCCGGTCTTCAGCCGCAAGCCGTTGTTCGGCTATCTGACGCTGGTCGGCGCGACGATGGCGATCACCGGCCTGTCGATGATCGTGTGGGCGCACCACATGTTCGCCACGGGCGCGGTGCTGCTGCCGTTCTTCTCCTTCATGAGCTTCCTGATCGCGGTGCCGACGGGGGTGAAGTTCTTCAACTGGGCCGGAACCATGCTCAAGGGCTCGCTGTCCTTCGAGACGCCGATGCTGTGGGCGACGGGCTTTCTGGTGACGTTCCTGTTCGGCGGGCTGACCGGGGTGATCCTGGCGTCGCCGCCGATGGACTTCCATGTGACGGACTCGTACTTCGTGGTCGCGCACTTCCACTACGTCGTCTTCGGCACGGTCGTCTTCGCGATCTTCGCCGGGTTCTACTTCTGGTGGCCGAAGTTCACCGGGAAGATGCTCGACGAGCGGCTCGGCAAGATCCAGTTCTGGGCGCTGTTCGTCGGCTTCCACACCACGTTCCTGGTGCAGCACTGGCTGGGCGCCGAGGGCATGCCCCGCCGGTACGCGGACTACCTCGCCGCTGACGGGTTCACCGCGCTCAACACCGTGTCGACGATCGGCGCGTTCCTGCTGGGCATCTCGACCCTGCCGTTCCTCTACAACGTGTGGAAGACCGCCAAGTACGGCGAGAAGGTCCAGGTCGACGACCCCTGGGGCTACGGCCGTTCCCTGGAGTGGGCGACCTCCTGCCCACCGCCGCGGCACAACTTCACGACGCTGCCCCGGATCCGTTCCGAGTCCCCGGCGTTCGACCTGCATCATCCGCAGTACGCGGCGGTGACTGCGCAGCCCGAGCCAGAGCGCCATCAAGCCGGTCCCGGGTCCTCCTGATCGCCTCGATCAGCTCGACCGGCTCCAGCACCTCGAACTCGAAGCCCAGCATCACCACGTGGATGACCATCACGTCGAGGCTGCCGGCGCCGCAGCGCAGCAGGCAGGTGTCCGCGCTCTCCGCCTCCAGCACCCCGGCGGAGGGCGAGATGTGCTGGGCGGCCTCCTCCAGGGGCGCCAGGAGCCGCACGAGGGCGTGGGTGGCGTACGCGCGCGTGGAGACGCCCTGGGAGACATAGGCGGCCAGGTCCTCGGCCGGTGGGTCGCGCGGCACGAAGCGCGGGCCGTGCGGGGGCCTGGGCGAGACGCGGTCCACGCGGAAGGTGCGCCAGTCGTCGCGGTCGAGGTCCCAGGCGACCAGGTACCAGCGGCGCTCGGTGCACACCAGGCGGTGCGGTTCGACAGTGCGGCGGGTGGGGGTGCCGTCGTGGCCGCGGTACTCGAAGCGCAGCCGTTCGGCGTCCCGGCACAGGTGGGCGAGTTCGGTGAGCACGGCCGGGTCGACCGCGGAGGGCAGGGTGCTGCGCAGCATCGGCACGGTGACGGCGTTGAGGGCGCCCACCCGGCGGCGCAGCCGGTTCGGCAGTACCTGCTCCAGTTTGGCGAGGGCGCGTACCGAGGTCTCGCCGATGCCGTCGATGCCCTGTCCGGCGGCGGTGCGCAGGCCGACCGCGACGGCGACGGCCTCGTCGTCGTCCAGGAGCAGCGGCGGCAGTTCGGCTCCGGCACCGAGCTGGTAGCCGCCGCCGGTGCCGGGGCTGGCGTTGACCGGGTAGCCGAGTTCGCGCAGCCGGTCGACGTCCCGGCGCAGGGTGCGGGCGCTGACGCCGAGACGGCCGGCCAGGTCGGGGCCGGACCACTCGCGGTGGGCCTGGAGCAGGGACAGCAGACGCAGCAGGCGGGCCGAGGTCTCCAACATGGGGGCGAGTCTGCCAGGCCTTGCGGACAGCCACTGTCCTCAAGGCTGGTAGGCCAGTTGCGGAACGGTGAAGCAGGTGCGGTTCATGTCGCCCTGGCTCACCCAGCCCTTGCCGTCCTGCCAGCGGGCCACCGACAGGCAGGTCCGGCTCGTCCTCGGCGGCTCGGGCAGGCGGTCGAAGCGGACCGGGAGCAGCAGCCCTTGGGCGGTGTAGCCCTCGCTGCGGTCCATGTGGGCGTCGACGCACGCGCGCGTGATGCCCGTGGCCGCGCAGGAGGTCGCCGCGTCCGTGAACCAGCGCGCGGCGGCCCACCCCTCCAGCTGCCACTGGGAGTGCGTCTTCAGGTCTTCGGTCGCCTCGCGGAACTCCCGTACGGCCGGGTTGCCGGTGTCCTCGAAGTTGCGGCTGGCCCCGGTCGCCCACAGGGCGTTGCGGCAGCGCGGGGCGTCCTTGTAGTCGTCGGCGACGGTGGACGTCCAGTTCTGCACGTTGGTCACCTTGGCGGTGACATGGGCGCCGGTCTCGTCCATGGCCTGGCAGAGCCGGGCGTTGCCGTGCGCGTCGATGGCGTCGAACACGAGGTCCACGCCCCGCTCCTTGAGGTCGGCGGCGACGGCGCGGAAGTTGGGCAGGGCGAAGTCGACCTGCTCGGTGACGACCTGGTAGCCCTCGGCACGCAGGCCGCGTTCGACGAGCCGGGCGTAGCCGGCCGAGGCGGACTGGTTGTAGGAGACGACGGCGGCGGTACGGGCGCCGTGCTCGCGTTTGAAGTAGCGGTAGACCTCGGTGCCGCCGTACAGCTTCCCGTCCCAGCCGGGGGTGCCGTCGCGGGGCGCGAGACTGCCGTAGATGCCGTAGAGGTGCGGGTAGGTGTCGTAGGCGGCGCCGATGGGCTGGCCGCCGATGTCGGGGACGCCCGCGCGGGAGACACGGGAGGCGCCCGCGTAGTCGAGGGCGGTGGTGGCGACCAGGGCGACGACCTCGTCCTCCTCGACGAGCTTGTGCACGCACTCGTTGTTGCCGACGCCGCTGCCGCCGTCGTCGCAGGCGCGCACCTCGACGCGGCGCCCGTCGATGCCCCCGCGCGCGTTGAGCCGGTCGAAGAAGGCCCGGGCGCCGTCGCGCGGGCCGGTGAAGGCGCTGCCGCCGACCGGGCTGGTGGCGCTGGTGATGATGCCGACCCGCAGCGGCGCGGCGTCGCGGGGTGCGGGGGTGCGGTCGTCGTGCGTGAAGTCGCTCTCGGGGAGCCGGCTGCCGCAGGCCGCGCTCAGGGCGAGCAGCAGCGCCGCGGCTATGGCCTCAGCAGCCCGGGACCGGTGACGCATTGCCGCTCAGTTGCACCAGCGCGCACAGCGTCTTCGCGGACACCTTCCAGGTGCCGTCCTGCTCGACGGCGCTTCCGGAGGCGTCCGGCAGGGCGGTGGCGCCCTTCAGGGTGAGGGTGTACGTCACGTCCGCGCCGGTCGCCGAGGTGAACTCGACCTTGGTGACCTTCGCCTGGACCTGCCCGCCGCGCTCGTCACCGCTGAAGGCCTGAAGGACCGGGCCCATCCGGTCGCCGTTCTCCAGGACGGCCTGCTTCTCCTCGGCCGGGGTCTTCGGATCGAAGAACTTCTGCCAGTTCTCTCTGATCTCCGTCTCCGCCGCGGCCCGGTCCGCCGGTGCGGAGGCCGGGGCGCTCGTGGTCCGCTCCGCGCTCGGCGTGGGAGGTGTGGACTCGCTGCCGCCGCCGCTGTCGTCGCTGCAGGCCGCCAGGGCCGGGGCGAGGGCGAGGACCAGGGCGGCGGCGATCGCCGTACCCCGTCCCGCGGTGCGTGGAGCCCCCGTCGCGTTCCCCCGCTTGAGGTCGCTGCCGAGAACCATCTGGCTCACCACCGGGTGTCGGTCCGGGCCATGGGCGCCCGGTGCTTTCAGGGTCAGCTTCCACAGGGCATAGTGCAAGCGATCGGCGGACTTGAACAGGCAGCCCGACGCACGCACAGCCGATTCCGACGTGTGGGAGCCAGCGATGCGGACCAGCCGACTGCGGACCGTGCATCCCGTCCTGTGGGCCGGCTGGGCGGCCCTGGCCGCCGGCGGGGTGCTGTGCGTCGTCGGCTGGTACGGAGTCTCCGGCGAGCGTTACGCCGAACGGCAGCTGCCCTACCTGGCCTCCTGCACGATCCCCGGCGCCGCGCTGATCATCGCGGGCGCGGTGCTGCTGGCCCGCGGCCGGGAGTCGATCGCCGCCCGGCGCGTGGAGGAGCTGTACGGCCTGCTGACGGAGGAGGCGTCGGCCGGGCCGCAGGAGACGGGCCGGGCCGGGCTCGCGCCGCTCGCGGTCAGCGGCGATCTGCTGATGGTGCCGGGCGGCACGTTGTGGCACCGCGCGGACTGCCCGCTGGTCGCGGGCAAGGCGGAGGCGGTCCCGGTGGACTCCAAGCTGGTGGCGAGCGGCGAGCTGGACCCGTGCCCGATCTGCGAACCGGCCGAAGAAACCGACTGATGTCCTCGCTGACGTACGACCTCACCCTCGCCGGGCTCTCGGTCGGCGGTGCGGCGGCGCTGACCGGGATCGGCCTGATCGTGACGTACCGCGCGACGGGCGTGCTGAACTTCGCGCACGGCGCGATCGCGATGGTGTGCGCGTACGGCCTGCGGCAGTGCGTGGTCGAGTGGGGCTGGCCGTTGTGGCTCGGGGCGGTGGTGACGCTGCTGGTGCTGGCGCCGGGGCTGGGTGTGGTCCTGGAACGGTTCGTGTTCCGGCCCCTGGCGGTGCTGGGCGGTGATCCGGCGCAGACGCTGGTGGCGTCCATCGGGGTGTTCGTGCTGCTGGTGGGCGGGGCGGCGCTGCTGTGGGGGCAGGGGGCGCGGGACGACGCGCCGGTGCTGGTGCCGGACGAGCCGTGGGGACAGCTGGCGGTGGTGCTGGTGCTGGCGGCCGGGGTCACGGCGGTGATCCGCTGGACGCGGTTCGGGCGGGAGCTGCGGGCCGTGGTCGACGACCGGCGGCTCGCCGAGCTGGGCGGTGTCGACGCGGACCGGGTCGCGGCCACGGGCTGGGCGTTCGGTGCGTTCACGGCCGGTCTGACGGGTGTGCTGCTGGCGCCGTACGTGCGGCTGGACCCGTACGGTCTGTCGCTGCTCGTGATGGAGGTCGTCGCGGTCGCGGTGGCCGCCCGGATGCGGAGCCTGACCGTCGCGGTGGTGGTGGCGATCGGCATCGGGGTGGCGCAGAGCCAGCTGACCCGGCTGCACCCCTCGGGCTGGGCCGAGCCGCTGCTCCAGGCGGCCGGCACCAACCTGTTCGTCGTCGCGTTGCTGGTCGCGGCCCTGGTCCTGCCCGGTGTCGGGGAGCGGGACGCCCTGCCCCGCACGGCCACGGCCCGCGCGGCGACCCCGCCGGGCGCCTGGATCGTGGTGCTCGTGCTGTTCCTGCTGCCGCTGGGGCTCGCCGGCCGGGATCTGCACACCTCGGTCCAGGTCCCGGCGCTGGCCGTGATCCTGCTGTCCCTGGTGGTGGTCACCGGCCGCGGCGGCCAGATCTCGCTGGGGCAGGCGGCGTACGCGGGCCTGGGCGCGCTGTTCACGGCCCTGCTGGCGGCGGGCCGCTTCCCCGGACTGCCCGCGCTGCCGGAACTGGCCGCCCTCGCGGTGGCGGTGGTCCTGGTGGCACCGCTCGGCCTGCTCACGGGCTGGCCGGCGATCGGCCGGCGGGGCCTGGCGCTGGCGCTGGCGACGTTCGCGGTCGGGGTGGGGGTGAGCCGGTTCGTCTTCGCCCAGCCGTACGCCACCGCGGGCCTGTCCCTGGGCCGTCCCGCGGGCTTCGACGGGGACCGGGCGTACTACGTCCTGGAGCTGCTGCTGCTCGCGGTCGCGCTGCTGGCGGCGCACGCCCTGCGCCGGGGGCGGACGGGCCGGGCCCTGGCCGCCATGCGGGACCACGAGCGGGGCGCGCAGGCGGCGGGCGTCGGTGTGCCCTCCCTGAAGCTGCTGGCCTTCGTCGCGGGCGCCGCGCTGGCCGCGCTGGGCGGCGGCATGCTCGGCATGGGCCTGCGCGCCTTCGACGCCGCCGCCTACGACCCCGTGCGCGGCCTGCTGTGGTTCGCGGCGGTGGTGGTGCTGGGCGCCGACAGCACGCTCGGCGCGCTCGCCGCGGCGGCTCTGCTGGTCGGGCTGGACGCGGGCACCCGTGGCGGGTTCGCGGCGGCCCTCATCGGCGTCCTGGCGATCCTGGCGGGCCGTTTCCCCGGCGGTCCGTACGAGGCGCTGCGCACAGCGGCGGAACGCCTGCGGCTGCACCGGGCCCCGGCCCTGACGGCGGTGGGCACCCGGGCCCGCGCGAGGCTGCGCCCGGCGAAGCCGGAGGCGGCCCGCAGGGCACGGATGCCGAGCGGGGCGACGGGCCTGGCACGGAGCGCGAAGGGCGGGAAAGCGGCCGGGTGGCGCGAGCACCGGGACACCGGGAGTACGCGGCGCGGCCCGTCGGGCCGGGCGGCCACCCGCCTGCCCGGCGACTCCGGCCGCCCGCCGGCCGGAGGGCCCGGCAGCTCCACCGGCCCCTCCGAGCCACCCCCCGGCCGCCCCGAGGCGACCACCGGTCCCGGAGCGTCCCCCGGGCCCTCTTCGGCCCCCGCCGGTCCCCTCCTCACCGCCCGCCACCTCCACGCGCACTACGGCCGCTTCACCGCCCTCGACGGGGTGGATCTGGACCTCTCCCCGGGGCGGATCACCGCGGTCGTGGGGCCCAACGGGGCCGGGAAGAGCACCCTGTTCCACTGTCTGGCCGGGACGCTGCGGCCCGCGCGGGGGACGGTGCGGCTCGACGGGCGGGACATCACCGCGCTGCCCGCCCACACCCGCACCCGGCTCGGTGTCGCCCGCACCTTCCAGCAACTGGCCGTCTTCCCCTCGCTGACCGTCGCCGAGAACGTGCGGGTGGGTGCCGAGCAGGGGCGGGTGGCCGACCCGGGTGCCGTGGAGCGCACCCTGCGGCTGCTCGGCCTCGACGGCCCCGTACGCGCCCTGCCCGCCGCCGGGCTGCCCACCGGGACACTGCGCCGCGTCGAACTGGCCCGGGTCCTCGCGGGCAGCCCGCGTGTCCTCCTCCTCGACGAGCCCGCGGCGGGTCTGGACACCGCCGAGGTGTCCGCCCTGGCCCGGGTGCTGAGGGCGCTGGCCGCCGAAGGCGCGGCTCTCCTCGTCGTGGAGCACGACCTGGATCTGGTGGCCGGTCTCGCCGACGTCGTGCACGTGATGGCCGCGGGCCGGATCGTCGCCTCCGGCCCGCCCGGACGCGTCCTGGACGCCCTGGAACCGGAGGCCGGCCGATGACGACCGTCGCCCTGCGCCACGCGCGCGTGCGCTACGGCCCCCTGGAGGCCCTGCACGGCGTCGACCTCACCGCCCCCGGCCCGGGCCTCACCGTGCTGCTGGGCCGCAACGGTTCCGGCCGCTCCACCGCCCTGCGCGCCCTGGCCGGCACGGTGCCCCTGTCGGGCGGCGCGGTGCTGTGGGACGGCACCGACGTGACCCGCGTGCCCGCTTACGAACGGGCCCGGCGCGGGATGTGCCTGGTGCCGGAGCGGCGTGCGGTGTTCGGCTCGCTCACCGTGCGCGAGAACCTCGAACTCGCCTCGCCCGACCCCTCCGTGGCCCTCGACGCCTACCCGCGGCTGCGGCCCCTGCTGCAACGGCGCGCCGGCACTCTCTCCGGCGGGGAGCAGCGGATGCTCGCCCTCTCGCGGGCGCTGCTGGCCCGCGCGCGCGTGGTGCTCGTCGACGAGCCCGCCCAGGGCATGTCGCCCGCGGCCGCGGCCCGGACGTACGAGCTGCTGGGCGCGCTCGACGCGTGTGTGGTGATCGCCGAGCAGCGGCTGCCGCCCGCCCTGCGGGGCCGGCCCGCGATCGTCTACGAACTGCGCCGCGGGGGCGTCGCGTTCGCCGGGGAGGCGGGTGAGCTCGACGGCTGAGCAAGGACGCCGAGACCCCGCCCGGTCGGTCGACCGGACGGGGCCCGTGTCCCGGCGAGGGGGAGCGGCGCCTCAGAACTCCAGGCGCAGACCGGGCACGATCATGTCGGGATCCGCGCCGATGGCGGCCTTGTTGGCGGCGTAGAGGCGCTGCCAGGTGGTCCCGTGCCGGGCGGCGACGCCGCTCAGTGTGTCGCCCCGGCGGACGGTGTAGTCACCGCCGTCGCGGGAGGAGCCGCGGTCCGCGTGTTCCGTGGAACGCGCCGGGGCCTTCGGCGGTTCGGCCTTCCGCGGTTCGGCGGGAGCCTTCCGCGGTTCGGCGGGGGCCTTCCGCGGTTTCGCCGGTGCCTGCTCGGTGGAGGTGGCCGGGTCGGCGGCGGGTGCGCCGCCGCTCGCCCCGGCGCGTGCCGAGCAGACCGGCCAGGCGCCCCACCCCTGGGCGCGCTGGACCTTGGTGGCGACGGCGATCTGCTGGGACCTGCTCGCCCGGTCGGCGGTGGGGGCGTAGGCCGTGCCGCCGTAGGCGTTCCAGGTGGAGGGGGCGAACTGGAGTCCGCCGTAGTAGCCGTTGCCGGTGTTGATGTGCCAGTCGCCGCCGCTCTCGCACTGGGCGATGCGGTCCCACACTCCGCTGTCGGCCGCCGTGGCGTTGCCGGTCGCGGCCAGCAGTCCGAGGGGCGCGAGCAGGGCCGCACCGGCGAGGACCGCCGTGGTTCGAACCGGGTTCTTCCGGACGGTGGAGCGAGTGGTATCGGCACATTCGGACATGTAGGTCCCTTTCGGAACACCCGGGCTTCCCCCAAGGCGGAACGCCACGTCCGCGCCATGGGGCACGGAGGTCGCGCTCGCCCCGTCCGCCGGTGTGGTGCCGTGCCCGGTTCCTGGGAACCCGGCGGCCGGTGGACGTACCCGAGCGGTGCTCGTTGCACACGGCGGAGGAATCTAAGGAGGCGGGCGGCTTCGGACAACCAGTCGCCCGTCCTGGCAGGCCAGTTCACCGATACCACGGGTAACGGCAATTTCCGGACACCCACTTCATTCGCGGATTTCCGGATTTGTCGACCCACCCCCTCCTCGATCTGTGACCCACTTCACCCCGGCAACACCCTTGCCAGAACGGCGAGTTGACGGTGAGTGCGGGATTCCGCGCCGAGCGTGACCCTGTGCGCTGGTTGGTTCGATTCGGTTCGCCTTGGGGCGTGACTCCCGCCACAGATCACCCGTTGTCATCTTCATGAGCCGGGACCTACCCGGACCACGGGCCGGGAGCCACCCGGCTCTGCCACGCACCGCATCCCCGAGGGAGCCACCCGTGCCGCGCATGCTCGACGTCAGCGACGAGGTACGCGCCGAGATCGGCGACGAAGAAGCCGACCGCCTGCTCGCCGGAGAGACCGCCCCGGGCAGCTACGACTGCACGTCGTGCCGCACTCCGGGCGACTCCGAGCAGGAGCGCACCAGCACCGTCCTGTTCATCGGGGACGAGACCGCCGTCCTCGCCTTCGCCCACGCCGGCTGCCTGCCCTCGCAGGTCGTGCAGGTCACCGAGGAGCAGCTGCGGGGCGCCGTGAAGTCCATCACTGGCGACACCGTCGACCTGGAGCCCGACAAGATGGTGCCCGAGCAGGCGGTGCTGGGCGTGACCAGCGGGCTCGTCCTGATCGGCGGGGAGCTGCACCCGGCCCTGGTGGTGGAGCCGACCGGGCCCATCGCCCGGCCCGGCAGCACCGGCGCCGGCGACGACTTCCTGCCGCTCCTCATCGAGCAGGGCTTCATGCCCCTGACCGACCTGTCCGCCGTACCGCCGGTGCTGCACGGCTGGTCGGTGCTGCTCGCCGTGGGCCGGCTGCACGCGGTGCTCCAGCCGGGCAGCAACGGCGGGCAGCCGGTGGCCTGGTGGCAGGCGCACCAGCCGCTCCAGGTGACCGACCCCTGGCGCGCGGCCGCCAACAAGCACCAGCAGGTGCTGATGTTCGCCGCGCCCGTCGGCTCGATCGGCCGCCAGCCGCGCGAGGACCTGCTGCGGGACGCGCTGGACAAGGCGGCGGCCAACGGCAAGCTGGTCGCCTCTGCGCTGCCGCTGGCCGGCACCTGAGCCCCACGTCACCCGCACAGCCCGTACACCCGCGAAAGCCGTACCCGGGCCGCATCCCTTGACCCGCGGGGTCGTTTGGACATACGTGCACGCATACGACGTTCCCCGCCGCCACTCCTTCTCGCCGATCCCGTCCGCGCGATCGGCTCAGGACTCCCCGGGCGGCCCATCGGCCACGCCGATCTACGACGCGCTCTACGCCGAGTACGTCAAGTCCTTCCGCGCACTGCCCGGCGATCGCAGCGGCGAGGAGAAGCTGGGCTTCACCGCCTTCGGGAACACCCCGCACGGCTCGGGCTCCTACGGGGGGTCGTACGGCAGCTCGTACAGCGCCTACAGCGCGGGCGCCCAGAGCGCCCGGCATGCCGCCGGGCAGCAGCCGCAGTGGCAGCGCGTCGGCACGGTCGGCGGGCACGGCACGGGGATGCACTACGTGCCCGCCGGGCTGCCGCCGGGGCGGCGCGGCGGCGTCTGAGCGAGCACCGGACACCGGGAAGGGGGGGCCCCCCCCGGGCCCCCCCCCCCGGGGGGGGGGGGGCGGGCCGCGCCCCCCCCCCCCCCCCCCCCCCCCCCCCCTAAGGGGGGGCGGGCCCGCCCACCCCCA
>NZ_JBIBKD010000009.1:0-36791 GCF_042959065.1 Streptomyces sp. NPDC007929 | reverse complement strand
GCCCCGCCCGGGGGCCGGGGGGGGGGGCGGGGGGGGGGGGGGGGGGGGGGGGGGGCCCCCCCCGCCCCGGGGGGGGGGCGCCCCCGCGGGGCCCCCCCTTCCCGGTGTTCCGCGTTACTTCTTCCTGCCGCGCTTCTCGCGCACCCGCACGGAGATATGGATCGGCGTCCCCTCGAAGCCGAACTCCTCGCGCAGGCGGCGCTCGATGAAGCGCCGGTAGCCCGCCTCGATGAACCCGGAGGCGAACAGCACGAACCGCGGCGGCTTGGTGCCGGCCTGCGTGCCGAACAGGATGCGGGGCTGCTTGCCGCCCCGGACCGGGTGCGGGTGGGCGGCGACGAGCTCACCGAGGAAGGCGTTCAGCCGACCCGTCGGGACCCGGGTCTCCCAGCCCGCCAGGGCCGTCTCGATCGCCGGGACCAGCTTCTCCATGTGCCGCCCGGTGCGCGCCGAGACGTTCACCCGCGGGGCCCAGGTCACCTGGCCGAGCTCGGTCTCGATCTCCCGCTCCAGGTAGTAGCGGCGCTCCTCGTCGAGGGTGTCCCACTTGTTGTAGGCCAGGACGATCGCGCGGCCCGCCTCGACGGCCATGGTGACGATCCGCTGGTCCTGCACCGAGATGGACTCGGAGCCGTCGATCAGGATGACCGCGACCTCCGCCTTCTCGACGGCGGCGGCGGTGCGCAGCGAGGCGTAGTAGTCGGCGCCCTGCTGGAGGTGGACGCGCTTGCGGATACCCGCCGTGTCGACGAACTTCCAGGTGACGCCGCCGAGTTCGATCAGCTCGTCGACCGGGTCACGGGTGGTGCCCGCCAGCTCGTTGACGACGACGCGCTCCTCGCCCGCCACCTTGTTCAGCAGGGAGGACTTGCCGACGTTCGGGCGTCCGATCAGGGCGATGCGGCGCGGGCCGCCGATGCCGCCCCCGCCGAACGTCTCGCGCGGCGCCTCGGGGAGCACTTCGAGGACCTGGTCGAGCATGTCGCCGGTGCCGCGGCCGTGCAGCGCAGAGACCGGGTGCGGCTCTCCCAGGCCCAGCGACCACAGGTAGGAGGCGTCGGCCTCGCCGCTCGGGCCGTCCACCTTGTTGGCGCACAGCACGACCGGCTTGCCGGCCTTGCGCAGCAGCCGGACGACGGCCTCGTCGGTGTCGGTGGCGCCGACCTTGGCGTCGACGACGAAGACGACCGCGTCAGCGGCCTCGATGGCGTACTCGGCCTGGGCGGCTACGGAGGCGTCGATGCCGAGGACGTCCTGCTCCCAGCCGCCGGTGTCGACGACCTTGAAGCGGCGGCCGGCCCACTCGGCCTCGTAGGTGACGCGATCGCGGGTGACGCCGGGCTTGTCCTCGACGACGGCCTCGCGGCGCCCGATGATGCGGTTCACCAGAGTCGACTTGCCGACATTGGGGCGGCCGACGACGGCGAGCACGGGCAGCGGGCCGTGGCCCGCCTCCTCGATGGCGCCCTCGACGTCCTCGAGGTCGAAGCCCTCCTCCGCGGCGAGCTCCATGAACTCCGCGAACTCGGCGTCGCCGAGCGCCCCGTGGTCATGCTCGTGCGCGCCCTCGGACGCGTTCGAGCCGTCGGGCTGGATGTGGTCGTTCATGAAGTCCGTACCTCGTCGTTCATCGTGGTGGTCGGTGGAGCGGCCGCTGTCGCGGGCTGATCCACTACTCAGTGTCGCCTAGCGCCCGGTGAGGCGCCTGGCGTTTTCCAGGTGGGCCGCGAGCTGCTTCTGGATGCGTCCGGTCGCCTCGTCCAGTGCCTTGCGCGTGCGCCGGCCGCTGCCGTCGCCCGCCTCGAAGGGCTCTCCGAAGACGACGTCGACGCGGGAGCGCAGCGGTGGCAGCGCCTTTATCAACCGTCCCGGCTTGCCGGAACTTCCCAGCACGGCCACCGGGACGATCGGAGCGCCGCTGCGCACCGCGAAGTACGCGAGGCCGGCGCGCAGCGACGCGAAGTCGCCCTCGCCCCGGGTGCCCTCCGGGAAGATGCCGAGCACGCCGCCTTCGGCCAGGACGCCGAGCGCCCGGGTGATCGCCGTGCGGTCGGTGGTGTCGCGGTCGACCTTCACCTGCCCGATGCCGAGCAGGAAGGGGTCCAGCGGTCCGATGAACGCTTCCTTCTTGATCAGGAAGTGGGTCGGCCGGGGTGCCACCCCCATGACCATCGGACCGTCGATGTTGTGGGAGTGGTTGACCGCGAAGATCACCGGGCCGCTCGCGGGCACCCGCCAGGCGCCGAGCACGCGGGGCTTCCACAGCCCGTACATCAGGCCGACGCCGATGCGCCGCCCGACCTCGGCACCCCGCGCCGAAGGCAGCTCGGTCACTTTCCGGCCCGCTTCTCCTCGACGAGGGTGACGACGCACTCGATGACCTGGGCCAGCGTGAGCTCGGTGGTGTCCACCTCGACGGCGTCGTCCGCCTTGGCGAGCGGGGAGGCCTTGCGGCTGGAGTCGGCGGCGTCCCGCTTGATCAGGGCCTCGCGGGTGGAGTGGACGTCGGAGCCCTTCAGCTCGCCGCTGCGGCGGGCGGCCCGCGCCTCCGGGGAGGCGGTGAGGAAGATCTTGAGGTCGGCGTCCGGCAGCACGGTCGTGCCGATGTCCCGGCCCTCGACGACGATGCCCTGCTCGGCGGAGGCGGCGATCGAGCGCTGCAGCTCGGTGATCCGGGCACGCACCTCGGGCACCGCGCTGACCGCGCTGACCTTGGAGGAGACCTCCTGGGTGCGGATCGGGGCCGCCACGTCCAGGCCGTCGACCGTGATGGTCGGGCCCTGCGGGTCGGTACCCGAGACGATCTCGGGCTTGCCCGCGGCGGCGGCGACGGCGGACGGGTCGTCTATGTCGATGCCGTTGCTCACCATCCACCAGGTGATCGCCCGGTACTGGGCGCCGGTGTCCAGGTAGCTCAGCCCGAGCTGGGCCGCCACGGCCTTCGAGGTGCTCGACTTGCCGGTGCCGGCGGGGCCGTCGATGGCGACAATCACTGGCGTGGCGCTTTCCACAGTGGGGACCTTCCTGGACCGGGCTCGGCGGGGGTGAGGGCGCGAGTGCCCCGCACAAGGTTACTGGGTTCGCGTCACTCGTCCGGCCGCGCGTCGGCCGGCCCCCCGCGGCCCGCCCTACTGCCGGAGCGCCCAGCCCCGCTCCCGCAGCGCGGCGCTCAGCACCGGGGCCGCCTTCGGCTCCACCATCAGCTGCACCAGACCGGCCTGCTGCCCGGTGGCGTGCTCGATCCGTACGTCCTCGATGTTGACGCCGGCCAGGCCCGCGTCGGCGAAGATCCGGGCCAGCTGTCCCGGCTGGTCGTCGATGAGCACGGCCACGACCTCGTAGGCCCGGGGCGCGGAGCCGTGCTTGCCGGGGACGCGGACCTGCCCGGCGTTGCCGCGCCGCAGCACGTCCTCGATCCCGCCGGCGCCCTCGCGGCGCTTGTGGTCGTCGGAGGACTGCAGGGCGCGCAGGGCCCGCACGGTCTCCTCCAGGTCGGCGGCGACGTCCGTGAGCAGGTCGGCGACCGGCGCGGGGTTCGCGGAGAGGATGTCGATCCACATCCCGGGGTCGGAGGCGGCGATCCTCGTCACATCGCGGATGCCCTGTCCGCACAGTCGTACGGCGGACTCCTCGGCGTGCTCCAGGCGCGCGGCGACCAGGCTGGAGACCAGGTGGGGCATGTGGGAGACGAGGGCGACGGCCCGGTCGTGGGCGTCGGCGTCCATGACGACCGGCACGGCCCGGCAGTGCGAGACCAGCTCCAGGGCGAGGTTCAGCACCTCGGTGTCGGTGTCCCGGGTCGGGGTGAGCACCCAGGGGCGGCCCTCGAAGAGGTCGCCGGTCGCGGCCAGCGGGCCGGACTTCTCCCGGCCCGACATGGGGTGCGAGCCGATGTAGGCGGACAGGTCGAGGCCGCGTGCCTCCAGTGCGCGGCGGGGCCCGCCCTTCACGCTGGCGACGTCGAGGTAGCCGCGTCCGGCGCCGCGGCCGATGGCGTCGGTGAGCACGTCCGCGACATGGGCGGGCGGGGCGGCGACGATCACGAGGTCGACGGGCCCGTCGGGCGTCTCGTCCGTACCGGCGCCGAGGGCGGCCGCCGTACGGGCCTGCTCCGGGTCGGGGTCGGCGAGGTGCACGGTGACGCCGCGCTGGGACAGGGCCAGGGCGGCGGAGGTACCGATCAGGCCGGTGCCGATGACGAGTGCGGTCCTCACTGGGCGATGTCCTTGCGCAGGGCGGCGGCGGCGCCGAGGTAGACGTGGGCGATGCCGTCGCGGGGCCGGTCGGACTCGATGTGGGCGAGGACCCGGACGACCCGTGGCATGGCGCCCTCGATGTCCAGCTCCTGGGCGCAGATCAGCGGTACGTCGACGATGCCCAGCTTGCGGGCGGCGGCGGCCGGGAAGTCGCTGTGCAGGTCGGGCGTGGCCGTGAACCAGATGCTGATCAGGTCGTCGGCGGCGAGCTCGTTGCGCTCCAGGATCTCGGTGAGCAGGGCTCCGACCCGCTCGTCCATGTGCCCGGCCTCGTCCCGTTCGAGTTGGACGGCGCCCCGGACCGCTCGTACCGCCACGGCGATGCTCCTTGCTGGTGTGCGTGTCGCTGCTGACGTGCTTGCTCTACGTCCGACCAGCCTAGTCAGCCCGCGCGGCCCGGGTGCGCGGCGCCCGCCCGATGAGACGCCAGGGTCGTCACCTTTGGGTAGTTTCGGTGCCAAGATGATGCAAATTCCGGTTCACCCATCTTCGGCACGTTCGGAGTGACGACATGACCTACGAGACCACGCGCCGCACGGTCCTCCTCGCGACGGGCGTGACCGGTGCGACGGCGCTCGTCGCGGCCTGCGGCGGGGGCGGCGACGACAGCGGCTCCACGTCGACCAAGTCCCCCACCGGCGAGGACCCGGCGAGCGGTGCCGCCGGTCGGGTGCTGGCCGACATCGGGGACATCCCGGTGGGCGGCGGCAAGATCTTCCAGGACGAGGAGGTCGTGGTGACCCAGCCGGAGGAGGGCCGGTTCAAGGCCTTCTCGGCGATCTGCACCCACCAGCGCTGCCTGGTGTCCACGGTCTCCGACGGCACGATCAACTGCCCCTGCCACGGCAGCAAGTTCGAGATCGCCGACGGCGCGGTGGCCCACGGCCCGGCGACCCGGCCGCTGCCCGCCGAGCAGATCACCGTGGAGGGCAACTCGATCCGCATGACCTGACGTCCCGCGCCCGGCCCCGCTCCCTCACGCGTCCCACAGCGCCCCGAGGGTGAGCAGATCGGTTCGGTACTCGACGCGGTCGGCCCACTCGGTGGGCCAGGCCTCCGCGCCCAGGTGGGCGCCCGCGAAGGCGCCCGTCAGGCAGGCGATCGAGTCCGAGTCGCCGGAGGTGCAGGCGGCGCGGCGCAGGGCCGTCACCGGTTCGTCGACGAAGAGCAGGAAGCACAGCAACCCGGTCGCCAGGGCCTCCTCGGCGATCCAGCCCTCGCCGGTGGCCAGACAGGGGTCGGTCTCCGGCGAGACGGTGCGCACGGCGCGCTGGAGCCGTTCGAGGACCTCCAGGCACTCGTCCCAGCCGCGCGCGATGAACTGCCCGGGGCTCGCGTCCCCGGCCCGCCGCCACAGGTCGCCGAGCCAGCGCTCGTGGTAGTGCCCGCGGTTCTCCAGGGCGTACGAGCGCAGCAGGCCGATCAGCCCGGTCGGCTCCGCGCCCTGCGCGAGCAGGCGTACGGCGTGCGCGGTGAGGTCGGACGCGGCGAGCGCGGTGGGGTGCCCGTGGGTGAGGGCGGACTGCAACTGGGCGGCGCCCGCGCGCTGTTCGTCGCTCAGGCCGGACACCAGGCCCAGCGGCGCGACGCGCATGTTGGCGCCGCAGCCCTTGGACTCGGTCTGGCTGGCGTCCTGCCAGGGGCGGGAGTCGTCCTTCAGCAGGTGGCAGGCCTTCATGCAGGTGCGCCCCGGAGCCCGGTTGTTCTCCGGGGACTGGTACCAGTTCACGAACTCCTCACGCAGGGGCCGCGTCAGTCCCAACGGGGCGAGCACACCCCGGTCCATGGCCGTGCGCACCGCGTGACCCAGCGCCAGCGTCATCTGGGTGTCGTCCGAGACGACCGCGCGCCCGGGCAGCTCCATGCGCCGCCAGGGCCCGCACTTGGCGAGGATCGCGGGGACGTCGTCGAACTCGGTGGGATAGCCCAGGGCGTCGCCGAGGGCCAGGCCCGTGAGCGCTCCGGTGGCGGCTTGCTTGTGGACGAGGGTGGTCATGCGGGGCGTCCTTCCCGGGTGGGCCGCAGGAGAGGTGGGTGGAGGGCGGTGGCGGCGCCGGCGCGGTACAGCGCGGCGGGTTTGCCGCGGCCGCCGGTCAGCCGGGCGGCGCCCGGGACGGGGGCGACGAAGCCGGGCGTGGCGAGCACCTTGCGCCGGAAGTTGGGCCGGTCGAGCGCGGTGCCCCACACGCTCTCGTAGACCTGCTGGAGCTCGCCGAGGGTGAACTCGGGCGCGCAGAAGGCGGTGGCGAGGCAGGTGTACTCGAGCTTGGCGCCGACGCGGTCGTGGGCGTCGGCCAGGATGCGGTCGTGGTCGAAGGCGAGCGGTCCCGCGGCGGCGTACGGCACCCAGCGGGCCTGCGCCGCGTCGCTGCCGCCGTGCGCCTCGGGGGCGTCGGGCAGCAGCGCCGCGAAGGCGACCGAGACGACCCGCATCCGGGGGTCGCGGCCGGGCTCGCTGTAGGTCCGCAGCTGCTCCAGATGCAGCTCCGAGACGTCGGACAGGCCGGTCTCCTCGGCGAGTTCACGCCGGGCGGCCGTCTCCGCGGACTCCTCCGGCTGCAGAAAGCCGCCGGGCAGCGCCCAGTGCCCGGCGTACGGCTCCTGCCCGCGCTCGACGAGCAGCACGTGCAGCGCGCCCTCCCGGAGGGTGAACACCGCGAGGTCCACGGTCACCGCGAAGGGTTCGTGGGCGTGCTTGTCGTAGCCGTCCATGCACCCGCACCCCCTTTAATAGTCAGTGCGACTATAAAAGGGGGTGCGGCGTGCTCACAAGCCCTCGGAGGGACGTGATCCCTAGAGGTCGACCTCCTGCATCAGCATGCCGACCTCCGTGTTGGACAGCCGCCGCAGCCAGCCGGACTTCTGGTCGCCCAGGGTGATCGGCCCGAAGGCGACCCGGACCAGCTTGTCGACCGGGAAGCCGGCCTCCGCGAGCATCCGGCGCACGATGTGCTTGCGGCCCTCGTGGAGGGTGACCTCGACGAGGTAGTTCTTGCCGGTCTGCTGGACGACCCGGAAGTGGTCCGCGCGGGCGTAGCCGTCCTCCAGCTGGATGCCGTCCTTGAGCTGCTTGCCCAGGTCACGCGGGATGGGCCCGACGATGTGCGCGAGGTAGGTCTTCTTCACGCCGTACTTCGGGTGGGTCAGCCGGTGGGCCAGCTCGCCGTGGTTGGTGAGCAGGATGACGCCCTCGGTCTCGGTGTCGAGCCGGCCGACGTGGAAGAGCCGGGTCTCGCGGTTGGTGACGTAGTCACCGAGGCACTGGCGGCCCTCCGGGTCCTCCATGGTGGAGACGACCCCGGCGGGCTTGTTGAGCGAGAAGAACTGGTAGCTCTGTGTGGCGACGGTCAGGCCGTCGACCTTGATCTCGTCCTTCTCCGGGTCGACGCGCCGCCCCTGCTCCAGGACGATCTCGCCGTTGATCTCGACCCGGGCCTGCTCGATCAGCTCCTCGCAGGAACGCCGGGAGCCGAAGCCCGCGCGGGCGAGGACCTTCTGCAGCCGCTCGCCCTCCTGCTCGGCGCCGGGGAAGGTCTTCGGGAGCTTGACCTCCTTCTTCCCGGCGTACCGGTCGCGGTTGCGCTCCTCGACCTGCGCCTCGTACTCACGCGGGCGCGCCGGGGCCGTACGCCCCTGCTTGTGGGGCTGCTTCGGGCCGCCCTTGGCGCCACCGCGGGCCGCGCCGCCGCGCCCGGCCTTGGGGCCGTCCTTGGTCGCCCCGGGGCCCACGTCGTAGCGGCGCTCCTCCGGGCGCGGCTTCTTCGGACGGCCACTGCCCTGGTTGTCGTCGCGGTTGTTGCCGGCGCCGCGGAAGTTGCCGCGACCACCACCACTCCCGCCGCGGCCGCCGCTGTTGCCACCACGGCTCCCGCCGTTGTTTCCGCTGCTGTTCCTGCCGCTGCTGCTTCGCATCAAAGTTCCGTCTGGTCGTCTTCGTCGTCGGTACCCGGGGTGGCCGGGCGGCTGCCCGGCACGACGTCGTCAGGCGCGTCCGGGTCGAACGACGGTACGCCTTCCTGGGTCTCGGCCTCGATCGCCTCCGCCTCCGGGAGGAAGGGCGCGAGCTCCGGGAGCTCGTCCAGACCGCGCAGGCCCATCCGCTCCAGGAAGTAGTTCGTCGTCCTGTACAGGATCGCACCTGTTTCGGGTTCCGTGCCCGCCTCCTCTATCAGACCGCGCTGGAGGAGGGTGCGCATGACACCGTCGCAGTTGACTCCGCGGACGGCCGAGACCCGGCTGCGGCTGACCGGCTGCCGGTAGGCGACGACGGCCAGGGTCTCCAGGGCGGCCTGGGTGAGGCGGGCCTGCTGGCCGTCCAGGACGAACCGCTCGACGGCCGGGGCGTAGGCGGCCCGGGTGTAGAAGCGCCAGCCGTTCGCGACGTACCGCAGCTCGAAGCCGCGGCCCTGGACGGTGTACTCGTCGGCCAGCTCGCGCAGGGCGTCCGCGATCTGCCGCTTGGGCCGCTCCAGTATCTTCGCGAGGTGCTCCTCGGTCGCGGGCTCGTCCACGACCATCAGGACGGCCTCCAGGGCGGGCTTGAGATCGAGGCCGGCGACGGCGGGCGTCCCGGCCGGCAGATCGGTCGTTGCTTCGCTCACGCCTTCTTCTCCTCCTTCGGCGGCTCGGGCGGCCGGTCGAACTCGTCGGTGACGGTCGGTGTCTCGTCCCCGTCGCCGCCGGTCCACCGCACGAGCAGGTCCCCGAGGGCGGTCTCCTGCTCCAGGGCGACGGCCTTCTCGCGGTACAGCTCCAGCAGGGCGAGGAACCTCGCCACGATGGTCAGGGTGTCGTCGGTGTCCGCCACGAGGTCCCGGAAACCGGCCTCGCCGAGCTCCCTGAGCCGTGCCACGACGATCCGTGCCTGCTCCTGCACGCTGACCAGGGGGGCGTGGATGTGGTCCACGTAGACCTGCGGCTTGGGCCGCGGCTGCATCGCCTTCACGGCGAGCTTGGCGAATCCTTCCGCCCCGATGCTGATGACGACGTCGGGCAGCAGCTCGGCGTGGTGCGCCTCGAGGCCGACGGTACGGGGGTAGCGCCGGGCCTCGTCGTCGAGACGCCCACTGAAGATGTCGGCGATCTGTTTGTACGCGCGGTACTGCAGCAGCCGGGCGAACAGCAGGTCCCGTGCTTCGAGCAGCGCGAGATCGCCCTCGTCCTCCACCTCGGCGGCGGGCAGCAGCCGCGCGGCCTTCAGATCGAGCAGGGTGGCGGCGACGACCAGGAACTCGGTCGTCTCGTCCAGGTCCCAGTCCGGCCCCATCGCCCGGATGTGCGCCATGAACTCATCGGTCACCTTCGACAGCGCGACCTCGGTGACATCCATCTTGTGCCGCGAGATCAACTGCAACAGCAGATCGAACGGCCCCTCGAAATTGGCCAGCCGAACCCGGAAGCCCTCCCCCGCCGGGGGTGCGCTCGAAGAGGCCCCGACCGCCTCGGCCACGCCCGCAGGCGGTGCGGCTGCGAACCCGGACTCCGCCTCCACCCCCGGTTCGACCGGCGGAACCGTCCCGGCACCCTCCGCGGAGCGCCCGGGCGACTCGGCCGGCTCGGTCGGTGGAGCCTCGGGGGTGGGTTCCTCGGACGAGGGGGGCGGTTCGGCCTCTGGGCGTTCGGTCGGCGGAGTCGTCGCGTCCGTCCCCGGGCCCCGTCCCAGCGCGCGTCGGCGGCCGGGCGGGGCGCCGGGGGGAGGTGAGGAGGCGTTCGAGGTCATGGCCCCCGCAGGCTACCGCTACCGCCCGCGCAGTCGTCGTACGAGGATGCTGGCGTCTCCGCGGGTCTCCAGGTCGGCGAGGACCACCGCGACCGCCTCACGGACGATGCGCCCGCGGTCCACGGCCAGGCCGTGCTCGCCGCGGAGCACCAGACGGGCGTGCTCAAGGTCCATGAGCTCCTCGGCCGACACATAGACCGTGATCTTCTCGTCGTGCCGCTCACGGCCGCTGGGGCGGCGCGAGGGACTCCGGCCGCGCTTGCGGGGAGCGGCGGCAGAACCTTCCTGCGCCGCAGCCTGCTGACGGGCGGAGCCGGAGCGTTCCGCGGCCGCGGAACGGCTGTGGGCCTCCCCGGCCTCGGCCGGTTCCGCGTCCGCCGCGACATGCTCCGGACCCTCACCGTCGCCGCCCTGCGCGGGCACCGACTGCGGCGCGTCCTCCGCTGCGGCAGCGGCGTCGCCCTCCCCCGCCGGAGCGGGCACCCGGGCGTCGCCGTTGGCCTGACGCCTGGGCTGGGACGACTGAAGCGCCATCCCCCCTGTCGTACGGAAGAGTTCGTCGGCCCCCGGCAGACTCACTCGGCGTGACACCGGGCGAGCACCTCCCTGGCGAGCTGGCGATAGGCGGCGGCACCGACGGAGTTGGAGGCGTACGTGGTGATCGGCTCACCGGCGACCGTGGTCTCCGGGAAGCGGACCGTGCGCCCGATGACCGTGTGGTAGACGTGGTCGTCGAACGCCTCGACCACCCGCGCGAGCACCTCACGGCTGTGCACCGTGCGCGAGTCGTACATCGTGGCGAGGATGCCGTCGAGTTCCAGCTCCGGGTTGAGCCGCTCCTGGACCTTCTCGATGGTCTCCGTCAGCAGCGCCACACCACGCAGCGCGAAGAACTCGCACTCCAGCGGCACTATCACCTTGTGCGCGGCCGTCAGGGCGTTCACCGTGAGCAGGCCGAGCGAGGGCTGGCAGTCGATGACGATGAAGTCGTAGTCGGGCAGCAGCGGCTTCAGGGCGCGCTGCAACGTCGACTCGCGGGCGACCTCGGAAACGAGCTGGACCTCGGCCGCCGACAGGTCGATGTTGCTGGGCAGCAGGTCCATGTTGGGGACCGCCGTCTTCAGCAGCACCTCGTCGGCCGCCATCCCCCGCTCCATGAGCAGGTTGTAGACGGTGAGGTCGAGCTCCATCGGGTTGACGCCGAGTCCGACCGACAGCGCGCCCTGCGGGTCGAAGTCCACGAGCAGGACCCGGCGTCCGTACTCCGCGAGCGCGGCACCCAGGTTGATGGTCGACGTGGTCTTGCCGACGCCGCCCTTCTGGTTGCACATCGCGATGATCTTCGCGGGTCCGTGCTCGGGCAGCGGACCCGGGATCGGGAAGTACGGCAGCGGACGCCCGGTCGGGCCGACGCGCTCACGGCGCTGTCTGGCAGCGTCGGGCGCGAGAGTGGCCGCGTACTCGGGGTCGGGCTCGTACTCCGCGTCGGGGTCGTAGAAGTGCCCCTCGGGCAGTTCGTCGTAGTCGGCGAAGTGGTTGTGGGGCGCGCCACTTCCGTCGCCGGCCATGGCGTTCACGTGATGGCCATCCATCTTCTGGTGTGCTGTGTGAGTCGCCTGCTGACTCTGGTGGGCTGCGAAGGTGCGCACAGCGACGGAGCCGACAGCCGCGAACCCCGCGGGCTCCTGGTCCCGTGCAGGCATTCCTGGTTGGCCACCCCCGGGAGTAAATGTCGACTCATTCACAAGTCGTCTTACCTCCTTGGTGACCAGGAAACTTCTAGACAGGTCAGCGTGGCACCATGCCGACAGCTGGCGACTCTATGGCGTGTCGGGCGTCCGCAGCAACACAATCCGCCGTACCCGGCCCGATGTGTCGGCAATGAAACATCCCGCTGTCAAGGGCGTACGGCCGTCGCACGGCAGGTTTCACCGGTGTGCGAATCGGTTGAAGGGTTACGTTCGAGGCGAGTTGCGCGAGAATCGCGAAGTGACCATACACACATCCGGCCGGACCTTGTCGGGCAAGGTCCGGCCGGGTGCGCGGCGTTGACGACCCGTGTTGACGTATCGCCTTTGCCGCTCGGTGGGTTAGCCGACTTTCCGGCTGTGCGGGCTCAGCCGAGCAGCGAGGTCAGCTCCACGTGCTCCACGCCGTGCGCCTCGGCGACCTCGCGGTAAACGACCTTGCCGTCATGCGTGTTGAGGCCCCTGGCCAGCGCCGGGTCGCGGCGCAGCGCGTCCACCCAGCCGTGGTTGGCCAGCTCGACGATGTACGGCAGCGTCGCGTTGGTCAGCGCGTAGGTGGAGGTGTTCGGCACCGCGCCGGGCATGTTGGCGACGCAGTAGAAGACCGAGTTGTGCACCGGGAAGGTCGGCTCGGCGTGGGTGGTGGGACGGGAGTCCTCGAAGCAGCCGCCCTGGTCGATCGCGATGTCGACAAGGACACTTCCGGGCTTCATCCGCGAGACGAGCTCGTTGGTGACCAACTTCGGGGCCTTCGCGCCCGGGATCAGCACGGCGCCGATGACGAGGTCGGCCTCCAGGCAGGCCTTCTCCAGCTCGAAGGCGTTGGAGACGACGGTCTGGATCTTCGTGCCGAAGATCTTGTCCGCCTCGCGGAGCTTGTTGATGTCCTTGTCGAGCAGGGTCACGTGGAAGCCCATGCCGATGGCGATCTGCGCGGCGTTCCAGCCGGAGACACCGCCGCCGATCACGACGGCACGGCCGGCCAGCACGCCGGGGACACCGCCGGGCAGCACACCGCGGCCACCGTTGGCGCGCATCAGGTGGTAGGCGCCGACCTGCGGGGCCAGCCGGCCGGCGACCTCGGACATCGGAGCGAGCAGCGGCAGCGCGCGGCTGGGCAGCTCGACGGTCTCGTAGGCGATGGCGGTGGTGCCGGACTCCAGGAGGGCGTCCGTGCACTCCTTGGAGGCGGCCAGGTGCAGGTAGGTGAAGAGCGTCTGGTCCTTGCGGAGGCGGTGGTACTCCTCGGCGATGGGCTCCTTGACCTTCAGCAGCAGGTCGGCGGCGGCCCACACCTCGTCGGCGGTGTCCAGGATCTGCGCACCGGCGGCGACGTACTCGGTGTCGGGGATCGAGGAGCCGACGCCGGCGCCACGCTCGATGACGACCTGGTGGCCGTGGCGCACCAGCTCGTGCACGCCGGCGGGGGTGATGGCCACCCGGAACTCGTTGTTCTTGACCTCGCGGGGGATGCCGACCTTCACGTCGATCACGGTCCTTGGCTCAGAGGGTATGGGGGGTCTTACTAAGACATACCCGGGCACGCACGGGCACACCGGGAGAGACCGCAGGAGAACGTGCGGCAGAGCCAGTCTAATGAAGGTGTTCTCGCTGTCTAGCCTTTCATTGCATCAATCTTCGAGTGATGCGGTACGGATTTCGCAGGCGTCAGGGTCGTTTTGAAGGTTTGAATCGCCGAGAATCCGCTCGGCGGCGCCCCGGTGCAGCGCTGCCGAGGCGGGGTCTTCGAGGTGTTCGAGGGTGTCGGCGAGCCGCAGATGCAGGGCCGCCTGCAACCGCGGGTCCTCGGCGCGCCGGGCCCACTCCACGGCCTCCCGGCAGGTGCGCAGCGATTCCTCCGGGCGGCCCGCGTACTCCTGGACCCGCGCCAGCTCGCTCAGGGCCCGGGCCTGGGCGGCCACGTCGCCGTTCTTGCGGTGTCCGGCGATCGCCGCGCGCCAGTTGCGCAGGGCCTCGCCGTAGCGGCCGGCGAAGGTGTGGGCCGCGGCGATCCGCCCGTAGAGCCGGGCGGCCTCCGCGCGCTCGCCCCGGGCGAGCCGCTCGACCAGGGCGCGGCCGAACCAGTCGGCGGCCCGGTCGAAGTCGTCGAGGTCCTGGTAGGCGCCTCCTACGGATTCCATCGCGCGGCCGGTCGCGTACGGGTCGTTCACCTCGCGCCCGGCGTCCAGCGCGGCCCGGTAGCGGGCCAGGGCGTCGGCCGTACGGCCGGTGCGGGCGTCGAGGTCGCCGAGGTTGAGCAGGGCGGCGGCGCGCTCCCGGGGCAGTCTCCGGCGCTCGGCGACACCGAGGACCATGCGGTGGATGTCGTACAGGTCGGGCGCGGCGGCCTGGGTGCCGATGTGCGCCGCCATCGCCCGGACCAGCTGGGACATCAGCCGCCGTGCCAGGGTGTCGAGCTCGCCGTCGGCGACCGCGAGCCGGGCCGAGGCCAGCAGGGCGGGCCGGGTCAGGCGCAGCCAGTCGGCGGCGGCCCGCGGGGTGGGGAAGCGCAGGGCGCGCGGCATGTCGAGGAGCTTCTGGCGGGCCTGGGGGCTGTCGGTCTCGGTGATGGCGCGGCAGGCCTGGAGCAGCCGTACGGTCCGCTCCAGCATGCGGGCGCGGGCCAGCTGGAGCTCGGCGGGGCGTTCGTGGTGCTCGGCGAGGATCCGCAGCTGCGGCTGCAGGCAGCCGGGCACCTCGTACTGCGGCAGCGGGGAGTCCACCGCGTGCAGGAAGCCCAGGGCGACGAAGTCGTCGAGCAGGGCGCGGGCGCCGCCGACCGAGGAGCCGACCAGCGCGGAGGCGGTCTGCGGGTCGACCAGCCCGGCCGGGGCGAGGGCCAGCAGGCGCAGCATCCGGGCGGAGGTCGCGGGCAGGGCGTCGTACGCGAGCCGGAACACCCGGGTCAGGGCGGTGCCCTCGGTGTCCTCGGCGCGCAGCTGTTTGGCGAGATCGGAGACGGCGGCCTTGGGGCGGGCCGCGAGCCAGCCGCCGGCCAGCATCAGCGCGGCGGGCTGCCCCTGGCACTCCTCGGCGAGGCCCTCGGCGGCCCGGGGGTCGACGGTGATGCGGACCGAGCCGGTGTGCCGGGTCAGCAGCTCCACCCCGGACTTGGCGTCCAGGCCGCCCAGGGTGCAGGGGCGGACGTCGGAGATGCCGGTCAGCGGGCCCTGGGAGACCGCGACGACGAGGCAGTCCGGTGTGTCGGGCAGCAGGGCGTCGACCTGCTCGGCGTCGGCCGCGTCGTCCAGCAGGAGCAGCACCCGGCGGTCGGCGAGGGCGGTGCGCAGGGCGTCGGTGAGATCGTCCTCGCAGGCCCCGGCCGGTGCCCGCTCGTCCAGGGCGGTCAGGAGGTCCCGGGCCGCGCGTCCGACGGGGACGGGGGTGCCGTCGGGTTCGGTGAGGCGGGCGCGCAGTACGCCGTCGGGGTAACGGTCCGCCACCTGCCGGACGAGTTCCCCGGCGAGCGCGGTACGGCCCGAGCCGGGCCGGCCGGCGATGAGCAGCACCCGCGCGCGGGGTGCTTTGCGGCCGGCTAGGGTGTCCAGTCCGGCGCGCTCGATGTCGGCGCGCAGTTCCTTCAACTCCCGTGTGCGGCCCAGGAACTCGATCTCCCCGGCAGCGCGCCCGGCCGGCCGCACGTCGCCTGTCTCCACGACCTGATCCGTCACGGGCCACACTCCCGTCCCACCGCACACACCGGCCCGCCGGGACTCCGGTTCGGGCGTGCCCCAGAGCCTAGTTCACGCTCTGCAACGCCCCTGCTGGAGCACGACGACCCACCCGACCACTTCCCCCGATCGGATCAACAGATCGTAGGACCGACAAGGGCGGGCAGCGCCCGAGGGGCGCGGGGAACTGCGCGACCAGCCACGACGGTGCCGCACCCGACCGACGACACATGCGGCACCGGCACATGCGGCACCGCTCGCGCGGCGCTAAACCTCGAACGGCCGCGCAGGCCAAGGCGCCTGCGCCGGACGCAACGCGTCCAACCCGTCGCCGTCACGCGCGGCGACCAGCGACAGCACACCCACCACCAGACAGTTGTTGTGGAGCTCACCGGCCAGCACACCCCGCACGAGGTCCGCCACCGGCACCCGGTCCAGCTCCATGTCCGCCTCTTCCTCCTCGACCGCGAAGCGCTCCCCCTCCGCCTCGGACAGATCGCGCGCGAGGAAGATCCGCACAGCCTCGTCGCAACCGCCGGGCGTGGTGTAGACGTCGGTCAGCACCCGCCAGTCCTCGGCCTTGACGTGCGCCTCCTCGTACAGCTCGCGCTGCGCGGCGTGCAGCGGGTTCTCGCCCGGGACGTCGAGCAGTCCGGCCGGGATCTCCCACAGCTTGTGGCGGACGGGGTGGCGGTACTGGCGCAGGACCAGCACGCGGTCGGCCTCGTCGAGTGCGAGGACGGCCACGGAGCCGGGGTGGACCTGGTAGTCACGGCCGACCACGGTGCCGTCGGGCATGACCACGTCGTCGGTGCGGACGGAGGTCTTGTTGCCCGTGAAGGGGGTCTCCGTCGCCCGGATCTCCCACTCCTCCGGGGTGTCCTTGATCGTCATGCCGTTCCTTCCACGTACCGTGCGACCTGCTGAAACGAAACCGGGGTGCACTCCCGTTGAAGAGATGCACCCCGGCCACCGTACAACTGGTGTGTTACTTCGAAGTCTTCCGCTCGACCGAGGCCTTGACGAGCCCGGCGAACAGCGGGTGCGGACGCGTCGGCCGCGAGCGCAGCTCCGGGTGCGCCTGCGTGGCGACCAGGTACGGGTGGACGTCACGCGGGTACTCGACGTACTCGACGAGCTTGCCGTCCGGGGAGGTGCCGGAGAACTGGATGCCCGCCTTCTTCTCCAGCTCGGCCCGGTAGGCGTTGTTCACCTCGTAGCGGTGCCGGTGGCGCTCCTCGACGTACTCCTTGCCGTCGTACACCTCGCGCACGATCGAGCCCTCGGCCAGCTTCGCCGGGTACATGCCGAGCCGCATGGTGCCGCCCATGTCACCCTCACCGGCGACGATGTCGAGCTGCTCGGCCATGGTGGAGATGACGGGGTGGCCGGTGGCCGGGTCGAACTCGGTGGAGTTGGCGTCGGTGATGTCGGCCAGGTTGCGCGCGGCCTCGATCACGATGCACTGCAGACCGAGGCAGAGGCCGAGCAGCGGGATCCTGTTCTCGCGGGCGTACTTGATCGCGCCGACCTTGCCGAGCACACCGCGGTCGCCGAAGCCGCCGGGGATGCAGATGCCGTCGACGTCGCCGAGCTGCTGGGCCGCGCCCGCCGGGGTCTTGCAGTCGTCGGAGGTGACCCACTTGATCTTGACGCGGGCCTTGTTGGCGAAGCCGCCGGCGCGCAGCGCCTCGGTCACCGACAGATAGGCGTCGGGCAGGTCGATGTACTTGCCGACCAGGGCGAGGGTGATCTCGTGGTCGGGGTTGTGGACGCGGTCGAGCAGGTCGTCCCAGGTCGTCCAGTCCACGTCGCGGAACGGCAGGTCCAGCTTGCGGACGACGTAGGCGTCCAGGCCCTCACCGTGCACGGTCTTCGGGATGTCGTAGATCGAGCGGGCGTCGGGGCAGGCCACGACGGCGGCCTCGTCGACGTCGCACATCAGCGAGATCTTCCGCTTGATCGCGGTGGGCACCTCGCGGTCGCAGCGCAGCACGATCGCGTCCGGCTGGATACCGATGTTGCGCAGGGCCGCAACCGAGTGCTGGGTGGGCTTCGTCTTCAACTCACCCGAGGGGCCGATGTACGGCAGGAGCGAGATATGGACGACGAACACGTTGTCACGGCCGACCTCGTGACGGACCTGGCGGACGGTCTCCAGGAACGGCAGCGACTCGATGTCGCCGACCGTGCCGCCGACCTCGGTGATCACGACGTCGACCTCGTCCGTCGCCATGCGGCGGATGCGGTGCTTGATCTCGTTGGTGATGTGCGGGATGACCTGCACGGTGTCACCCAGGTACTCGCCGCGCCGCTCCTTGGCGATCACGGTGTTGTACACCTGACCGGTGGTGACGTTGGCGGAACCGTCGAGGTCGCGGTCGAGGAAACGCTCGTAGTGGCCGATGTCCAGGTCGGTCTCGGCGCCGTCGTTGGTGACGAACACCTCACCGTGCTGGAAGGGGTTCATCGTGCCCGGGTCCACGTTCAGGTACGGGTCGAGCTTCTGCATCACGACGCGCAGACCGCGGGCCTTGAGCAGCATGCCGAGGCTGGAGGCCGTCAGGCCCTTGCCGAGCGAGGAGGCGACACCCCCGGTGACGAAGATGTGCTTGGTCGTCGAATTACGAAAAGCGGCGGGCGGCATGGCCAAGACGGGGCTCCCGTGGTCGCGGTCTGGGGGTGCGGTGCGGCTGCCCGCCGGAAAACTCCGGGGCGCCGTCGCTGCGGTTCGGGGGTTCCCTGTCGGGAAGGGGCCCACCGGTCCACGGGCTACCAGCGTATCAGCGCCGCGGGGCGATGGCTTCCGGCCACGCTCCGCACACATCCCGACACGGAGACGATCACCGTCACCGGTCCCTCACCCGTTGCTCACTCGTTCGGCGTACCCACCTTGCCGGGACGGGCACCCGGATCATCGGCGTGCGTCGTATCCTGCTCGGACACTCGCTGCCGAGCCCGTCCGGCCCAACGGCACCACCCCCCGCCCGTAAGCACCGGAACAACGTGAGCTCGTCAGTTCGTTGAGCAACAATTGGCGCTTTGCATCACGACTGAGCGACCTGTTTTGCTTCATCGCTCAATGACGCATTGCAAGACCTGCTGAAACCCCCCTTGACCGCACTAGCGACAGCCCCCTCGCGGGGTGACGTGGCCGTTCGACTGGAGTTGCACGTGGCCGGGCGCATCGAAGATTACGCACTCATCGGAGACATGCAGACCGCGGCTCTGGTCTGCCGGGACGGCACAGTCGACTGGCTGTGCCTGCCCCGCTTCGACTCGCACGCCATCTTCGCCGGCCTGCTGGGCACCGAGGAGCACGGCTTCTGGCGCCTGGGGCCCGCGTACGCCTCCGACCAGCAGCCCCCCACCGCCGCGCGGCGCAGCTACCGGGGTGACTCGCTGATCCTGGAGTCCGAGTGGGACACCCAGCGGGGCACGGTCCGGGTCACGGACTTCATGCCGCCGCGTGACGGCGCCCCGCAGCTGATCCGGATCGTGGAGGGCGTCTCGGGCCGGGTGCCGATGCGTTCGGCGCTCAGGATGCGGTTCTCCTACGGGCGGGTGGTGCCGTGGGTGCACAAGCACGAAGGGCGCACGGTGGCCGTGGCGGGCCCCGACTCCGTGTGGTTCGACACATCCGCGGAGACCTACGGCAAGTCGCTGACGACCTACGCGGACTTCACCGTCGCGCCGGGTGACCGGATCGCGTTCACGATCTCCTGGCAGCCCTCGCACAAGGAGCCGCCGCCGCTGCCCGAGCCGGAGCAGTCGCTGGAGGCGACGGAGGACTTCTGGCGCGAGTGGGTCGACCACTGTACGTACCACGGCCCCTACCGGGAGGCCGTGGTCCGCTCGCTGATCACGCTGAAGGCCCTGACGTACGCCCCGACCGGCGGCATCGTCGCGGCGCCCACCACCTCCCTGCCGGAGGACATCGGGGGCGTGCGCAACTGGGACTACCGCTACACCTGGCTGCGCGACGCGGCGATCACCCTGTCCTCGCTGCTGCGCACCGGCTACCGCGAGGAGGCCCGCGCCTGGCGCGAGTGGCTGCTGCGGGCGGTGGCCGGCGACCCGGAGAACCTGCAGATCATGTACGGCATCGCGGGCGAGCGCGAGCTCGGCGAGGCGGAGCTGGACTGGCTGCCGGGCTACGAGAACTCCAGCCCGGTCCGGGTCGGCAACGGCGCGGCCCACCAGCTCCAGCTGGACGTGTACGGCGAGGTCACCGAGGCCCTGCACCTGGCCCACATGACGGGCCTCGCGCGCAACGACTACGCCTCGCTGCTCCAGCTGAAGCTGATCCGCTACCTGGAGGACCACTGGCAGGAGCCGGACGAGGGCATCTGGGAGGTGCGCGGCCCGCGCCGCCACTTCGTGCACTCCAAGGTGATGGCCTGGGTCGCGGTCGACCGCACGATCAAGCTGATCGAGTCCGGTGACGCGGACGGCCCGCTGGAGCGCTGGCGCGAGCTGCGCGACGACATCCACCGGGACGTGTGCGAGCGGGGCTACGACAAGGAACGCAACACCTTCACGCAGTCGTACGGCTCGAAGGAGCTGGACGCCTCCCTGCTGCTGATCCCGCAGATGGGCTTCCTGCCGCCGGACGACAAGCGGGTCATCGGCACGATCGAGGCGATCCAGCGGGAGCTGTCCACGCCGGACGGCTTCATCCTGCGCTACCCGACCTCGGGCGGCGACGAGGGCGTCGACGGTCTGCCCGGCGACGAGGGCGCGTTCCTGGCGTGCTCGTTCTGGATGGCCGACGACCTGGCGATGATCGGCCGCGTCGACGAGGCCCGCAAGCTCTTCGAGAAGCTGCTGTCCCTGCGCAACGACCTGGGCCTGCTGGCCGAGGAGTGGGACCCGCGCCTCCAGCGCCAGGTGGGCAACTTCCCGCAGGCCTTCAGCCATGTGCCGCTCATCGACACGGCACTGCGCCTGACGGCCTCGGGGGCGTACGGCGGCTGAGCGGGACGCGCAGGCGTCACCTCGGCCTGAGGGCCGTGAGCGTGCGCTCCCCCGCGGGATCTCCGGCCGTGGCCGGGACCAGGGCTATCTCGTCCAGGCCGGCCTCGGCGTAGGCGGCGACGCGGGTGCGGACGGTGTCCGGGTCGCCGACGAGGGCGACCGTGCCGGCGGCCTCGCGCGGCAGGGCCCGCAGCAGGGTGTCCGGATCGGCGCCCTTGGCGGCCAGCTCGACGACCTCCGCGAAGCCCGCGTCGACGAACATGTCGCTGTAGCCCGGCACCGCGAGATAGCCGACGACGCTGCGCAGGACCTGGGTGAGCGACTCCGGCTCCGGATCCACGGCGGCGGGCAGCCAGGCGGCAAGCCGCGGCGGCGTACGGCCGGCCTTCCGCGCGGCGGCGAGCATCCGGTCCCGCAGCATCCGGACCTGCTCGGGCGAGACGAGGTCGAGCAGCATCCGGTCGGCGTGCGCGACGGCCGCGGCGACCGCCCGCTCCCCGAACGCGGCGACGGTGAGCGGGCCGCCGGGCGGCGGCAGCCGGCGCGGGAAGCCGCTACCGGGCACGATCGGCTCGCCCGGCACGCTGTCCATCAGCGCCCGTACGGCCGCCGCGGACTCCGCGAGGGCGGCGGCGGGCCGGGTGCGCGGCCGGCCGTGCACGCCCTCGACGACCCGCTTGCTGGAGGTGCCCAGGGCCACGCCGACGGGCCGGCCGGTGACGGCGGCGGTGGAGGCGGCGCCCCGGACGACGGTGAGCGGGTCGCGCACCGACACCGGCACGGGTCCGGCGGTCAGCGCGACCCGTTCGGTGGCGGCGCCGATCGCCGTCGCGAGGACGAACGAGTCCCACGTGGGTCCCTCGCCCGCCCACACCTCCGGGTACCCGAGCCGGTCGGCGAGCACCGCGACCCGCAACGGCTCCTCGACCGGACTGTCGTCCTCCCGCCCCACCGCGACCACGCTCATGTCCATGAGGGCGCCCGTACCCGGCCGGGCCCACCGTAATCCGGGGAGATCCACGGCGGGATCCGGGGCGTGATCGTCCCGGTGCCCGTCCGGAGATGTCCGTAGGGCACCCGCGCGGGTAGCGTCCGGCACATGGACAGCGGGACGGACAGCGGTTACGACACCCAGGGCGCCGGGATCACCGTGCAGCGGGCGCTGGAGCTGCCGGGGCTGCGCAGCGGACTGCCCGAGGTGCTGGCGGGTGCCGAGCGGCTCGGGCGGACGGTGCGCTGGGTGCATGCCGGCGAGGTGCCGCACATCGCCTCCCTGCTCAAGGGCGGTGAACTCCTGCTGACCACGGGCTACGGCCTCGGCACCCGCCCCGCCGAGCAGCGGGCGTTCGTGCGCACCCTGGCCGAGCGCGGCATCGCGGCCCTGGTCGTGGAGCTGGGCCCGCGCTTCACCCGGCTGCCCGCGGCCCTCGTCGACACGGCGCGCACCGCCGGGCTGCCCCTGGTCCAACTGCACCGCGAGGTCGCCTTCGTCACGGTCACGGAGGAGGTCCACACCGAGATCGTCAACGGCCACTACGCCCTGCTCCAGCGCGCCGAGGAGGTGCACCGACGGTGCACTCAGGCCGTGCTGGGCGGCGGCGGTGTGCCTCAAGTGCTGGGCATCCTGGCCGACTTCGCCGGGAACCCGGTGTTCCTGGAGACGGCGGACGGTCAGTTGCTGTACGCGGCCGGGGCCGGTCCCGAGGGCGCGGACCCGCTCCAGGTGTGGGAGGGGCTGCGCGGCCAGCACAAGGACGAGCCGCCGCTCGCGGGTTCGGTGCTGGTGGACGTGCCGGGCGGCGGGCCCGGCAGCGGGGGTGTCCGGGCGCGTCTGGTCCTGCTGCCCGTGCGCACGCCCCTGGCGCCGGTGCACCGGATGGCGGCCGAGCGGGCCGCGGGCATCCTGGCCGTGGTGCTGATGCAGGCCCGCCAGGAGGAGGAGCTGGCGGCGCGCGGGCGGGGCGATTTCCTCACCGACCTCGCCGAGGGCCGGGTGAGCGCCGAGGACGCCCCGGCGCAGGCGCGCGTGCTGGGCTTCCGGCCGGGTGAGGGGCCGCTGCTGCCGGTGGTGATGCGGCTCGGGGACGCCTTGTCGCCCGGTGGCGGCTGGGCGGTGCTGGCCCGGGCGATCTCGGAGGAGCTGGCGTCGGTGGGGGTGCCGGTGCTGCTCGGGGTGCGGCCGGTGGAGGGCCGGGTACTGGTGCTGCTCGGGCTGCGGGCGGAGTCGGAGCGGGCCGCTGTCGCGGACCGGGTCGCGGCGGCGCTGCGGGCCGGGGTGGGCCGGGCGGGCATGCCGCGGCCCGGCGGGCAGCCGCCCGTGGTGGTCGTGGGGACGGCCGGGGGCTGGCCTGCCGCCGCCTCGGGGCTGCGGCACGCCGCCGAGACGGCCACGGCGGCGCAGGGTCTGCCGGACCGGCCCTGGTACGACGCCCGCCGCCTGGACATAGACCTGCTGCTGTGGCGGCTGCGCGACCATCCGGACCTGGCGGCCTTCGTCGACCGGGCCCTCGGCCCGCTCCTGGAGCACGACCGCCGCTCCCGGCCGCCGCTGCTGCCCACGTTGACGACCTACCTCGCCCACGCCGGGCGCAAGGCGGAGACGGCGCGGGAGCTGCATCTGAACCGGCAGACCCTGTACAACCGGCTGGCGCGCATCGGGGAGTTGCTGGGCACGGACCTCGACGACCCGCAGACGGTCCTGGCCCTGAGCCTGGCCCTGCGGGCCCGCAGGCACGTCCCGTAGCTAGGGGGTGTCTGACGAATGAGCGCGGGAGAAGGAGCGGCGTCCGGTGCGTGCGATCGCAAGGCGCCGGAGCGTCCTCGTGGCGGAGCCACGTGGACGGTTCGGCAACGCGGCGAGCGTGCGTGCCGGGCGTCGCGACGCCGCGGGCATGTGTCAGACACCCCCTAGGGAAGGGGCCGGGGCTGGGTCAACTCGTCGTACACGCTGAGCACTTGGGCGACCGTCTCGTCCTCGGTCGGCCAGCCGGCCGCCTGCCGGGCGCCCTTGGCGGCCAGCACGTCCCGGCGGGCCCGGTCGCCGAGCAGCCGTACGACGGATTCGGCGAGGGCCTTGGCATCGCCGTAGGGGACGAGTTCGGCGGCGTCGCCGACGAGTTCGGGGATGCCGCCGACGTCAGTCGCGACGAGGGGCACGCGCGCGTGCAGGGCCTCCTGGGCGAGGACGGAGCGCGCCTCCCAACGGCTCGGCAGCAGGGCGAGGTCGGCGGCGGCGAGCAGGTCGGTGACGTCGTCGCGCCGTCCGATGAGCCGGACCGGCAGGCCCTCCTCCTCGATCCGCCCCTGGAGTTCTCCGCGCAGCGGCCCCTCCCCCGCGATCACGACCAGGGGCAGGGGATCGAGCCGGCGCCAGGCGCGCGCGGCGTCCAGCAGCACGTCGTATCCGCGGTGCCGCTCCAGGGAGCCGACGGCGATCAGCAAGGGCCGTCCGATGGCGCCTAGTTCGGCGCGCGCCTTGGGCCGCAGCCGGTCGGGGTCGTCGGGATCGAGGGGCCGGCGGGGGCCGGGCAGCGCGACGGCCGCGAGCCGTGCGTCCCGCGCGCCGGTGAGCCGGGCCCGGTCCACGAGCGGCGAGGTCGTGCCCAGTACGACGGTGGCCGCCTTCACGACCCTGCGTTCCAGGACCCGCAGCATGTGGGCGCGGGCGCCGTCGGCGTGCGCCCGGTCGTGCCAGGTCACGACCAGCGGGGTGCGCACGCGCCGGCCGCTGAGGGCGAGCACGGTGCGGAAGGAGGCGTGCAGTCCGTGCGCGTGCACCAGATCGGCGTTGGCGCAGGCCGCCCGCAAGGCCGCCACCGACACGGGATCGCTGCTGCGCGGTACGTGCACGTGGTCGGCCCCGACCCCGCTGAAGTCGTAGGCGCGGTCGGCCTCACAGGGGGCGCACACCGTGACTTTCACGCCCCGCGCGACGAGCCCCGCGGCCAGCGAGCGCACATGCGCACTGCTGGCGGCATTGCCGCCGCCCAGCACCTGCACGGTGCGCAGCGGCAGCCGGCCGTGCGGTGAGGGGGTGCTCACGGGGGTCACGTGGCCGGGCTCCTGGTTCGGGTCGGGCGGTCACGACGCGTACTCCGCCAAGGATGCCAGGACATACGGGGGTTCCGGGAACGCCCGGACCCCCGCGACGCGACAGCGGGGCGCGACTGCGGGGGCATGCGCCGGGCCGGGTCACCCACACGAGTGAAATCGGGCGACCCGCCCGGCCTTGCCGCACCGCTGCCGGTGCGCGGCATTCCGCTGGCCGTCCGCCCGGGCCGCCGCTAGCCGTCCGCCCGGGCCGCCGCGAGCAGTTCCTCCGCGTGCGCGCGGGCCGTCTCGGAGTCCTCCTGGCCGGCGAGCATGCGGGACAGCTCACGGACCCGGTCCTCGCCTTCGAGGACCTTGACGCCCGAGCGGGTCACTGACCCGTCGTTGGTCTTCTCGACCAGCAGCTGCCGGTCGGCGAAGGCGGCCACCTGGGGCAGGTGCGTCACGACCACGACCTGTGCGCTCTTGGCCAGCCGTGCGAGCCGCCGGCCGATCTCGACCGCCGCCTTGCCGCCGACCCCGGCGTCGACCTCGTCGAAGAGGTACGTCGGCACGGGATCCGTCCCCGCGAACACGACCTCCACGGCCAGCATCACCCGCGACAGCTCACCCCCGGACGCGCCCTTGGCGATCGGCCGGGGCGGTGCGCCCGGGTGCGGGGCGAGCAGCAGTTCCACCTCGTCGGCGCCGGCGGGGCCGTAGGCGACGGGACGGCCGCCGACCTCGACGCCCTCGGGGTCCTCGGTCTGCCGGATGTCGAAGGACACGCGCGCGTGCGGCATGGCGAGCGAGGCCAGCTCGGCGGTCACGGCGGCGGCGAACCGCTCGGCGGCCTCCGTCCGGGCGTCCGTCAACGCCTGCGCCAGCCCGCCCAGTTCCAACCGCAGGGCGTCCCGCTCGGCGGTCAGCTCCCCGATCCGCTCGTCGTCGCCGTCGAGTTCGGTGAGCCTCGTGGCACTCTGCTCGGCCCAGGCCAGCACGGTGGCGATGTCCTCGCCGTACTTGCGCGTCAGCCCGGTGAGCGCGGCCCGCCGCTCCTCGACGGCCGCCAGCCGCAGCGGATCGGCGTCCAGGTCGTCGGCGTACCCCGCCAGGTCCCCGGCCGCGTCGCGCAGCAGGATCCCGATCTCCCCGATGCGGTCCGCGAGCGCGGCCAGCGCCGGATCGTGCGACCGTACGGCGTCCAGGGCCCGCTGGGCGCCCGCGACGAGCGTCCCGGCGTCGACGCCCTCGGGGTCCTCGGGGTTGCCCGCGAGACCGGCGTGCGCGGTCGCGGCGGCGGACGCCAGCGCCTCGGCGTGCCCGAGCCGCTCGGCCTCCTCGGCCAGCTCGACGTCCTCACCGGCGCGGGGTTCGACGGCGGCGATCTCGTCGAGCCCGAAGCGCAGCAGATCGGCCTCCTGGGCCCGTTCCCGCGCCCGGGTGGTGATCTCGTCCAGCTCGGCGGAGACGGCCCGCAGCCGCTTGTACGCCTCGCCGTACTTGGCCAGCGGCCCGCCGACCGCGTCGCCCGCGTACCGGTCGAGTGCCTGCCGCTGCCGGGACAGCTTGAGCAGCCCCTGCTGGTCGGTCTGCCCGTGCACGGCCACCAGTTCGTCGGCGAGCTCGGCCAGTACGCCCACGGGCACGCTGCGCCCGCCCAGGTGCGCCCGCGAGCGCCCCTCGGCGGAAACGGTACGGCTGATCAGCAGGGCCCCGTCGTCGAGCTCGGCCCCGGCCTCCTCGGCGCGTACGGCGGCCGTGGCGTCGAGGGGAACGGTGATCCGCCCCTCCACGACTGCCTTGCCGGCCCCGATCCGCACGAGCGCGGGGTCGGCCCGCCCGCCCAGCAGCAACCCCAGGCTCGTGACCACCATGGTCTTGCCCGCGCCCGTCTCACCGGTGACCGCGGTGAACCCGGGCGACAGCTCGACCACGGCGTCGTCAATCACGCCCAGCGACCGTATCCGCATCTCCTCCAACACGGACACGACCTTACGAGGTCGGGGCGGCGGATTGCGACCGGCCTGCCCTTGTCACCCACGCGAGTGGTCCGGGTGCAGGGGCGCGGGGAACTGCGCGACAGGCCACCACGCACCCGCACCCGCCGACGACGAGCACCCACCCCTAATGGGGGGCGCCCCGCCACCCGGAAACCGGCAGCGCGAACTTCGCCACCAGCCGGTCCGTGAAGGACGCGTGATGCAGCCGGGCCAGCCGCACCGGCACCGCCCCCCGCCGCACCTCCACCCTCGCCCCCGGCGGCAACTCCACCGTCCGCCGCCCGTCGCACCACAGCACACCCGGCGGAATGTGGGGCAGAACCTCCACAGCCAACACGGAATCCGGCGATGTCACGAGCGGCTTCGCGAACAGCGCGTGCGCGGAGATCGGCACCATCAGCAGCGCCTCGACCTCCGGCCACACCACCGGCCCGCCCGCCGAGAAGGCGTACGCCGTCGAGCCCGTGGGCGTCGCGCACACGATCCCGTCACACCCGAACCCGGTCACGGGCCGTCCGTCGATCTCGAGGACGATCTCCAGCATCCGCTCGGCGGACACCTTCTGCACGGCCGCCTCGTTCAGCGCCCAGTCCGTGTGCACGATGTCCCCGTTGCGGTGCACGACGACGTCGACGGTCATCCGCTCCTCGACCTCGTACGCCTTGGTCACCACCCGGTCGACGACCTTGTCGAGGTCGTCGCGCTCGGCCTCCGCCAGGAACCCGACGCGCCCGAGGTTGACGCCGAGCATCGGCACCCCCGACGCCCGCGCGAACTCCGCGCCGCGCAGCAGCGTGCCGTCGCCGCCCAGCACGATGAGCAGCTCGCACCCGTCGAGGCACTGCGGAGTGGCCTCCTTGACCAGCTCCACCTCCGCCGGCAGCGGCAGGTCGCGGGCCTCGGCCTCCAGGACGCGCACGCCCAGCCCGGAGCGCAGCAGCCCCTTCACCACGAGCTCGGCACTGCGCACGGCCGCTGGCCGGCCCGTGTGGGCGAGCAGGAAAACAGTACGAGCTCGGTTCTCGGTCAACGCGGCCCCTCCGCCACTGCACGGTCTGCCTCGGCCGGGTCCAGTGCCGGTGCCCCGGACCGCAGCCACAAGAAGTATTCGACATTCCCCGACGGCCCGGGCAGCGGACTGGCCGTCACGCCCTTCACCCCGAGCCCCAGCCCCCAGGCCCTCTCGGCCACCCCCCGTACCGCTTCGGCCCGCAGCTGGGTGCTGCGTACCACTCCCCCGCTGCCGAGGCGCTCCTTGCCCACCTCGAACTGCGGCTTGACCATCATCACCAGGTCGGCGTCCGGTTTCACGCACCGCACCAGGGCGGGCAGGACCAGCCCGAGCGGGATGAAGGACAGATCCCCCACGACAAGATCCACTGGCTCCCCATCGATCGCTTCAAGCGTCAACTCGCGTACGTTCGTACGGTCCTTGACGGTGACGCGTTCATCCTTCTGCAGGGACCACGCGAGTTGTCCGTATCCGACGTCCACGGCGACGACATGGGCGGCGCCCGCACGCAGCAGGACATCGGTGAAGCCACCGGTGGAGGCGCCCGCGTCGAGCGCCCTGCGCCCCTCGACGGGCAGCCCCTGCGGACCGAACACGGCGAGCGCCCCGGCCAGCTTGTGACCGCCGCGCGAGACGTAGTCGGGGTCGTTGTCGTCCTGGGCCACCACGATCGCGGCGGCGGTCTCCACCTGCGTGGCGGGCTTGGTCGCGACGGTCTTGCCGACGGAGACCCGCCCCGCGGCGATCAGCTGCGCGGCGTGCTCGCGCGAGCGCGCGAGCTTCCGGCGGACCAGCTCCGCGTCCAGACGGCGGCGTGCGACTCCTGCCACGTTCGGTTCAGCTCCTGTGCTCGTGCGGCGATCGAAGGGGGTGACCCGAAGGGTCTCGTTGAGGGGTGGTGGTCGGGTGACGGGCGGGGGCCGGAGGTCCCGGGCGGGCGTCGAGCGCGGTGAGCGCGTCGCGCAGCCCCCGATGTACATCCTCGTACACCTCGACATGCCCGTCCGTGGCGAGGTGGTCGGCGTCGCCGAGGCGGCCCAGGGCGGCGTCCACGGCAGCGTCGCCGGTGGGCGTGCGGGGCACGTTCAGGGGAGCGGGGGCGGCGGGGTCGTACGCCGGCTCCTCCTCCGCCGCCGGAGGGGCCTCGGGAACTGCGTCGTCCATGCCCCGACGCTACCGCGAACCGCTGCGGTACCGTCGACCGCGATGGCCACGATCGAGGAGTGCCGCAGCGCACTCGACAAGCTTTCGGACAACATGCAGCGCGCCGAAGGGGACGTCCGCGACGCCGCGGCCCTGGACCGCTCGGTGAGCTGCCACATCACGGACCTCGACATCACCTTCACCGGCCGCATGCGCGGCGGACGGATCGAGGTGCACGACACCGTGCCGGGGCCGCCGCCCGGCAAGGCCGAGATCAGACTCGCCATGACCGGCGACGACCTGGTGGCCCTGGTCGGCGGCGAGCTGCACTTCGCCAAGGCCTGGGGCTCCGGCCGGGTGAAGCTGCACGCGGGCGTGCGCGACCTGCTCCAGCTCAGGAAGCTTCTTTAGCCGGGGCCTTCCCGGCCGCGGCCCCGGCCCGGGCCTTGCGAGCCGCCGGCACGACGAGCGGAGTGCCCGTCTCCGGGTCGTCGATGACCTGGCAGCGCAGCCCGAACACCTCCTCGACCAGCCCGGCCGTGACGATGTCCTTCGGCGCGCCCTCGGCGATGACCCGGCCCTCGCGCAGGGCGATGAGGTGGGTGGCGTAGCGGGCGGCGTGGTTCAGGTCATGCAGTACGGCGACGAGCGTGCGCCCCTGCTCCTCGTGCAGCTGTGCGCACAGGTCCAGGACGTCGATCTGGTGCTGGATGTCCAGGTAGGTCGTCGGCTCGTCGAGGAGCAGCAGCGGTGTCTGCTGGGCGAGGGCCATGGCGATCCACACGCGCTGACGCTGACCACCGGAGAGCTCGTCGACATAGCGGTCGCCGAGTCCGTCGACGCCCGTCTGCCGCATGGACTCCTGCACGACCTGCTCGTCCTGCGCCGACCACTGGCGCAGGATGCCCTGGTGCGGGTAGCGGCCGCGGCCGACGAGGTCGGCGACGGTGATGCCGTCGGGCGCGACGGACGACTGGGGCAGCAGGCCGAGGGTCCGTGCGACCTTCTTGGCGGGCATCGACTGGATGACGTTGCCGTCCAGCAGCACCCGGCCCTGGCTCGGCTTGAGCATCCGCGACAGCGCCCGCAGCAGCGTCGACTTGCCACAGGCGTTGGGACCGACGATCACCGTGAACGACCGGTCGGGTATCTCCACCGACAGTTGCTCGGCGATGACCCGCTGGTCGTAGGCGAGGGTGACGTTCTCGGCGGACAGGCGGTTCACGGGGCTCCCTTGGTCGTTCAGTCCGCTGCCGGCGCGCTTCTCCACACCGGGTCTCATATCCGGCCCGCCTTTCGCTCGCTGACCAGCAGCCACAGCAGGTAGACCCCGCCGAGCACACCGGTGACCACGCCCACGGGCAGCTGCTCGGCGCCGAACGCCCGCTGCGAGACCCAGTCGGCGACGACCAGCAGGGTGGCGCCCATGCACAGCGAGGGCAGTAGGTTCGGCCCCGGCGAGCGGGTCAGGCGCCGGGCCAGCTGCGGCGCGGTCAGCGCGACGAAGCTGACGGGACCGGCCGCGGCGGTGGCGGACGCGGTGAGCAGCACCGCCGCCACCATCAGCAGCAACCGCACCCGCTCGACCCGAACCCCGAGGGCGTACGACACGTCGTCGCCCATCTCCATCATCCGCAGCCCGCGCGCGTTGCCGAGGACCAGCGGCACCAGTACGGCGGTCAGGGCGAGCAGCGGCCACACCTGGGCCCAGTCCCGGCCGTCGAGGGAACCGGTCATCCACACGACCGCGCGGGCCGCGTCCACGATGTCGGACTTGGTGAGCAGATAGCCGTTGACGGCCGTGACGATCGCGGAGACGCCGATGCCGACCAGGACCAGCCGGTAGCCGTGCACGCCGCGCTTCCAGGCGAGCAGGTAGATGGCGAGACCGGTCACCAGGCCACCCACCAGCGCCCCGACGGCGACCTGACCGGCGCTGCCGGAGGTCAGCACGATCACCACGAGGGCACCGGCCGTCGCCCCCTGCCCGAGGCCGAGGACGTCCGGACTGCCCAGCGGGTTGCGGGAGATGGCCTGGAACAGCGCGCCCCCGAGGCCGAGCGAGGCGCCGACCAGCAGCCCGACCAGGACCCTCGGCAGCCGCAGCTCGTTGACGATGAACTCCTGGCCCGGATTGCCCTCGCCGACCAGCGTGCGCAGCACGTCGGCGGCCGGGATGGGGAAGTCGCCGGTGCCGATGAGCACGACACTCGCCGCGAGCGCCGCCACGAGCAGCAGGAGCACGACGGTCAGGGCCCGTACGTCCAGGCGTATCGAGAGGCCGCCCGGGGTCCGCACGGCACGGTTGGTGGTCTTCACAGCTGAGCCGTCCTCCGCCGCCGTACGAGGAAGATGAACACCGGCCCGCCGAGGATGGCGGTGACGATGCCCACTTGGAGTTCCGAGGGCCGGGCCACGATCCGGCCGACGACATCGGCGCCGAGCAGCAGCACGGGCGACAGGATCGCCGCGTACGGCAGGATCCAGCGCTGGTCGGGTCCGGTGAAGGAGCGCACCACGTGCGGCACCATCAGCCCGACGAACACGATCGGCCCGCAGGCGGCGGTCGCGGCCCCGCACAGCACGGTCGCGGCCAGCATGGACAGCGCCCGCGTGCGGTTGAGGTCGGCGCCGAGAGCCTTGGCGGTGTCGTCACCCATGGCCATGGCGTTGAGCGGCCGGGCCAGGGTGAGGGCCAGGACGGTACCGGCCAGCAGGAACGGCAGGACCTGTGTGATGGTCGCGTTCGTCGCCGAGGCCAGCGAACCGACCGTCCAGAAGCGCATCTTGCCCAGCGCCGCCTCGTCCATGATCATCACGGCCTGGAGGTAACCGTACAGCGCGGCGCTGATGGCCGTGCCGGCGAGCGCGAGCCGCACCGGCGTCGCACCCCGGCTGCCGCCGAGGAACCAGACCAGCGCCCCGACCGCGGCCGCGCCGAAGAACGCGAACCAGACGTAGCCGCTGAGCGAGGTGACCCCGAAGTACGTGATGGCCGTGACGACCGCGGCCGACGCCCCCGCGTTGATGCCGAGCAGTCCGGGGTCGGCCAGCGGGTTGCGGGTGAGGGCCTGCAGCACCGCGCCGGCCAGGCCGAGAGCGGCGCCGGCGAGCAGCCCGAGCAGCGTCCGCGACACCCGCTCGGCGACAACGACATCGCCGTAGGTCCCCGAGTCCTCGAACAGGCCGTGCCAGACCTGCCCGAGCGACAGCTCTTTCGCTCCGATCGCGATGCTCGCCAGCGAGACGAGCACCAGGAGCGCCACGGACAGCAGGAGCCCGAAGGCTCGGACCGCCCGTCGGGTCGGGGGCGCGGGGGCGGTCTCCGCGCGCTGTTCGGGGGGACTCTCGACCAACACGCAGTTAGGTTAGCCTACCCTCGCATTTGGGCACGATACGGAGGCCTGCCCGCTGGGTACGACGTGGAGGCCTGCCCGCCTCGGGTACCCGGCGCGGGCCCTGACAGGCGCTCAGAGACCCAGCCGCGCCAGCGCCTTCCCCCCGTCCCGCTCGCACACACCCTCACCGGCCGCTGTCCACGCCGCGGCACACAGGGCGCGCAGCCCGTCCAGCGCCTCGCCCTCCCCGTCGAGCTCCAGCCGGTCCGCCCCGGCCGTCGCCGTCCATCCCCCGCACCGGAAGCCGCCCTCGCCGGCCGCGACGACCTCCGGCTGACCGGTCAGCATCCCGCGCAGATCGGCGTCCACATACGTCGGCCGGTGCTGCGGCGGCGCGGCCAGCAACTGCGCGCCGTCGGTCACACCGGTCAGGACGAGCAGTGAGTCGACCTCCCCGTTGAACGCGCCCTCGATGTCCGTGTCCAGCCGGTCACCGACGACCAGCGGCCGCCGCGCGCCGGTGCGCAGAATGGTCTCCCGGTGCATGGGAGGCAGCGGCTTGCCCGCGACCTGCGGCTGTGCGCCCGTGGCGATCCGCACGACCTCCACCGCGGCTCCGTTGCCCGGCGCGATCCCGCGCCCGCTCGGGATGGTCAGATCGGTGTTGGACGCGAACCACGGCACACCGCGCGCCACCGCGTAGGACGCCTCGGCGAACCGGCCCCACGGCAGTGTGGGCCCGCCGTACCCCTGCACCACCGCCGACGGATCGTCGTCCGCCGACTCCACGGGCACCAGCCCGCGCTCGCGCAGCGCCACCCGCAGCCCCTCACCGCCGATCACCAGCACCCGGGCGCCCTGCGGCACCTGCTCGCTGATCAGCCGCGCGACCGCCTGCGCCGAGGTGATGACGTCCTCCGCTCCCGTCGGTATCCCGAGCTCCGTGAGATGACCGGCGACGGTGTCCGGGGTCCGCAGCGCGTTGTTCGTCACGTACGCCAGGCGCATACCGCCCGCCCGGGCCGTCGCCAGCGACTCGACCGCGTGCACGATGGCGTTCCCGCCCGCGTACACCACGCCGTCCAGATCGAGCAGGGCAGTGTCGTACGCCTCGCTCAGGGCCTGCCCACTGGCCTCGGGCCTCGTCCTGACGCTCCGGCTCATCCCGCATCGCTCCTCGTTCGACGGCTTTCCCCCGATCATCCCCCATGCCACCGACAGCCGTACGATGCCCTGATGAAGACAGCAGGTCACTCGGAGGCAACGGCGCATCGAGGCCTGGAACTCACCCCGTTCCGAGGCCTTCGTTACGACCCCGACCGGGTCGGCAGCCTTGCCGCCGTCACATCCCCGCCCTACGACGTCGTGGTACGCCCCGACGGCCTGCACCACCTCGAGTCCGCCGACCCGTACAACATCGTCCGTCTGATCCTCCCCCAGGCCGACACGCCCAGCGCCCGCAACGAACGGGCCGCCGACACCCTGCGCCGCTGGCTGTCCGAGGGCGTCCTGACCACCGACCCGGAACCCGGCCTCTACGTCTACGAGCAGCAGGACGGCGACGGCATGCTGCAACGCGGCATCATCGGCGCCCTGCGCGTCTCGGACCCCGCCGAGCAGGTGGTGCTGCCGCACGAGGACGTCATGCCGCACATCGTCGCCGACCGCGCGGACCTCATGCGCGCCACCTCCGCCAACCTCGAACCCCTGCTCCTCACCTACCGGGGCGACAGCAAGACGACCACCACGGCCGACCTGATCGAGCGCACCGCCGACCGGCCCCCGCTCCTGGCGACCACCACGGAGGACGGATTCAGCCATCGTCTGTGGTCGGTCACCGACCCCGGCGACCTGGCGGCGATCCAGTCGGACCTGGCCCGGCACCAGGCCCTCATCGCCGACGGCCACCACCGCTGGGCGACCTACCGTCGCCTCCGCACGGAGCACCCCTCGCCCAGCCCGTGGGACCACGGCCTGGTCCTCCTCGTCGACACCGCCCGCTACCCCCTGCGGGTCCGCGCCATCCACCGCCTCCTGCACGACCTACCGGTCGGCGACGCCGTGACCGCCCTGGAAGGCCACTTCCGCGTACGGCGCCTCGAAGCCCCGCTCACCGAGGCGCTCGCCCAGCTCGCCGACGCGGCCTGCGCCGGCAACGCGTTCCTGCTGGCCGGAGACGGCGCCTTCCACCTCGTCGACCAGCCGGACCCTGAGCTGCTGGCCCGGACGATCCCCACCGACCGCCCGGTCGCCTGGCGCACCCTGGACGCGACGGTCCTGCACGCCACGCTCCTGGAGCACGTGTGGCACATCCCCGAGGACTCCCCCGCCCACATCGCCTACATCCACGACACGGCGGCGACCGTGGAGAAGGCCGAGCGCGACGGCGGCACGGCCGTCCTGATGCACCCGGTCCGCGAGGAGGTCGTCCGCGACCTGGCCCGCCAGGGCGTCACGATGCCCCGCAAGTCGACGTCGTTCGGCCCGAAACCGGCGACGGGTCTGGTGCTGCGGGCACTGGAGTTCTGACTGGACGAGATGCGGCACGGACACGACGAAGGGGCGGGACCCCGGGCCTCACGGCCGGGATCCCGCCCCTTCCCTCGCTCGCGACTTCTTACGGACGTCAGTCCTGGTCGTTCCCGTCCTTGTCGTCCCGGCCCTGGTCGTCCCGGTCCCGGTCGTCCCGGCCCTCGTCCTCGGCCTCGACGTCGTCCGCCTCAGGCGTGTCGTCCGAAGACTGGACCTGGTCGTCCTCGCCCGCGTCGCCGGCCATGGCGTCCACGAACTCCACGCCGTCCAGCTCGGCGAGCCGGTCCGAGGCGTCGGTGCTGCCGTCACGGTCCGCCTCGACGGCCTTCGCGAACCACTCCCGCGCCTCGCTCTCCCGCCCGGCGGCGAGCAGCGCGTCGGCGTAGGCGTACCGCAGGCGCGCGGTCCACGGCTGCACGGAGTTGGCGGCCAGCTCCGGGCTCTGCAGCGTCACGATGGCCGCGTCCAGCTGCCCCAGGTCCCGCCGCGCACCGGCCGCGACGAGCCGCATCTCGACCTGCCCGGCCTTGTCGAGCTTGTGCACCTCGGGCGCCCCGGCCATGTCCAGCGCCTTCTCGGGCCGCTCGAGCCCACGCTCGCAGTCGGCCATGACGGGCCACAGGTCGATGTTCCCGGTCATCCGCTTCGCGGCCCGGAACTCGGCCAGCGCCTCGCCGTACTTCTGGTTGGCGTACGCGGCGAACCCGGCGGCCTCCCGTACGGCTGCGACACGCGACGCCAGCCGCAGCGCCACCCTGGAGTAGCCGTATGCGCCCTCGGGGTCCTCGTCGAGGAGCCGCGCGACCATCACCAGGTTCCTGGCGACGTCCTCCGCGAGCGTCTTGGGCAGGCTCTGCAGCTCCTGCCGTACGTCCTTGTCGATCTCATCGCCCGTGACGTCCTCGGGGATCGGCAGCCGCTTGATGGGCTCCCTGTCCCGCTCCCGGTCCTCACGGAACCGGCCGGGACCACGCCGGTCGTCCCGGCCCCGGAAGCCACCGCGGTCGCCGTCACGCCGGTCACCGTCACGGCGGAAGCCGCGGTCGCCCCGGTCATCCCGTCGCGGGCCGCGTCCGCCGCGGTCGTCGCGTCGGTCGTCACGACGGTCATCGCGTCGGTCATCGCGTCGGTCATCGCGTCCGCGGAAGCCACCGCGGTCGCCGCGGTTGTCACGGTTGTCGCGGCTGTCGTCCCGGCGGAAGCCGGGGCGTCCGCCCCGACCGGCGTCGTCACGCCGGAACCCGCCGCGCTCCCCACGGTCGTCGCCACGGCGGTCATCGCGCCGGTCGTCGCGTCCTCGGAAGCCACCACGGTCGTCACGCCGGAAGCCACGGTCGCGGCTGTCGTCACGGCGGAAGCCACCACGGTCATCGCGGCGGTCGTCGCCTCGGTCATCACGACGGGGGAACCCACCGCGATCGCCGTCACGCCGGTCATCCCGCCTGTCATCGCGACGGTCGTCGCGCCGGAAGGCAGGACGGTCGCCTCGGTCGTCACGCCGGAAGGCCGGGCGGTCACCACGGTCGCTTCGGTCGTCGCGCCGGAAGGCCGGGCGGTCACCACGGTCGCTTCGGTCGTCGCGCCGGAAGGCCGGGCGGTCACCGCGATCGTCACGGCCCCGGAAGCCGCCGCGGTCGCGGTCGTCCCTGCGCGGACCACGGTCGCGGTCGTCACGCCGGCCGTAACCACCACCACGGTTGTCACCGCCACGGTTGTCACCGCCACGGCTGTCATCACGACGGAAACCACCGCGGTCACGGTCGTCGCGGTCGTCACGCCGGAAGGAGGGACGGTCGCCACGGTCATCCCGGCGGAAGCCGCCGCGGTCGCGGTCGTCCCTGCGCGGACCACGGTCGCGGTCGTCACGCCGGCCGTAACCACCACCACGGTTGTCACTACCGCGGTTGTCACCGCCACGGCTGTCGTCACGACGGTTGTCATCCCGGCGGAAGCCACCACGGTCGCCTTCACGGCGCCCGTAGCCCCCACGGTCGTTGCCGCCGCGGTCGTCGCGGCGAAAACCTCCACGGTCCCCACGGTCCCCGCGGCCCCCGCGCTGACCGCCGCGGTCGTTGCGGTCGCCCCGGTCCCCCTCCCGTCGCCGCTGGTCGCGCTCCGGTCGGTCGTCGGGAGAGTTGGTGGACATGGTGACTCCTGTCTTCGGTACCGCAAGTCATTCTCGCGCAACCGGGTGCCCGGCGCGCACTGCAAAAACAAAAAGGACCCTTGGTCCCAGCTGAACGCTGGGACCAAGGGTCCTTTCCAAAGATTGTTCGGCGGCGTCCTACTCTCCCACAGGGTCCCCCCTGCAGTACCATCGGCGCTGTAAGGCTTAGCTTCCGGGTTCGGAATGTAACCGGGCG